>CAZUZL010000009.1:0-10167 GCA_964625065.1 uncultured Candidatus Saccharibacteria bacterium | reverse complement strand
GACGCTATACAGCGTAATTTATTAGGGGAAATTATTAACCGTTTTGAAAGAAAAGGTTTGAAAATAGTTGGTCTTAAAATGGTGCATTTGTCAGATGTAGTATTAGAAGAACACTATGGCCACTTAAAAGACAAACCATTCTTCGGAACTATTAAAAACTTTATGCAGTCTTCACCTGTAGTTGTTATGGCATTAGCAGGGCATGGCGCTATCGGTGCAATACGAACTATAGTTGGCCCAACAGCAGGTTATGAAGCCGCTGGTGGTACAATACGTGGCGACTTTTCTATGAGCAAGCAGTCTAACATAGTGCACGCATCTGACAGTGCAGAAAACGGTGTTGCTGAAGTTGCACGTTTCTTTGCTGAAGGTGAAATATTCGAATACCAAAAAATAGATTCAGATTTTATTTATTCTGACCGTAAATAATAAGGTTATTATTTACCATCGGTGTAGCAACATTACTACATAAGGTGCAATAAACGATAATGTACGGGTTTGTCTATATTGATTTAGTTGTCGTGTGGATATAAAATGTAGTCACGGGTATCTTGTAAAGTATTAACTAGAACAATATACTTATAGGGAATCGTAGTCCAAATTTATTTTTAAATCCATTTGGCGCTTTACCCACTTAGCTTTAACTAGCTAATGCATACCAGATAGCCGTAAAGAAAACACCAGCGAAAGCTGGTTTTTTCTTTACGGCGAAGCTGATTGCCCCAGCAATCATGCCGCGCAATGTCCATTAAAGCGCGGCCATGTAATGAAAACGCGTAAGGTTGGTTTTTTATTATAAACCCCTCCCTAACCCTCCCCTTATCAAGGGAGGGCAGTAACTTCAAAAAATTTCCTCCCCCTGATAAGGGGGAGGTGCCAAAGGCGGAGGGGGTTTTTAAAAATAATAATAGAAATGCTACAATAGAGTCATGAAACGAATATTAGAAGTAGAAATGGGTATAACTATGGCAATACTTTTCCTGGCAAACACCGGGGCTCATTTTTTCTATTGGTATTCGACTATTTGGTGGTTTGACATGCCTATGCATTTTACTGGTGGGTATTTTGTTGCCATTGCTCTGGTATATGTTCTACTAAAAATACGGAAAGAAAAACCTTTGCCATCGTATTTAAAATTATTTTTACTGGTTTTAACTGTAGGTTTTCTATGGGAAGTTTACGAATACGCTTTTGATGTGTATTTTCATAATAATTTAATTATGTTATTAGATTCTTTTTCTGATTTATGTTTTGATATGGCCGGTGCTATAACCGCATTCTTCTTTATAGATAGGCATATGCTATAATATATACATATGCAAGAAAATACCACAGTAAAACCAAAAACACTAACCCTTAAATTTTGTTCAGGCGCGGGTGCAGTAACAGGTGCAAACTTTTTATTACAACAAAATGAAGAAGGCGGTAAAAAGTTTTTAATAGACTGTGGTATGGAACAGGGTACAGCTGCTGCTGACGAAACAAACTGGAGCGACTTTTTATATAACCCAGCTGAAATAGACATATTGTTTGTAACACATGCCCATGTAGACCATATTGGCCGTATACCTAAACTTATTGTGCAGGGTTTTAATGGGCGCATTATATCTACCGACGCTACACATGACCTGGCACTACCGATGCTAATGGATACTGTTAACATTATGGCCCATGACACTAAACACCCTGGCGTAAAAGAAATGTATACAGAACAAATTGTAGAAAAAGCACTTTCATTATGGGAAGGTGTTCCATACTACCAAGACATAAATATAGACCACGGTTTTAAATGTCAGTTCAAAGACTCGGGCCACATACTGGGTTCGGCAATGTTAGAAATTTATTATGGAACTAAAAAAATAGTATTTACAGGCGACCTTGGTAATTCACCTTCACCGCTATTACGCGATACAGACCCTATAGACGCCGACTACCTAATAATGGAATCAGTATATGGCGACAGAAACCACGAACACCGCGACGAACGCCGTAAAATGTTAGAAAAAGTTATAGAAGACAACTACAACAGAAAAGGTGTATTAGTTATACCAACATTTTCACTAGAACGTAGTCAGGAACTGTTGTTTGAAATAAACGAATTTGTAGAAAACAAACGCGTACCACAAATGCCTGTGTTTTTCGATTCGCCATTAGCAATACGACTGACATCTATATACCATAAATATACAAAATATTTTAACCAAGAAGCCAAAGACGGTGTGCATAGTCGCGGAGACATTTTTACATTCCCTGGTTTAAAAGTAACACCAGAAACAGAAGATTCTAAACAAATACTACATACACCAAACCCTAAAATAATAATTGCAGGTTCAGGCATGTCTAATGGCGGTCGTATACTACACCACGAACATAACTACCTACCAGACCGAAACAACACACTGCTACTAACAGGGTACCAGTCTATGGGCACATTGGGCAGACTTATCGAAGATGGTGTTAAATCTATACACATAGCAGGCGAAGAAGTGCCAATACGTGCGCGTGTAGAAAAAATCGATGGGTATTCAGGGCATAAAGATTCAGACCATTTGTTAGAATTCGTTGCACAAATGCAAGACCGAGTACAAAAAGTTTTTGTTTGTATGGGCGAACCAAAAGCCGAACTGTTTTTAGTACAGAAACTTCGCGACAACCTTGGTGTAAATGCTATTGCACCACAAGCGGGTGACACTGAACTGCTATTGTGCTAAAATGTACCAATGCAAGTAAATGATGACAACGTAAAAAAAGCTATCCGTGTAGACAACCCCGTAGAAAAGAAACAAACGTTGCTTTGTTACAATGGACCTATAGGTAATGGAGACAAACATAACCATATTAAAATAAAAATTGGTGTATCTGGTGCAGCTGAAACTGGCCACTGTGGTTTGCACGCACTGGACCTAGCCAAGGAACTTGGCCGTGAAGTTGTAGAACAAGGTGGCATACTAGTTACTGGTGCTACTACTGGTTTTCCATTATGGACATCTATGGGTGCCAAAGAAGCACACGGTGTTGTTATAGGTTTGTCGCCAGCTACAAATGCCGACGACCATGTAAACAACTGGCACCTGCCACTTGAATTTACAGACCTTATTATATACACAGGTTTCGGCTTTCCTGGACGCGACTTATTGTTTACACGTAGTTGCGACGCTCTTATATTCGGCTGTGGCCGTATAGGTACCATACACGAATTTACAATAGCTTATGAAGACAACAAGCCTATCGGCATACTAGAAGGCGACTGGGATACAGCAGACACATTCCGTGACATATTGGCACGTAGTGGCCGTTCTTCAGACCATATTGTATTCGACAAAGACCCTAAGGTATTAGTAGAAAAAATACTAGCCTTAGTTGTAGAAAACAAAAAGATAGTGCGGTAAAAACAAAATAGTCCTGGAGCACTGCCTGACGCAAGCCGACCGGGCGAGTCGACTAAATTTTCAGCAGAAAATTATAGGTAGCAGTGCGATAGGAGCTATTTTGTTTTTATATATTTAAATAAAACAAAGCCGAACAATAAAAAATCTGCTGGGGGTTACTCCCCAGCAGATTTTTTATTGTTCGGCTTTTATGCTTTTACTGTTTCTACGATTCTGTTGAATGTTTCTGGATTTGTTTGTGCAAGTTCAGAAAGTATTTTACGGTCTAATGCAATATTTTTCTTTGTCATCATGCCGATAAATTTAGAGTAGGTAACTCCTAGTGGGCGAAGTGCAGCGTTAAGTTGAACTTGCCATAGACGACGTTTGTCGTTCTTTTTGTCGCGACGGTGTGCAAATGCATGCATACCTGCGTGGAAGATTGCTTCTTTTGCTTGTGCTTCTTTTGTACTACGTCCAAAACGGTAACCCTTGGTTTGTGCCAAGACATTTTTACGTCGCTTTAGTTTTATTACACCTCGTTTTACTCTTGTCATATATTTAGTGTTAAGTGATTAGTGGTTAGGGGACAGTGAATTATAATTATGCGTTTACTAAGAATCGGCGGCGAGCACGGTTACCCATAACCATCTTAACTGCCTTTTTGCCGGCTAGTTGTGTGGTTCGAGATTGTTTCGCATTGTTGTGGTTAAAACCAGGCTTGCGAGCCATTATCTTGCCGTTTTTTGTGACACGAAGTCGTTTTGAATAGGATTTGTTTGTTTTCATATTTATTTCTTTATCTCGCGTTCTATTGTTAGCATTAAACCTTTCGGAACTTTCTTTAGGGCTTCTGCTACTTTATATTGCTCGGTTATTAGGTGTAACACTCGGTCTAAACGTTCTTTTAGGAAGTTTTCGTCCATATATTTTGTTCGGCCTTTTAAGAAAAGCTCTACTTTTATACGGTGGCCTTCTTTTAACCAGGTAGAAGCTTGTTTAGCCTTTAGGGCTAGATCTCCGTCGCCTGTGCCTACTTTAACTTGTATAGACTTGGTTTCGGTTGCTTTGGCACCAGCCTTTGCTTTTTTAGCCTTTTTGTTCAGCTCGTACATGAATTTACCATAATTCATGATTTTTGCAACGGGTGGGTTAGCTAAGGGCGAGATTTCGATTAGATCAAGTTCTTGCCTTTGGGCTATTTCCAATGCTTCTTTGGTTGTAATTTGGCCCAGATTGGTACCGTCAGCGTCGATTACTCGAAGTTCAGTTGCACGTATCTGGTTGTTTATTCTAATTTGCAAGGATATAAAACTGTTTTAAATAGTAAACGAGTGTTTGCTCGTGCTATGTATACTAATGCAAAACAGCCGAAAAGTCAACTGTTTAATATATGTATAAAACACCTGTTTTACTATGTAAAATAAGGCCTTTTTAAATGTGCTATACTACAAACGTGATACATTTGGTCAATAAAAAAGAAGGCGAGACACCTTTAGCTGCGCTAGAGCGGCTTTGTCGCGACCACGGTATATACGAAAAGGTAACTTATGCCGGCCGGTTAGACCCTATGGCCAGTGGTTTGTTGTTAGTTTTGTCCGGCGACGACGTGCACAAGAAAGACAGTATGTTAGAACACACAAAAACATATGAATTTACAATACTGTTAGGTGCGGCAACTGACACGGGGGACATTTTAGGTAAGGTAACAGAGACAGTGAAAGCAGGCAGTGAATTTTTATGGTCTGGCCGAACGATTTTTGCCGAAGGTGAAAAAGGTCGTGAGGAGATCCGAGGACCTAAAAATTCACTATCTGCTGGAACGAAAAAAGACCATTCAGATTTGCTTTCTGCTTCCGCAACCGAACAGCAAAAAAAATATAAAAAAACAATAGAATCTTTTGCAAAAACATATAACCAACCATACCCACTATATTCTTCTAAAACTGTAGACGGTAAACCACTGTGGACATATGCACGTGAAGGTACAAAGCCAGACGTAGTTCCAACACATAATGTAACTATCAGCCGGTGTGTGTTAAATAGTGTTGAAAGTATTACTGGCACTGAACTATTACAACAAATACATGCACGTATAGAACCAGTAGTGGGGGATTTTAGGCAAGATGAAATATTAAAATTGTGGCGTAGTTTTTTGCATGCTGAAATTTCCTCCTCACCCTATAGTAGGGGGAGGTCGGGTGGGGGTACTTCTATAAACTCTGGGACTTTTGTTTTATTAAACTGTACAGCCGACGTTTCGTCTGGCACATACATACGCCAGCTGGCAGTAGACATAGGTGTAAAACTAGGTGTGCCGGCGTTGGCATATAATATACACAGAACAAAAGTTGGTAACTATAGTTTGAAAGACGCACTGCCTGAATTATAAAACACTCACTAAATGTGAGTGTTTTATATAATTTAGTTGATACTTGGTTTTGAACCACCGTAACGTTGTTCGTCGTCATGCCAATATAGTGGAAGTCCGTAATAACTATATGCTTCAAGGTACAGGTCAGCTTTTTCTGGGTTTGTTTTTAATAGTTCATTGTAAACATTTCTTGCTGTCGGGTGTTCCATAACAGCTTCTAGGTATTCAGCTTTTTTAGCTTCAAATTTTCTTTTTGCATCAAGAGTTTTTTCTTCTTGGGTTTTACCTGCAAAAATACTTTTAAAACGTCCAAGTAAAGATAAATTTTTCTTTGTTTCAGGACTTAATTTTGATAGATCTACTTTATCTAATTTTTCAGATATTTTTTCTTCGTGTTGGTCGATTTTTTCTAATTCGTCTTCCATGCCTTCTTGTTGTTCAGGTGGAACTTCGTGTATACCGTCAGATTCTAAAAAAGACGAGTAACTTTTTTCTGCTAATTTTTCTTCGTTTATTTCCATAAAATTTATATTAAGCTTGTAATTTGTTACGTAATGTGTCGATGCTTATAGATTCGTCTACTTCCTTTAAAAAACGTAAATATAGTTTAGTAAGTTGGGCAGACTCGGTTTGGGTTATGGTGCCATCACGCATTTTTTCGGCTAATTTTTCTAATTCGTGTATATACTCCATTTATGTATTATACCCTGTGTTGTAAAGTTATGAAAGCACTATTAAAAACATGCAATATTTATAGAAAACCTTTATAATATACCAATGGAAACATTCGAAATAGAGAAACCTCATTTTTTAACGCCTGATGAAGAGTTGGCGTATTTGCGTGGGCAAGTACAGAAAATGGAACAAAAACTAACGAATGAAGGCAGTGTTGTAGAACGCGTTGCTTTAGCCCGCGAAACTTTACAGGAATATAAAAATATTCCAACCAAAGAAGTTCTACACGAAGGTTTGCAAATGGCTGACCACGAGCACGAAGCCATTGCCCTACGTCTACACCCCGAAGAACACGACAGTGTTATGGAAGAACTAGTGGGTCTAGTAGAAGTTAAAGGTATTAAAAACGCTATGGACGCAGTAATGCGTTTAAACAACCCGCACATAGAAGACGACTTCCACCGTTTTCTGGTGCAGTATTTATTGTCTATGCACGAAGTAAAAGGTTTAGAAGTTGGAACAAGTTTATACAAAACACTAACCATGAAAACTTTCCAGCTTTCGTTGCCTGAACAGGTTGCCGACGACAAACGAACATTCAAGGAACTGGTTGGTGCCATGGAACAGTTTTTTGCTGGTATGCAGTACATGGGTGGTGCAAAAAACAAAGACGAACTGCGTGCCGTTATAGAAATAGCGGTTTCAAACGACAAACCAGAACTGGCATTTTATATTTCAATTCCAGAACAGTCTGCCGAACTTTTTGAAAAACAAATTTTGGCTATACACCCACAGGCACGCATAGTAGACATGCCAGACGATTTTAATATATTTACCCCAAAGGGCGCAGTTGTTGCGTCTACATTAGAACTGGAAAACAACCCGTGTTTTAGTTTGCGTACAATAGAAAGTTTCGAATCAGACCCATTAGCAATACTACTAAATACATTTAGCCGTGTTGCGGGTACTGGCGAAGGTGCTGCAATACAGTTTGTTATGCGCCCAGAACCACAGTATTTTGAAAAAGAAATACAAGGTTTATTAAAATCTGCTGAACGTGGCGACAAAATAACAAAAGAAGACGAAGAAGGTAAAGAAGTAGGCAAAGCTTTTATAAAAGAAATTGGCGGTTTCTTTGGTATGTCAGGTAAAGATGAAGATAAGAATGAAGAAAAGAAAGACGTAACAGGTAATGCACAACAAGACGTAATAAATTCTATTAAGAAAAAACTTGAACGCCCAATGGTGGCTGTTAATGTACGCATTCTAACTTCTGCCGAAGACAGTGTACGTGCCGAACGTACAAAACACGACATAGAAAGTGCTTTTGAACAGTTTCGTTTACCGGCGTCTAATGGGTGTGTATGGAAACGTTCTGAAAAAAACCTTTCAGACACAATACACATGTTTACATTCCGCGAATTTTCTAAGTCTGATTCAGTTCCACTAAACTTCAAAGAACTAGCAACTATGTTGCATTTCCCATGGGGTATTGGCAACATTGCTACACTTATGCAGTCTAATGTTAAAGAAGCCCCTGCACCTGCAGGTATGGCACCAGAAGGCATTGTGTTAGGTTACAACGAATACCGTGGCGTGCGTACACCAGTTGTGTATAGTCGCGAAGACCGTATGCGCCACCTATATGTTATAGGTCAAACAGGTACTGGTAAAACTGTTACATTAAAACAGCTTATAAAACAAGACATAGAAAACGGCGACGGTTGTTGTTTTATAGACCCACACGGTTCTGACATACAAGACATATTGTCGTTTATACCGAAGAACCGCATAGACGACGTTATATATTTTGACCCAGCACATACTGACAGACCAATGGGTCTAAACATGTTGGAATTCGATGAACGTTATCCAGAACAAAAAACTTTTGTTATCAACGACCTGTTGGGTATATTTAACCAACTGTTCGACTTGAAGGCCCAGGGCGGTGCCATGTTCGAACAATATTTCCGTAATGCAGCGTTGCTAATAATGGAAGACCCTGAAAGTGGTAGTACGCTACTGGAAATAACTCGTGTGTTACAGGAAAAATCTTTCCGCGACATGAAACTGGCAAAATGTAAAAACCCAATTATTAAAAAGTTCTGGGAAGCCGCAGAGGCAACAACAGGCGACCAGGGGTTAGCAAACTTTGTTCCGTATATTTCTAGTAAGTTCGACCCAATGATATCAAACGACATACTGCGCCCTGTTATAGGCCAACATCATTCTGTATTTAACTTCCGTAAAATAATGGACGAGAAGAAAATACTTTTGGTCAATTTGTCGAAAGGCCGTCTGGGTGAAATAAATGCAAACCTGATAGGTTTGATATTAGTTGGTAAAATACAAATGGCCGCACTGTCGCGTGTAGACATGCATGGTCAGAAAATGAACGACTTCTACCTATACATAGACGAATTCCAAAACGTAACCACACCAGCTATTGCATCTATACTTTCTGAAGCACGTAAATATAGACTAAGTCTAAACGTTGCCCACCAGTACATAGCCCAGCTACCCGAAGAAATAAAAGACGCAATTTTTGGTAACGTAGGTTCTATGTCTATAATGCGTGTGTCTCCGGAAGATGCAAAATTCCTTGAAACTAAACTTGCACCAACATTCGATGCAACCGACATTATAAAACTTGAAAACTTGCATTCGTATATGTCGATGATAGTAAACGGTGTACCCGCAACAAAACCATTTAATATGACACTGGCCCCATACCCAAAGGGCAACCCTGAAATAGTAGAAAACCTTAAGGAACTGTCTTATCTAAAATACGGACGCGACAGGGCAGAGGTAGAAGCTGAAATAATGGCAAAATATAATAGATAATATAAAACCCGTCATAAATGACGGGTTTTATATTACCAGAATTTATACCAAGGTTTTTTTGTTTTTGACTGGTCTACATCTAGCATGTCAAATTTTTTGTTGCCGTTTATTTCTAGAGGATTGAACTTGATTTTATTTGTGTTCAATGTAGTTCTTGGCATGGGGTATGATTTTCCAACTCTCGATCTTTGTTCTGAAATTCTAATTTCTTGAGTATTTAAATCTTCATTTATAACTTCAGTAGATTTGTTTACTGAATGTATTTCATTATCTACTTTTTCTTTTTCAACTGAAGTAGCTTCTTGCTTGTTAAAACTTCCATCTAATGGATTAAAACGTGTTGCCACTACTGGGGTCACTGGTCCGTTTGGTTTGTCTTCTGGAATAGGGTTAAATTTAGTCATATGTATATTATAAAATATATTTAATTAAAGTCAAGTATTTAAAATTTACATCACTGCGTGGGTACAGTGTCCACAACGGCGGGCGTCTAGTGGTATGTCCATGCAACATTCGGCACATTTTTTAGTTGTTGGGTCTACAGGTGCTTCTTTTTTAGTTTTTACTATTAATACATTCATTGGTTTAACAACAAAGAAAAATACAGAACCAGCAACTAACAGAAACGAAACCATGGCGTTTATAAAATGCCCATACATAAACTGACTACCGTTTATAGTAAAGTACAAACCACTAAAGTCTGGCACCTTGGCTATGGCTGCTATAAATGGTGTTAATATGTCTGACACAAGGGCCGAAACTATGGTACCAAACGCTGCACCGACTACAACACCGACCGCTAGATCTACTACATTACCGCGTAACAAAAATTGTTTAAATTCTTTTATCATAATGTACCCATTATACTACACTTATTAAAAACCAGCTGTGGATAGGGGAAATAAA
>CAZUZL010000008.1:0-50713 GCA_964625065.1 uncultured Candidatus Saccharibacteria bacterium | reverse complement strand
TAATCAACCTTTGATCCGGGAATATCCGAATGGGGAAACCTTGTAGAGTAACCCTCTACAGATATACAGTTTGACTGTATATCGCATACCCTGGGAAGCGAAAAACAATAACCGAAAAGCCGCGTTGTGCTACGCGGCTTTTTTTATTTGTCTAAATAGGGTATTGTATACAAGTAATGTCAAAGTCTGTATTCAAGGTCGACCTTCAATCGACACCGGCCGACATGATTTTTGAGAAAATCAAGCCCGTTCGAACCTTCTGGTGACCCCCGATATCAAAGTTTAAGATCAAACTTGCTACGAGGCGGGATGTGGTAGTATACTTCTTCAGTGACACCAAAACCTATATTTAATCTAAAGAGTTCCTTTGCTCCGGCTGGAGATCAGCCAGATGCTATTTCAGCATTGGTGGGTGGGTTGAATAAAGGCATGCAAAAACAGACATTGTTGGGTGCCACAGGTACTGGCAAGACTTTTACCATGGCTAATGTTATACAGCAAATAAACAAACCTACACTTATAATTGCCCATAACAAAACACTCGCTGCACAATTAGCACAGGAATTCCGCCAGTTTTTCCCTGATGCGGCTGTGCACTATTTCGTGTCGTACTACGACTACTACCAACCCGAGGCATACATGCCAGTTACAGATACGTACATAGAAAAAGACGCACAAATAAACAAAGAAATAGACCGACTACGTCATGCGTCTACTGCGGCACTGTTAACACGTAAAGACGTTATTATAGTTGCGTCTGTTTCGTGTATTTATGGTTTGGGTAGTCCTGTTCAATATGCAAAGGAATTAACACAAATACAAGTTGGTTCACTTATGACACGCACCGAACTAATGAAGAAGTTAGTTGGTGTACAGTTTGAACGTACCAATGCCGACCTTATGCCCGCACACTTCCGTTCTATTGGTAACAGGGTAGACATTATGCCTGTGTCAGAAACTTTTGTTTATCAGATAGAATTTTCAGGGCAACAAGTTTCAAAGATTTTAAAAATTGATCCAGTTACTTCACATTTACTTGGTGAAGAAAAAGAAATAATACTTTTTCCAGCAAAACACTTTATGACAGAAAAAACTGAAGTTGACCGTGCTGTAAAAAATATTAAAAAAGAATTAGACGAACAGTTAAAGGTATTTGAAAAAGAAGGTAAGTTACTAGAAGCTGAACGCATAAAACGCCGTACAACATACGACCTGGCCATGATACGCGAGGTTGGTTACTGTTCTGGTATAGAAAACTATTCACGCCACCTGTCTGGTAAATCTGCCGGCGAACCACCTGAAACATTGCTTTCGTATTTTGCTATGAATACCTCACCCCACAGCCCCTCTCCTTCAAAAGGCGAGGGGAAAAATGCAAAAAATGCACAGCGGGCCGATTTTCTGACTATTATCGACGAGTCGCATGTTACATTGCCACAATTGCAGGGTATGTATGCTGGCGACCAATCAAGAAAGAAAACATTGGTAGACTTCGGTTTTCGTTTGCCTTCAGCACGCGACAACCGCCCGTTAACATATGCAGAATTCCAAAAATCTATTCAACAAGTTGTGTACACTAGTGCAACGCCTAGTGCTATTGAACGTGAAGAAAGTGCGCAAATCGTGCAACAAATTATACGCCCAACTGGTTTGTTGGATCCGGTTATAATTATAAAGCCGGTAACCGCACAGGTTGAAGGTGACAGGTTACAGGTTATAGATAAAAAATTAAACTTGGTAGCTAATCCTACAACCCGTAACCTAAAACCTACAACCTATTTGGGTCAAATACAAGATTTTATTACTGAAGCGCAGGCAACTATTGACAGTGGTTTTCGTGTTATTGCTACAACATTAACTAAAAAAATGGCCGAAGATTTAACTGCGTATTTAAAAGAAAAAAATATAAAAACCGAATACGTACACAGCGACATTAAAACTATCGAACGTATTCAAATACTGACTAAATTCCGCCAAGGTGCGTTTGATGTATTAGTTGGTGTTAACTTACTACGTGAAGGTCTAGACCTGCCTGAAGTTGCATTGATAGGCATACTGGATGCCGACAAAGAAGGTTTTCTACGTTCAGAAACTTCGTTAATACAAACCATAGGGCGTGCTGCACGTAACTCGGAAGGTCGGGTTATATTGTATGCCGACCATATAACTGGTTCAATGGAACGTGCAATAGGCGAAACTAACCGCCGTCGTGATGTGCAAATTGCATACAACAAAAAACACGGTATAACCCCAAAAACAATATTAAAGAAAATTCATGACATTACACAGGAAATGGAATCTGCACATGCCAAGGCTGTAAATGCCGAACTTGATTTAGACATTTCACTGTTTGAGCGTTTAGTTAAAGATTCGAAGAAACCTAAAAAGGTTGCCGGTGTTGTAACCGAAGCCGAAATTGTTCGTAATGCATTAATTAGTGACGAAGACAGAAAGTCTAAAGTTTACGACAAAATAATAAAGATAAAAGAAAAAGAAATGACACGTGCTGTGAAGGAACTCGACTTCGAAACCGCCGCAATATTGCGAGACGAGATAGGGGTGCTATTAGAAAGAATGTCCGCCCGGACTTCGGACGAGGAGAAATAAAAAAAGCCATTCAACGTTGAATGGCTTTCGTAGAGGTTAACGGGTTCGAACCGGTGACCTTCTCGTTGCAAACGAGACGCTCTAGCCAGCTGAGCTAAACCCCTAAAATTATTAATTTTTTTGAATTTTATGCCAAGCGTTTCCAATTTTTATTAGTTGGAAAGGATTGTGTTTTTGGAAATAATTACTTTCTATGAGGCCAAATATAATTGCATTATCTACTGGCCGATAAATAGAATTTAAAACGTATTGTTTGTTGCAAGGGTAAGGTGTTCCTTGATATGATTTTAACCAATCAATTTCGTTTGACAACATTGCTCCGTCTAAGTTTTTCTCAAGTTTACTCTTAAATTCATTAATTATTTCTAAAGAAATTGGTCCTATAGGACACTCTGCACATTCTGGAATACAAGGACCACATTTTAGTGATTCTTCAACTTTATGAAAACCGAGAATTATTAAACTTATTTCATTTGTTTTTATAATTTCAGGCACTTCTACACCTGATTCGTGTAGTATTTTAAGTGTATTTTCTATTGTATACATAACTATATTTTTATTACATGATACATATTTGTTTATATTTTGTCAAACAGTGTTTTAATGCTATACTATGTCCAATCTAATACAGACACCCTTGTGCTATCTCTGCCTACGGGTGATGTTACTGTATTTGTCCCCCTACTAGTGTAGGAGAGGGTGCCTTCTGAAAGAAGGTGGGTGAGGTACAAAATAGTGATCTAAATAAAAACATATGCCAAAAATAAACAAATCAAAACAACTAGACAGTATTGTGGTTCGCGGTGCCAGAACACATAACCTGAAAAATATCGATGTAGAAATGCCACGAAACCAAATGGTGGTTATTACTGGTATGTCAGGTTCAGGCAAATCTTCACTAGCGTTTGATACTATTTTTGCTGAAGGACAGCGCCGTTATGTTGAAAGTTTGTCTGCATATGCCCGCCAATTCTTAAACCAAATGCCTAAACCAGATGTAGACGAAATTACTGGTTTGTCGCCAGCTATATCTATAGATCAGAAAAGTCGTTCAAACAACCCACGTTCAACAGTGGCTACAATAACTGAAATCTACGACTACCTTCGTGTACTATATGCACGTGTTGGCCAGCCACATTGTCCAGTTTGTAACGAACCCATTAAGAAACTTTCTAATGAAGAAATTATTGCTTTTATATTAGAAAAAATTGCCGATGCTAAGAAGCTAAAAACAGGCAAGAAAAAAGTAATGGGTGTCGAATGGGACGAAACAAACATTGCCATATATGCACCTGTACTACGTGGCCGTAAGGGCGAACATTACCAAATGCTGTACGACTTACTAAGTAAAGGTTTCAGTACTGTACTAGTTAATGGCGAGTCTAAAAACCTACGCGAAAAAATAATACTTGATAAAAACAAAAAGCACGACATAGATGTAACTGTCGACAGTTTTGCCGTGCATGAATTTACAGACGACAAGGAAGGCAGTCGAACACGTCTGGCTGAAGCTGTAGAACGTGCATTGTTAGAATCAGACGGTTTGGTAAAAGTTATATTAGGTGCCGATGAGTTTATAATGTCTGCTAAGTTTGCGTGTAAGAACGACGGCTTTTCTTTCCCTGAGGTGGAACCACGTTTGTTTTCATTTAACTCACCATATGGTGCATGTCCAGCATGTAACGGTATAGGTACTAAATTTTTTGGTGGTACAGAACCGTGCGAAACTTGTAACGGTGCACGACTACGTACAGAAGCGTTACATGTGTTTGTACGTTCAGGTAAAAAACAGGTAAACATTGTTGAAGTTTCTAAAATGACTATTGCCGAGGCCATGGAGTTTTTCATGGACTTAACTTTGTCGCCCCAAGAAAAAGACATTTCTGTACCAGTTGTGAAGGAGGTAATTGCCCGACTCGGTTTTATGTTAGATGTTGGACTGGACTATTTACAACTTGGCCGTACAGCAAACACACTCTCCGGTGGCGAAGCCCAGCGTATACGTTTAGCGTCACAATTAGGTTCGCGCCTAGTTGGTGCATTGTATGTGTTGGACGAACCTACTATTGGCCTGCACCAACGCGACAACGACAGACTTATTAAAACACTTTTGCATTTGCGCGACCTGGGCAACACAATTCTAGTTGTCGAACACGACGAAGACACAATATATGCGTCAGACTACATTGTTGAGATTGGCCCCAAGGCTGGTGTGCACGGTGGCCAGGTTATAGTAAGTGGTTTCCTAGACGACTTGTTAGCTGCAAAGAAAAATACAAACAATTCACGCACATTGGCATACCTACGCCACGAAATTATGATACCCGTGCCAGAAGAACGCCGTACTAAAGACAAAGGTACTATAAGAATAACAAACGGAAATATTTTTAATATTAAAAATATGAACGTCGAAGTTCCACTTGGTCGCATGGTATGTATTACCGGTGTTTCTGGTAGTGGTAAAAGTTCGTTCATGTACGAAATACTACATAAAAACTTGCAGGGTAGACTAGACCGCAAATTTAGAACTGCCAAGGTGTACAACTGTGCAAACTTTACTGGTACAGAATATGTTTCTCGGGCTGTGCTTATAGACCAGTCTGCTATTGGCCGTACACCACGTTCAAACATTGCAACATATACTGGCGCATTTACCCATATACGTGATTTGTTTGCTACAACAGAAGATGCACGTTTCCGTGGTTGGAAAGCAAACCGCTTCTCTTTTAATGTAAAGGGTGGCCGTTGTGAAGCCTGCGAAGGTAATGGTGAAATAGCGGTGGAAATGCATTTCCTACCAACAGTATATGTAACTTGCGACGTGTGTGGTGGTAAGCGTTTCGACAAAGAAACCTTAACAGTAAAATGGGCCGGTAAAACAGCTGTAGATTCTAAACAACAAAAACTAAATATATACGAAGTATTACAACTTACAGTTGAGGAGGGTATTGTTTTCTTTGCCGACATTCCTGCCATATACGACAGATTAAAAACACTTATGGACGTGGGTCTGGGCTATGTAAAATTGGGCCAAAGCGCGACAACACTTTCTGGTGGTGAAGCTCAGCGTGTAAAAGTGTCTTCAGAACTATACCGACCACATGTAGAAAAAACTATATACCTGTTAGACGAACCAACTGTTGGTTTGCACTACGACGACGTGGCCAAATTATTGGAAGTTTTACAACTGCTTGTTACAAAAGGTAATTCTGTTGTTCTGATCGAACACAACTTGGATATTATAAAATGTGCAGACTACATTATAGACATTGGCCCCGAAGGCGGTACAGCCGGTGGGCAAGTGGTGGCCAAGGGCACACCCGAGGAAGTTGCCAATAATGCAAAGTCTTATACAGGCAAATACTTAAAGAAAAGTTTACGACAAAAAATAAAGTAATAAAATAAAAAAAGCAAAGGATATTCAGACCTTTGCTTTTGTGAGTAATTTATTTTTTAGTAAAAACCTGCCCGAGTCTTACAAAAAGATATATGGCTATCAGCATACCACCACTAAGTTCGAGTATCTTTTTACTTGCTACCGGGAAAAGTATTACATGAAAGAAACACCCCACCAAGAAACCAACTACTACTGAAATTAAAAGTCTGTTACTTATTGTCATGATGTATAAATTTAAAATTTATGTTACTATATAAACCGTGACTAGTCAAGAATACAAAAAACTAAAACTACCAGACAACCCAGGGGTGTATTTCTTCATGAAAGGGAAGGTTATTTTGTATATTGGCAAGGCAACATCTTTGCGGTCGCGGGTACAAAGTTACTTCTCTACCGACCTTATAAATATGCGGGGTATGTTTCTGGTAGATATGGTTACCCAGGCAGACAATATAAAATGGCAGGAAACAGATAGTGTGTTAGAGGCATTGATATTAGAAGCTGACTTAATAAAAACAAACCAACCCAAATACAACACTAAAGAAAAAGATGGTAAAAGTTTTCTGTGTGTGGTTATAACTGCCGAGGCAATGCCCCAGGTGCTAATGGTGCGTAAAAAGGATGTTGATACTAAAAACAAAACCGCAAAAGTAAGTCGTGCTAAAAAAACTGTACAGTATACCGACATGTATGGGCCTTTTACTAATGGTAGTCAACTAAAAGAAGCCATGAAAATAGTGCGTCGTATTTTTCCATACCGCGACGACGCGTCTAGTAAACGCGACAACTACGAATTTTATCGACAATTAGGACTGACTCCTGATGTTGGTACTGGAGAGAAAATGTCCTTGTCGAAAACCGCCACAGAAAATTTTGCTTGGTCGGACTCCGGTTCGAAAATTTTCGCGGACAAGCGAGGAGACCGCAGGAAGTCGACGAACGGTTTGAGGGAAGGATATTTTTCGGAAGGACCGTTTGTTGAATACAAGAAAAATATAACTAATCTAAAACTATTTTTCCAAGGTAAAAAGAAAAAGATTATAACAAATCTGAAAAAAGAAATGTTGGCATATGCCAAAGTAAAAGAATTTGAAAAGGCTAACGACATTAAAAAAAGAATTTTTGCCCTAACGCATATTAATGACATTGCACTAATTAAGAATGATAATTCCATTTTTCCGGCAAACAATACTTCTCTTCAACCGCTCCCTTCTTTCCAGCGAGAAGGTCGCTTGTCCTCGAAAATTTTCGCCCAAAGCGGCGACCAAGCAAAATTTTCTGCGGCGGTCTCAGATAAGTACAGTTTGCCTTCAAAATCAGGTTCTGATAAATCTTTTCCTGCTACGCTTCGCATCGAGGCTTATGACATTGCCCACTTGTCCGGCAAAGACATGGTAGGGGTAATGACAGTTATAAATGCAGTTGCACCTGCATACCGTGGGGTACAGGAACAGTTTGAACTTAATAAAGACGAATACCGTAAGTTTAAGATAAAGACAGTGCAAGGTGCCAACGACCCTGCCGCATTGGCAGAAGTTTTAACCAGACGTTTAGGGCATAATAAATGGGAACTACCAAACATAATTGTGGTGGATGGTAATGAAGTTCAGAAAAATGTAGCTGAAAAAATAGTTAAAGAAAAGGGCTTTAACATACCAGTTGTTGCATTAGTTAAAGACGACAAACATAAGGCCCGTGGCCTAATAGGTGCGAAGGGTATTGTAACTGCCCATAAACAAGCTATAACACTGGTAAACAACGAAGCCCACCGTTTTGCAATTGCATACCACAAACTAAAACGTGGTAAAAGTTTTCTAAATTAGTTTTTTACACTGTACAGATCGCGTCAAATCGACACTACGCGATGTGATTTTTGTAAAAATCAGCTATTCACTGTATACTAAATACATGAATACAAAAAAGGTCGGCATACTTCGTGGTGGTAGTGTTAATACACAACAGTCGCTACACCTTGGTAAAAAATTTGCAACATTGTTGGAGGGTAGTGTTACTGTTGTAGATTTATTAATAGACACTGACGGCCAGTTGTTTATGGGTGGTAAACCACTGATACCAGTTATGGTAGACCGTTTTGTAGACTGTATTGTTGACGTAACTTTTAATATACCAACAACATTAGTGGCAACATTCCGCGGACTTGGTATACCAACCATGGCTCCGTCTGATGTAGAATGTGCTTTGTTTACAAACAGGGCATTGATGCAAAAATACCTAACACCTTATGAAGTTAACTTTCCATATGCAGTAACTACACACATACCAATGGGCCATAGTGTACCTGCGGTTGTGTCTGCAATACATAAAACACTTCCACCACCATGGCGTGTATGGGACGGGGCAAACTGGCACAGTACAAAAACAAATGTTGAACTACATACAATGTTAGACAACGCACCACGCGACACTGATCTATATGTTCAAGAACGTCCGTTAGGCCACCGTGTAGAAGTTTTGGTTTTAAGAAATTTCCGTAACCATGATTTATATATTTCTATTGCTGTTACAACTACCGGTAAGTTAGTTCCGTTGTCAGTGCACTATAAAGACTTAATACATAAAGAATTAACAAAATTAATGCATTTGTTTACACATACAGACAGTGTATTAGCTAGTTATATTGTTAAAGAAGGCAAGGCGCCAATGTTGTCTTCGCTTGACCGTGTGCATTTAATAGACGACCACTCTGTAGTGTCTGCTATCCGCGAACAATCGGGTATAACAGATGAAGAGGTGAGGAGGTGGTATATAAAATAAGTTTAAAACAGGACTCTTTAATTACATGACTCGCCCGCGACTAAAATTTTTTCGGTCAAAAAATTTTGTCTGGGCACCGCCTCACGATTTTTCTTGCTAGAAAAATATCGTTCCGGCGTTCTCGTCCTGGCGTACAGTGCGCAGGCACTGTACTTAAGGTCCACAAAATAAAAACGCCCGAGGGCGTTTTTATTTTGTGGACCTTACAGGACTCGAACCTGCCACCCCATCATTGCAAATGATGTGCTCTACCAGATGAGCTAAAGGCCCGTATAACTTTCTACTTATATATTGACCTATGACTTTTCTGTGCTTAACGATGCGCTACAGATGAGCTAAAGGCCCGTATAACTTCATATATTTCTATAAAAAGTATTATAAACGATCTAAAAAATTTTGCAAGTGCCTTGTGTATAATACTATTGCCAAACAACCATTTTGGTGGTATATCTGGGGTATGAAACGAATAATATTAATTGCAGGGTTTATGGGGCTTATGGCTACATTTGGGTTGGCTAGTGTTGCAAACGCATGCTACAGGTCTTGTGGGGCCCAATACCAGCAACCATACTACCAACAATCTTACCAGCAATACCCACAAAACTATGGTTACCAGCAACAATACCAGCAGTACCCACAAAACTACGGTTACAATACATATGGACAATACAGCGGGTACAATTATGCATCAGCTACACCACAGCTTATGCCAGTAGATACATATGGTAATGGTTACTACAATTCTTATAACCAGTACAACAACTATGGCTACAATAGTGGTTATGGTAGTGGGTACAACACATATAACTACGGAACTAGTGGACGAATGTCTATAATGGGTTACCTTGGTTTACAATTAGGCACAAATTCGTACTACGGATGGTAATTTTTGAGGTGTAAGTTTTCCACTATTGTTCTAAAAATTCCGCAAATTGCGGAATTTTTAATATGGTATAATAGAAGTGTCGCAAGACCGGGTAGTAGAAGTTTACATAGCACTTTGTGCGATTCGATTTACATCGAATTAATGTAAACTTTCACTACCCGGAAGATATAACACGGTATAGAAAAAACATAATTTATACCGAAATTACAATGAATATAATAATTAAAGAAAGTAATTTTCAAGCAGCAGACAATATTCGTGACTATGTAATGAAGCGCTTCGAAGGGATAGAAAAATTCATGACACACCCAACCGAAGACAAAGTGTTATATGTAGATGTTTCTAAAATGTCTAAACATAAATCAGGCGAAATATACCGTGGCGATGTACACATTACATTTGGTGGTCGCAAGTATTATGCAGATGCAGAAAGTACAGACCCATATGCAGTTGTAGACAACATGCGCGAAGGTTTAATAAACGACCTGGCTAATAAGAAAAATAAAATGCATCGTATATACCGCAAAGGTGCAGCTTATGTTAAAAATGTAATAAAAGGTATACCGTACGTAGGTAAAAAGTGGAAATAGTGTCAAACTCGGTGTATACTAGTTTGATATTAGTCTTAAGTTTAGAATTGAAATTATGAAAAAAACAATAGGTATAATTATAGCGCTAGTTGTTATAGTTGGTGTTGTTGTGGTTTTGAAAAATACAAACACAACAACTCCAGTTGCAAATGACACTACAAACACTGTTACAACAGACACATCTACAAATACAACCCCAGCAACAAATACAACTAACACAACAACTACAAAACCCACAACTAAACCAAAAGTAGCAGGGTACACAATGTCAGACGTAACTGCACATGCAACAGCTAGTAGTTGTTGGACAGCAGTAAATGGCTCAGTTTACGACGTTACAAGTTGGATAAACCAACACCCCGGCGGTGCACGCGCAATATTAGGTATGTGTGGTAAAGACGCTTCAAGTGCGTACGACAACCAACATGGTGGCCAATCAAGACCAGAATCTGAACTAGCAAGTTTCAAAATAGGTATACTAAACTAGTTTAGAAAATAAAAAAAACTTAGTAGTCGGACTACTAAGTTTTTTTATTTTCGCAAACTATTTTCTGTTGCCCAATGCACTTTTTAATGTAGCAGTGTCAGAATATTCTAGTTCTAATCCAGTAGACAAACCACGTCCTAGAGAAGATATTTTAATATTATTTTTCTCGGTAACTGGTTTCAATGCAATCCGTATGTATTCGTCGGTGTGTTCGCCAACAGGTGTCAGTGACATGGCAATTATTATTTCGTTTACAGTACCGGCCAAACCTTCAATGCGTTGCATCAATTGCCGTATGCGTACACGTTGTTCTGGGTTTTTTTCCAGTACTGGCACTACACCACCTAATACAAAATAAAGTCCATTATATGTTTTACTACGGCGTATCATTTCTAAGTCTGCGTCTTTTTCGACAACTATAATTTGTGTATTGTCAGCCTTAGGGTCTTTACATATTTCGCATACACTGTCTGTCTGGTTTATAGTATGCGCAAAAAAACGGTGGCATAGACCACATTCTGTTATACCTTCTTTTAATGTAGTTATACTTTCGGCAAAGTTTTCTAAGAATGTTGCGTCCTTGGTAAGTAAATAATATGCAAAACGCTTGGCTTGTCTTTCTCCAATGCCAGGGAAATCACGAAAATATTGAGTTAGTGTGTCGAGTGGATTCATTCGTATTGTTATTATAGCTTAGAAGTCATCCAAGTTATACTTGTCAGGTTTTGCTGTAGTTGGGGCCATGCTTTGGTACTGGCCATCGATGTTAATAAAGCTGGTAGTTTTCTGGTCGAAAATAAGGTCGACTTTACCAACTGGTCCGTTACGGTGTTTTTCGATTAGTATTTCCATTATACCTGTGCGTTCAGATTCTTCTTTATATTTGTCTTCGTTGTGTAGGAACATAACAATGTCGGCGTCCTGTTCGATGGAACCAGAGTCACGCAAGTCAGACAAACGAGGTTTACCACCTCGAGATTCCACTGCACGCGACAACTGTGACAATGCTAATACAGGCACATCAAATTCCTTAGCCAAACCTTTTAGCCCACGAGAAATTTCAGTAACTTGGTTAACCATACTGTCGTAGTTTTTCATGGTGCTCATCAACTGTAGGTAGTCGATAACTATCATACCCAAACCATGTTCTGCCTTGATGCGTCGACAAATAGAACGTAAACGCACTAGGTTTGACCCAGCTTGGTCGTCGATAAATATTGGGGCTTGGGCTAAACGACTTATAGATTCCTGCAATGCAGCAAAGTCTGATTGAGCTGTTACATTACCTGTACGCAAGTTCCAAGCATTAACTTTAGATTCAGCAGACAACATACGGTTTACTAATTGGTGGGCGCTCATTTCCAATGAAAATATTGCAACAGGAACTTTGTGTACAGTTGCAGCATGGCGGGCAATGTCTAGGGCAAATGTTGTTTTACCAACAGACGGACGCGCGGCCAATATAATAAGGTCAGAAGGTTGCAGGCCACTTAGCATATCGTCGAGTTTTGTAAAACCAGTTGGCACACCACGAAGCTGTCCTTTATTCTCGTGTAATTTTTCAATACGTAACCATTCTTCAGTAACTGCGTCTTTGATAGCAGTAAACTTTTTTGAATTCGGGCGCGCCTTCATTTCAAGTAAACTTTTTTCTGCATGTTCTAACACTTCTTCTATAGACATGTCGCCTTCGGCAAAACCAAGTTCGGCAATAGTGTCTGCTGAACGTATAAGTTCGCGAAGTATGTTTTTCTTTTGAACTATTTCTGCATAGTATTTCGCATTTGTAGACGAAGGCACAGTAGACGCAATGTCTGCCAATGCTGCGTTACCACCAACTGCATCTAACATTTTCTTTTCCTTTAGACGGGAAGATAAAGAAAGTATGTCGATAGGTTCACTACGCAATGAAAGTTCCAACATGGTTTCGTATATCATGCCATGTTTTTCAAAATAGAAAGATTCGCGGGTTAGTATGTCAGACACGTCGTGTATAGCACCCGAACGCACCATAATAGAACCGATAACAGCGCGTTCAGCGTCTACGTCTTGTGGTGGTATACGGATGTGTGTGTCTTTAGCCATGTGTACAAACATAGTACCACACACTGGCAATGCTAACCAAAATGTAGATTGTGTGGATTGTGGTGATTTCCTGTAAATTATAAGGCTATCACGCATTGATGACCGCCGCTTTTATGATATACTATGCAAATGTATAATAATCATAAGAAATTTGACAAATCTTGGCGAAAGTAGTCTTTTTATTGATTACTATTATTTAACACAAAAAAATTATGAAAAAAAAGATATTACTTTCAGGTATTCAGCCGTCAGGAATTCTGCATTTGGGCAACTATTTCGGAGCTCTTAGGCAGTTTGTTGATATGCAAGAAGATTTCGATACTAGGGTTATAATTGTTGATTTGCATGCCATAACCACAGTACAAGACAAGAAAAAACTATCAGAAGGCACTTTAAATGTTGCTATGGATTATCTAGCGGCAGGACTTGATCCTGAAAAAGCTATAATATTCAAACAATCTGACATGTCTGATGTAACAGAACTATGTTGGTATTTTAACTGCATAACGACTATGTCATTTCTTGAACGAGCAACTTCATATAAAGATGCAAGTCAAAAAGTAAAAGATGTAACTGTTGGCCTTTTTGATTACCCAATGCTAATGGCGGCTGATATTTTAATTCAAGATGCAGACATAGTTCCTGTTGGTTCAGACCAAAAACAGCATGTTGAATACGCGAGAGATACAGCACAAAAGTTCAATAAAATTTTTGGAGAAACATTTAAACTTCCTGAAGCAAAAATTGTAAAGGAGGTTGCAATTGTCCCTGGCACTGATGGTCGTAAAATGAGTAAGAGTTATGGTAACACCATCCCACTTTTCGGAGACAAAGAAGTAATTAAGAAATCAGTAATGAGTATTGTGACTGATTCCAAAGCTCCTGAAGAACCAAAAGACCCAGACACATGCAATATTTTTGCACTTCACAAGCTATTCTTAAATGAAACAGACCTGAATATCTTGCGGGATAGATACATTAAAGGCGGATTAGGTTACAAAGAGTCAAAAGAAATGCTAGTTGAGGAAATAGATACATTTATAGCACCCATGCGAGATAAACGTAAAAAGTACGAAGAAAATCCAGAATTGGTGATAGATATTTTGAAAAAAGGCGGAGAAAGAATCAGAGAAAAAGTTAAAGATAAAGTAAATGCGTTCCGCACGGCAGTAGGTGTAGAGTTGTATAGATAATTCCACATTCTTAATTAAAGTATTTCTAATAAAAATTAAAAGATAACTAATTAATCTATATCAATTAAAACATGCAAGAATTCATAAAAACAATAAAAAGCTTTCCGGACATGGTTCGGAAAGCTTATACAGTTCATAAAATAGCATTTAGACAAAGTCCTTGGCTACTGACTGGCTATCTTTTTTTATCATTGGTAGCTTCATTTATTCCTTATGTTAGAAATTTTATACAAGGTAATATAATAAACATACTACAAACAGGTGATAGGAATTTTTTGGTTTTTGCTTTTCCATTAATTATATTTATGATCATCATTGCTCTGCCTAGTATAATGATGGTTTTCCAAAACTATTGCGAAACAATTTTTCATTTTAAACTAAATCAATATTTTGATAATAGAATAATTAGTAAGAGTGTTGAAGTAGACCCTCAGTTACATGAAGATAAATCGTATACCAACCTAGTTAATAAAGTAAGCAATAAAGGCGTTTACGCTATAAGTAATTTCTACTCTCGTTTTTGGTTATTAATTTTAAATTTGGTCACTCTAGTTGTTAGTTCTGTAACTTTATACCATTTCTCAAAAATAAGTATGTTAATTATGATAGTAACAACATTGCCAACTTTGTTTGTTCAGGTAGCATATGGAAATGATTCTTGGTACATATGGGGCAATGATGTTGATACTGAAAAACGTAAAAAATATTGGGCTTTCAGAAATTATTTTGAAGATTTTGCAACTTATATTGAATTAAAGTTAACAGAAGCTAAAGAATATTTTAGGTCGTTTAGATCAGGGTTTTTAGATGAAGTTTTTGTAAAACAACTTAAAAATGAAAAGAAATTACGTTCACGTGGGTTTGTTTCAGAACTCATTGCACAAGCTGGTATACTTTCTATTTTTATAATTTTATTTAATAAAGTTCTATTAAATCAATTACAAATAGGTTCATTTGTGTTCGTGTTGTCTATCGTTTTGACTTTTACTGCAACATTGATTGCTATGTTTAAAGGTCTAAGTAATATGTACCCAGATTACATGTACCTAAAAGATTTCTATGAATTTTTAAACGTAGAACCTATTGTTAAAAATACAGGCACTAAAACATTGGCCGATGTGCCCCCAATAATAGAATTTAGAAATGTTTCATTTACTTATCCGGGTACTAACAAAACAATATTAAAAGACTTTAGTTTAACAATAAACGCAGGTGACAAAGTTGCCGTTATTGGTTTAAATGGTGCTGGTAAAACAACTTTTGTAAAATTGCTTTGCCGTTTCTACGACGCAACAGAAGGTGAAATACTTTTAAATGGTGTTAATATCAAGGACTACGATCTGGAAAGTTGGTATAAAAACATGGGTGTATTGTTCCAAGAATATGGTAAATACCACATACCGGTAGACGACCTAGTTTCGTTAGGTAGATACACAGGCACTATAGACCACAAGAAACTGTTAAATAGTCTGCATATTGCAGAAGCAGACTTTGTGCAGTCACTACCTAATAAAGAAAAAACACATTTGGGTAAAGAATATACTGATGGTGTGGATGTGTCTGTAGGTCAGTGGCAGAAACTAGCTATAGCGCGTATGTTCTACCGTGACCCATCTGTAATGGTTCTAGACGAACCGACTAGTTCAATAGACGCTGAAGCCGAAGCAAAAATATTTGAAACCTTAGAAAAGTTTTCTAAGGACAAAACCATTATAATGATATCGCACCGTTTTTCTACAGTACGTAATGCCAACACTATTGCAGTTATAAAGGAAGGTGCACTACACGAATACGGCACACACGAACAGTTAATAGAAAACAACAACGAATACGCCCGACTATTCCACCTGCAAGCAGAAGGGTATAAATAAACTTAGTAGTCCGACTACTAAGTAGATATGGTCTAAAGCGCTATCTAGCCCAAAAATACCTTGGTTTTACAGGGTATTTTTGTGCTTGTGGATAACCCAGACGTTGGACGTCTGGGAAATGGTGGCTATTGACAAAACCTGTATATTTGCTATAATACAGGGAGAATGATACATGTGTATTAGTTGGTTTAACAAAGGTTATCTAGCGCTAGGCAAAGCCTAGCCGAAGCAGAAAGTAGCTTTTGCTAAACCAATTAATTAGCCGAAAAGGCACACCCTATATGAATAAGTTATTTACAACAATCGCGCTCTGCGGAGCAATGTTATTTTGTTCAAATGTTTTTGCACAGATTAACAGAAATGATGCAAGCTATAAATTTCAAGTTGGAGATTCGCGTATTGGCGTTTTCTGCGCCCCTGACGAATCAAATTTATCGATGGTAATGACCACACAACAAGTTTACGGCGGCGTTGCAATAGACCCATCTGTGGAATTCAAACTCCACATTACCAGTGTCGGAAAGGACACAATAAAAGGTTCAATCCAGTGGCGGGTTACTACGCCCGGTGTCATTTATGGTATGGGTGCAGGCACCTACCACTATATTGGTGCTGGTATTACTTCTGTAGGTTTCCTTGCAATAAAATGCGGAAATAACTACAGAATAAAATACGAAGGCTTGTTACAGTTTTTAGATGAGGGCCAAGTATACGACTTTGCCTCATTTAATGGCATGTATCGAGTTGATATAAAGACGCCATACATGGATGCGAACCATGAAACTTGGGACATCGTACACTTTGTAAAAGTTTCTGCAGGCGCACCAAGCAAATATGAAAGCAGTAGGTCAATGAACTTTACTATAGAGTTACCACAGAAGAAGAACGTAGTAGCATCTAACTAATACCGCATGTATTAGTCCAACAAAAACTTAGTCGTGAAAGCGATTAAGTTTTTTTTATTTGTCTACTATTGGTAAAAGTTTTACTACAAGGTATAATACATGTATGTTTGAATCTCCAGAAGCAATAATAAAACAGCTTTTTTTAGCGCCCGGCGCAGTTGTTGTAGATATGGGTGCAGGTATGGGTGCGTTTTCTATACCTTGTGCTAAACATGTTGGTAAAAACGGTACAGTGTATGCAGTTGAAGTTCAGCGTCAATTGTTAAATGTTATAGACCAAAATACTAAACATGCAGGTGTGGGTAATGTGCGTGTTATATGGGGCGACATTGAGCGCGACCACGGCACAAAACTAGCCGACCATGTTGCCGACGTTGTAATATTAGCAAACACTTTGTTTCAAGTTGAACATAAAGATGTAACATTAGCAGAATGCGCAAGGTTGCTGAAAAATGGTGGCCGTTTGTTAGTTGTCGACTGGAAGGAAACATCTATCGGTGCCGGCCCAAAACCTGCTCAGTTAGTAACAACAGTTGCATTAGACACGCTGACGTCTAAATTAAACCTGAAACGGGCGGAAACTGTTAATGCGGGTGCCCACCATTATGCTATACTATATAGATAATAATAAAACAAAATGAAGAACGATAAACAAAACTTTTTTCAAATAGCCATTGTCATAGCGTGTATAGCATTTTTTATACTAGCTATATTAGTTTTTGCAGGCAAAATTAAAATTGGCAGTTCGTCTAATTCAAATACATTACAAACAGTTACATTATGGGGTGTATTACCGGCAGAAAAAATACAGCCAATGTTAGACAATAGTAAAACACCGACGCTGCAATATATATATCGCGAAGTCAGCGCAAATAATTTTAGAAATACATTACTAGAAGCCATAGCAAATGCAAACGGTCCAGATTTGCTGTTATACGACACAAAAACATTGTATTCTATTCGTGACAAAGTAAACATTATACCGTTTGCAACATACCCAGAGGCAACATTTAGGCAAACATATGCTGACGGCACAGACGTTTTGTTAACTAAAACTGGTGCATACGGACTGCCTGTACTAATTGACCCCATGGTTATGTACTATAACCGAGACATTTTTGCCCGTGCAGGTTTTGCTAACCCTATTTCTACATGGGACGAACTGTATACTATAGCGCCACAAATTACTAAGAAAAATAGTAATGGTACATTTGCAACTGCTACAGTACCTTTTGGTCTAGCTGAAAACATGCCCTATACAAAAGATGTTTTAATAACATTGTTCGGTCAGTCTGGAATACCAATTGTTTACCCATATAACGATACTGTAAATGCAAATATAACAAATTCTGTATATGGAAATGCTGATGCCGGGGTTTCAATGCTAAACTTTTTTATGCAGTTTTCAAACCCAACTTCAGACTACTATAGCTGGAACAAGTTAATGCCTGACGCAAAAACTGCATTTATACAAAACAGCTTGGCTATATACCCAGGTTTTGCTAGCGAACTTTTTGAACTACGCCAACGTAACCCTAACTTAAATTTTGCACCTGCATCTATGCCACAGTTAAAAGACGCCAACATTTCGTATACAACCGGAAACATCTATGCAATAGGTATAGCAACTTCTTCTTTGCAACCTACAGCTGCATATAACGGCCTGTACGCCCTGACGGCAGTAGACATGGAAACTAAATTTGCACAAGCAATGACTTTACCCCCAGCAGACCGTACTCTACTAGCTGCTAAACCAGAAACAACATATGCACCAGTGTTTTATAAATCAGCACTGTTTACACATGGCTGGTTAGACCCTAACAGCACTGAAACTACAAATAGATTTGGATCTATGGTTTCTGATGTGTCTACTGGTAGGTTAACTTCTGTCGATGCACTTTCTAAACTAGAAAGGGAATTAAATGCAATACTTAACCCATAGGGTATAGGGAACAGTTTTAAGCGAATAGGGAATTTAAATCACTGTTCGCTTTACTCTATATACTAACCACTAAAACAAATATATGAACAAACAAATTTTTAAAAAAGTAATAGCTCACACAACAGCATTTGTAGTACTGTCTTTTATTATAGCTGTGCCTATGCTGGCTATAGCGGACGTAGGTGTACCTACTGCAACACCGGGCGGGTTTATTTTGTGCGACGGCGGTTTGAAAGACCCATGTACGTTTGAGCATGTTATGGGTTTGTTGCGTTTCGGGTTAAACTTTGTTGTTTATAAACTTGTTACACCAGTATTTGTTATTATGTTAATGTGGCAGGGTATAAAAATGATCACCAGTTCAGTAGGTGGTGCCAAACCTACAACATTAGCAGATGTTAAAAAAAGCATGCGAACACTGCTAGAAGGCTACCTATGGGTACTGGCAGCATGGCTAATAGTAAAAACTGTCATAGTAATACTAGCCGGCGAAACACCAAGTTTTGATGTTTTCTTTAACTAACGTTTTGTTAATTTATTAGATTGTTTTATACTATATACATGACTTATTATATGAATATTCGAAAGCAGGTTTTGTTTCTAATACTTGTTGCACTACCTCTTGTTGTATGCGCTACAAACGTATTTGCTGGTGCGCAGGTTATAACCCCCATAGAAGGTACATACTATAATACTGCAGCTGACCTTGTTGTAGAAAATGTCTCCGACAAAGCAACATCCCTAAACGATGTAATGCAGTCGAACATAGTTGTAGATTTAACAGATTTTACTATTCCTGCCAGTAGTGCTGATACGTCTGTAACTGTTACTGTTGTACAATCCAGTAATGCTGAAGTTTTGGCTTCAAATGTAAAAACTATTATAAATGATGTTTTTCAAAGTCCTGTTGCAAACCTGTACCCGTACAGAGGTGTGTTTGCAAGTGAATATTATAAAGACTTTCCACTACAAACCGCTAATGGTAACAATGTTAAAGTTATTGTAACTGGTTCGTCTGGTAAAAAGTATTTTGAATCAAAAGTTTTCCGTTTGTTTGACTATACATCTGCTGACACTGGTGCGGGTAATTCTAACAATGCAAACAATAACTCTAATAATGCAAATAACAACCGCCAAAATGCCTCACCAAGTACTGCCCCTGCACAGGTAGGTGCGTTTGATTTTACACTTAAAAACCCATTACGCACAGACGACTTTTGGGGCTTCTTAGGTACAGTTACAGATCTGGCTATAAAAATAGGCGTACCTATTGCCGTTGTTTTCTTTATTTGGTCAGGCTTCCAGTTTATATTTGCTGGTGGTGACACAAAGAAAATCGAGGCCGCTCGTGGTAACCTTAAAAACGTAGTAATAGGCACTATTATATTCCTAGGTGCGTGGACTATAACAGAAATTATAGTTAAAACATTCCAGTCAGTAGTTGGAAGTTAGTAATTAGAGTATAATAATAATATGAAAAATATTTTTACAAAAATAAGCATTCTATCAACCGCTGTGTTGGCTCCAAGTTTTGCATTAGCCGCCTGCAGTACAAACCCTGGTACCCTACAAAATGTAGTTTGTCAGATTACAGACATTGCTGCCGCGTATGTAATGCCTATACTAACAACTACAGCTTTTGTTTTTTTCTTATGGCGAATCATTAAATTTATTCAAGAATCTGCAAATTCTACAAAACAAACTGAAAACAGACAGTCTTTGTTATGGTCTGTTTTAGCCCTAACTATTATGGTGTCAATATGGGGCATTGTGGCTGTTTTAGGCAACACATTAGGTATAGATACTGGTTTTATACCACAAGTTAAACCACCGTTGACTAAAAGCGGTTGGACAGGATATACAGGTGGTGGAACAAATACCAACACAGGTGGTACAGTTGGGGGTAGTGGCGACCCGTTTGGTACAGGGGCTGGTAACGACCCGTTTGGTACAGGGGCCAGGGTTCAGTAATTAACAGTTTTGTACTTGTATTTCTGTTACTGTGGTATAATAGAAATATGATCACGGTTTCCATTGTGGAGCAAACGTGCATTATAAGTAATTAAAAATTTATTTAAATAAAATGAAAAAATTTATTATCGGAGCGGGCGCGTTAATGGTACCAGCATTTGCATTTGCACAATCTGGACCACAATTTGGGTATTTCGAATCTATTTTAATATTCTCTCTTAGAGTACTAAATACATACATAATTCCTGGTCTTGTTATTATTGCAACAGGTTTCTTTATGTGGTCAGTTGTGCAGTACATTCGTGCTGATGCAGCAGACAAAGACAATAATCGTAAGAAAATGATAAACGGTGTTATGGGTCTAACAGTAATGGTAGCTATATGGGGTATCTCAGCATTCCTTATATCATTATTCGGTGTAGGCAACCCAATCGGTGGCGCGCCTAATGTACCTTGCCCTCCTGGATACCACTGGAACGGTGCTAGATGTATTTAATTTAACTTAAACATGTTTACCACTACGGCTTATGCAGCTAACAATGCAGATAGTATAATAGTTTCGGTTGCTGACAACATTATCAACCCGCTTATTTACCTTTTGTTTGTTGTTGCTATTGTCCTGTTTTTGTGGGGCTTAGTACAGTTTATGCGTAAGTCTAACGACCCAACTGCAAGAAAAACTGGCCAGCAACACATGCTGTGGAGCATAGTAGGTTTTGTTATAATGTTCGGTGCATATACTATAATGAACGTAATTGTTAAAACATTTGGTTTTAAAACACCTAGTTCCAGTAGTGTAGACCTAAACACATTGGGCAAAGACCCAATACAAAAATAGCACATTGCTATATATCGATAGTATATAGCAATAAAAAAAGCCGCATCAAATTTTGATGCGGCTTTGTGTGTAGTAGCCTATGCTATTTTGGCATAGCAATTCGTATTTCTTCTCTAGTTTTTTTACGAACTAAAAAAGTAACGTTAATTTTAATAGGGTAATATACCCTATAGTACATATCACCGTCGCCAAAACTTGCCCTGCCACCGTCTAGTGGTGTTGCAATAAACCCATCGTATCTATAATGGTAGCCATTGCCATCCATTATGCCTATGGCAGTACCGTACGGTATTTTAATGTTTAAAATACTGTAGGCCGGGATAAATATTACGGTTGTGTCTTTTGATACAATTACATCAAAAGTTCCATAATATTTTTCCATTTGGTTCTGTTGGGCAACGAGACTGTCGATATCATTGTTGATTGGTATCATTACAATGCTATCTTGGATTTCTTTCTGCCTTTCTAATTCCAAGTTCTTTGTTTCTTGAACTTTTTTAGATTCTAGAAATGCTTCTGGTAGGCTTATGAAGCTTAGTAAGAAGATTGCTAATACCAGTATGCCTGACAAAACTTTCATTTTGTTTCTAGTTGTAATAAATATTATTACACCAAGCACTACTGTTAAAAAGAAATCTGCAGACCAGCCCCAGACACCCCAGAAATCAGGGAACAATCTTTGGCAGATAATGACTAAAGCCATTACTCCTAATAGAAAGATCGAAACACTTTTAACTTGGGGTGAAAAGTCTGAAACAACACCACTGCTGTTTTTGAACTTGGCTAAAGCCGAATTTCTCCATAATACGGCAGAAATAGAACCGAACACAATAATAGCCATAGCTAACTGCGCATACGGTTGAGACAATAAAGATAATAGTTGCTGTGTCATTTGTTATTTAGCGTTTGGATTGTTGTTTGATTTTTTATTATTTTTCTTGTTGTCATCGTCTATTAACGAACCAACATTTAGTCCTGGAGGCGCATTTCCAATAATTAGTACCTTTAAGTCAGGCATATTATTTGAAATTTCCTGAGCAGTTACGACATCTTTCATATTAGGGTCGTCTTTAATAATTTTGGCCATCTCCTGCATACGTAGGGTATCAATTTCAGAAGAATTTTTTTCTTTTGCAGTTGCAATTTTTGCATTGATCTCAGCATTCTTTAGTTCCTGTACTTTAGCCAAACCCTCAGCTTCTGCTATTGCTAGTTTCTCTCTCGCAGCACTCATTTCCGGGCTGACATTCTCTATTATGTCGTATCTTTCGATGTCCATAATAGTTACACCTGTCATTTCTTTAAATGTTTCAGGTCCTGAACTTGAACTTTCTTCGTTAAGCTTAAGAATCTCTTTAAGTAGTTCAAGAGATTCTTCTTTGGCTTGAACAAACTTTCTCTTGTTTGCATAACTAATAGCAACGTTCCTCATTTCAGTGTGTACTTTGCGTAGGTATTCACCAGGGGCTTGTTTGTACGTGCTTACGAAAGGTAAGTCTATACGTAAACTGCCTCTTAGAATAAAACCAATGGTTTCACCGTCAGAAGTTTCCAAATCAAGAATAGGGAATGCATAATATGCATTTATCCTTGTCTGAGAGATGTCTTCTTTGTGCGGAACAATTGCCTTGGCTTTATCTTCAGCATTCGGGTGAATAGTTTCCCATTCAAAAGAGTAAACTTTTAGTTGAACTCTCCATGGTAATCCAGTCCATCGAAAACCTGCTTCTTCTGCCCAACGAATTAGGAAAAAGTTTGGCAAAGGCAACGATGGGTCAACGAAAGCGTCTTTGCCTGGATTTTCTAAAGTTCCTTGTTCTTTACGACTAGGGTCGTTCTTTACGGCCTCTTTGTCGTACAAGAATCTAATAAAACCACCTCCTTTTTTCTCTACAGTACCGTAATGATTTTGGTCAATTCTAGTAAATAGAGTGTTGTTTGGGGCTAGGTTGTCTCCAACGTACTTTATCCAAGATTCTCTGGCACCTGTTTTAATAAACATAACAAAACTTATTGTTATTATTGACAGGAGCACAGCAGACAAAGCTGGTAGCTTAAGTATTAACGGGGTTACTAATATTAATAACCCGATAATAATGATGACATCAATATATTTCATAATGAATGCCCAAATAGAAGATAAGAACCCTTTAGGGTCTCTTGCCAGCCGAAAGATATTTACAACAGTGAAAATAATAACGGCTATTGAAATTAGCATAGTTGCTATTGTTACAGTTCCAATTATGGGTATTTCCCAGAGTTCAGTTAGTAGTGTCATATTAAATTATAATTTGCTTTAGACTACATTATACACCTAAAAGATGAAAAAGTCAAGTAAAAATACCCATATAAAATATGGGTATTTTTACTTTTTTGTCCGCTCGATAGGGATCGAACCTATGACCATTCGCTTAAGAGGCGAGTGCTCTACCAGCTGAGCTACGAGCGGTTGTAATTTTATTTTGACTAGTGCGCCCAAGACGGGGGCCGGTCACACATAATTTTCTGAGGAAAATTTGCGCGACCCCGGCTCGGCCCAGTCGGCCTGCGCCTTTCGACCCGTCCTCGGATTTTAATAAAAATCCTTGCGGCCGTCTTGGTCACAAAAAGGTAAATATTATAAATTTACCTTTTGTGCCCAAGACGGGGGTCGAACCCGTATCCCTTGCGAGACACGATTTTAAGTCGTGCGCGTATACCAATTCCGCCACTCGGGCAAGTATTTAAATTTAGTGGAGACCTAGGGCGGAATTGAACCGCCGTATAAAGATTTTGCAGATCTTTGCCTTACCACTTGGCGACTAGGTCAATAAGTTAAAAGTTTTTAAAGTTATAAAGTTTTAAAGTCAGGACTTAGCTACTCTTTTTAACCTTATTACTTTTGACTTTATAACTAGTCAGCGTTATGCCCATTGTGCTGGAGAAGGGACTTGAACCCTTAAACCTTGCGGTACTAGTTCCTAAGACTAGCGCGTATACCAATTCCGCCACTCCAGCACGATGAGCACAACTAACACATCTTAACCTATTTTTATTGTTTTAACAACCCATCTATACGTTGATAATTCTTTTCACCCTCGTCCACCGCTACATCGATAAATGGCACGTTCTGGGTGCGGACAATGGACTCGATGTAGTCGCGCATGTCGCCACGGTGTCTTTTTAGAAAACCTAATGCCGCATTTTCTTTATCAACTGGTAGTGCTGTAAAGTAAACCATACATTTTTTACCGTCTGGGCTAATGGTACTACGTGTTATGGTTATCAGTGCGGTGTTACCAGCTTCACGTGACACGTATTGGCCAGCATACTGTTTAACTAGCATGTTTAGTCTGTCGTATTTGTCTCTGCCTTCATGTGTAGCCATTATTTTGTAACTGTTATATAAGCTTCTAATATGTCGCCTGGTGCTATTTCTATTTTTGATTCTACTGTTAAACCACATTCTGTGTCCGCACCTATTTCTTTGGTTTTAACTTTGTTAGTTTGAAGTTCTAATATTTTTCCACGGCCTATTTCGTTTTCACGACGCATTATACGCACAACAGCGTTACTGGTTATACGGCCTTCTGTAACTTTACCACCTATAACTTGTTTTTCTTTTGTTTGGCTAAAAGTTTTAAGAATTTTTAATGCACCTACAACTTCCTGGGTTTCTACACGTGGGCGGCGTTCTTCTAGTTTAACGTCTAACCATTCTGTAAGTTTATATATTATGTTAAATATTTCAACTGGTACACCAATCTGTTCGTTGGCGTCGCGGGCAACAGAATCTAGTTTAACATTAAAGCCAACTATCAACGCGTCTTTGTCTGACGACGCAAGTTTAATGTCGGTTTCGCTAATATTGCCTACACCTATAGATATAATTTTAAAAGCTATACCTTCCTTTGTCATTTTTTGTATTTCGCGGGCAATGGCTTCGCCTGTACCACTAACGTCGGTTTTTATAATTACAGGTACAAGTTTAGTTCCGGCAACGTGTGCAATGTTGTTTATAGCAGAAGAGTTTTCTAATGCGTATTTTTGTACCATTTGTTCAGCTTCTTTTTTACTTGCTACTGTATGGAATGTTGTACCTACAACTGGGGCACTGGTAAAACCAGCTAAACGTATAGGCATAGAACATGTAGCTTCCTCGATGTTTTTACCTAAAAAGCTTTCTAACATGCGGGTACTGGTGTATGCAGAACCAGCCACAATGTACTGGCCACGCATAACAGAACCGTCACGTATTATCAAAGTCGCCTGAGCGCCACGTTTTGCGTCTTGGTGGCTTTCTATAACTAAACCAGTAGCTAAACTTTCAGGGTCGCATTCAAAGTTTTCTAAGTCAGCAACAAGCAATATTGTTTCTAGTAGGTCAGGTACACCAGTACCGATTTTAGCTGAAATAGGTACAAAAGGAATATTACCACCCATACCTTCTAGGTATATTTCGTTTTCGATAAGGTTGTATTTTGTTTTTTCTATATCAGCACCTGGTTTGTCTATTTTGTTTATAGCAACTATGTAGGGTATGCCAGAATCTTTAATTGTTTCGTAGGCTTCTTTGGTTTGTGCCTTGAAACCGTCTTCGGCAGAAACAACTAATATAGCAATGTCTGCTACGTTAGCACCACGGCTACGCATGCCAGAAAATGCCGCGTGCCCAGGTGTGTCGATAAATGTTATTGAACGGTTTTTACCCTCAGCATCTTTGTGTTCTACAACATATGCAGACAAATGTTGTGTTATACCACCGGCTTCACCGTCTACTATGTTTGTTTTACGTATGTAGTCCAGTAGTGTAGATTTGCCATGGTCAACATGGCCCATAATAACCACAATGGGTGCGCGCTTTGTTGTAAATTCTGCCATTGTGTTTTTTTCCATTATGGTTTTCGCTTAATTTGTAATAATATTTTTCGGGTTTATTTTTTAGCTGTTTCTAAAAGTTGTTTTTCTTCTTCGGTCAGTGTTTGTGTTGTTGTCCATGCTGTAACTGGTTTTGCAAATATACTTGTTTTGTCGCGTGCGTACATAGACGAAACTATAACACCGTCGCCGTTTTCATTTACTAAACTTGTTGTAAAACTTTGTTCACCCTTTATGTCGTCCCAGGCATTAAAACGTATTACTTCGGCTCTTTTTATAGATGCACGTATGCGGTTGTCGTGTTCGGCTAAAACATTTTTGTGGTGCTGGGCACCAGCTTCTAAGTCTTCGGTTGCGCGTATTAAAGATAGTAAAACTTCGTCTACAGACACACTATTCGTCTTTTTAAAAATGCTTCTGTATTTGCGGGCAAGTATAATGTAACCAGTCGTAACAATAAGTGTTAAAACAATGCTGCCTAAGGCAAGTATCGTAAGTATTGAAGTGTCTAGTTCAATAGGAAACATAGGTCGCATTCTAGCACTAAAACCCTTTTTTTTCAAGCCGGGCATTGAAAGTATAAAACTTCTACTGCCCGGCAAGCCTTTTTATGTTATAGTGTGCCTATGAGATTTGGGTTTAAGAAAAAAACTATATATTTAGACTATGCATCACTAACTCCTGTAGATCCGGCGGTTTTAGACTGCATGTACGAATACGACAAAACACATACAGGTAACCCGTCTGGTATACATGCCGATTCTGTAGAATCTAAACAAATTTTAGAAAAATCACGCGCCACAATTGCCGGGCATTTTTCTGCACGTCCAGAAGAAATATTTTTTACCGGTAGTGGTACCGAGGGCGACAACCTGGCCATATGGGGCACAATACTTGCATACCAATCTCAGACAGTGCCTAAAGCACTGTCTGGCGAATCTATTTTATTGCCACACATTGTAACTACAAACATAGAACACAGTGCGGTACGCGAACTATGTTTGTATTTAGAAAAAACTAATAAAGCCGAAGTAACTTATGTTGCCGTTGGTGTAGACGGTATCGTCGACCCGATGGAAATTAAAAAATCCATAAAACAAAACACAGTGTTAGTTAGTGTGCAATACGCAAACAATGAAATAGGTACAATACAACCCATACGCGAAATTGCAAAAGTTATACGGCAATATAAAAAAACCTCACCCCTGGCCCCTCTCCATAAACAATGGAGAGGGGAAGAATCTCATTATGATTCTTTTCCATTGTTCCACACCGATGCGGCACAGGCAGTACAGTACTGCAATATAAATGTTCAACAACTTGGTGTAGATTTACTTAGTTGTAATGGTTCTAAAATGTACGGGCCACGGGGAGCTGGCGTGTTGTTTAAAAAACATGGCATACCTTTTACGCCAGTATTTTATGGTGGCCACCAGGAAGGTGGTGTACGCCCTGGTACCGAAGACGTAGGTAGGACAGTTGGTTTAGCAAAAGCATTTGACATAACACGTGCAATGGCAGACACAGAAACAATAAGGCTTACAGAAATACGCGACTATTTTATAGATGAACTTTATAAAATTATTCCTGACATGGTTGTACATGGGTCGCCTATAGAACGTTTACCAAACAATATAAACATTGCCATACCCGGTTATAATAGCGAAACCGTTGTTATATACCTCGACGCACAGGGTATACGTGTTTCTGAAAAGTCTGCGTGTCAGTCGGATAGTGGTGTAGATTCGTACGTGCTAGAAGCCCTAGAATATGCTAGAATATCTGCGTCTCAAACACTTTCTGTGCCCATACCGTCTGGTACTGGCAGTATCAGGTTTTCCCTCGGTCGTTCTACAACAATGTCTGACATCGACCATACTGTGGCCATTCTGCGAGACATATTGAAACTTTTAACACCTGAAAAATAATTATGATACCTTCATTTAACCAATTCACTACAAAAGCCAAAGAAGCCATCCGTCGTGCACACGAAATAGCTATCGAGCGGGGGCTTTCACATGTTACAGCGCTACATATGTTAGCGGCTTTGGTGTTCCAAGAAGAATCAATGGTTGTGTCATTACTCGACGCTATGGCCATAGACACGGTTCTGCTAACTGACAATATAATCGAAGAAATAGAACCTGCAGAACAAATGCAAACAGTTGCGCAGTCTTACCAGATGTATCTAACAGACGACTTGGGTAAAATATTTGAAGCGTCACCAAAAGTTGCCGAATCTATGAAAGACGCTTTTGTGTCTTCTGAACATTTATTTTTAGCATTGTTAACTATCGAAGGCCCTGCCAAAAATATGTTGGCACGTTTCAAAGTAGACTTAGAAACTGCTCGTGAAAAAGTTCTTGAACTACGTCAAAATAAAAATGTTGATGTGGGTGCAAATAAAAAAATGCGTTTGATACCAAAATACACACGCAACCTTACTGACCTAGCTAAACAAGACAAATTGGACCCTGTTATCGGTCGCGACACCGAGGTCATGCGCGTAATGCAAATACTGTCCCGTCGTACAAAAAACAACCCTATACTAATAGGCGAACCAGGTACTGGTAAAACCGCTGTTGTTGAGGGCTTGGCACAGCGTATATCTAAGGGTGATGTGCCTGAATCATTGAAAGACAAAGAACTTGTTTCATTAGACCTTGGTCTACTATTAGCGGGTACAAAATACCGTGGCGAATTTGAAGAACGTTTACGTGGAATAATAAAAGAAATAGAAAAAGCTGAAGGTAAAGTAATATTGTTTATCGACGAAATACATACCATAGTCGGGGCTGGGTCTTCTGAAGGCTCGCTCGATGCTTCAAACATGCTAAAACCTGCATTAGCCCGAGGCGAACTACGTGCCATAGGTGCAACAACAATAAAGGAATACCAAAAACACATTGAAAAAGATGCGGCATTTGCACGACGTTTCCAACCTGTTTTTATAGAGGAACCAAATACAGACGACACCGTTGCAATATTGCGTGGTCTAAAAGACAAATACGAAATGTTCCATGGTGTGCGCATTACAGACGACGCCATTCTAGCAGCGGTAAATTTGTCTACACGCTATATAACTAACCGCTACCTACCTGACAAAGCTATCGACCTTATAGACGAAGCTTCTTCGTCACTACGCATGGCACTGGAAAACAAACCAGCAGCACTAGAGGACGCCCATAGAAAAATAATGCGTTTAGAAATAGAACAAACCGCATTACACACTGAACTACAAAACGACTTAGAAACAACTGATAAAAAAACTATACAGAAACGCATCAAGGAAATAGTTGCAGAAATTGCAAACCTTAAAGAAAAAACAGGCGAACTAGAACTAAAATGGCAGAACGAAAAAAGTACTTTGGTAGACATACGTACTGTTAAAAAGGAATTAGATTCGTTAAAACTTGAAGCTGAACAAGCTGAATACAATGCCGACCTGGGTCTAGCTGCTGAAATACGTTACGGTAAAATTCCACTTGCACAAAAGCAATTAGAAACAAAAATGGCAACATTGAAAAAGTTGCAGAAAACCCGACGTATACTAAAAGAAGAAATTACCGAAGAAGACATTGCATCTGTTGTGTCACGCTGGACTGGTATACCGCTGGTACGTATGTTAGAAGAAGAACGTGCAAAACTTGCACGTATGGAATCTGAACTTGGTAAACGTGTTATCGGTCAGTCTGAAGCAATAACAAAAATAGCCGACGTGGTACGCCGTTCACGTGCTGGTATATCAGACCCGAACAAACCAATGGGTTCGTTTATATTCCTGGGTCCAACAGGTGTAGGTAAAACAGAACTTACCAAGGCCCTGGCTGAATTTATGTTCAACGACGAAAAGGCCCTGGTGCGTGTAGACATGTCTGAATACATGGAACGCCACAGTGTGTCTAAGTTGTTAGGTTCACCACCAGGCTATGTTGGCCATGAAGAATCTGGTCAGCTAACTGAAGCTATTCGCCACCGACCATACGCAGTTGTGTTGTTCGATGAAATAGAAAAAGCACACCCAGAAGTTTTCAATGTACTACTACAAGTACTAGACGAAGGTACCATAACTGATGCAAAGGGTAGAAAAGTAAACTTTAAAAACACATTGATTGTGTTAACATCAAATTTGGGTTCTGAACACATACAAAAAATGGAGTCACTTGGTTTTACAGTAAACAACGAAGCACAACAGTATAGTCAAACTAAGGAAAAAGTTTTAGGTTCACTGAAAAACCATTTCCGCCCAGAATTCCTAAACCGTATCGACGAAACTATTGTGTTCGACGTGTTAACACCAGAATCTATCCGTCAGATCGTACGTGTACGTATAGACGTAATAAAGGCCCGTTTGTTAGCAAAGGACATTGACCTAGTTATATCTGACTCTGCACTAGACTTGTTGGCTAAAGACGGTTACGACCCACATTATGGTGCACGTCCATTAAACCGACTAATACAAACTAAAATACTTAACCCAGTTGCAATGCATATAATTAAAGATGGTGTTACAGCAGGCGAAAAAGTAAATGTAGATGTTAAAAACGGTTTACTAACAGTAGAAACAAAACGTAGTCGCAAGTCGGCAGTTGTTACAAAAGGGAAGTTGAAGGTTTAAAATATAGGTTTTTAAGGGGCTTTACAATCTCGTTTTTATGGACTATTCTTAATAAAATATATTCCGTTCCATAAAACTTTACCAATGAAATTAATTTTAATTCTCCTTCTATTTGTTAGCTTATTTTGCAATGCGCAAAATTTAAGTAATGATGAAACTTTAATGCCAAAATTAGGTATTAAAATGTCCGATGACATAAATGAGTTAAGAAGTACTCGTTTAAAATCTGTTCCGATGTTGAGAAAATTTGATTTAAAAGGTTGTGCATTAAATAAAAATTCGATTTCTTTGTTTGATAAAAATCAACACAAAGACACTGATGAAGTTCTAAGTCCGTTATTTGGGTTTAGAATGTCTACTGATAGAAGTGAAATTAGACGCTTTCACTTTATTTCTTTAACCATGTTTACATTAGGTATGACGGTTAATACCCATGACATACTTACTAATAACCCCGAGTATTTCTTTGCTAGATTTCCAAATGCTCCAATGAGTTTTTGGTACCTTCATGAAAGCTGGCATAATAAATATAAAAACGGCAACCCTGAAGAAGGTAAAGCTTTCCCATTAAGTACAACTGTGCTTGTTGGTTTTACTGATGGCTGGCACTTAACTAACATGATTGCGCACTTTCAAGTAGCAACAGTTATTTCGCTGTCAGTTTTTAGTAAAGATTATCGTAACATTAAACTTGGCCAGGCAATATGTCGAATAGCGTATTTTTCTGCTTGCTATTATGCAGGGTATAATTTTATGGATAGGGTTGTGTATAAACACTATTAGTATTGACTTATTTTGTGGAGGGTGTAGTATTTCAAACAGGTGTACATTTTAGCTAATGAAAGGTGCCCCTAAAATATCTCTGACATTTAGGGACTTTCTGTAAAATCTAATTTTATAGTGGCCCCGGGGAAAACATGCTTTTTAAACCAAACATAAAAAGCAAAATGTTTTCTTTGCCCTTTTATTACAAATTTGCCGTATGGCACCGTTCCCTAGGTCACGTAAACCTACAGGAACAACAAATCGAAAAAACCCCACTGTGCATAAAGTGTTTTTGATACTATAATGAATTTTTCTTCTTATAGTTCATCATATCCACAATATCCATGTGGGTTTTTTTATTTCTTGCTTTTTATAATTTGCGGGTGTATAGTTTTGAGATAAATTTTGTAAATATGAACATAATACTACCAGATGAAGTTAAAGCACCACTACCTGTTTTTACGGGTATCGTAACAAAAGTAACAAAAGTTTCACCCCCCCCTCCTGCTAAGGGTTCAAGGACAACAAACTTGAATCGAAAGCAACACCACCTTAAAAAGAAGAAAGGGAAGTAAAATAATTCCCTAAATACTAAAACCCTAAATGCAATGCATTTAGGGTTTTTTTTGTGCGCCGGGAAAGATTCGCCCGCGACTAAAATTTTTTCGGTCAAAAAATTTTGTCTGGGCACCGACTCAGAAAATTTTCTGCTGAAAATTTTATCTTCCGTCGTTCGAATCCAACACGAACGCAAAACTGTTTGTGTTCTCCTTCGCACATATATAAAAAGACCAAACTATAAGTTTAGTCTTTTTATATATGTGCGCCGGGAAAGATTCGAACTTTCGAAGACCGAAGTCAGGAGATTTACAGTCTCCCCTCGTTGACCACTTGAGTACCGACGCGTGTGTACATTTAGGTACTAGACTAGTATACACATTTCTACATATATTTCAAATATGTCGACTTTGACAACGTGGTTGGTATTTTGTATTCTGTAAATAAATAAACCCAATAGCACCATGAAATTACATATACTAATACTAGAAATTAAAAAGGAACTTGATGAAAAGTTTCCAATTGAAACCCTTAAAAAAGGGCATGAAATCGATTTTGTTCAAATAGCATTTATCGATGAACTTTTGAAAAAAACTTACGACACAATTAAGGAAAAAACTTATTCCGAAAATTTCAGTATGTTTAACTGCAAAACATTCATAACTGAATGCAAAAACCCAGAAGAAAAACGTTACATATTACAGCTATCAGAAATGGTAACTGAAACAATGTTAAAACTTTTTCTTATGAACCCAGAATATTTCGAACAGCATTTTGGGTCTAATAAATGGTTTAATTCTTTATATGAATTATATTGTGAAGAATTTTTTACGGACATTTTTAGTCAGTACCAAGAAAGAGTTTGGTATAAAAAAATACGTTCTAGCCCGTTAGAACAGATGAAACTGTTATAATGGCTTCAACCCAACCGCTGTGCCTATTATGGTATAGCGGTTTTTTTAATATATTTGCAAAAAAGCCAATATATGCTATAGTAGACCCATGGCATACTACAAAGACAAACTAATAAAACTCGTCCACAAAGAGTCTGGCGAAACTTTGTTTACTCGTAAAAACAAGAAGTCTGTTCAACGTAAAATGGAACTTACTAAGTTTTCTAAAAAACTAAAAAAGCGAGTAACATTTAAAGAATCAAAGAAATAAAACAAAACCCCGAAAGGGGTTTTGTTTTATTTATATGGTTGCAAAAATGGCATTTAAAGGGTATAAATAGACGTACAGGTATTTAATAAATACAAAGGGTGGTTAGTTTAGTGGTAGAACAAAGGTCTCCAAAACCTTTGGCGAGGGTCCGATTCCTTCACCGCCCGCAAATAAAAAAAGAGCACTGTTAAGTCTCTTTTCTAATCACTTTTATAACTCCGCCGGGTGCGCTTTTTTACACAATACACATCCCTCATACTGCTTTTGGCCTAGTATAGGTTTAGTGTTTTATAACAATTTACTGGAAAAGCGTGGCGAAGTTTCGGACGCCTACTAGATTTAAATTTAGTATACAAAAAGAATAGAAAAGTGCAACCTTTATTTCAAAAACTCCTTTACTTTTTCTACCACAGCTTCCTTTTGTTTTGCATCGCGTGGATTTATCCAGATTATGTCATTGTTTCTTTTAAACCAGGTTTTTTGACGTTTAGCATAGTGCCAGATTTCAGTGTTTAGTTTTTCTAACATTTCTTCCTTCTTCATTTTACCTTGCACGTATTCTGAAACGTAACGGTATTCAAGGCCCAGGTCGTACATACGCATCCATGTTACACCTGAATCATGAAGTCTTTTTATTTCAGCTACCATGCCTGCACGCATACGTTTAAGTAGGCGAATTTTAATGTTTTCTTTCAGAACTTCGTCTGGCAGGTTTAGTCCAATATATAGTGTTTTGTATCTACCTTCCACATTTTGTTTTAAAGGTGGCACTTTACCTAATGCAGTGGCAATTTCGATAGCGCGTATCATTCTAACGGGGTTGTCTTTGTCTATATTTTCTGCACGTTTTTTATCAAGTTTTTTTAGTATTTGAAAAAGTTCTTCTTTTGATATTTTTTCTAATTTTGCACGAAGTCTTTTGTTTGGTGGAACTTCAGGGTAAACCATTCCAGACGTAACTGTATCGATGTAAAAACCAGTACCACCAACCATAATCGGCACAATACCTTTTGATGTTATTTGTTGTATTTTTTTCTCAGCAATTTTTTTGTAATCAGAAACAGTAAAAGTTTTCTTAGGCGTTATAACGTCCAGTAAGTGGTGGGGTATATTACGCATCTCTGCTTCAGTTATTTTACCTGAACCTATGTCCATACCAGTATAAACTTGGCGCGAATCTGCTGAAATAATTTCGCCGTTTATTATTTTAGCTATATCTACAGCAAAGTCGCTTTTGCCAGTAGCAGTTGGGCCAGCAATAACAATAAGTTTAGTTTTTTTAAATAAAACTTTTTTCTTTGCACTTACTTTTTTATTGTTTATTTTTTTAGTTCGTTGGCTCATATTTACGTACTATACATAGCGGGGTAGATTCTGACTTTTGGCCAAGTGGGTTGTCGCGGAAAAGTTCGCATATCATTGTTTGGTCAATAGTACCATCTGAAACACCTAATAAGTTTACACCCAGGTCGTTAGCATCAATAATAACAACTGGTATGCCAAGTAGTGCAGAAAGTTTTTTTGCAACTTTGTGTGGTTCCTTGGGCGGTAACTTTGCGTATTTATTAAATGGTGGAATGGTGTAGTCGCATGGGCCGTCAATGGCGTTTATGTGTTTACCAACAACCCTGTAGAAAAGTCCACGTACACCAAACGGTGTTGTAACAGCAGACACAGCTGCTGCAAAAAATATGCGTATGTAACCAGCTTCACGTATAGCCAGTTCCATTGTCCATGGGCTACCTATGCCTATACCTGCGTCAGATTTGTATACATATTTAGAAAGTAGTTTTGCAAACCAACTTGGGTGTATGTCATCTATGTGGTACGCACGGCCTTGGGTTATGGCTACAATTTTTTCACTAATACACAACACATCGCCATCTTGTTTGCGTGGTAATACAGCTTCTGAAACAATTTTTTCTAAATTGTCTTTTGGCATTATTGTTTGCGTCTTTATCGGAAGTCGGGCATAAGACACACCATGGTAGGTGCGTAATAGTGTTTTACCTGTGTTGGGTTGCATGTCGGATGTCATCAAAACCATTCTAGCAAAAATACAGTTTTTTTGAAAGTTGCAAAAATGCACTAGGCAAGACCTAGTGCAGACCTAGTGCATTTTTTTTGTGCTCACAAAACATCGCTCCGGCCGGCACACGTACGAAAAAACCCGCAGAAGTGCAGGTTTGTTTCGTTGTGTGCCCGGGGAGAGACTTGAACTCTCATGATGTTGCCATCGACAGATTTTGAGTCTATTGCGTCTACCAATTTCGCCACCCGGGCATATGTTACATACTACTGAATTTTTAATGAAAATGCAAAGACCTGTATTTATCTCCTCCTTGTGGAGGAGGAGTACCCGAAGGGGGAGGTGGTGATTAAGTTTAACCACCACCCCGTCACAGGAGTGCCACTTCTTACAGAAGCTGTACACCTTTCGCATCTTAACTAACAATGCTCAAGGTCTTGCGCTTGGGTCCCGTCCCAAGCTCACCTCCTATATAAGGAGGGGAAGAACTTTTTAGAATTTAATTTTTATGCTAAAATCATGCTATGTCACAACTATATTCAAACTCAATTTTCTGGATCGACGTTGATAAAATCAACCCAAACCCTTTTCAACCACGTCGTGAATTTGAACCAACTAAATTAAAAGACCTTTCAGACTCGATACGTATGTATGGTGTGTTACAACCACTGGTTGTGTCACGAGTTGAACATGAAAAACCCGATGGCGGCCTAGTTGTAGAATACGAACTAATAGCCGGTGAACGCCGTTTACGCGCATCTAAGTTGGCAGGGTTAACACAAGTACCAGTTGTTATACGTGTTGGCGACGACAACCTAATGAAGTTAGAATTAGCAATAATAGAAAACCTTCAACGTGAAGATTTGAATGCGGTTGAACGCGCCCGAGCATTTTACCGTTTCGTAAATGAATTTAAATATACCCACGCACAGATAGGTACCAAAATGGGTAAGAGTCGCGAATATGTTTCTAATACTTTGCGCCTATTGCAACTACCTGAAGAAATTTTAAATGCATTATCTGAAGGTAAAATTACCGAAGGCCACACCCGACCAATAATGATGTTGCAAGACAGGCCAGAAGAACAAATGGTTTTGTTTAAAGAAATTTTATATAAGAAAATTACAGTTCGTGAAGCTGAAAAAATTGCACGTAAAATTGCTTTTGATCGTGTTCGTAAGGTGGAATACATGCCCGACCCTGAAATAAACGAACTAGAAAGTATGTTACAAGAAAAACTTGGTACACGCGTACATATAGAACGCGACTCTGTTGGTGGCCACATACAAATAGACTACTTTACCAATGAAGACCTTCGTGGAATTATAGATATAATACAAAGCACTGAAAAATCAATGAACGACCAAATGGCTTCGTTGAAGGCACACGAAGCTAAAATGCAAGCTTTAGAAATACAGAAAATGGCAGCCAAAGAAGACGAAAGAATTATATTTGCAGGTGTAGATAACGGTCTACTTACCGAAGGTGTAATGGACATTGATGCAGATGGTAATGTAGACACTGTAATAGAACAAACTGTTTTGGAAGAAAGTCCAATGGTAGAAACAGAGCCCGACATAGACCTACTAGACGACAGATCTAAAGAAGAGAAGAAAGAATCAGAAGACGACTTGTATAATATAAATAATTTTAGTTTATAAAAAATATGTGCAAAAAATAATAGGGGTTACTCCCTATTATTTTTTTATTAATAGAAAACGAGAAATTGAAATAGCTCCCATCGAAGTGCTACCTATAATTCGCTGCTGCGAATTTAGTCGACTCGGCCCGGTCGGCCTGCGTCAGGCACTTCTCCGGGACTATTTCAATTTCTTCTGAAAACCTTTTGGTTTTTTTGGTTGGGCGAGCATTGCCAATGCTTCGGGTAGGGTAATAGTGTACGGGTCTAGTGGTTTCTTAATAGAACGGAAGTCGCGTTCGTGGCCTACATATGGCCCAAAACGGCCTATATTGGCTATAACGTCAACGCCTGTGTCTGGGTGGGCACCTAGAACCTTTGGTAATGAAAGGTATGTTAAAGCCATAGGCAGGGTAACTGTTTCTAGTGGTATGGTTTTAGGTATACTTGCCCGACGGCCATTTCTCGATTCTGCGGAATCGTGCCGCGTAGCGTCCCCATTTACGCGGCCTGTTGTGTTTTCTGACTCCCCAGAGGTTGGACCCCCGGCAGAGCCCTGCGGTACAACCTCTAGTTCGTCTTCTCCTCCTTGTTGAGGAGGAGTACCCGAAGGGGGAGGTGGTGATTTTTTTGAAACTTTTTTACTTACTTTTTTCTTTGCTACTTTTTTTGCTTTTTTAACAACTTCACCGATTTGTACATATGGTCCGAAGCGTCCGTTTAATACAAAAATTGGTAAACCACTTTCTGGGTCCATACCTATTGGTTCGTCTTTCTTTATTTCTACACCGTCTATCATCAACGCGCCGTCGCAGTCGGGGTATTTGTCGCAAGACAGAAACTTGCCACCGCGTCCAAGTTTAACAACCATGCCTGAACCACATTTAGGGCATTTAAATTTTGCATCAGCAACTTCGATGTTTGTTATTTTTGCTATTGCGTCTTTGTCTTTAACATCTTTTGAAAATGGCCCGTAAAAATCTTTCAAAGTTTTTACATAGTCGCGTGTACCGTCGGCAATTTCATCCAGTTCGTTTTCCATTTCAGCGGTAAAGTCGTCGCCTATATATTCCATAAAGTTTGCTTCAAGGAAACCAGAAACAACTTCACCTGTGTCTGTTGGTTTTAATGCTTTACCGGTTGGTGGTGGGTATTTTTCTACATAACCACGGTCGATGATGGTTTTAATAATAGATGCATATGTAGAAGGGCGTCCAATGCCACGGCTTTCAAGTTCCTTAACCAAACCAGCTTCTGAATAGCGGTTAGGTGGTTGAGTTTGTTTTTCTAGTGAACCAAGTTCGACAACAGTAACGGGTTCGCCAACTGAAACTTTTGGTAGTTCTACATCTTCGCCGCGTGCATCTGGGTCGGCTATTAACCAACCAGGAAATACAACACGTGACCCGTTTGCAGAAAAGTCGGGAATTTCCCCTCCTGCCTGAGGAGGGGTGCCCGATAGGGCGGGGTGGTGGGAGACATTTGCACTAATTTTTGTTTTCAAAACTTTTGCATCTACCATTTGTGAAGATACAGTTCTTTCCCATATTAGTTGGTACAAACGTTTTTGTTCATCATTACCACCGGCAGAAATTTTTTCTACATGTGTTGGACGTATAGCTTCGTGGGCTTCCTGTGCGTTTTTAGATTTTGTTTTGTATGAATTTGCTTGCGCGTATTCTTTACCGTATTTTTTTGTAACAATAGCTAATACAGACTGTTGGGCAACAACAGATAAATTTGTGCTGTCTGTACGCATATATGTAATGTGTCCAGCTTCGTAAAGTTTCTGCGCCACCATCATTGTGCGTGAAGGCGAGAAACCAAGTCGGGTAGACGCTGTTTGTTGTAATGTAGACGTGGTAAACGGCGCACGTGGGCTACGTTTTTGTTCTGTTTCTTTAACGTCAACTATTGTCCATTTGTTTTTATTACCAACTTCTAATATGCGCTGTACTTCAGTTTGGTCGCGAGGTTCTTCGCCACAGGTAAGGGTAATGGGTACACCTGATGCAGTTTTAAATTGGCCAGACAAAACCCAAAATGTTTCTGGTATAAATGCATTAATTTCACGTTCGCGTTCCATTAGTATGCGTAGGGCAGGGCTTTGTACACGGCCAGCTGACAAACCGTAGCGTACCTTTTTCCATAACAAACCTGACAAGTCGTAACCAACTAAACGGTCTAGAACACGACGTGCTTCCTGTGCCTTAACTAGGTTTTGGTCTATATCGCGTGGGTGTTGTAATGCTTCTAAAACAGCTTCCTTTGTAATTTCATGAAATGTAACACGTCGTATTGGAGCTTTAACTTTTTTGTCTGCTACAAGTAGTTCGTTCAAGTGCCATGAAATAGCTTCACCTTCACGGTCCGGGTCAGTTGCCAGTAACACTTCAGTAGCCTTTGCTGCAAGTGCGCGTAGTTCGTCGACAACTTTTTCTTTACCTTTAGATATTTCGTAATGTGGAACAAAACCGGCAGGTATGTCGATGGCAATTTTGTTAGATTTAGGTAGGTCACGTATGTGACCTATTGAAGCACGCACGACATATTTGTCGGCAGATTTTACAGCAGCACTATCTAAGTATTTTTCGATAGTCTTGGCTTTTGAAGGTGATTCAACAATTAATAATTTTGTCATTACACAACAGTATTACACGAAAACGTCAATTATGGCAAATATTCCTTGCATTTATGTATGTTATATAGTATAAAACAAGCAACCAATCTTCTTTAATATCATGAAAATTATAATAAGTAATCGTGGGCAATTTATTGCTTGTATTCTAGCTTTTCTCTTTATATTGTTTGCTGTATTTATGAACTATCATAATACGGATATTGCTATGATTTTGTGTACAATAGCCATTTTTTTAAATTTCTATTGGACTATTGAATACAATATGTGGGTGGTAGGGGTTATCAGTGTAATATTCTTTTCTGGGTTGGTGTGGTTTGTGTATGAAACCATGTACGGCCCAAAAGATAATTTGTGGCACCCGATTGATGGTGTTTGGTGTTCTGTTGCTTTTTCTACTGTAGTTACTATTGTGGCATCATCTATTGCTATTGAAATAGATAAAAACCCTGAACTTGAAGTAAAATAAAAAATTTATTAAAACCTGTTATTTTAAATAGCAGGTTTTTTTATATTCTTTTTATATCACCATATTCTTCCTTTATATAACCTTTGATTTCCATTATCGACAAAAGCATATTTAGTTCACCAATGGGCATGTTCAATGCGCGGGCTAGGTCGTCGCGGTTTGTGGGTTCGCGTAGTACATCTAAAATACGTAGTTCGTCGGTCGAACAGTCTAATAACAGTTTTTGTTGTGCATGTTCGGTGTCTTCTGTTTTAGTAAATCCAAGTGCGTTAAGTAAATCCTCGACACATGTTATGGGTGTAGCGCCAGCACGAAGTAAAAAGTTTGTGCCTTTAGAATTCGGTGAAAATATTGAACCAGGTACCACAAGTACATCGCGGTTGTATTCTGTTGCTAGACGTGCGGTTATTAAAGTGCCAGATTTTTCTTCAGCTTCTATTATTAACACTGCACGGCACATGCCGGCCATAATGCGGTTACGTTGCGGAAAAGAATATTGTGTGGCTTTTTCATGGGGTTTTAGTTCGCACATTATACAACCACCAGCGTCTACTATGTCGCGCGCAAGTTGCACACTGGCTTTGGGGTGCATTGCGTCGGGGTCGATACCAGAGCCTGGTATACCTATTGTTAGTAAATTATTCTTCAGTGCATTAGTGTGGGCCAGTGTATCTATACCAAGTGCTAAGCCTGAAACGATAACAATGGGGTAGCCAGCTAAACCAGAAATTATTTTTTCTAATGCATCGCGCCCATACGATGTATATTTACGCGAACCAACAACAGCCAGGTATGTGTACACATCTGGGTCGGGTAGTGGGCCACGGGCGTAAAGTTTTTCGGGTACCTGAGGTATTTCTAAAAGTGCAGGCGGGTAGTTTTCTTTTGTTAAGACATATGTGTCTTCCATTTGTATATTCTAGCATTTTTTGTATACTGTATGCATGCTTGATATTAAATTTATCCGCGAAAATGCGGACCTTATACGCGAAGCTGCTAGAAAAAAGCACAGTTCCTTTGACGTGCAAAACCTATTAGACGCAGACGAAAAACGTCTAACTATACTAAAAGAAGTTGAAGAAATACGTAGTAAACAACGTGTTGTTTCTGACACCATACCTACTATAACTGACCCAGCTGAACGCGAAACACGCATTGCCGAAATGAAGGTACTTAAAGACGATTTGCAAACCAAAGAAGAAACCCTAAAGGAATACACCAAGGCATGGCAGTTACTAATGTTAGACGTACCAAATGTGCCAGACATGACAGTTCCAGATGGCGACAGTGACGCAGACAATGTCGAGGTAAAGCGTTGGGGCGAACAAACACAATTTAGTTTCGAACCTAAGGACCATATCGACCTAATGTTACAAAACAACATGGTAGATTTTGAACGTGGTATAAAGGTGCACGGTTTTCGCGGTTACTTTTTGCTGGGCGACGGAGTACGTTTGTCTATGGCTATATGGAACTATGCTTTAGAATTTTTTGGTAACAAAGGTTTTACCCCGGTAATACCACCTATAGTTGCGCGTAAACAAGTTTTCTATGGAACAGGTTTTCTACCAGCAGGCGAAGAAGATTTATATAAAACTCAAGACGAAGACTACCTTGCAGGTACAGCCGAAGTACCAGTTATGGGTTTCCATATGGACGAAGTTTTAGATGGAAGTCAGTTGCCATTAAAATACCTTGGCTTTTCACCATGTTACCGTCGCGAAGCCGGTAGTCACAGTAAAGACGTTAAGGGTCTAATACGTGTGCACGAGTTTTTCAAATGGGAACAAGTTGTACTATGTGAAGCCAACCACCAAACAAGTGTGGCTATGCATGAAGAATTAAATAGAAACACCGAAGAATTTATCGAGTCACTGGGTATACCTTACCATACAGTACTAAACTGTGGCGGCGACTTGGGCCAGGGCCAGGTTAAAAAATACGACATAGAACTTTGGGTACCGAAGGAAACTACTTACCGTGAAATATCTTCTGCATCATATTTCCACGACTTCCAGACACGCCGTAGTAATATTCGTTATCGTGATGCTGATGGTAACATGATGTACACACACTCGTTAAACTGTACTGCTATACCAACACCACGCATACTTGTTTCATTAGTAGAAAACTTCCAAGAAGCCGATGGTACTATTCGCATACCTGAAGTATTGCGCCAATACATGGGTGGCCGTACGCATATAGGTAAATAATTGTAATAATGGCTGATATTGTTCCTAATAAAACTAAAGATACAGAAAAAAAGTCTACACCAGATTTGATTTCTTCGTCTCGTGGTAAATTTGCAGCAGAACGCCGACGTAAGTTTAAGTTCTGGGCTACAGTATGGTCCATAATATTAGTTGCAATATTTGTTGGTGTTGTGTTTTTATTGCGAATAGAAAAAATTCGCATACACAATGTAACTGTTTCTGAAACAAAAATAATAGACGCTGTTATGGTACGCGAACATGTAAACGCACACATAGGTGGCATGTATGCATGGGTTATACCTAAAAACAGTGTTTTTCTGCTACCCCTGTCTGCAATACATGCAGATATAGAACATAATTTTCCTTATGCTAAAACTGTGGCAGTGCGCCGTGTCGGTTTAGAATCTATTGCAGTAGATATTACAGAACGTAAAGGTGTATACCTATGGTGTACAGACCATACTAATTCCGAATGTTTTTTTATGGGTAACGATGGGTATGTTTTTTCTCCAGCGCCGTATTTTTCTGGTGACGTGTATACTCGTTTCTATGGCGAACGTACAACTAATACAAACAACACCGGCAACTACCAGACTGTAGAAAAGATGAACAACATTACAGATTTGTTTGATTTATTAACTAAACGTAACCTTGTACCTGTGTCTTTTGAACAAGATTTAGGCCAGGCTACTGTAACTGTTAAAAAAAATGACCATAATCTAAGCATACTTTTAGTACCAAACTTTGTAGCTGCAGATGTAGACCATACAGTAGGTACATTGTTGACTAATACTGATTTTACGAATAGTATAGAAAAACTTGCAACTATAGATTTACGTTTTGGTAATAAAATATTTTATACATACAAAGGCAATAAAACTGAAACACCTATAACCGTTACAGAACCAGTAGACACAACAACAGTAACACCTGCAACAGTAAAAACACAAAATTAAAATGAATTTAGGATTTTGGAAAAATTTAAAAAGGTCAGACAAGGGCACAAAGCCTTTTTTTGCATTGGCGCCTATGGCCGATGTTACAGATGCGGCATTTCGTCAGTTAGTTACCAAATATGGCAAACCTGAAGTGTTGTGGACAGAGTTCGTTTCTGCTGATGGTTTGGCATGGGCATTAAAACAGCCTGAGGGTGTTGCGTCACATGGACGCGACGCATTGCTACGCGACCTGGTATATACCGAAGCTGAACGGCCAATAGTAGCACAGCTTTTTTCTTCAAACCCTGAAAACATGCGCACGGCATGTAAATTTGTAGCTGAACTTGGTTTCGACGGCATAGATATAAACATGGGTTGTCCGGACAAAACTATCGAAAAACAAGGTGCCGGTGCTGCAATGATGAAGACACCGGAACTTGCTGTAGAAATAATAAATGCTGCAAAACAAGGTATAGCAGATTCAGGTTACGACATACCACTGTCAGTTAAAACACGCGTGGGGTATAACAAAGTTCAGTTAAACGAATGGATACCTTTACTATTAAAACAAAACATTGCTGCACTAACAGTACATGCGCGCACACGCAAAGAAATGTCTACAGTGCCTGCAAACTGGGACTATGTAAAACAAGTAGTAGTACTGCGCGACAGTATGGGTATAAATACAGTTATATTAGGTAACGGCGACGTAACAACTGTAGAACATGGTACACAACTAGCCCAGCAAACAGGTTGCGACGGTGTTATGGTTGGCCGTGCAATATTCGGCAACCCGTGGTTGTTTGGTTCTAATGTAAATAGATCTTCGGATGTTTTGCACAAGGCGAGTAATGTACTTGAAGATGGCTCTTCGCAGGCCGACCGGGCCGAGAAAAGCAATTTTCCAGCAGGAAAATATGCGTGCCTGATGAGAGTATATTACTCGCTGTGCGCATTTTTCGGATTTAAAAAACAAATTAAAAACAAATATTGGTTAAAAGCAAAAAGTGCTGTGTCTGTAACAGAAAGACTAAATGTTATGGTAGAACATTCGGAATTGTTTGAAAAACTTTTGGGTGATATTAAAAACTTTGCCATAATGAAAAAACATTTCAAGGCTTATGTAAATGGTTTCGACGGTGCCAAGGAACTTCGTATGGAACTAATGGAAAAAGGGAATACTGCTGGCGCTGTAAAAGATATTGTAGATAAATTCCTTACAAATAAAAGTTAACATTTTAAACGATCGTTATATTTGTTAACTTTTATAATTGCCATAAGTCCGATATGTAGCGAATTTTTGTTTTAATATAATTTTGGTATAATGGTCCCATGAACGAAACACTATACCGCAAATACCGCCCACAGACTTTTGCCGACGTAGTAGGGCAGGACAGTATTGTACAAAGCCTTTCGAAGGCAATTACCGACAACAAAATAGCCCATGCGTATTTGTTTACTGGTAGTCGTGGTACTGGTAAAACAACCATTGCCCGTATTGTGGCGCATGACCTGGGTGTGCAACCGGTAGATATAGAGGAGATAGACGCTGCTTCAAACCGTGGTATAGACGACATACGTGCACTACGCGAAGCTGTGCATAGCCTACCTTTTTCTTCACCATATAAGGTGTACATTATCGACGAAGTACACATGCTAACTAAAGAAGCTTTTAATGCATTACTAAAAACACTAGAAGAACCACCAAAACATATAATATTTATTTTAGCTACAACTGACCTAGAAAAAGTTCCGGAAACTATTGTGTCGCGCTGTCAGACTGTTATGTTCCGCCGACCAACAGAAACAATATTAGCCAACCATGTTATAGACATAGCAAAACGTGAAGGCCGTACATTAGAACCTGCAGCAGCTGGGCTGATAGCCATGTTAGCAGACGGCGCGTTTCGTGATGCATTAGGAATATTGCAAAAAGTTTTAAACTCTACTGACCCAGTCGGAAAACAAGTTTCCAACGGGGCAGGCAAAAATGTGACTGTTGAAATGGTCAGTGACATTACGGGTGCGCCAGCATTGTCGGCTGTACTGGACCTGTTAGAAGGCATTGTTACCAAAGACACAGAAAAATCATTAGCAGTATTGCAGAAATTACACGTTGCAAAGTCTAATGTAGATTTGTTTGCACATATGTTGTTAGAAAAATACCGCCTGCTATTACTGACCCGCATTGCCCCAGCAGTTGCAAAGGAAAGCATGGCGCTACTGTCAGAAACAGAACAAACACTATTTGCAAATTTAATAAAGGACAGTGTTGCCGGAATACAGTCTAAATATTTATCTGGCCTGCTGGACACCGTCAGTTCTGTAAAGGGTGCATCAGTAAAAGTACTACCATTGGAAATATTTGTTTTGAAACTAGCTGAGGAAAGTAAATAGTGTAAATAAAAAACAGAGGTTGGACCGCTGATACCAGCGGGACAACCTCTGTTTTTTATTTTAGTTACTACGTAGTACTTCAACTAGTTCAGACAAGTCTTTATGTTGTTCAGTTATAGTTTGGTTTTTTATAAGCCAGAAAAATTTAGATTCCATTTCATCTATAAATTCGTAGTCGTGTGTAACCAGTAGTATAGTCGACGCTGATGCATTACATGCATCTAGTAGTATTTGCCAAGTTGTTTCGTCTAGGTGGTTTGTTGGTTCGTCTAGTATTATAAAGTCGGGTTTAGAACCGAAAACTAAACCGAAACGTATACGCATGCGTTCGCCTCCAGACAGTGTGGCTATAGGTTTGTCCATTTTGTCGCCTCGGAACTTCATCATACCTAATACGTGGCGGGCGTCTTTGTCGTCACATGCTAGTTCCTTTCGAACTATTTCTAGTGGTGTCAGTGATGGGTCAAACTCAGTATGTTGGTCGAAATATGCGCGTTTAACACCAGGGTTCCATTCTACAACACCTTCTGATATAGGTAATATGCCCATTAAACATTTAAGTAATGTAGATTTACCAGAACCGTTACGACCAAGTAGTACAATGTGTGTGCCACTACGAATTTCTAAATTTAAGTTTCTGAAAATGTCGCCAGTGTGGTTAGGGTAGTGGAAAACGCCTTCTTTAATACTACAAATAAGTTTACCATCATGTAATTGTGAACCACTTTTTTGTAGGACTATTTTAGTTTTTTTATCTTCTGGTCTGCCACCTACACTGTGCTTTTCTTTTATTTCAGCTATTTCTTCTTTTCTATCTAAATATTGTGAAACGCCTTTACCACGAAATGCTTTACTTTGTAGTATGCCTAAACTAGATTCCATTTGGCGTACACGTTTTTGTTCTGTGTCGAACACGCGTTGTGCACCAGCTATGCGTAGTTCGCGGGCTTCGTTGTATGCTTCGTAACCACCTTCGGACATAAAAATTTTACCGGCAGATACTTCGGCAACACGGTCGGCAACGCCGTCCATTATCATTCTGTCGTGCGATACAAACAACACACCACCACGGTAGTTAGAAAGTAATGCAATAAGTTCTACACGACTAACAATGTCTAGGTGGTTTTCAGGTTCGTCTAGTAGTAAAAAGTCTGGGGCAACAGCCAGGCCAACAGACAGGGCAAGTATTTTTTGTTGTCCACCAGAAAGTAGACTACATTTTTTCTGTAGATTTTTTTCAAGGTTGTAACCTAGGCGACTGCCGAAACCAAAAGCTTTTTTAAACACAGCTGGTGTACCGTTTTTAGTTATAAATTCTTCTATGGTCAGTGCCATGTTTTCTTTGGAAAACTCTTGGGGTACGTAGTATGTGCGTATTCGTGAATCTTTTTCTATGTTGCCTTCGTCGGGTTTAACTTCGCCCAACAATATTTTAAGTAGGGTAGATTTACCAGTACCGTTTTCGCCCACGATACATATTTTTTCTACATCAGTACATTTAAAAGACGCTCCATCAAAAATGGTTTTTTCTAGAAATAGTTGATGAATGTTTTTAAGTGAAATAGTTAGCATTATTTTTCAGTTGAGTAATTTATTCTAGCACATATATTAATTATAAAAAAAATTATGGGCCTGCCGGGTAGTAAATGTAATCAATTCACTACCTGGAACAGAAATCACCCCGCCTTGCGGCGGGGCGATTTCTTTGCTTACAATGCGTATTATGCGCGTTGTACGTTTACAGCAGAAGGGCCTTTTTCGCCTTGTTCTACTTCAAAACTTAGAACATCTTCAAGGCGTAGTTCTTCGAACGTAACGCCAACAAGGTTTTTAGCATGAAAGAAAAGGTCTGTACTTCCTTCGCGAGCGATGAAGCCGTAACCTGCTTTCAGTGTTTTAATTTTTCCAGTCATATTGATTGTTTTTTTCTATAAGAAATCGACTACTCTTCCTGTCTGCTTAGTCTGCAAGACCTTTATAGTCTATAGTATTGCGTGTATATAGTCAACCCCTGTGTTACTTTAATGTACCTATTATAAACGAAGCTAGTTCGCTGGCTGGGCGGGCTTGGCCACCGTGTTGGCCGTTGAATGCAGGTGAACCGTCTATACCACATAGGCTTATTATGGCATTTGCACCACCAGGGTGCTGTGTAATAAATGGTGTTACGTCGTAAACTTTACCGTTTACAGTTGTCCAACAGTTTGTACGTGTAGCATGTAGTTTAACGTCTGCTAGGGTATAAGTTGCTGTTGGTGTAGGTGTTGGGGTTGCAGGTGTAGTTGTTTTAGGTTGGGTTGTGTAGCCACCTTCGTTGTCATCGTCACCCTCGTCTTCGTCTTCACTTTCTGATTCGTATTTAGAGGTGTATTTAGTAGTTTTTGTAGCAGTGTTTGTGTATGTACTTGTAGGCTTTGGTTTTTCTGATTCGGTTTTTAGTGCTGTACCTTCTTGTTTGTTAGTATTTTCAGATTTTATTTTTTCTATTTCGGCTACCTTTTCTTGAACAGATTCTTTGTGTAGTCTGTTTGCTTTATAAGCAACAGCGCCACCTAACGACAAAGCCGCTATAATAGCAAGTATAATCGATGCAAAACCTTTGTGTGATGTATTGTATTTCATAATATAATTTTTGGTTACGTATATGATGACTCTAAAATGAGTAAAATATTACAGTTTTATAATAGACTTTTAAATTAATGTGTTGTGTAAATAAATGGAGAGGGGGAAGTATTATAAAACCCCACCTCACCCCTGGCCCCTCTCCTTGGTAAGGAGAGGGGAAGAATAATAAAACTCCAGTAGTGCTGGAGTTTTATTGTATAGAGTTTCAGTATTATTTTTTAACAGGGGTTTCAGTTACTGTAGTTGCTGGTACTGCTTGAACATTTTTGTATCCACGCATCATGCCTGCACCTTGTTCGTCAAAGTTTTGACTGTAGCCACCACGCATCATGCCACCGTGTTGGTAACCATGGCCGATGAATCCTGTTATCATGCCTAGTTTAAAACCACACATAAATATAAGCGCTAGTAGTAGTACTTTTAGTATCATGTGCATTGTGTGGTGTTTACTGTGGCTGTAGCCACAACCACCTTTACAGTTCATACCACCGCAACCTCCGCATTGTTTTGTATCATTTTCCATATATTTTAAATTTCATTAATTTACTAATTCAGTTGAACGTTTTCAGCCAATGTTCTATATGTTCGTTCGTGTTCTATTATACCATGGTTTGTGGTTTGGAAGGGAAGTATACATTAAATTAATTAGGTTTAATTGACAATATTTAAATTAGTGTTATTGTTTAGTTAAATCTAATTATTTATATATGTTTATACCTAAACTTTATTCTAGACCAAGTATAATTGGTTATTTATTTTGGAGGAGGTTATTTAGAAAAAATGGAAAATTTGTAGTAGGTCTTGAGAATTATTTTTTCGGACAAAGTCACGGATTAAATGATTACGAAGCATTATCGAGTTATAAGAAATCTCACGCAAAACCTGACAAACAATATTCAATTCTTCCGACTGTATTGAAAATTATTGGAAATACAGAGAATAAAACTATTGTTGATCTTGGTTGTGGAACTGGTTTTTTTACAATACCACTTGCTGAAAACGCAAAAGTTGTTTATGGAATAGATAATTCCGAAACACAGCTAAGTTTTGCAGAACATCACCCCAGGGTTACTTATATAAAAGGTGATATTTTTATTGATCAAATCCCGTTTTCTGATGTTATTGTTGCTCCGTTTGTAGTTAACTACTCAACTACTGTTCCAATTTTAAAACACCTATTTAAAAAAATGTACGATTCTCTTTCAGAAGAAGGAAAGATCGTAATTGTTGTAGATCTGCCAAATAATAAAAAACTTGAAAGATTTGGTGCAAGTAAAAAAATCCTAGGCGCTACTGCCGATGAAGCCTCTTTGCAGATAGACATTTTTAATGGTGGAGATAAAATTTGTACACTGTATGCAGTTTATTTTACGCCCGAAACTATTCAGAATACAATTGTTTCCGTAGGTTTTAAAAATGTTTGTTGGCATAAGCCAATCGTTTCTAAAGAAGGATTAAGATTAATGAGTGATTCTTCTTGGTGTGAATACCTCGAAGATCCAGAACTTGGCTACATTACTGCCATAAAATAATGAAGGTTGTCTCTCTGGGACAGCCTTTTTTAATTTAAATTTCCAATTTTTTTATTATATCATGGTTTGGTGTTTAGAAAGCGGAATGCTATTTACTGTCAATGTTTTTATTGTTCTCCATTTTGCCAAGCGTTTTGTGTATATGAAACTGGTACGACAGTTCGTTGTATTCGTCGGTATCATAAATCGTAATGCCATCATCGTGCCAAAGTCCAAAGTATGCGATACCAACATCCAGTGCCAATCGACTGCAGACAGTGCAGTATGGTTCGCCAGATTTTATAATTGTTCCTTTATCATCTACTCTAGTGAAATACAGTGTGCTTCCACTGATGTCTTTTGTATTTTTTATTGCATCTAGAATAGCCCGCCACTCTGCATGAACACAACATGTCCTGTCCGATTTTATCTTTTTTGAATCGACTAAATCTAGGTTACATTTGCGGTGTAATATATTATTGCCGGCTGGGCCACTGAAACCTTTACCTACTATCTTATCATTGGAAACCACAATAGCCCCGCATTTATCTCTCAAACAGAGTGACTGTTCTGCTACTATGCCTGCTTTCGCAAAATATTCTTCATGTGTCATAGTTGTAGTATATCTCATAATTAACTTTTATCCATTTGATTTTTAAGCTGTATTTGCTATACTTCTCCTGTCACTATTTGGGGTATCGTCTAATGGTAGGACAGAGGCCTTTGAAGCCTTTAATCGAGGTTC
>CAZUZL010000007.1:0-59088 GCA_964625065.1 uncultured Candidatus Saccharibacteria bacterium | reverse complement strand
GGGAGCAAAGTAAAAAACGTCAGCAATGGCGTTTTTTACTTTGCTCCCCCGAGTGACTGAACTACTTCAGTCACGTGTAGGGTATCGAAAGGCGGAACGATGTTTTGTGAGCACACAAAACCGTGAGTCGGGGTCGAGAAATTTTACGAGTGTCTGACGAGTAAAATATTCGTGACCGATCCCTACCGGCTATTAAAAGGTGTACTGTCCGTGTACTGGAAAATCCCTACCGGGGGGTATCATTTGACTTATATAATACTTATGATATAATATAATAATAGGTATTTCTATTTCCTAAATTAGTAGATATGGCGAGAATTGAGAAACTCGCTGAATGGTATCCGCAAATAAATAATCATGATTGTTCATTTCCATTAAATGAAATATTCCCGATGGTACTGGGAAGATAATCCGTACATTTAAAAATGAATAGTATAACGAAAATTGGCAAGTTAGTACTTACGCATTCCCTGGAGTGCAAACCAATTGAAGTTCAGGGATTTAGACAAATCACCAATGTGCAGTTTTCAAAAAAAGAACTGAACATAACTGAAATATCTAACACCGACTTGCTTTCATTCCGAGTTGGAACAATTCTGGAGGATGGCTCGCGCCAAACAACTTGGGTGAATTTTTTAATGTGGTCAATGAAACTTGGATTAACGGATATTCCTTTTGGTAATATCATTTTTGATTCCGTTTTAGAGGAGCTAAAAAAAATTGATAAGGAATTGAATTCACGTTTTGAAATACCGACTCACATAATTACCCTCAAGACAGAACAAACATGGAGAGTGAACGGGGATTTAAAACTTGATTTTCCAATTTTGAGAGAGAAAAATGTTACATACACTATTTATCGCCTAACTCAAACTCAAGAGAGATTGATTGAAGATAGTTACAATGAATGGTTTCTGAAGAAAATGCAGAAACGAGAACGAAAAGCGGATAAAATTAAGTAATTTAACCCACCAGTAGAAAACCTGCTTCGGTGGGTTTTTTGGTTCATGAGCTGAAACAGTTGACAAATCCACATACCATGCTATTGTAACAACATAGTCCTTTCACATGTATTTGATTGGTTTCCTTAGATCCTTCCGGGGTTTGTGGAAACCAATTAATTATATATAAAATGGAAACAAATAGTATCGAAAACGATAAGCCTGACTTACAAGCTTTTAAATCATTGTGTGAAGAATTCAAGTTATACATCGGTAAATTGAAAACAAAGTGGAGAGATGAGAATAAGCCGTCTACGTTTAGAGATGTATATGAAGTGCTGCGACCAGATCAGATAAAGCAGATAGACGACCATAATAACCTTTGGGATAGATACGTAACACCCATTGCAGAAGCGTGGTGGAAAGAACGTGGCTATGGGGTCAATTGGCCAGATGATAATTCAAAGCCAGTGGGGTATTACAAACTTTAATCGAATACTCTTCCAATTAGCACAAAGACTGTTTTTCTCGGAAAACAGTTTTTTTATTTGCATATAAAATTATATATACTTCATCAAAAAAGCCCATACTATTGTAGTACGGGCTTAGGGTGAAAATAGAATGTGCTAATAACTATGTATTATTTCTGCCATCTTAAAAACTTTGTCAAAGTCCAGTGTGTCGTAACCATTTTCTTCATCGACTTTAGCAATAAGCGATGTGGCAACTAAAAAGTCAGTTACACCTGCATCTAGATACATTTCTACGTTACTTTCAGTTACACCGCTTGCTATACCAAGGCGTTTGTTTTCGGGCAAATAAGAACGTATTTCACGAATTTTAATAATATCTGCCCCAACGCCAGTAGCGGGGCCACTTGTGGTTGGGACATCCGCAAGGGCAGATACTTTTTCGCAGTGCATTCTTAATTCTTCGCCGGTTATATTAACTTTGCTAGAATACTTGAAGGCAATACCTAGAAAAAATTCCGTTTTCGGTAGTTTTGATCGGTCGATCATTTTACTCGAACTGTAGTCTGACTGATACAAATCTGGTTGAGTGCTGTACAAACCCGGAACAACTTCATCTGATGGTATTAAGAAATTAACACCAATTAAAAAGTTAGGTAATTTTTCCTTAATTTTTTCCAGGCAAACTAGTTGGTCTTCTGTTGTTGCTCTTCTGGCCCCTTTTGCATAATCAGGGATTAAGAAAACTCCGTCTGCACCAGCACTTTTAGCTAGTAGTGTTTCTAGGTAGGCATATTGTAGCCCTTTGGTTATTGTATGAATAACCACAAAAAACCGTCGGTTAGGAAATGTCTGCATGTGTTGGTTGTTTAAAGGGTGAATGTTTAAAATAACTTTACTTTACTAAAGTTACGAAGTCAAATTAGAAACTTTTATGCCTATGTAGTTCAAAATGTTATAATACACACATGAAGAAAATACTAACGCTATGTATACCAATTAAAAACGAACAAGTGCTTCTTGGTATGAAGAAAAGGGGCTTCGGTTCTGGTAGATGGAATGGTTTTGGTGGTAAGTTAGAAGAAGGCGAAACCATAGAACAAGCTACCCTTCGAGAGTTGTATGAGGAAGTGGGTATAGGGGACGGGCATTTAAAAAAGGCAGGGGTACTGGAATTTTCTTTTGAAAACGATGAAAAGATTTTACAAGTACATATTTTTAAATTATTAGATTTTACCGACACGTCACTTGAAACTGAAGAAATGAAGCCCCAATGGTTTAATGTTTCTGAAATACCTTTTCAGCAAATGTGGTCAGACGACGAATACTGGTTTCCACTACTGCTAAACGACAAGTTGTTCGAAGGTGAGTTTTTGTTCGACAGACCTTCTGATGCAGAATATTCTGCAAAGATTATTTCAAAAAAACTGAATGAAGTTTCAGTGCTAAAGTAGCGTAGCGCTACTTTACTAAGTTGTTTGACAAACCCACACTATATGTTACTGTACACATATAGTTCCTTCACATGTATTTGATTGGTTTCCTTAGATCCTTCCGGGGTTTGTGGAAACTAATTAAATGCATATATTATGAATATTATACTAAGTAAAAAAATTTCTGAAGTAAGTCAATTTTCAAAATCGTTTAGAAATATTTCTCTAAGTAACGGGTGGGTTTACGTTTTTGATTTAATTCACAATCTTGACCACATAAGTAAATTTCGAGGTGTAGGTAGAAGATATCAGCTTGATTTAGATATATTTATGGCTAAAAATTCCCCTGTTATTGAAAAAGCTAAAAGTGATCTGAGTGATATTACAGCTAAAATATCTGAGATGGAAATTAATTCTTTTAGTGAAATTGTTTCTTCTGATGAATTTAAAAAACTGGATGAATTTTTTCTTGAATTACATCGAAAAGGTTATTCAAATAAAAGAATCCTGCTAAGTTTAGCCGAAGAGGAGATCGGTTTGCTTTATAAACCAGGAGCGTATGGAATGAATAGTCAATTATTTATTCAAACTTTCACAAATGCAGTAAAAAATGACAGAGAAACACTATTGCATTACCTGAGGCTTAACCAAAATTTATTTATTAAAGCCTATCGGGATAAAACCCTTGAAGAACTTCAGTCGGCAGATTAAAGATTCTAAAACACATTTGCTAAAGACTACCTTCGTTGATAGTCTTTTTTTATTTATAATCTACAGTACATTACGGTTGATTAATTCTATCACACTAAAATTTCTAAAAACCCGCTTCGGTGGGTTTTTTGTTTTGTGGCAAATCTTTGACAATTACAGTAAATACTGTAGCATTTGCAGTATAAAGTTTACATAGTTCAAAATAAATTAAATACGTTAAAATAATGAGAATAATTTTATTAACCCCCAACCCCGAAGACTTTGAGCCTATTGCAACCAGAATCACTTTTGAGTCACTGGCTGTGGACGCGTCTATGGTTTTCTTTCCGGAAGAAGCACTGGCTGCTACGCCCGAGTTTTACCCCTGTATTATTATTTCTGAATCTTTTACAACCAAAAAAGACGAAATAGAAAAACTTGCAGTTAAAGTTAAGGCTAAAAACCCGAATTGTAAATTTATTATTTACGCTGTTGACCTGTTCGAAATCGACGAAAGTTTGTTTGACTGTGTTATTAAAGCAACAGACAAAAATTCTTACGAACTATTGTTTGCAAAAATCAAAGAATACATTGTGCCGAAACCTAAAACTTTAAAAAGCGACACGTTAGAAGATTTTAAAGATAAATTAGTAAAATTCGATACTGCATTTAAAGCCAGAGAAAAAGGATTCTATTGTGTAACCCCACACAGGTTTATAGACGAACACAATATTATAGGTGGGTGGATTGGTGCGAACAAAGCTAACCCTAGTGCAGAAGATATCAAAAATTATGTAAATAATACAGATAAATTACTTATTGCACCAACAGCGGGAATTTTGCACGAGTGGCTAAAAAGAGTACACAATATTTCGGTTCACACAAAACCTATTTATTCTGGTAATCCTGAAACGGGGTACCTTTTTAAACCATATCTATTCTTAGATGGTAAAATCATAATGGACTGTAAAAAAACTGGTTGGTTCAGTGACGAATCAGTAGCATTTGAAGAAGGTTTATATGAAGCCCTTTGCGTACTTCTGTAACTAAAACTAACTGTTCATGAAAGTGAACAGTTTTTTATTTGTTTGCATAAAAGCTTTTTGATATAATTTATATATGCAAAATAAAAATTGTAAAAAGTGCGAAAGTTGCCTAATGCCTTTTTCGAAGGACACAGGCGTAAGGGAATCTGACAAATACTGCAGTTACTGCTTTAACAACGGTAAACTGTGCTACGAAGGTACTGACGTAAACGAATTTAAAAAAGTTTGTTACGAAAGTATGCGTAGTCATGGTACAGGTAAAGTGAAAGCTAAATTTTTTACTTGGATGATAGGTTTCGCCCCAAGGTGGAGGAAATAGAGGTTATAAAAGGGCTGTCGTTGTGGCAACCCTTTTTATTTGACATATTGGTATATAAAGTCTAGTATTTATTAAAAATATACTAAATTTAATATGGAAAATTTAAAAATATTCGACGGCAAAAAATGCATCGAAATAAACAATATCAATGATTTGTATCTACTACCTGACAAATCTATTAAGGTTTTATTTGAAAATAAAAGTTACATGACTACTGTGTATCTATACGTAATGTATAAATTTGATATGTATCTCGAGTCGAAAAAATATTCTTATGATACACGTTTAAAATATTATAACTTATGTTTAAAAAAATTAGATTACTTATTAGAATTTGAAAAGGAATTTTTGGTAAACAGTAGTACTAAATACGTAATTGAAATTACAAAATTCCCTAGACAAATTGAAAAATGTTATTCGTATTCCTTAGTTTCTGTATGTAATTTTTTCTCAGGTATGTTGGCAACAACTTCATATCTAGACAAAGAATTGTATTCTAGAGAAGAAAAACAAATTGTTAGACACAACTATGGCAACACAGTTTCGACCTTACTAGGCACTGTTTAAAAAAGTCAAAAAAGCACTTAATTTATTAAGTGCTTTTGTTTTTTCAGTCTTTATGTTTAATTTGACACATCTGACAAAAGGTGTAGTATTTGTGTAAACTAATACAACGTAAAAATGAATAGCTCAGAAAACATAATAAAATTAGTAAAAGATAACGCTCTTTACATACCAGCACAAGACGCATCCACCAGGTCTGCTTTATGGTGTAGACCTTTTAGTAGTAAATACAGACATAAGTACGATATTGTAAACGAACTGCCTAAAAACTATCCAGAAACTGCACCCAGAACACTTTCGTGTTATGAACTAACAGAAAGAATGAAAAAGTCAGATTTTATAAACTATTTGTCGCCTGAAAACTCAGACGTTTCACATCTGGTTTTAACACCAAAACAGATTTTATTTGTTGTTAGAAATAGAAAAAGTTTAGGGCACGATATTGTTATGCAAATGGCAGACAACAGAGAACCGAAACTTCATAAATTCTTGATATTAAATAATCTTGGACAAGTAGGCAACACAAGTATGTTTTTTATCGACAGTTGGGGTAATGTTTCCAAGAGAACAATTGTACCGTGGCTATTTTTCGGCGATGACATACATATTTCACCGGGTTTGTTTTACATCTAATTGCGAGAAGGTTATCAGGACACCGGTAACCTTTTTTATTTGACAAAAATTGACGGTAGGAGTAATATCGTACCCAGACGTAGGTTCGTTTGTTCAGTCATGTATCTGAACGATAACTGAAAGGCACAAAGATCTATATGCCGAGAGGGTAAAAGCCCTAATCAACAGCTAAGGTAGCGAATGATCGTTGTTGCAAACCTGATTCGAAAGATACTGCATACGATTTAAGAAGGCTCGCAATGCCCTCACCGAAGCTTTGAACTGCAAATACAGTTGAGAATGTGCTTTTTACAGGCTCGACTAATTTGGTTAGTGGTAGGTTATCTTCAAAACAAAAAAGGGTTACAATTCCGTAGCCCTTTTTTTATTTGACACATCTGTATAAAGGTGTAGTATTTGAGTAAATCTAAAAACACATTAAATATATGATACTGGATATTAAAAAAAATTACATGGAGTCAATCCATTTAACTACAGACAAAAATATAGTTTTGTCCATGAACACAGACGGTATATATACTTATCCATCTTGTGGTTATAACGACTTGAACAATCAATTCTATGTAAAAGACGCGGTAAAAAGTTTTACTGGCTCTGTTGTTCGTTCTAATATTGTCCCAGAAATAAAACTATTAGGAAGAAAAAACCTTGGTGATGTTTTGAAGTTTGATAAAAGTGGTTTTACTTTTTGGGGTATTGTTTGTTATGAATTAAATGACATGCACCGTAAAGAAACTCCAATTTCTATCGAAAATTGTTTAAATAAAATAGCAAAGGAAACAACAAAAACTTTATCTTATTTATTAGAACAAAGAATATTGCATCAAAACCAATCCACTTCTAAAATAATTTTGGAATCAATTGCAAAAGCAAATTCTAAAGTTAATGTCTACGTATAAGTGAAAAGTGCTTACATTTAAAAACCTGTGCTTAACAGGTTTTTAAATTTTTAAAACTATAACTGTTTATCTGTGTGTACACCCAGCCCAGCAGCAAGGGCGGCGCATACCACCAGAGAGTTTAGATATGGCTTTGATTATGCGTATGTCGCGGGTTTCTGCCTTTTTACCTGAAGTAACCCAACATATCCATTCGTTTCTAGCTAGTGGGGTGATGTCCGTCCACAGTGCCTGCACCTTGGGTTTTGCCAGTATAGCCTTTTTAAAATCTGCAGGTAGGTTGTGGACTGTACCGTTGTAGTTTGTTTTCGTAGTCATAAATATGTTTATGTATTGTAGCAAATTTATAATGTTTTATAAACAAAAAAGCCCGGCGGTTTTAACGACGGGCTTTTTTTAATTCAATTATTTAACTTCTTTGAATTCTGCAACTATTTCTAGTTTAACTTCGTCTGATACTGCAACACCACCTGATTCTAACGGGGCGTTCCATACCAAACCAAATTCTGAACGGTGTAGGGCACCGTGTATGTCAAAACTTTTAACCATGTTACCGTACGCGTCTACTATAGAACCGTTGTATGTTGTAGCAAGTGTTAATGGTTTTGTTACACCATGCATTGTAAAGTCGCCGTTTACTGCATATGTACCGTCTGTGTTTTTTGTAATGCCAGTTGAGGTAAATGTGACTGTAGGGAATTCGGCTACATTAAAAAAGTCTGCATTTTTAAGGTGGTCGTCACGCATAGAGTTGTTTGTAGTTATACTGTCTGCATGTGCTGTAAAACTAATTGTTGAAGTTTCAAATTCTTCGCCTTCTGAATGTATTTCTGCGTCAAAGTTACCAAATGTACCTTTTACTGTAGATATAACAAGGTGCTTAACTTTAAAACCTATTTCAGAATGCGCAGGGTCTATTTTCCATGTAGTCATATGTGTGTAATTATATTATTTAATAATGTAAAGATTATACAGTAACAATGTGCATATTCAAAATTTAACAAAAAATAAACGTTATCCACTTTTTTGTGTGTATAAATATAGAAGTTGTAAATATGTGTGGTATAATTTTACATATGACAAACCAACCATTGATAGATTTTATTTTAAATGAAATTAAACAAGGTGCTACAAAAGAATCTATAACCAGAGACCTGCTGGGTGCCGGGTGGGACAATGTAGATGTTCAAGAAGGCTTTGCCGCAGCTGGTATACCTAACATAGTACCTATGCCTACGCTTAAAATTGAAGTACAACAACCAACAGTTTCAAATGTTGCTAGTGTAAGCACACCAAGTTTTTCAAGTTTAGATGCATACGCACAGCCAGGTGCAAACAGTGGTTTTAATTCAGGTGCATATGCTGGCCAAACAGTAAACAACACACAGTCAGTAAAAACAAAACACACTTTTAGAAACTTTGTTTTGTTTGCCGGTGTGTTTGTTGTTGTAGTTATTGCCGGTGGTATGTATGCTGTGCAAACTAAAATGTTAAACATACCTGCTGTTACTAATATTGTTAAAAATGTTACAAATGTTTTTAATACACAAAAAACACAAACAGTTGCAACTGTACCGGTTACAGAACAGCCACCAATTACAGAAACACCCACAGTTGCATCTGTAACACCACCTACAGAACCACCACCCGAAATACTGCCTACAGCTGAAATACAACCACTATGTACAGATGTAGTTTGTAAAACTTATTTCGATGTATGGAAGAAAGAACAAATGTACCAGAACAATATAACTAACGAATATATTAACGGGCATTTTATACCAGTAACTACACAGGTAAACAAACTTAGTAGTGGCCAGTATTTCAGTATTACATACGACATTAAAATAGGTTGGGCAATGTTACGCACAACAGACAGTTTTATAATTAAAACAAAATCTGGTGACAAAACTTACCCCGCATTAAACATACGCCGTGGTATATATCTGTCTGCCGATGAAGTACGCAGTGTTGTAGACACACTGGCGTTCAGTGGTAGCTTTACTTGGTTTACACCTGCAGATATTTTGTACTACAAGACCCGCCAGTCTGCCACAGATGCAATACAAAAAGCATACCCGCAAAACAATTTTAGTTTTGCAACAAACGCGTATTTGAAAAAAGTTGAGGCAGGTACTAAACCAAAACAAAACACAGTTTATAGTGGCACAGATTCATCTACTTGTGCGACTACCAACAAACAGTTTAGTGTTGTTGCAGACCTAACTAATGGCAGTATTACTACAGAAAACAGTGCTTGTGCATATTACTAAGAAAGGTTTATAATTAAACAAAAGCCGGTTACAGCCATAAAAGCACCCTGGACGGTGGCAAAATAATAAACCCCCTTTGCGGTTCGAATCCGCTCGCCGGCGCTAAAACCTTAATTTATATTAAGGTTTTTTATTTGTCTTTTTTATTTGGTTGATTTTAACTTGGTCTAAGTATGTACCCAGGTCGCCAGCAGGCATAGCCATGGCTGTAGATTCCCCTATATAGCGCCAGTGCCAGGCTTCACCAGTTGTTACATCGGGCTGTTTTTCAGGTGGCGTATTGTTTATGTTTGGTTGTATTGCCGTGGCCTGTAGGTTTGCTATTAAACCGTCTGTAGGGTCTGTAGGTTCGTTTATAGTTTCGTTTGGGTAAGACTGCACAAAGCCGTATTTTGCGGCGTTCTGTGTTAACCAAATGTATTCCTTGGAATCGGCAAGTTTCTCGCCGGGTGTTGTGCCTATCAGGTCTAGTGCTGTGCCTAGTTGGTGTTCAGATCTGCCAGGGCTGGCTGCAAGACCACCAAATATTTTCTTGAAATTTTCTTGAACTTTGTAACTTCTAAAACCAGAACGGATTTGTAACGTCATGCCCGTTTGTTTTTTTAATGCTTTGTTCATGCGTTTAAATGCGTCGTAAACTGGTTTACGTAAACAGTAGTGGCTGTAGTTGTATGTATCTATGTCTGAGACTAAAACCAAGTCGCGGGGTATATAGTTTTGTAGGTTTTCAGTAGGGTCAGTGAATGATGTTAAGAAGTAGTTTACCACCGGTTGGTTTTTAGGTGGTTTGGGGCATTTTATAACAGTAGAAGTAGCCCCATAGGTAGAAAAGGGAATTAGAAGAAATATTACAACTGGTAGAAACTTTAAATATTTCATGTCGGTACATTATACCTTGTATTACAACCAAACCAAAATAAAAACCATTATTGAAATGGTTTTTATTTTAAAATATTAATTAAAAATCTATACCTAATATTTTAAGTACTATACCAGCCACTGGGTCTGCAGATGTGCCGAATACCATAACACCACCTAGTAGGCCTGTTATAGATATCGCCACTAGACCTAAGAAAGCTAATGTAGCTGAAAAAACTTCGTCGGTTATTAGTTTATGAATAAATAATAGAAATTTGTTTACAGCTGGTATTTTAACTAAAAAGTTTTGTAAAAGGGGCAGTGTTATGGCAAGAATTTCACCCACAAGTAGTATTGCATATATCCATGTAGAAGCTGATGCGAATGTAGAATGCATTTCTACTAACTGGTGGTTAGGTTTAGACATGTGTTCTGCAATTTCGCCGGTGGTCATGGCTGCAAATGCACCAAGTGTACCGAACACCAGTAATGCGCGTTCAATGTGTTTCCAAGAAACGTTTGCAAACCATTTTTCTAAAGGCAAAACCTTGATAATGGAATATATAAACAGCAATGCTATAGGAAAGTGAACAAAAAGTGGGTGTATGTTGTATGTCATAATATATACAGTATATACCCATATAGCTATAAATACTAGTTTTAAAAATAATATTTTTTTAAATTAAATAATTTCTGTGTTAAAATATACAAATGAAACCCACCATAGCTATAGTTGCAGCAATAATGGCCATTATAGGTAACGTGCCATACCTACGCGACGTTGTTCGCAGAAAAATACAACCACACCCATATACATGGTTAGTATGGACCATTGTGTCAGGTGTAACTTTTTTTGGGGCCTTAACTAAAGGCGCTGGTGTTGGTGCTATACCAACAGCGTGTGCAGAAGTTTTTACATTTATTATTTTCTTCTTTTCTTTGCGGTATGGTTTTAAAAACATTAAAAAAACCGATACATATTTTCTAATTGTTGCATTACTGGGTTTAGTGCCGTGGGCGCTAACAAAAGACCCAACAATATCGGTTATAATTGTTGTTTCTATAGACCTGGTTGCATTTATACCAACACTGGGTAAAACATGGCACCACCCCAAGTCAGAAATGCCGATGCTATATGGCATGAACGTACTACGCCACATACTGACACTGTTTTCGTTGCAGGCATACAACATAGCTACAACACTGCACTCTGTAGCTATGATTGTAGTAAATTCGTTTATGGTGTATGGGATTAAATTCCGCAAAGACGAATGCCCAGACCAAATACATATTAACTAAATATAAAAACCGTCCCCCCCGGACGGTTTTTATATTACTCTATAACAACTAAACTAGTTTGTTGTATGGAATGTAGTTGGCCATGTCATACTGACAACACCGTTGTTACCAGTTACATAAGCTGTATAGTAATATGTTGTGTTTGGTAGTAGGTTTTGTAGTAATACATTTTGTGATGTGCGTTGTGCATTATCAGTCATTGTTGTATATCCACTGATGTCTACTGAGTTTTCATGTTCACCTAATGTAAGTGGAGATGTACTAAAATAAACCACACCTGAAGAATTTATATTTGTATTCCACATAACATTTGCACTATTTCTACTAGTACTAACATATGCATTGTAGATCATTGGTGCGTCGCCATAAAATGCAACTCCGTTACTATTAAGTGCTGCACGTGTTGCTGCACCAACTAGACCGTCTGCAACCAAACCATTCTTAGCTTGGAAACGTACAACTGCAGACTTAGTCATTGGACCAAAGTAACCTGTAACTAAACCTTGTGGGTAAAGTGTTGCATCTTGGGCCAAGTATGTTTGTAGTGCTGTAACTTCTGCATTACGTGAACCTAGGTGTAGGTAAATGTTAAATGTAGCTGCACTAACTATAACGGGCGCCACCATTAGTACTATTGCACTAACAACTAGGCCAGTTTGAACAAGGAAACGGTTCGTTACCTTAGAAAAATAAGTTTTCATATATTTGTATTCTATTAGATTAATACTGCGGTCCCAACAGGGGACATCGGCAGGCTTCATAATTACCCGAAGCAAAGCGAATTTAAAAGTAACACATTCTAGATACTTTCCAAATAGGGTCGAATCTTAACTGATCCCTAGTCGACAGGTTTAACGAGTCTCGGAATATATATCTTCGATTAGATACCTTTGCTACAATTTAAGTGTATACCTATATTTGACAATGTACAGCATTTTATTGTGTTATGACACACATGTACCAATACCACTAATATAAAAGTTTAATAGTCTGACTACCTATGGTTATTATATTTATGCATATTTCAAATACATTTATGCTTTTTTTTGTTTTAGAACCAAGCCGTGTTACAATCAGCACATGAATAGCGGTAGAAAAATAATTTTAATAATTATAACCGGACTTTTAATAGTCGCTGGTGTGTTTTTTTACTTGAAAAATAATTCAGAAAAAGTTCAACCCAGCCAACCAGCTGACAATGTAGGCAATGTTGCAGAAGACCCAGAACCACAAACAGCAGAACCTGAAACAAAACCCGAACTAAACATTCAATACACAACAATAACTATGGGCACAAACCCACGCAAAGAAATTACCTATGCGGTTGGTAAAGAAAATGTTGACATGGTTTTAGCTTTAAACCGCATTAATATGCACAAGATACAGAAAGGTGCAGTGTTGTCTGTGCCAACAGCCTGGACAGGTGTAGACATGATGGCATTGTCGCCATACCCAACACGTATTGATAGAATAAAAGATATATCAAAGTTTATTTTTGTGTCACAACGTGTACAGGCTTTTGGTTTGTATGAAAACGGTCAGTTAGTACGTTGGGGCCCTGTAAGTACAGGCAAAAAGGCAACACAAACACCAAGTAAACTGTATTTTGCAAACTGGAAACAGAAGGTGACAATAAGTAATATAGACGACACATGGATAATGCCGTGGAATGTTAACTTTGCAAATTTCGACGGCATGTCTTTACACCAATACGAACTACCTGGCTATGCAGCAAGTCATTCGTGCGTGCGTTTATTTGAAGCTGACGCCATGTTTATATACGACTGGGTAAACCAATGGACACTGACACCCAAAGACCAAATAGCCACATACGGTACACCAGTGCTGATATTCGGTACATATGGTTACGGACAAAAACCACCTTGGAAACATTTATCAGAAGACCCAAGCGCAACCACAATTACAGACAGTGAAATAAACGAACAACTAGACCTATATTTGCCTGACATACAAAGTAAAACACTGACTAAATCTACAGAAAAACCAACAACTGATGTTGCTGGTCAAACTGTTAACTAAAATATTATTTATCTTTTAGTATTTCTAAAATTTTATTTAATTTATTTTCTTCTATTGCATCTAGTCTGGCCATCAGTGTTTCAATGTCTTTCTTGTTTTCCAAATTTGTTTCGTAGTCTGCATCTGCCCGTAATTCAGAATGTTTGCTTTGTAAATTTTGTCCAACCATGATTATAGATAGTAATACTAGTTGTAGAAAAGTCTGAGCAATCCACGATATAGTTGTACCTGTGCCGTTATGTAGTGCTTCAGGTAAACTAATAAGTGCCAATATGGTAAATGCTATAGCACACCACATGGTACCTACTATTTTAGTTATAAATAGAGCAACTTTGTCGAGAGTTTTTAAAGATTCTTTATGTTCGCGGTTTATGTTTCGTGTCATGTTATATATTATAACAACATTATTATGCAATGCATATATGTTACAATAAATATATGAAATCAAGACGAAGATTTATATTAATACTATGGTTCTGTTTAGTTGTTTTATTTGTTGGAACATATTTGTTTAATGCACCATTAGTAAAGTCTTTGATAACAAGTTTACTAAATAAACCACCTATATGGGCATATGCAATATTGTTACTGTTAGGTATTGTGCGTGGTTTTACGTTGATACCCTCAACAATTTTAATAATAGTCGGGTTACTGTTTATACCGCCTGTACCCTTATATTTTATAATACTAGCTGGTATAGTGGTGTCTTCTATCAGTGTGTACTATTTCTTTGAATATTTACATATAGATAGTTTTGTAAAAGAAAAATATAAACCCCTAGTTGCCAAAGGTAGTGCATACCTGTCTAAATACGAATTACCGGTTATAGTGGTGTGGAGCATGGCACCTTTTTTACCAACAGACGTTATATGCTACCTGGCAGGTACAGCACGAGTAAACATAGGGAAGTTTGTACTAGGAGTATTAGTAGGTGAAGGCATTATATGTGCAGTCTATATATTTGGTGGTTCGGCACTGTTTTATGCTATAGTTGGTGTTTAATATATGTTAAAAACAATTACAGACATACGAAAGAAGTTTTTCCTGCAAAAATTTGTAGACGACTACCGCGTAGGGGCTGTTTTTCCTAGTTCGTATTTTTTAATTAAAAAAGTTTCTCGACTGTTACCTAATAATATGTCTGTGGTTGTAGAACAAGGTGCCGGCAATGGTGTTATGACGCGCGAACTTTTAAAAAAGATGTCGCCTACAGGCAAACTATACATAGTAGAGCAAAACCAAAACTTTATAGACATACTAAAAACAATAAACGACCCACGTATAGTTATAGTTCGTGGTTTTGCCCAAGATTTTAACTACGAACAAAATTTGCAGGGTAAAAAAGCTGATTTAGTAATAACCAGCATACCTTTTTCTTTTTTGAAACCTGATGAACGTGACACAGTATGCAACAATGCATACAACAACCTAGCAGACGGTGGTATGTTTATAATATTCCACCAATATAGTTTAACTATGCAGAAAACTGTAGAAAAGTATTTTAAAAAAGTTTACGATATTTTTTACCTGTTTAACATACCACCTTGTTCGATAATAGTGGCAAAAAAATAACCCCACAAATGTAGGGTTATTTTTCTATCGAAATGCAATGAATTACATTGCTGCGCCTTGCATAGGTTTAGTTGAACATTCTTTGCAACTAGACTTGTGACCAAGTATTTCGTAAATTGCTGAAAGACCAACCAATATGTACACGATGCGTGATATAAGTGCACCTTGTCCGCCAAATATTTGACCTACATCCCAACTGAACACGCCAACTAGTAGCCAGTTCAATCCACCGATAACAAGTAAAATAAATGTAACTGTGTGTAATGATTTCATAAAAATTATAATTATGTTTATAAGGTAACCGTATGATGCCGACACGTAGGGTTACTGTATATAAGTATACCATTTTAGAAAACAAACAACTATAGTTTTCCACAATATTTGTCAAATTCAGTTTTTTGTGTTAGTCTTGTTGAATGGAAATTCGAAACATTGCAATCATTGCGCACGTTGACCACGGAAAAACAACATTAACAGACGCATTAATGAAACAACAAGGCATGGTTGCTGAAGGTGTTTCAATGGACTCTAACGATCTGGAAAAAGAACGTGGTATAACCATCTATTCTAAAAACACTTCTGTTATATACAAAGACACAAAAATCAACATTGTAGACACACCAGGCCACGCGGACTTTGGTTCTGAAGTTGAACGTGTTTTACGTTCTATCGACTCTGTTCTACTGCTTGTAGACGCCCAGGAAGGCCCTATGCCACAGACACGTTTCGTTCTGAAGAAGTCTTTGGAACTTGGTTTAAAGCCTATTGTTGTTATAAACAAAATTGATAAACCAGCGTCTGACTGCGACCGTGTACACAACGACGTATTGGAACTTTTCCTTGAACTTGGTGCAACTGAAGCACAAATCGAATTTAAAACTATCTACGCTATCGGCCGTGAAGGTGTAGCTATGCGTAACCTTACAGACGAACGTAAAGATCTTACACCGTTGCTTGATCTAATATTAGAAGATGTACCTGTAGCAAGTCGCGACCATGACGGTCCTGGCACAGCACAGGTTTTTAACCTTGGTTATGACAACTTCCTTGGCCGTTTAGCTATCGTGCGTGTTTATTCAGGCAATATAAACGATTCAGACAAACTGTTTGTTAAAAAACCAGACGGTACTACACGTGTTGGTAAAATTACTAAAATGTTTACATTCGAAGGTATAGCACGTAAAGAAGTAAAGGTGTTGGGTACAGGTGATATCGGTATTATAGCCGGTATACCTGACGTATTCATCGGTGAAACTATAACATTAGACGAAACAGTTGCGCCTATGCCAGCTATATCTATCGACGAGCCTACTATTACACTTAACTTCCTTGTTAACGATTCACCATTTGCCGGACGTGAAGGTAAGTTTGTTACTGGACGTCAAATACGTGAACGTTTGGAACGTGAACTTGAAATAAACGTTGGTCTAAAGGTAGACTTTGACCAAGAAGTGTACAAAGTTTCAGGACGTGGCGAACTACACGTGGCTGTTCTATTAGAAAACATGCGCCGTGAAGGTTACGAACTGCAGGTTTCTCAACCACAAGTTATTATCAAGCACGAAGGTAACCAAAAGCTTGAACCTTTCGAAGAAGTAACCATCGACGTACCAACAGAATCTTCTGGTACTGTTATCGAAAAACTTACAAAACGCCGTGGTTTGATTACAAACATGCGCGAAGAAAACGGCCTAACACGCATAGTATTAGAAATGCCTACACGTGGCCTACTTGGTTTCCGTGGTATGTTTATGATCGACACAAAGGGTGAGGGAATTCTATCTTCACGTGTTATCGGGTTTAAGGACTATGCAGGTGAAATTAAGAAACGCGAAGTTGGTTCGATGACATCAATGATGACAGGTATGGTGGTTGCATATGCACTAGCAAACATGCAGGAACGCGGAATACTATATGTAGAACACGGTGACGACATATACGAAGGTATGGTAGTAGGTAACGTTACTAAGGGCGACGAAATGGTAGTAAACCCAATCAAAGGTAAACAACTTACAAACTTCCGTGCATCTGGTACAGACGACGCAATAAGTCTAAAACCAGCTTACGGAATGACAATAGAACGTGGACTAGAAACAATGTCTGACGACGAATATCTAGAAATAACACCAAAAAGTGTACGTTTACGAAAACAATATTTGACCGAAACACTTCGTTCAAAAAACGGCAAGAAATAATACATTAGACCACACAGACTCTTGACAAAAATTTGACTTATTTCCAGGATGTGATACGATACATGGGTATTAGAAAATCAATTTATTAACGTATTCAAAGAATAACTAAGATATGGCACAACTTACTTTCAAACCGAAACAAGTTACTAAAAAAATATTATCAAGTCTTCAGGAACGTGCTTTTGATGTTGTGTCACACCGTTTCGGACTAGGTGCAGACGCTACTCCGAAGACTCTTGAAGCTATCGGCCAAACATATGGCATAACACGTGAACGTGTTCGTCAGATCGAAAATGCAGCACTATCTACTATACGTAAATCAGATGCATACAAAAGCGAACAAAAAACTTTTGATGAACTTCGTGACGTAATGAAAAACCATGGTTCGTTAGTACATGAAAAAGATTTTCTAGAAGCTCTTGCTAAAGACAAAAACACTCAAAACCACTTACATTTCTATCTTGTATTAGGTGAATATTTTAAAAAACATAAAGAAGACGAGGCATTCCACCACCGTTGGACAATAGACAGTGAACTAGCTAACAGTGTGCACGATTCACTTTCAACACTTTACAAAAAACTTTCAGACGAAGAACTACTTTCTGAAACAGAAATAGTGGACACATTTATCGGTGTAATGAAAGACATTGCAGACGAATACAAGACCCGTGAAATAGCTCGTCGTTGGTTGTCTATATCTAAGAAAATTAGTAAAAACCCTCTAGGCGAATGGGGTAAGGCAGATTCTACAAATGTTAAAACTCGCGGTATACGTGACTATGCATACCTAGTAATGCGTAAACACGGTTCACCTATGCACTTTCGTGAAGTTGCCAAGGCTATAGCTGACACTTTCGGCAAGAAAACTCATGTTGCAACTTGCCACAACGAACTTATCAAAGACAAACGTTTTGTACTAGTTGGCCGTGGTGTATATGCACTAGGCGAATGGGGTTACACAGCGGGTGTAGTTCGTGAAGTTATCAAAGAAATCTTAAAGAAAAACGGCCCAATGACTAAGGAAGACATTGTGGACGCAGTTATGAAAGAACGTTACCTTAAGAAAAACACAATTCTAGTTAACCTAACAAACCCAAAATACTTCAAGAAAAACAAAACAGGGCAGTACACACTAGCCTAAACTATATAAAAGACTCCCTAACGGGGGTTCTTTTATTACACCACATTTAAAAAATAACGAGGCAAGACCTAGGCAATTAATATGATTGACAAACCGAGTAAAAAGGTATATAATACAGTAGTTCATTCATTTCAGTTTTATTCAATTAATTTCAATTCAAATTTATGCAAAAAATACAAAACCATCTTGGTATATGGAAATTTACCAGCAAAGTCACAAAAGAAGAACTAGAAATATTAGCCACAGAGTGGGCAAAAGATGAAAACTATCTTTCGCTTTACATTCGAAAATGTTCACAAGATCAATTTGGTATAGGGTTCGAATACAAGAACCCATTAGGTGCAGAAACACCTGAAACCCTAGACGATTACATGGACAAAACTTCTGATGCTCTACGTAGACGGTTCGGTAACGGACTAATAGGTTGGGACATCAGTTCAAATTATTATAAAATAAAGTAATATAATTGAAGAATGAACGCGAAAGACTGCTCATCGAGCGGTTTTTTGTTTTGTAAAAATTTTACTACTAGGCCTGCCCCGTAGTAAATTTCACAATACTTATAAATATAGATATACTATACTTTTAAAAAATTTCACTACGGGGTATAATACACACATGAACACAAAATCGTACAAGGGGTTTAGTAATGTTGTTATTATTTTAGTTGGTGTGTTTGTTGTTGCCATATTAGTTGGTTTTTTCCGAGTTACCAGACCTTTTTCTGGTTTCAAATCTGGCAACAACGAACCTTTTACATTAGGTACATTACTGCCAAACGGTGGTAGTGGTAACGGCATACTAACTGGTGCATCTACAAACTGCGACATTGCAGTTACATCACCGGTGCAAAACGCTAAAGTTTCTAGTGTTATAAACATTTCTGGTATATACAACAACTGTGGGTGGAACAGCACAACAGACAACTACAACAACATGGCCAACATAGGTACTGTAGTTGTAGTAGACGGCAAAGGCAACACGCTGACAAATACATTGAACATAACTTCTAACATACCTGGTAGTTTTAATATTACTATTGGTTTAGTACGTCCAAGCCAAACTACTGGCGCAGTTATAATAGTTCGTAACTCTGACAACGAACAACCCATAACAATACAAATACCTGTTACCATTAGTCGGTAATATGTAGTACAATGTTTCTATGAACACAACGTCGCTTGTTTTACAAAATGCATTTATATTTATATACAACACTGCACACCTGTGGGCACCTGTTGTTTTGATTATTGTTGCATTTCGTGTTTGGCTTTGGTATGTACGTGAAGCTTTTTTCCAAACATTATCGTGGACAATGTTAGAATTCAAAGTACCTCAAGAAGTACATAAGTCGCCTATGGCCATGGAAATGTTTTTAACTAACGCACTGTACCAGGGTGGTGGTTTAGGTAACTGGATGAAGCAGTACTGGGCTGGCGAACAGCCTATATGGTCCTCGTTGGAAATAGTTTCTATAGAAGGGCATATACATTTTTTTGCACGAATACCGACAAAGTTTAAAGAAATGGTAGAGTCGCAAATGTATGCACAGTACCCGCAAGTGGAAATATTTGAAGTGTCTGACTATGCCAAAGCCGTGCCAGACTTTACGCCAGACGGCACTATAGACGTGTTCGGTGGCACACTAGCTTTTGACCCAAAAGCTGACGGTAAAAAAGACCCTTGGCCCATTAAAACCTACATAGACTACGGCCTGGACAAAGCTGTGGGCACACTAGAAGAAGAACAAAAAATAGACCCGTTGATACCTATGATAGAGTGGATGGGTTCATTAGGTAAGGGAGAACAAGCTTGGTTCCAGGTTATAATAAAACCGGCAGAACTTAAGCGTTTTGAAGTTGAGGTTGCCGATAAAAAAGACCCAACTAAAAAAATAAAAGAAATGGTAAAGTGGACAAAACTTGCCGAAGAAGAAATAAAAGCTTTCAAGGCAAAGTTTGTAGACAAAGATGGCAAACCGCTAACCATGTCTGAACAAGATCGCCGTATACTAGCTTCGTTAGAACGCAATGCAACCAAATTTGCGTTCGACACAGGCATAGTTTATATATACATCGCTAACAAAGAAAACTTAAACAAAAACCAGTCGGGCAACTTTGGTAACGTTATACGCCAATACAATTCGTTAGAACTAAACAACTTCAAGGCAGTTGGTATGACAGGTGGCAAAGACTTTGTCTGGGAAGACCTGCAAGGTAAAGTTCCACTAAAAGGCAAGAAGAATTTGTTAAGGTTGGCCAAGTCACGCGACTATTTCTACCCACATTTTGATTTCAAAGAATTTAAACATTATGTAACAAACATTCCTGCAAAACTTACACCGATGATACTAACAACAGAAGAAATAGCTACAATTTACCACCTACCTGGTAAAGTATCTGAAACACCTACATTCAAGCGTATCGAGTCTAAGAAAGCTGAGGCCCCTGGAAACTTGCCGTTTTAATGCTACAATACAGGTAATGGAACCGATTCCCGAACCAGTTAAATACAAAAAGCCAAGGAAAACATTTATTTTCTTGGTTTTTTGTATTTTTATATTAGGTGTGGTTTGGTATGCACTACAAGCACCAAAAGGTTTTACTGGGCCTGTAGTTATAACAGTTAGCACACGCGAACCACTGTCTACCATTAGCCAGCATTTACAGGATATGCATGTTGTAAATTCTGCGCGTTTGTTTGAAATATTTGTTATAGCTAGTGGTGGTGAAAAACGTATAACAGTCGGTGACTATTTTTTTGATAAACCTCTACCACTACTGTCAGTTGTAAACCAGTTTATAAGCAACGACTTTGGTGCAGATAGAATTAAAATAACAATACCCGAAGGCTTTACCAGATCTGACATAGCAAAACTATGCGGACAAAAACTACCACACTGTAGTGCGCAACAACTATTGGAAAAAACAAAAAACATGGAAGGCTACTTGTTTCCAGACACATACCTTGTGTTTCCGTCACGTAACGAAGACGACTTGATACAAAAAATGCAGACAAATTTTGCAAAGAAAACAGACGCACTATTTACCGGAATGTCTAAAACTAAAATAGACAGTGTTATAACAATGGCGTCTATAATAGAACGTGAAGCCGTTGGCGCAGCCGACAGTTCTGTAATATCTGGCATACTATATAACCGACTAAACCGTAACATGCCACTACAAGTCGACGCACCTTTTTACTTTTTACTAGGCAAATCAAGTAGTGAACTTACTTTGAAGGACTTAAAAATAGATTCGCCATATAACACATATGTTAACCGCGGTTTACCACCAACACCCATATCAAACCCAGGTATCAGTTCTATAAACGCAGCATTGAACCCACAAAAAACTGACTACCTATACTACCTGCACGATTCTGCTGGTGTTGCACATTATGCAACTACATATGCAGAACACTTGAAAAATAAGAAAAAATATATACAATAGATGGAATGAATCCCGTTAGAGATTACATATGTTTTACTTTAACCATAAACAACAAGGTAAGCATACGTGATTTTACTACCTAAGGCACAAAGACCTACGGAAGCACATACAGGGTATATTATTAGTAAAAAAATATTTAATTAAGATAAAAAGCAATATTCATACAACATGTTTAATGCTTCCTATCTCTAACGGGATGAAAAAACATAATTTAGCATTTATAGACGTAGAAACTACAGGTTTTAACCCAGATACACAGGAAATAATACAACTTGGTTGTGTTATTGCTGAACAAGTTTGGGAAAACGGTGTTCTAACACTAAAACACGTCGACGAATTTGAATATAAAATTCGCCCTGAACATATAGAAACAGCAGACGCACAGGCGCTACGTGTAAACGGTTACGATGCAGGTGAATGGATATTTGCATACGGACTATCAGAAGCAATGAAAATGTTTGACGCCAAAGTTAAAGACTGCATATTTGTAGCACACAATGCATGTTTTGATTATTCTTTTATAGACAAAGCCTACCGTACCTGCGGTATAGAAAGTTCTATGTATTTCCACAAACTAGACACTATATCTATGGCATTTACACGTTTCTATAACGACGAAACTGTAGAAAAATATTCGTTACGTAACCTATGCGAAAGGTTTAATATTAAAAACAGCAATGCACACACTGCACTGGCAGATGCACGTGCACTGATGGAACTATACCCACACCTTATTAATGCTAAGTAAAATATTTAAAAAAATAAATCCGCCAGCTGGCGGAAAAAGAACATTCCAACATTCTGCAGAATACCAGAATGTTATTGTACGTGGTAAAAAAGTTTTTGTTGGTATGTCTGGTGGTGTAGACAGTTCTGTTTCTGCTGCACTACTTATAGATGCTGGTTATGACGTAACTGGTGTGTTTATACGCACATGGCAACCAGACTTTATACAGTGCACCTGGCGCGACGAACGCCGTGACGCCATGCGTGTGTGCGCACACCTTGGCATACCGTTTTTAGAATGCGATGGTGAATCTGCATACCGCGACAACGTGGCAATGTACATGATAGAGGAATACCGCGCAGGCCGTGTACCAAACCCAGATGTAATGTGTAACAGGGAAGTAAAATTTGGTGTTTTCTGGGCTTTTGCGCAGGCACATGGTGCAGACTATATTGCCACTGGGCATTATGCACAGGTGCAGAACCAGGTGTTGTCCCGCAGGGTATCCGGCGGTCCCCGCCCGAACGACTACTCAGTCGGGCAGGCAACACCTGGTACCTTTGAGCTTGTACGTGGCATAGACCCAGCCAAAGACCAAAGTTACTTCTTATGGACACTGACGTCTGACGACTTGGCACATACACTGTTTCCAGTTGGGCATTTACCGAAGACAGAAGTACGTAAACTAGCTGAAAAATATAATATTCCTGTTGCAACTAAAAAAGACAGTCAGGGTGTTTGTTTTCTGGGCGAGATTGATATGAAGGAATTCCTTCAACACTACATAAAAACCGAAAACGGTAATGTGTTAGATGTAGATGGAAATATTATTGGCCACCACGACGGCGCACTGCTGTACACATTAGGTGAAAGACATGGTTTTACCATTACAGAAAAAACTGACCACGATAAACGTTACTATGTTGTTGCTAAGGACATTCCAAACAACACTATTACAGCGTCCGACAGCCAAAACGAAACAGTCGGACAGTCTACACATATACCAGTAATTCGCACTATATGGCGCACAGACATAACTAATGACGAACTAGGTGTTTTCCCACAGGGCTCTGCCGGCGGTCCAACACCTGGTAGTTATACCGCGAACATACGTTACCATGGCGAAAATTTGCCTTGTAAAATTCATATAAATAATGAAACAGAAGCGGTTATTGTTTTCGAAAATCCAGTTCTAGTTGCACCCGGCCAGTCTATTGTTGTTTATAGTGGTGAAGTTTGTGTTGGTGGGGGTATAGTTGCATAAGATGTTGACAAACATAGTAAACAATGTAATATACCAATTCTAAACCCTAGTTCGATGAATAGAATATACAACACCAATGCGCCAGGTCATGTAGTTGAGGAAGTAGTTGTTGCTGAAGAAGTGACAACACAAACTAACACTATTACCGGCCAAATGTGCTACTAATAGCCATTTAGCATCAAAAAACCCAAAAGTACAGTCCTTTTGGGGTTTTTTTATTTGTACGCGAACTGTGTAAATGATATAATTTACACATGGAAAATTTTTTAGATGTAACCACGCTTTTAGTTATTAGTAAATTAGGGTTAGCTGTTATATTAGGTACCATTATCGGTATCGAACGCCACCTAGCACATAAAACCGCCGGTATGCGCACATATGCTATGGCGTCTATGGGTTCGGCTTTATTTATTATTATTTCTATGGTTGTTGCCAGTCAGTACCAAGGTGTAACAAACTTTGACCCACTACGTTTGGCAGCCCAAGTTGTATCTGCGGCTGGTTTCCTTTGTGCAGGTTTGATAGTTATACGCGACAGCGATGTTTCTGGACTAACTTCGTCTGCAGGGTTATGGGTGTCTATAGGTATAGGTATGGCATGTGGTTTTGGACTATTTAGCATAGCTATTATTTCAACACTGTTTACATTATTTATACTTATTGCACTGCATTTTGTAGAAAGATATGTAAAACCATATTCAACACCTAAAGACTAATTATATTTATTCTAAAAACTTAACTTAAAATGAAAAAATCTACACTGAAAACAGAATGGGACTTAACTTTACTTTATAAAAACATTTCCGACCCACAGATAGACGCAGACGTAAAATCTATTGAAAAAGCTTGTGCAGATTTTAGTAAAAAATACAGTAAAAATACTGCATATACTACAGACAAAACTGCATTACTGAAAGCACTAAAAGACTACGAAAAAACTTTAACCATTGTCGGGTCTTCTAAACCGTATATGTACCTTGCTTTTATTCGTGACATTGACGCAACTAATATTAAGGCGGAATCAAAACGTAATCTAGTTTTACAGAATATTACTAAATCTATGAACACAGCGGTGTTTTTTCCACTACAATTGGGTAAAATACCTGCACCACTACAGAAGGAAATACTTAATGATGCTAATTTTAAACCCTACTACTATTTTTTAACAGATTTGTGGAGAAAATCTTCTCATCAACTATCTGAAGAAGTAGAGAAGGTTCTAGCACTGAAGTCTACACCCGCACATCAAATGTGGGTAGACAGCCAGTTAAAATATTTGAATTCACAAACAGTAATACATAAGAAAGAACAAATACCGATAACAAAAGCAGCAACTATAGTACCTGAACTTCCTAAAAAGGAAAGAATTGTGCTTCATAAGGCAGTTACAGAAAAATTAAAATCTGTAAGTCATTTTGCTGAAGCCGAGTTGAACGCTATAGTGGCAGATAAAAAAATCAGCGACGATTTGCGTGGATTTACAAAGCCATACAGTGCAACTGTAATGGAATATCAGAACGACGAGAAGACAGTTGAGGCATTAGTAAAGGCTGTAACAGATAACTTTCACATAAGTCAACGTTTTTACAAACTAAAAGCAAAAATTCTAGGATTTAAAACCCTTGATTTTACTGACATTGCAGCTCGAAGTGGAAAACTTTCTACTTCATTTAGTTATATAGAATCAGTAGATATTATAAGAAAATCTTTTGCAAAAGTAGACCCTTACTATGTAAAGGTATTTGATGACTTCCTTGAACAAGGTCGTATAGACGTATATTCAAAACAAGGTAAAAGATCAGGTGGTTATTGTTGGGGTGGTATAAATGTGCCGACATATATATTACTTAACTGGTCAGATTCACTTTCTTCTATAACAACACTTGGCCACGAAATGGGCCATGCAATACATGGTGAGTTTTCGAAAAAACAACCAATACTATACAAGGGTCATACTATAGCCGTAGCCGAAGTTGCAAGTACATTGTTTGAAAATTTTGTATTTAATGAAGTATTTCCTTTACTCTCTAAAAAAGAAAAAATCGTTGCTTTATTTGAAAAATTACAAGGCAGTATATCGACAATATTCAGACAAATTGCATTGTTTAATTTTGAAAAAGAATTACATGCAACCATAAACGACAAGGGGTCTATGAGTAAGGAAGAGATGGCGGAACTTATGAATAAGCACCTGACATCGTATATAGGGCCGATATGTAAATTAACTAAAGACGATGGCTATTTATTTGTTCGTTGGTCTCATATTCGTTATTTCTTCTATGTATATTCATACGCTCATGGCGAAATAGTCAGTACAGCCCTATATAATAAATACAAACAAGACCCAACCTATATAGAAAAAATAAACCAATTTATGTCAGCGGGCGAGAGTGACACACCTGAAAATATATTCAAGGCAATTGGTATAGACACAACAAAACCAGAATTTTTCGTAGACGCATTAAAATCTATCGAGAAAGACATTATAGAACTTGAAAAATTAGTAAGTAAAAAATAAATTTAAACTAATTTGCAAATCAAACACCCGGGTAGGGTGTTTTTTGTATAATAATTTACAATTTTATATTTAAATATGTTATACTATATGCATTATGGGATTCAGTTTTGGTTCAAAATCAAACACCGTTGCAATTTTTGACATTGGTTCTGGCAGTGTTGGTGTTTGTATTGCTGAAATAAACGAATCTAACAAAACTCAAGGAAAACCAAATGTATTATTTTCAGAACGTGTGTACATGCAGGTTCAAGACGAACTTAATTTTCCATTATTTCTAGATACAATGCTAAAAACAGTTGCACAGGCCAGTGCACTTGTTGCTGCGTCTGGTTTATCTATGCCTAAAACAGTACATTGTTTTCTGCATACACCATGGTATGTGTCGCATAGTAGAACTGTACACACAGAAAAAAATGTACCTTTTACCATTACTGAATCTTTTATACAGCAAACAATACAAACTGAAATAGAACTTTTCCAGAAAACCGAATTTACAAACTACCGACCGTACAACGAAATGACCATTATCGAACAGTACGCAACTAGCGCACGTGTTAACGGTTACGCCATAGACAACCCGATAGGTAAGAAGGGTATTGTTTTTGATATTTCTATATTTATATCTTTAACACCACAAAAAATTGTCACTGATATAAAACTAGCCATAGAAAAAAACATTAATTTGTCCGACAGAAATATACATTTCCATTCCAATATTTGCGCCACATACGGCCTAATACGCGACATGTTTATAGACCTACCAAACTATATTCTGATAGATGTCGGTGGGGAAATTACCGACCTAGCCGTAGTAAAAGACAATGTTTTACTACACGCGGCTTCGTTTCCGTCTGGGCAAAACACACTTATACGTTCGCTAATGCAGGCATATAATTATAACCAGAACGAAGCGTTTACACTATTGCGTAGTGTACTAACAGGTCATGCTGACAGTGCAACAACTGCCCATGTAGAAGAAATAGTGGCACCAGTGCGCACAGAATGGCTTAAAGACTTCCAAAATTTATTGGTACTGTTATCTAACAACGTTTCATTACCGCACAACGTTTTCCTTGTTAGCGAAAGCGACCTAACACTATGGTACACAGACTGTGTTAAACGCGAAGAATTTAGCCAGTACATGCTAACCGAACGTAAGTTTTCAGTTACAGCATTTGCAGCACCATCTATATACGAATATTGTAATTTTGCTCCAAACATAACAGACCACGACTATGCGTTGATAGTTTATACTCTGACCATTAACAAAATGCACCCGATAATAAACTAATGATAATCAGCGACATTGTTAAAAATACAAATGAAATCAAAAAGGACAAATCGTTTGCTAGTTCACTATCTGAAAATACTTCAAATAAAACATTTGAACCTCTAGAACTGGAAATATTTGAATCTAGAAAAACCACAAAGTACACATTCTGGATGTGGGTAGTTTTTATGTTTCTAGTTATAGCCGGTGGTATATATACTTGGCACCATTACAGCTACGCCAAGGTTAATATACAAACACAGAAAATACCTTATGCATTTACAAACAGCCCGTTTACAGCCACCAGAAACAACACAGATCCGACCACAACACCTTTTGAAGTTATGGTAGTAGAAGACACTTATAAACAAACAATTACCTATGGAACAAAAAACGTAGCTACAAAAAAATCTAAAGGTTCTATATTAGTACAAAACAACGCATCAACTAAGAAAATAACCCTTAAAAAAGGCAGTGTTGCTGTTAGTAACACAGGTTTTCGGTACACTGTGTTAAACGGAGCAACAATACCAGGGTATACAAAAAAAGGTACAGTTATAACACCCGGATCTACAGAAGTTGTAATAGAAGCTGAAAAAAATGGAGCCGAATACAACGTAACAGGGGCAACTTTTACATTTCCTAACTATACTAGCAAATCTACACTACTAACAGCCAAAACTATAGGCCTGGGCATAGTTGGTGGTGCAAACGGAAACATGTATACAATGAACGACGAAGAACTGAATCGTATAACCACAGACATTCAGGAATCTGCTAAAAACAAAATTTTTATAAAAGCAAACGCAGAAATACCACCCGGATACCGCATTTACAAAAATGCCGTTGTGTACAAAACAGACACTCTGGCTGGACTAAAAGAAAGTTCTACTGCGGTCCGTGATATTATACAAAGTTCAACTTTAACTGCATATCTGTTTCGCGACCGTGATATAGAAAAATTTATATTCAACCATAGCGAACACACACTAATGGACCCTGCGTATAATGTGTCTAATATAGAAAATTCAGACATAGTTTTAACATCAACACCTACAGACCCTAAGAACACCACAACACTGGCACTACAGTTTACAGGTAATGGCATAATAGACTGGACAGTAAACGTAGACGACCTTAAAAAAGCCTTAACTGGCGTAAGAAAAAACACTGTAGACACTATATTTATGGGTTTTAAAACCATTGACTCGGCAACAGTTAAAACAAACCCATGGTTCGAAAGGTACCTACCACTACAGGCAGAACGCATTCATGTGGACATTAAATAGTAATGTGTGTATACTATAAATACAAACATGAGTAATTCAAAAGAAGAAACCGTAAAGGGAATTGTAATAGAAGCACTACCAAACACGATGTTTCGTGTGGACGTTAACGGTACTACTATTACAGCCTACCTGGCAGGTAAAATGCGCTTTAACCGAATCAAGGTTATGGTGGGCGATAACGTGGAAATGTTGTTAGACCCATATGGGGGTAAAGCAAGGGTTGTCAAAAGATTATAAATAGTATATACTAGGCCATACAAGTTTAAGGCCAAGTTTTTGCCTTTTTCGTGGCAACAGTGTAATTCGAAAATACTGTTGTAAATTAAGGCCGTGCGTTAAATAAGTCAAAATATGAAAATAAAAGCATCAGTAAAAAAAATATGTGAGAAATGCAAAATGGTAAAACGTGCAGGCCATTTGCATATTATTTGTTCGAACCCTAAACATAAACAAAAACAATAAAAATATATGCGTATAGTCGGTATAACAATTCCAAATGAAAAGCGTCTAGAGTATGCACTAACTGCCGTATACGGCATTGGTATGGCTCGTTCTCGCAAAATCCTTGACCAAGTTGGCATAGATCGTGGCATAAAAGCTACAGAACTAACCATCGAACAAGAAAACCAAATTCGTGCCCTTGTAGAAGGTCATAAAATTGAAGGTAACCTAAAGCGTGAAGTTGCATCAAACATCAAGCGTTTGAAAGACATCAAAGCCTACCGTGGTACCCGCCACATGAAAAAACTACCTGCGCGTGGTCAACGTACAAAAACAAACTCTCGTACAATCCGCGGTAACGTTCGTAAAACAATGTCAAGTGGTAAACGTAAGACAGAAAAAACATAAGATAAAAATATATGGCAACTAATACTAAAACAAAAAAAGATACTGGCCGAGTTAGTAAAACTCCTAAACGAAAAATTGCTGAAGGTACACTTCATGTGGAAGCTACTTTTAACAACACTAAGGCAGTTGTTACAGACAAGTCAGGTAATGCAATATTTGCAGCATCAGCAGGGGCACTAGGTTTCCGTGGTGCTAAAAAGGGTACACCTTTTGCCGCTTCTAAAGTGGGCGAAACTCTTGGCGAAAAGTCAAAAGCTCTTGGTATCAAGAGTGTAGACGCTGTAGTTAAGGGTGTTGGTTCAGGCCGTGAACCTACAATCCGTGCATTTATGGCATACGATATCGAAATAACCGGTATCCGTGATATTACTCCAGTTCCACACAATGGACCTAAACCTAAAAAGCCTCGTCGCGTATAATATATGATAACAAAATCTAAGTACAAAATGTGTCGCCGTCTAGGCGTCGGACTATACGAAAAGTGTCAAACACCAAAATTCGTAGCATCTGAAGCTAAACGCAAGAAAAGCGACAAAAAGCCTAAACAGCTTTCTGAATATGGAACACAAATGCTTGAAAAACAACGCGTTCGTTTTTCTTATGGTATTTCTGAAAAACAACTTTCAAACTATGTTGAAGTTGCAACAACAACAAAAGGCGTAACTGCTACTGACAAATTGTTTGAACTACTAGAAACTCGTTTGGATAACGTTGTTTACCGCCTTGGTTTTGCACATACACGTGCACTAGCCCGACAAATGGTAGCCCATGGCCACATTATGGTTAATGGTAAGAAAATAAAAATTGCATCACACCACATATCTGCAAAAGACGTCATTACTGTTCGTGATGGTAGTAAATCAAGTCCGCTGTTTACTGATATTGCTGGAAAACTAAAGTCATACGCATGGCCTGCATGGTTGTCTTTCAATGTAGAAAAATTGGAAGCTACTGTTACTGGTGCACCTAAGAATACCGAAGGCTTTTTGAACTTTAACACTGTGCTTGAATACTACAGTCGCTAACCGGTTGCTCGTTATTTTATTAATTTTAGAAAAAATATTATGTTACATCACACAATAACACTTCCATCAAAGCCTCGCATCGTTTCAGACGACGGCGTTAAAGGTACTTTTGAAATCGACGCATTATACCCAGGTTACGGCTATACATTGGGTAACTCTTTGCGCCGTATAATACTTTCATCACTACCAGGCGTTGCTATAACTTCGGTGAAAATCGATGGCGTGAGCCACGAATTTTCGGTAATCGAAGGTGTAAAAGAAGACGTGATAAACATACTGCTAAACCTACGCCAAGTACGTTTTGGTATGGAAGGTGACGAACCTGTTGTTGCAACACTAGATGTTAAAGGCCCAGGTAAAATTACTGCAGCTGATATAAAAGTTCCTGGTCAAGCAACTTTGCAAAACAAAGACGCATACATCTGTGAACTTACAGGTAAAACAGCAAACCTTTCAATGGAAATAACATTAGAAAAAGGTATGGGCTTTTTACAAAAAGACCAACACCGCAAAGACAAGGTTGAAATAGGTACTATTGCACTAGATGCATTGTTTACTCCGATTCGTAACGTGAGTTACGACGTAGAAGACATGCGTGTTGGCGACAATACCAAGTTTAACCGTCTTCGCATTAACATTGAAACTGATGGTTCTATAACACCAAAAGTTGCTTTAGAAGAATCAGTAATGATAATGATAAAACAACTAGAAGCAGTTGTAGAATTCCAATCAGACCGTACAGAAGCCCCAGCTACAAAAACCGCTGAAGTTGCAGAAGAAACAGAATCTGAAGCAAAAACAGACAACGTAGATATGGCAGAAGTACTGAAAACTCGCATCGACGCTATCGGTCTATCAGCACGTACATTGCACGCACTTACATCTGCAAACATCCGTACAGTTGGTGGCATAGCCCGCAAGAAATCTGACGACCTACTAGAAATAGAAGGCATCGGCGAAAAAGGCATTTTAGAAATTAAAAAGATCTTATCAGACTACGGCATTAGCCTTAAATAGTCGGTAATAATTAAAAACTTATGAGACACCATAATTCAGTTCGAAAATTTGGACGAAACAAAAACCAGCGACGTGCGCTTATGGCCGGTCTTGCTACTTCTTTTGTTCGTCATGGACAAATAACAACAACCGCAGCCAAAGCCAAGGAACTTCGTCCACTAGTCGAGAAATTGATAACAAAGGCAACAGCGCCAACATTGGCAAACCGCCGTCTTATCATGGCTCGCTTAATGAACCAAGAACCAGAAACAAACATACTTATAAACGATATTGCACCAAAATACATCGGTCGTACTGGTGGCTATACACGTATCATCAAACTACCTCAACGTAAATCTGATGGTGCACCTTTAGCTGTAATACAACTTGTATAATTATACCTGTCCCGTTTTAAAATCAACGGACATATAAAATTCTACAAAACAATTAATTATTAATTTTCAAAATCGGGATGGAACCAAAAACAACAACATTTGACGCAACAGGACAAAAACTAGGACGCCTAGCAACAGCGATTGCTATGGAACTTGCTGGTAAAAACAGTCCTCATTACGTTAAAAACGAAGTACCAAATGTGAAGGTAGTAGTTACCAACGCATCTAAACTTTCTATAAACGCTAAAAAGTTTACTGAAAAAGAATACGAACGCTACTCTGGCTACCCAGGTGGTTTCAAAACAGATAGTTTAGAAAAGGTTATTGCTAAAAAAGGTTATGGTGAAGCTATCAAGCTTGCTGTATACGGCATGTTACCGATAAACAAACTACGGTCGAGAATAATACAAAACCTTACAACGACTGAATAATATTATGGCTACAAAAACACAAACATACATACGCGCTATCGGCCGACGTAAAACATCTACCGCTATCGTACACATGACACCCAAGGGTAAAGGCACATGTACAGTTAATGGCAAAGACATAAAGGTTTACTTTATGACTCCAGACTTAGCGTCAGTTGCAATGTCTTCATTCACAGCCGGTGCTGTAGAAAACCTATACGACATGACAGTAACAGTAAAAGGCGGGGGAATACATTCTCAGGCCGAAGCTGTACGCCACGCTATAACTCGTGCTTTGGTTAAAGAAACTGAAGAACTACGTGTTCCATTGAAAAAGGCAGGTCTACTAAAACGTGACCCACGTGCCAAGGAACGCCGTAAATTCGGTCTTAAGAAGGCTCGTAAAGCTCCAACTTGGTCAAAACGTTAATCGTTACGACATATATAAAAACTCCACATTCGTGGGGTTTTTATTAATCTCCTCCTTGTGGAGGAGGAGTGGTCGTAGACCGAGGTGGTGCTTTCATTTTTTATATAGTCGGTATATACTGGCAAAAGAGGACTAAAATGTACCTACTAGCAATGATCTATAACAAAGAACTAACGCACAATGCAATAAAGTATTCTTATTCTATAGTCTTCAAAAAGAAAAACATTAAAACATTTGATACTTTTCTGAATGACTTGCAAAGATTTATTCGGTATAATGAACAATATTTTACTGAACAGAATATAGAGTCAGAGGATTTTATACTAATGGTTGAAAGTTTTTATATACCTAACAGCCAGAACGAAAACTTCTTTTTGGACTTCAAGACAATGTTTAAACTTAGACCCACTGCTATTAAAGATTACGTTTACAGGTACCTTGATTCGATGATTCACGTTGTTATAAGCAGGATGGATTTCTTTACAGTTTTTAATTCAAGTATAAACGAACTATTGTATATAGGGCGTCCCGGTACAATGTTTGACCACACACCTATTGATTCAGAACATGACCCTTGGCACACACCGCTCCGTGGTGGCATGTTTGATTTCAGACCTGTTCGTTATGACGACTAAAATAAAACCCGTCTTTGTCTAAACGAAGCGGGTTTTTTAATTACCAAATTCGTGGTATCATTGAAAAAATCAATAAAATGAAATACCCCGAAAACCAGCCCTATGCCCACGTGGCATATGTGTGCAGTTCTTGCGGGTATACCCATAAGAATTATGAACTGTATGCCAAACAAGAACGCGCAAAGAAATATTGTTCTTCTTGCAGGATAATCCGCACCCATATCAAGGTGCTACCGGACGACGACGAAATAAAAAATTACAGAAAACCACTTATATAAAGTGGTTTTTGTTTTGTTAATCTCCTCCTTGTGGAGGAGGAGTACCCGCAGGGGGAGGTGGTGATTAATTAACCAGTTACCACCCCGTCACAGGAGTGGCACCCCTCCTTGATTAAGGAGGGGAGTAAACTTCCAAATTTCATTTTTTTTGGTATACTACCACCATATGAATACTGAAGAAGAAATAATTCAAGACGAAATAGAAGAACTGAAAGAAGTGGCGGAATTTGCCACCGAACAGGCTTCTGCTAAACCAAGTTCAGACGAACCAACAGAACAATATTCAGAAGAAGACGACATGGCGGACGACCTTACATTTGTAGAATCTGACGAAGACGGCGTTCCACTACCAGCCAAAGACGTAGCTAAAAAACTTCGTGCAGAAATAAAAAAACTTCGCACTGAACGCGACGAATATCTAACTGGCTGGCAACGTACCAAGGCCGACTATGTAAACCTTCAAAAAGACGAAGAACAAAAACGTAAAGACCTACGTGCATACATAACCACCGGTTTAGTAGAAGACATGTTACCTGCATTAGACAGTTTCGACATGGCTATGGGCAACAAGGCAGCATGGGAATCTGTAGATGCAAACTGGCGTATGGGCATAGAATACATTCAGCAACAACTACTGAAGGCATTGTCTGACTACGGAGTAGAAAAGGTTGGCAAAGTGGGCGAGTCTTTTAACCCAAACCTACACGAAGCCATCGAAAACATTCCGACAGACGACAGTGGCAAAGACCACACCATAGCAAACATTGTTCAGTCAGGGTACACAATGGGCGACAAAGTTATCCGTCCAGCACGGGCACATGTCTGGACAGTAAAATAAATAGTGCTATACTGAAATAAACTCTTATTTGGTAATTAGATTAATTAAAGGAGAAGAGAGAGGGAGGTTGCTACAAACAACCGAACCCTTTTTTTATTTGCTTAAATTTGGTATTTGTGTAATATATTTAATAGCTGCCAAATTTATATTCTTTTATGGTGCAGAGGGGTTGGCAACGACCGGCGCAAAAGTTTATTATCAAGATAAAGGAACGTTTCTGCCCGCTTGATAATTATAGAAACAGAGACAAGTTCTACTGCTCGAAAGAGCGCCATTATTCGATGATACGCGAGGCTAACCAGAACGGAGGTGCTGAATTTATTTTCAGCACTTTTTTTATTGTGTACGAAGTTAACACTTTAAACGGTCGTTTTTATTGTTAACTATTTTGTATATGCTTTTGAAAGTTTAAAAGTTTTGATACTTTCTTTTAAACCTATTTTCTTTACATACGATGTAAATTCTTTAGGTAATGGAGATGGGCCAACCCAAACACTTTTTTGTATCATTATATATCCTAGTTTCTGCAAATGTTCTCTAAACCATGCACGTTCTTTCTTTTGATTCTCTGGTATATCAAACATTACAATCAGATTTTTAGGTTGTTTTTTGTCTATTTTGTAATCAAAAATTTTTAGAGAATCTTTATGTTTTTTTAGATAACTCTCTCCGAGAGTTGTAATTATCCAATTTCCATCTGATCTCGATATAAAACCTTTTTTATGAAGACGCGAAAAAGATACTTTTACTGAATTTGGGGAATATTTATTAAACCGTGGGGTATCTATCCAGGGTAATCTAGCACCTTTATATCGAAACTCTAATTTCATTAAATTTTCTAATATATCAAAAACAATACTCATATAGATATATTATCATTTCTTCAATCTTGAGTTAATAGTTAACCTTTCTAACGGTCGTTGAAATTGTTAATTTTATTTCATAAAAACTTCGAACAAATATTTGCGTGTGTCTTCGTCTATAGTGTCTGTTACTAGTACCATTAGTTCTGTGGTTAGGCCGAGGTCTTTTTTAATGTTCATAAACAAATGTTCCAGTGGGTAGGGCGACACCCATGCACTGTTTTTCAGACAAACAAAACCAGCTTTTTTAAGTAAGTAGCGCAAACTCTCTCGTTCGCCTTTACGGGTCTCAGGCAAATCTAGTAACACCACACGCCATTGTCCGTCCCAAGTTGTGGGTACCATAACAGTGTCGTCGTCTAATTTTAGCGACATTAGTTTTTGTTTACCTTCGCGGGTTAGGCGAACGTAGTCCATATTGTCTGACTGTAGCGACTCTACCATACCGGCATCTGTCAGGTTTTTCACAGCACGGGTAACTGCGTATTCAGCCTTATTATCAACCTTATTTGGGCCTGTATTGGCCTCTAGGGCACCTTTTATCTGGTTCTTAAGACTTAGCAGGTCGTAGACCTTTTTATCGCCCAGGGCCTTTAAAATAGCCTTAGAAATAGGGGATTTTTTTGTACTTTTTTCTTCGCTTTTTGACATAAACCAATATTATCATGTATATTGTATTTTACAAGTCTTTTGCGGTCGCTAAATACTTGTCAAAAATAAAAGGTGGGTATATAATATGCGTAAGAATTCAGAAATTAGTCCCTGTGAAATGCCTGACGCAGGCCGACTGGGCCGAGTCGACTAAATTCCTAGCAAGGAATTATAGGTAGCTTTTCACAGGGAGCTAATTGAGGAATTCTCTCTTGAAACTTATTGAAATTTAAATTATTAAATAATTATCAGAAAGCGTCGCGCTTCAATGGACACTGCGCGACGTGATTCTGCAGAATCAAATACTATGAGTAAAATAATTGGTATAGACTTAGGAACAACAAACAGTGCGGTGGCCATTATCGAAGGTGGTCAACCAAAAATAATAGAAAACATAGAAGGTGCACGTACAACACCGTCTATTGTTGCCATGGGTAAAAATGGCGACCGTTTGGTAGGTTTACTTGCTAAACGCCAAGCTGTAACAAACCCTGAAAACACCGTTTACGGTATCAAGCGTTTTATGGGCCACCGTTTTGCCGACCCTGAAATACAAAAAGCACAAGGCACATTGCCATTTAAAATCCAAGCTGGCACCGACGGCGGTGTAGAGGTTAAGATGGGTGGTACATTTACACGTCCAGAAGAAATTTCTGCAATGATATTGGCTAAAATAAAGGCCGACGTAGAAGCAAAACTTGGCGAAAAAGTTACCGAAGCAATAATAACAGTACCGGCATATTTTAACGACGCACAACGTAAAGCAACAAAGGACGCTGGTGCTATTGCTGGTCTAGATGTAAAACGCATAATAAACGAACCTACAGCAGCAGCACTTGCATATGGTTTTAATTCTAAGAAAGACGAAAAAATAGTCGTTTACGACTTTGGTGGCGGGACATTTGACGTGTCAGTACTTGAAGTTTCTGGCGACGTTATAGAAGTTAAGTCTACAGACGGCGACAGTCACATGGGTGGACGCGACATTGACCAAAAAATAATCGACTGGATCGCAGCTGAATTTAAGAAAACTGAAGGCATAGATATAACTAAGGATGCTTTGGCACTACAACGTCTAGACGAAGCTGCTGAAAAAGCAAAAATAGAACTTTCTACAACAATGGAAACTGAAATAAATATTCCATTTATTTCGTCAGGTGCAGAAGGCCCTAAACATTTGTTAATGAAAATGTCACGTGCAACATTAGAGTCACTTGCAAAGTCATATGTAGACCAGTCTATTGCTATAACAAAACGTGCAATGGAAGCTTCACCTTTTGCAATGTCTGACATAAACGAAATAATTCTAGTTGGTGGCCAAACACGTATGCCAATGATTATAGAAGAAGTTAAAAAACTATTCGGTGGCAAAGAACCTAACCGCACCATTAACCCAGACGAAGTTGTAGCCCTAGGTGCTGCAGTGCAGGCTGGTGTGTTACAAGGCGACGTGAAGGATGTGTTGCTGTTAGATGTTATACCTCTGTCACTTGGTATCGAAACATTAGGTGGCGTTGCAACAAAACTTGTTGAACGTAACACAACTATACCTACATCTCGTTCACAAACATTCTCTACAGCAGCCGACAACCAAACTTCTGTTGAAATACACATTGTTCAGGGTGAACGCCAAATGGCAACTGACAACAAAAGTCTTGGCCGTTTCGTACTAGAAGGTATACCACCAGCACCACGCGGTATGCCACAAGTTGAAGTGTCTTTTGATGTAGATGCCAACGGTATACTTAATGTTAAAGCTAAAGAAAAAACCAGTAACAAAGAACAATCTATTCGTATCGAAGCTTCTTCTGGTCTAACCGACGCCGACATTAAACGTATGCAAGACGATGCAGAAAAATATGCAAAGGAAGATGCCGAGAAAAAGGAACTAGTAGATGTGAAGAATACTGCTGAAATGACAATATACTCTGCAGAAAAAGCAGTAAAAGATGTTAAAGATGCAGAGGGTAAGGAAGGTGCAACTCCAAATCCAAAATTGGCTGAAATTGCAATAAGTGTAACTGAAAAAATAAGTGCATTACGTGCAGTAAAGGATGGTTCTGACAAAGATGCAATACAAAAGGCAATAGAAAACCTTTCTACAGAAATGTCTAAAATCGGCGAGGAAATGATGAAGGCCGGCCAAGAACAAAATGCAAACCCAACCCCTGAAACACAGGCAGAAGAAATCCACGAAGCGGAAGTAAAAGAAGAAGGGAAGGAATAATTAAAAGCGACAAGGAATAGCTCCCTGCGGGTCAAGACGAAAAAGAATAGTCCCGGAGCACTGCCTGACGCAGACCGACCGGGCCGAGTCGACTAAATTTTCAGCAGAAAATTATAGGTAGCAGTGCGATGGGAGCTATTCTTTGTAGTCTAAACATACTATACTTAAAATTCATGGCTAAAGATTATTACAAAACATTAGGCGTAGAAAAAAACGCCGATAAGGGCGAGATCAAAAAAGCCTTTCATAAACTTGCGCATCAATACCATCCTGACAAAAACAAGGGGGATGATTCGAAGTTCAAGGAAATCAACGAAGCATACCAAACACTGTCAGACGACACTAAACGCAGTCAGTACGACCAGTTTGGTGCTGACGGCCCACAGTTCGGTGGACAGGGCGGGCAAGGCTTCGGTGGTGGATTTGGTGGTTTTGACTTTAGCGGTTTCCAACAACAAGGTGGTAACTTTGACATGGGCGACTTGGGCGACATTTTTGGCGAATTCTTTGGTGGTGGCGGGCGCGGTAGAGAGAAAAAGGGTTCAGACTTGCAGATGTCTATGCAACTGACATTCAAAGAAGCTTTGTTTGGCGTAGAAAAAAAGGTGCACATTACACGCACAGCCGAATGCGACACATGTGCTGGTAGCGGTGGTAAACCTGGTACTGCTAAAAAAACTTGTACCACATGTAAAGGGTCTGGCCACGTTGTAGAAACCCACCGTTCGTTTATGGGCACATTCCAAACCCAGGCAACATGTACTGTTTGTCATGGTGCGGGTAAAGTACCAGAAGAACCTTGTACCACATGTAAAGGCACCGGCGTACACCGACACAACGAAGAAGTAACCATAAACATACCTGCCGGCATTGACCATGGGCAAACAGTACGCATGTCCGGCTATGGCGACGCAATCAGTGGTGGTAAAACCGGCGACCTATACATACAGATTACAGTTACATCTGACAAAAACTTCCGACGCGAAGGTGCAAACCTAACCACAACTATACACATACCACTTACAGACGCATTGTTGGGCACTAACTACAAAATGGACACATTCGACGGCCCGATAGAAATAAAAATACCCGAAGGCATACCACATGGCGACATACTACGTGTCCGGGGCAAAGGTGTACCAACAGCACACCGTGGCCGAGGCGACTTGCTGGTAACAGTAAAAATAAACTTCCCAAAGTCGTTGTCGAAAAAACAAAAGGCATTGATAAGTGAATTGAAGGAAGAAGGATTGTAAAAAATGTTGTTGTGTTGTATAGTTACAAAAATTCGTAAATATGATAGTAATAAACAACCCAGAACTAAAGGAACGTTTTGAACGGCTGCAAAAAAAGTTTCAGCCAAGCAGCATCAGCGTCAGTATCAACCCATCAAGTTCTGAGACGGAACCAACAGAAGAAATCCTCGAGAACTACTGTAGTTCACTTGAAGCTATTTTAGACCTTCATGAAAAGTCTCAAAAAGAAAAAGGTGCTGGGACAATACACAACACAGGTGCATGATTGATTTAAAACAAATTCCTTTAAAAATTCCCAGGTGTTCAGCACCTGGGAATTTTTTAATGTCTGTTGACACAGGTAATTAAGTAATGTAGACTTTTGATATAAATTAGATCCAACAACAATTTAATAGCACTCAACAATATGACCCCAGAACAAAAAAATGACCTCACAACCAACCTACTTTATTTAAAAGGAAAGTACTCTAATTTGACCAACATAGGCTCAATATTAGTAATGGTAATCTGTGTAATTATGTCCGCTAGTATCATCTATCTTAAAATGGATTTAAGACTAAATTTTATTCCAGGCTTAATGGTATTGGTATATCCTACTTTAAATATTATTATACATATTATGTACGAAAGAAAGTTTAAGACATTGAGCAGAATAAATGATAATGTTTCGTACGAGGAAGCACTAGAATTACTTGGTCTAACTTTAGAGAAATAATTCCTACCAATCCCAGACGTCCAACGTCTGGGAATTTTTTTATCTAAATTTAAGGGTTTTTTAGTATTGACTTATATGGTGTATTTGTGTTAAAATACATATAATAAAATAAGTTATTTTATAAATCTATAAATTTCAAATAGTATGAAATTATTTATTTTGTAATTCTGTCTTTAGTTATACGCAGAGCATATTGTCTACAAACTATTTGCGTATGGTATAATAAAAACATGGAAAACGAACAAACACATTTTGGGGAACATCTAATGTTAGACGGCTACGGGGGCAGTTATGAAAAGTTAAATAGTAAAGATTTAGTTTCAAGTATTTTATACGACCTACCGACAAAACTGGGCATGAAGTTACTTTCAGAACCAGTTGTATACTTTGCCGAACCAAACCATATAAAGGACCCTGGTGGCTGGAGCGGGGTAGTGGTTATAGCAGAAAGCCACCTTTCTATACACACATTCCCTGAAAAGGGCTTTGTTACTGCCGATGTTTATACCTGTAAAAACGGTATGAACAACGAATATATAATAAAATACCTAACTGACGCGTTTGAACTGAAAGATGTGGAAATAAACTTTGTAAAACGAGGTTTAAGGTATATGAGTTTTCAGAATTAATAAACAATAAATAAATTTACACACTATGACATGGTTTTTAATAGCATTTTCAGCACTAATATTTTGGTCTTTTGTAAACATATCTGACCAATATTTAGTTTCTAAGTTCTCTACCGGCGAAAGAAGTTCTGGTGGACTAGTTTTGTTTTCAAGTCTAATAGGTGTTGTTGTTGCAATACTGATAGGCATATTCGCACACGGCGTTATGTCTGTTTCTATAGCAGACAGACTACTACTAATGTTAACCGGGGGCATGTCTATAGCCTGGGTTATACTTTACCTTTACACACTAGAAATAGAAGATGTGTCTGCAGTTGTACCATGGTTTCTAACCATACCTATATTTAGCTTTATACTAGGTTACATTTTCCTGGGCGAAACACTAACAATACACCAACTACTAGGCGGGTTAGTTGTTATGGTAGGCGCAACTATTATTTCAATAGATTTTTCTGGCGAAAAAAGAAAATTTAAATGGAAGCCTGCATTATACATGCTGTTATCTAGTTTAATGGTGGCCACTGTGGGCGTAATATTTAAATTTGTAACGATAAGCGGAAGTTTCTGGCTGTCTTCCTTCTGGGAATACGTTGGACTAGGTGTAGTAGGTATAGGTTTATATGTATTAGTACCAAAATACCGTAACGAATTCATAGCAATGAACAAGCGAGGTGGGTTAAGAATTATATTTCTAAACACATTTAGTGAAAGCTTTACGATAATAGGTAACCTACTAACAAACTACGCACTGCTATTGGTGCCTGTAACTATGGTTTACCTAGTTGGTAGTTTCCAACCGGCAATAGTACTTGTGTTTACACTTATCGGTACAAAATTCTTCCCGTCTATTGTTAACGAAGATATGTCTAAAAAAGTACTGGTACCAAAGGTTTTAGCCATAACAATAATGGTAATCGGCAGTATTATACTTTTTGTATAAAACAAAACTAAGATTTAGACCGTCACATAATGTGGCGGTCTTTTTGATTTTAGTTTTCTAAAATGGTATAATCTATGTACAAAAAATTTATGATACCCGAATTTCCAGAATTTAAGAAAATAGAACTATCTGACAAAGAAGAAATAGAGAAGTTTACCAGTGCATACCCACCATATTCTGACTTTAACTTTGTCAGTATGTGGAGTTGGGACACTTCCGGCGAAATGCGCATAAGTAAGTTAAATGGAAATTTAGTTGTAAAATTCATCGACTACCTAACTAAGGAATCTTTTTATTCATTTATTGGTAATAATAATGTAGAAGACACTGTTGACACACTTACAGAATATTCTACCCAAAACAACGACGGAGCAAAACTTAAACTTATACATGAAGAAGTTAAAATACCCGAAGACAACGACGACTACATATTAATACCAGACCAAGATAATTTTGACTACGTCTACAACGTAGCAGATTTATACAACTGTGCCGGAGGTAAATACGAAACACAGAGAAATCTAATAAACAGATACAGAAAACAATGTTCTGAAAACACCGTTGTTTTGTCCGACACACTATCTACACTAGAAGACCAGATACTTAAACTAGACGAATCTTGGGTAAAAAACAAATCAAAAACTGACGGTGTTTTAGAATTTAAAAACGAATTAGAAGCATTGAAAAGAATATTTTCAATTAAAAACAGTGATCTAATAACAACATGTTTGTTTTCAGAAGGAAAATTGATCGGTTTTTGTATAAACGAACTACTTCCTAATAGCGAGTATGCTGTTGCGCATTTTGCTAAAGCAGATGTTAATTACCCAGGCATTTATTCGTATTTACTGAATCAAAATTGCAAATTTTTAATTGAAAAAGGTAAAAAATACCTCAATTACGAACAAGATTTAGGTTTACCAGAATTGCGTTACTCTAAAAACTCATTTAAACCAGAATTTTTCCTGAAAAAATTCACTATAGTCAAACAATAGGCAAGTTATGCATTGCAAAGAAATATAGTTGCTGTATTATATATGTATGACAGAAACATTTTCAATCGCATTTAAAAAGAATCCCGTGCTTCAAATCGTATCAGCATTTTTTATTATAATGAGTATTTGGTGGGTCAGTATTTACATTAGAGGTTTAGTAGATACAAGCGAAAATAATTATTTTACTTTAATTTATCCATTATTATCTTTAGTTGGTGGTATTACAGGTTTTATTTTTGCAAAAAGATGGGGTGGACTAAAAAGCCACATGGGCAGTGCTTTATCTTTCTTCTCTGCTGGTTTATTAGCTCAATTTTTCGGACAAGCCGCGTATGCGTATTACATATATATACAGCATATTACAGTTCCATATCCATCTGTTGGGGACATAGGTTTTTTCGGGAGTGTTGTATTTTACATTTACGGTGTATATCTATTAGCAAAAGTTAGTGGTTTAAGGTTTTCTTTCAAATCAATACATGGCAAAATACTAGCTTTTATTTTACCTGCTGCTTTACTTTTGATTTCTTATTTCTTTTTCCTACAGGGTTACGAATTTGATTTTACAGATAAACTAAAGATATTCTTTGATTTTGGTTACCCATTCGGTGAAGCCATCTATGTTTCTATAGCATTATTGGCATTACTTATGTGTAGAGATTTATTAGGTGGTGTAATGAAAAAGCCCATTGTATTTCTGATTATTGCTTTGGTTTTCCAATATATTTGTGACTTTATGTTCCTTTACCAGTCATACAGAGGTTTATGGTACGTTGGTGGTACTAATGACTACATGTACTTTGTTTCTTACTTCTTAATGACAGTTGCACTATTTTACATCGGCAGATCATTTAACAGAATTCAACAATCTTAATTTGTAATTATTATCATGACCATCTTTGATCAAATATCATTACGAATAGTACGCGAACAGGAACTGGTTATTGGCCCGGTTGCTTGGAGCGAGGCCGTTAAGGTTTCTGGTTTTAAAGTAATAGACCAGAAAAAGGGCGAGGTAGAACTAGTGGGCGACCCAAAGGAAATACTAAACAACCTTGTTGCGCAGTATGCACGCCTGTTCGGTAAAGCTTCGAACGAAGTATGTAAAGAAGCTGCACAAGACCTACTAGCCGACCTAACACCTGACCAAGTACCACCAAACCTACAATAATATATGGGTATATTTTCTAGATCAAAAAAAGAAATAGAAAGCCCCGGAAATCTGCAAGAAGTTACACAGGAAATTTACAAACGTAACCTGGACCTTGCTATTGTTAACAAAACACTTTCGTTACTGCGTAAGTTGTACCAGATAAGTTTACTTACACTGGACCCAGCAGCACTGTCTGAAAGAATTTCTGAAACAGTTCGCACAGACCTAAACATGGAAGTTGTAGGTATATTTTCTTTTGACGAAACTAAAGACACATTAGAACCTTTTTCTTTTTCAAAGTCTGCACGGTTAATGGAATCTATGGCACGCCTAGGTATACTTTTTCATGACATAAACATTAGCCCAGTTAAAGGTAGGCCCGTACTGAAGGAAACAGTTTACGGTGGTGTGTCTACCATGACAACAGACATAAAAGACATCTGGGGTGGCGACTTGGCCGACGAAAAACTTCAAACCATAACAGAACAGTCGCACATAAAAACTGTTGTTTTGCATCCACTGATAATACAACGTAAAGTCATAGGCATATTGCTATTAGGTCTAAACCGCGACTACACCAGCATGAACGACCACGAACGCGACTCGATAAAAAGTTGTGTCGACGTTACTGCTGTTGCACTGGATAAAGCATACCTATACAAGGCACTACAAGATGCAAACGAAAAACTACAAAGTCTAGATAAACTTAAAACAGAATTTCTTTCATTAGCGTCGCACCAACTACGTAGCCCACTAACTGCTATACGTGGCTATGCATCTATGCTACTAGAAGGTTCGTTTGGTGCACTACCTACAGAATCTAAAGAAGCAGTGGACCGTATAAACGAATCTAGTCGCAACCTGGCCATGATTGTCGAGGATTTACTGAACGTTACCAAAATAGAGTCCGGTGGTATGAAGTACGAAATGGCACCTTTTAACTTGGGCGAAATAGTTTCCGATGCAAGTCGCGACATGGCCGTTATAGCAAACAAAAAGGGTATAATACTGACATACACAGAAGAAAAGGGTATAGACCACGTTGTAGTAGGCGACAAAGAAAAAATCCGCCAGATAATACTAAACTTTGTCGACAACGCTGTAAAATACACCAAAGACGGAACAATAGAAGTTAAAGTTAAAAAAGTTGGACCGAAAATAATTTTTTCTGTTCAAGACTCGGGTATGGGTATCAAACCTGAAATACTTTCAACATTGTTTAATAAATTTGTTCGTGGTGAAGGGTCTAAAATGAACGGTAGTGGTAGTGGTCTGGGTCTATACCTAGCCCGCGAAATTGCCTTAGCACATCATGGCCGTACCTGGGCCGAATCTCCTGGACCCAACCTTGGTTCTACATTTTACCTTGAACTCGATGCACAGAATAAATAAAAGCCTTTCAAAAATGAAAGGCTTTTTTTATTTTCAGATATTTAAAGTTTCTTTACTTTCGGGCCGTCCTTCGTATCTAATACTTCATAACCCAGTGTTTGTATTTGCGCGCGTAGAGCATCGGAACCAGCGAAGTCTTTATTTGTGCGTGCATCTTCGCGTTGTTCTACTAATACAGCAACTTCGTGCGGTATGGTTATGGTGCGGTCTTCAGCCAAACCTAAACCTAACACAGCGTCTACCCACAGTAATGTGGCTTTTTTATTTATTGGCTCTATCTTGGTGTCCTTAATCAGTTCCCATACAACTGCTAGCACACCTGGCATGTCCAGGTCGTCGTTTATCTTAGTTAGCATTTTATCTTGATATACAGTGTCTATTATGCCTTCGTCTAGTTTTGCGTCACCGGTTACAGGCACACTGTCTACAAATGCAAATAGTTTTTGTAGTGCATTGTTTGCGGCGTCTAATGCGGCCCAGGTAAAGTTTATCTGTGTGCGGTAGTGGCCGGTTAGGTAGAAATATCGTAGTGCCATTGGGCTGTAACCTTTGGCAATTATGTCGTCTATAGTGTACGCATTGCCCATAGATTTGCCCATACGACCACCGTCTACCATTAGGAATGCACCATGCATCCATGTAGTAACAAATGGTACGCAACCTGTAGCACCTTGTGACTGGGCTATTTCGTTTGGGTGGTGTGTGCTTTTTAGATCTTCGCCACCTATATGCAGGTCAAACTGTTCGCCCAGGTACTTCATTGACATTGCAGAACATTCTATATGCCAACCTGGAAAACCAACACCCCATGGACTTTCCCATTCCATCTGTCTCTTCTCGTCAGAGTTATTAAACTTCCACAATGCAAAGTCACGGTTGTTTTTCTTTTCTGAATTGTATTCTACACGCGCACCTTCATGTATGTGGTCTAAGTTAGAAAGTTCGCCATATGTATAACCCAGGGCCTCGTATGCAACAGTGTCAAAATATATACCGTCTGTTATCTGGTAAGTCAGTCCGTTTTTTTCAAGCTTTTCTATTAGGGCAATCTGTTCAGCTATGTGGTCTGTGGCCTTAACAAATTGGTTTGGGCGTGACAGGTGCATCAGGTCGTAACCACGCATAAAGTCGTTTGTATAGTATGTAGCAATGTCCCAAACGGTTTTGTTTTCTTTTTTACTTGCGTTTTCAAGTCTGTCTGTACCTGTGTCGGCGTCGCCGGTATTGTCACCGGTTAGGTGGCCTACGTCGGTAATGTTCATTATGTATTTTACACTGTAACCCTGCAGTACCAGTGCCCTGTACGCAAAATCGGCTAGGGTATATGTACGCCAGTTGCCAATAGTAACAAAACTGTAAACAGTAGGTCCACAAGTGTACATACCGACAGACTTGTCTTCTTTAGGCTTAAAAACCTCTAATAAGTGGCTTTTTGAGTTATATAAATGTATATCCATAGGTAATTTAGTTAGAGTACCCCGACGCTTTGGTCGGGGCCCCGACTAGACGTCGGGGTTAAAGCCATTTCCGGCCCTTTATGAATAATAGCATAACAGCACCAGTTGCCACCATGGCACCTATAACAAAAAGGAAGTCACTGGGTTGGTGTATCAAAACAAAGTTTGCGTTCATACCAAATATACCTGTTATTAGTGTCAGCGGTAGCATTATAACACTCATTACTGTTAGTGCCTTTATAGTTTCGTTAGTTTTAGCAGACAATAACGAGTCGTTTGTTTCGCGTAGGTCGTGTAGCAGGTCGGTATGTATTTCTAACATGGTTTGAAGTTTGTTAAATTCAGCCATTATAGATTCTATCTGGTATGCAAAACCTGCACCGTACAAGTTTTTACCAGGCAGTTCAAATGAACGCAACGCTTCGCGGTGGAAACGTAAAGACTGACGGAAGTCTATCAGCTTTTTATTAACTTCTGATATGCGACGCACCATAAACTTTTCTTTGTTTTCAAATATGCCATGTTCTACACGGGCCAGGTCGTTGTCTATAGTTTCTAGTTGTATAAACGAAGTCGCGTAAAGCTCGCGTATAATGTCGTAGAACAAATACCCAGCATGTTCGGCTACAACTTTGTTGTTCATACTTTGTATTTCAAATGCACGGGTTATGCGTTCTAGTGGTTCAGACAGTTGGTAGTGCACAGTTATAATGTAGTCACGACCAAGTATAAAGTCTATTTCATGGTCTGGGGTAGGGGTACTGCCAGTGGTAACCTGTGGGAAGTGTAGTATTAAAAAAACCATGTCAGGGTGCACTTCTACCTTACTACGCATAGTACTGGTTAACAGGTCCTGGGCTACGCCTGCAGGTACAGTAAAACGCTCGGCAATGTCACGAACTTCCTCGGGTGTTGGATTTGTCATGTCCACCCAGGTAAGCTTTTTATAAGTATATTGAGAAACCATGTAATATAGTATAACAGGTTTTATATTTTTTATCGAGAAGTTTTTCTCTCCTTACTAAGAAGAGATGCCTGTAAGGCAGAGAGGTTGACCTAACCATGAACCTCTCCCTAGCCCTCTCCTTACAAAGGAGAGGGGAAACACAACAAAAACAAAGGTCTTGCAAAACATTACAATTAATGCTATATTTGCAGGACATATGGCAACAACAAAAACAACCAAAACTATAGTAAAAAAGCCTGTCCGAACTACTGGCGGGGCCCCTGCAAAGGAAGGTGCTGTTACAAAGCCTATTTCTAAGAAAGCAAAGTCTGCAGCAGCTACTAACTATGCTGTTATAACAACTGGTGGCAAACAATACAAAGTTGCTGTTGGTGACGTACTTAAAATCGAAAAACTTCCTGGTGAATTTAAAGCTGGCGACAAAATAGTTTTCGACCAAGTTCTACTAGTAGACGATGGTACAAAAACTGAAGTTGGTGCACCATACCTTGCAGGCAAAAAAGTTGAATCTGAATTTGCTCGCGCAGGACGCAACAAAACAATCGACGTTATAAAGTACAAACAAAAATCTCGCTACTTTAAGAAAAACGGTCACAGACAACACTTTATCGAAGTTACAATAACTGGAATAAAGTAATATAAAAAAACCCGTGTTGCAAAACACGGGTTTTTGTTTTATGTTATGTAAGTACTATGTACTGGTTACATGATGGTGGCATTTTTTACATTCATAGTGGAATGTACCGCCACCTTGACCAGGTTCTCTTCCTAAGTCCTCCATTTCACCCCAACAAGATTCGCAAACTTCTTCTTTAGGCCCGTGCGGTTTATACCAAGTAAATCCGCATTCGTTACATGTTTTTGAAGTTAGAACTTGCGTACCAAAAGGTGTTTTGTTCTCTTCCAGATTATTTTTATAATTTAGATGTGAACATTTTTCTTGGATTTCTTTACGGAACTTTTTAAATTCAAGCTGTTCTATTTTTAAATCAGCTCTTAATTTAGTTATTCTTTCTTGAACTGCAGAAAGTTGTTGGTTATTTTTTAAGGCAGGGAACTGACTAATTTCCGGAAATTCTGGCGTTTCCTGGTCAAACTCTGGTATTTCGTATCGGCTATTCATAAAATATAAATTTAAAGGGTGAATGATTTTCTGAATTTATTGTAACATGTATGTAATAATTGTCAAAATAACATAGTATTGTGTATTTATTAAATATGTGGTATGGTGAATAAAACCTAAAAAAATATAATATGACTAACGGACATTACGCAGATATTCTTATTGCTGAAGCAATAGAGTACAGAAACAGCGACCTAATGAAAAAAATTGTTGCTGAATTAACAGGTCAAGAAATCACACCGGAAGTGGTCACTAATGTACTCGGGCCTTATGTGGAAATAATCAAAAAGAAACTTCCAGAACAAGCCATGAAAAAAGCCCAGAGTACCTACGAATTGTTTTTACCTGATGCAATGGAAAGTGTCCATAGAAATTGGCACATGCATGATTTTGGGAAAAACGTAATCCTTAATCAGGATGGAGCTGATGCCCTTCTTGTTAGTTACATAAATTTTTCCTGTATACCCATGGACCTCGCGCTTTATGTATCAGATCTTAAGGAAACAACTACTACATGATTGTAAAAAATTAATCTTTTTACTACACACCATTTTTAATAAGTGGTGTGTTTTTATATTTTAAAAGTAATATATTTGCTATGTGACGTATTTAGATTTGTACTCAAACCCATTTACTAATCAATGTGTCAATGATAGCAATAACCGATGATAATGATTCAGTAAAGGCAACATATACCTATTTGCCTTATGGAGAATTGAGTAAAAAAACAGGAACTATTTTACAACCATTTACCTTTCTTGGTGAGTTTGGGGTTGAACAAGAAACTGATTCGTGCTATTATATCAGAGCTCGGTATTATGATGCCAGTACCAGACGGTTCCTTACCAAAGACCCTTTATTTGGAGATGGATTTGAACCACAAAGTTTGAATCGATACCTTTATTCGTTAAATAATCCAATATTGTATTTTGATATTAGCGGGTTTACAACAGCTGATAATGAAAACGTAAGTTTTTGGTCACTATTGAAAAAGGGATTTAAGGAAAGCTATTATAAAGCGATCGAATCTTTAACAAATAAAGAAAATTGGGAAACCGCCTTTACTCTGGCAACATTTATGGATGGTGGAGAATTGTTAGAGTTGAAAAGTTTAACAAATGAAGAACTAATAAAAATAGCAGCAACTGAAGCTGAAAGGGTTGTAGGGGGGGTGGGCCCTGTTGCTGGGACTGCAAAGCATGAATATGCTACTAAATTTCTTAAAGAATATCAGGATCTATATGGTTATAGAGGCATAGAAACAAAGGTGTATTTTAATAACAATGCAAAATTTGGGGCTGGAAATAGAGGATTTCTAGATGTACTTGATAATATTTCAAATACTATTTATGATTTTAAGTTTGGTGATGCAACAATGGGCAATGCTCAATATATGAAATACTCAAGAAATTTCGATAAATACCCTATTAAGACTATAAAGCCTTAAAATATGACAAATAATATGAAGAAAATAACATTTAAAAAATGGGGTGAAATATTTCCAGAATTAAAATTATACTCATCTGGTAAATTATATAGAAGATTAGGGCCACTAATAATTGGTATTGAATTGATTAAGTTGCCATGGATAGAAGAGTATAGACCCCATTTTGTTATGTACTCGTTATGGGGAAACAAAATGGGGAAAGATATAAATGCCTGTTTAGCTGGACCGATTTTAGTTGTAGAATTCAGAGATAATAACGAATCACAATTTTCAATTCCCTACATTATTGATAACGATATATTGGATCCAATCATTAGATTAGTTAGGGAGAGTTTCCCAATACCGATTCAAGATCAAATTTCAATAGTAAGGGTACTTTCAGTCATCGACGAGTATGCAAAATCAACAAAATCAAGCCACAACTCCTATTTACAAGCGGTTCTTCTGGAAATTAAATTAGATTTAACTTTATATCTTAATATTGATGCTGCAAAAAAAAAATCAGATCAAATTCAGGCTATATTATGGGATTCAAGTTCCTTTAAAAAGTACGGCGTTGATATAGAATTATGGCTTAAAAACATTAATGCTAAACCTTCAAAAAGGGCAGAATTAATAAAACAGGTAGAATTAAATTCCACAGATAAAAAAATCGCCAATTTAGGATATTCGGAACTTATAAATTAAATTAATATGAAACCTGTTTTTTTGTTTTTCATCCTGTTTTTAAATAATATCGTTTATTCTCAGCAGAAGATTGTTCATTTGATTGATAAACAAGATAGGTTAAAATCAACGCAATACCCCGATAGTTTAATCCTAAAACGCACTTTCGATAATGTTGGAAATATAATTTCAGAAGTAATTGTCAACCCATGTTTCGACAGACCAAATCCTTTTGTAACAACCTTAGGTTCTCTTTCAATCTGCCAAGGAGATTCTATCAAACTAACTGCACCTGTTTCTCTAAGCTATAAATGGTCCACTGGAGACACGAGTCGGAGTATTATTGTGAAGATAGCAGGCACCTATAATGTAACCACCTTCAATACATTAAACTGTTCTAAAACTTCGTTACCCGTTACTGTAGTTGTAAATTCTTTACCAGAACCCGAAATTGACACCAGCAGTTCTACAACTTTCTGTTATGGTTATAATACTATACTTACTTCTCATCTTACTGGCTCCTATTTGTGGAATACCGGAGACACAACGAGATCTATTATAGCGGATACATCAAAAACATATACACTTACATTCACCGATAGTAATGGTTGCAGTGCATCCATTTCAAAGCAAGTTTTATTATTTCCGCAACCTCACGCAAATTTTACTATTAACGACACGGGTCAGTGTATTAATGGAAATAGTTATGTGTTTTCAAATTCCTCTACCATTTCAAGTGGGACTATGAACAATTTCTGGCGATTTGGTGATGGGTCAATATCATCGGTACTAAGCCCAACCAAAACATATACGAGTAATGGCAGCTATAGGGTTACCTTAATTTCAACTAGTAATGATGGGTGCATTGACTCCATTTCAAAGTACATTACCGTTTATCCAAAGCCTACACCTTCATTCTCTTTGAATGGTAGTGTTTTATGTGCAAAAAGCAGTATAGTATTCTCTAATTCTACAACATTAAGCCAAGGAACTTTATCATTTGTATGGGAATTTGGTGATGGTACTTATTCCAATATTTCAAGTCCTACAAAAACCTATAATGTTGGTGGGGTTTATAACGTAAAGTTAATAGCAATAAGTGATAAGGGCTGTACAGTTATACAAAGTGTAATGATTATAAAGAAAATCAACAGTAAGTGTTTGTGTGCCACGAATCACTAAATATAATTTTTCATTGCGAGGAATCGGTCACAAATAATTTTGTAAAACAAAATTTTCGCGACCCCGACTCCTTCGCCATAGCTCAGTCCGTCTTTGAATTACTCCAAGTATTCGCAATTCAACCTTTTCGGTGTGTTCGAAATAGAATTTCATGTGTCACGAATCACTAAATATAATTTTTCACTACGTTCAAATTCTATATAAGTGTTCGCGACCCCGGCTCGCGGTGTTTTGTCGTAGTGCTCGAACGGAGAATCTTCCATTACATGGACTGTATACCTTTTCGGTGTGTTCGAAATATAATTTCTCACACACAACGAAAAGCTTTTCGATATCCCCGACACAAGCAAAGCAGTTTGCTTGTTTAGGTCACAAAAAACCCTGTTTTTTGTGACCCTATTGCTTGGCTTTCAGAACTTACTAAACAGAGAGATTATATCAGTTTAGCGGTGGAGAAACTGGAGGCTTTATCTCTGGCGGTATAGATTTTATGTAATTTTCTGGATTTTGCTTTTTGTCTTCTTTTAGCAACCATTCGAAAACTGCAACTAATCTGTCTTTATCCTCTTGAGACATTTGCTCCATAATTTATTGAGCAGGATATTTATTTTTTGTCTCTAATCCAAACTCTTTCTCAAAAGTTAGACCACTTTTCATACCTTTACAGGTAATACGTATTATTATTTTTCCATCTGTACTGATACTAGGAATGTGAGAATATACTCTTGTTCCAATTTTGAGCATATTCAATTTTTTCGGATGAGCCATCACTAGATAATCATTTTCTTCATTGAAATCAGTCAAAACCCTTTCTTGTGGTCCTTCTGGTTGGTTCCAATATGCAGTAACAACAAAATCCTCCAAGTCGTCATCTCCAGAGTTATATACCTCAAGTACAAAATAACTATCTTTATTGGATGTATAGGCTCGCACGTCTGGTTTGGGACCATTTGGTTGAGCAAAACTCAATGCACTTTTTGTGACTTGTACTACATCACCATTTTGAAGTTCAAGTTTTGCTTCCATAGACTTGATAAGGGTATGCGGAGCTTGGTCTTTTGGGTCTACTCTAATTTCTCCAGTTCCACCATCAACAATCAGATGAGCGTGTTCTTTTGAGCCCTTTTCAGTGATAAATATATGTTGGTCCTCACCATCAACAATAGATTGAATGTGTGTTTTATCATTTGAAATATCAGTCTTTATTTTTCTAGCTTCGAGGTATTCTTGAATAAGAGCAATCCATCCATCGAGTTGAGAATGTTCACTAGCAGAAACATACCCATCTCTTGTTTGTGCAGACCATACAGTTATCTTTGACTGTTTATCAGCTTTTCTTTTGAGTATTTCATCAGAAAATAAGGCTCCTGTTTCTTTAGCTAGATTGAATGCCTCTTGCTTTTCTTCTGGTTTAGCAAGTCCTTGAGAGATGAGGTCCTTTATTGTCAGTATCCTCTTTAGGTTCTTTTGTGCTTTTTCATAGGGGCTACTCATAGTTTTTTATTTTGTTCTTTTACTTTTTTCCAATCCAATTCTTCAACTTGTCCATTCTTATCAACAAAAAAGAGATATAGGTTTAGTTTATCCATCACATCAAAGGGTATTTTGCGAAGGACCATTCCTCGAAATGAAGATGGAAAAGCAATTCCGTACTTATAGCCATATTTATAACCCCTAGCCCCATTGCGGTGCATTCGGGTAATTATCTGACCTAGAGCCGAGTTGAAACTACTACTTTGACTTCCAGATGGATTTACAACCTTTACAGAGGGGTCACCTTTAGCTTCTATTAGCCAATATCGAGCAAAATTATTGTTACGAACCTTTATATCAACTCCTTGCTCCCACAACTCTTTGCTTTTGAGTGACTTACTCCACCCATTTTCTTCGAGATGTCTAATGACACAATTTTGCACGAAGTCTTCGGTGATAATTACTCTTTCTTTTTTAGTGTTTTTTGGTAATTCCATAAAGCTCTCAATGTTCACACCTTCACCAACTATTTCGAGAATAGTCGGACCAGCTCATCGAAGTTTTTAGCTGGATTTTTTTCATAGTCTTCTTGTTTGACGTATAGAGCCTTGTAAACAACTCTACTTTGGCGTGCGTTTACATCCTCACACCACTTTTGAAGTCTCTCGAACTTGATTTTGTCATCATCTTCTTCACGACCTTTGGTTTCGATAATGTACACCTGTTTGTCATCAACCTTCACAAAGAAGTCAGGATAATAAGTTGCAATGAAGCCTTCACTGTTCTTGTACTCAATACGGAGAGCACTTGCTTCTTTATTTTGAAAGTTCTTCGCAAAGGAAATGATGTCGTCACACTTTTCCAAGAAAGCAGAAAACTCAAGTTCAAAGTTACTATCACCAACAATTTTATTGAACACAGACTTTTGTGGAACGAGGAATGATTTGTCGTTTACAACGAATGGACGTGCCTCACTTACTTTGATGTAGTTCTTGATTTCAGTGTCTCCTTTGTCTTGGACGGTCAGTTCATTGATGTGCTTTTTGAAGACATCTTTGATGATTTTTATGTACTCAACTTCAGAAAGGTTGCGGAGCACATTGAGGTCTGTAAGGTCCACAGACTGCTCAAACATATGTTCAGCAATGAAATCCTTCACCTTACCGAAAAGGATGTCATAACAGCCAAATAAACGCATTTCACGCATTATTGCTTGAGCAAAGAAGCCGACTACGCTTTGGTAGTTAGGTTCAATGTCTCCGTTCAAGATAGTGGTGTGATGAACCTCTTCTGCAACAACATCTTTGAAGACGATTTCTCGTTTTTCTTGTTCAGAGAACGTCTTTATCTTGACCTTCTCATTTCCAAAAGTTGATACATCCAAATTGGCGAGGTTTTTGTATTCTCGCTGTATTCGAGCTGTCATTACTGGAAGCTCAATATCGAGTTTTTCAATATCTTTCTTCTCGTTTTCTTTATCAACCTCGATGACCATTGGTGAAATAGGTTTTGAACCAGTTCCCATCAATCGCTTTTCAAGGAGTACACCTTCACCCTTGATACTTTCAACGAAGTCCATAAATGCAGGTGTACCAATAACACTTACATATTCATCAATATCATCTCTTCCGAAATACATTCTTCGTAGACCTCTACCGAGTGTTTGCTCGGGAAGGATTTTACTGTCTGAAGCGTAAGGACGGAGACCAACAATAGTAGTCACATTCTTTACGTCCCAACCTTCCTTGAGCATCATTACAGAAACGATGACTTTGTAAGGACTTTCCCAACTATCAATCTCATTTGATTGCTTTCGGAGTATTTCAAGTTCTTCTTTATTTCGTCCTGAAGTAGTTTCCGAAATCTCACCGCTTTTATTTGTGTGAATGGTAAGAACTGCACCTTTGAGCTCTGGGTAGTTCATTTCCAAGTAGTCAGCAACGTCATCACAATTCTTTGTGTCATCAGTCATTATGAAAAGAAGAGATTTCTTTCCAGTCGGTTCCAGTTGCTTATAGGTCTTTCTCCATTCTTCAACACCAAGATTGATATGGTCTCGCCATTTTTCTGTAAACACAACACTTTGTCCTTCCTTCAATTTTCCACGACTTGCTTCATCAGGTACAACGGGTTGCTTTACTACTCGTTGGTGAATAGCTTCTACAAGTGGATAATCAGAGATTGTCTGAACAAAGATTGAGCCCTTACTATTCTTTGGAGTAGCGGTTACATCAAGCTGAAGCGAGAGACCTCCACCTTTTTGTTTGAGTTTATTATCAATATCTCGAATAGATTTGAGCCACGCATTTTCTTCGTGAATATGGTGAGCTTCGTCATTGATGACAATAAGTTCATCAATATCACGGACCACCATTCCCAAATCAACCGTACCCTTGTTTGTCTTGGTTACGGGTTTATCGCCGAGGAAGTATTCGGTAGTATCCTCATCTTCAAAACTTGCATCTTGTACATCACTTTCAAATACTCGGTGAATGTTTGTAAGGAAGATATTTCCAGTTTCAGAAACATTCTTGAGGTCATCTTGTAGATGAAGCGTAATCTGAAAATCATCTTGCCAGTTCTGACCCATATAGCCGTTATCGGGAAGTACGGGGTCCAAGAAGAATATCTTGTTTCCTTCAAAGTCATTTTTGATACGCTCAAATACGATAACGTTCGGAGCAATAAGCAAAAAGTTTTTTGCAAGGTTTGAACCTTCTTCGTAAAGCTTATGGAAATACGCCCAAGCAATCGCCAAGCTCATTACCTTGGTTTTTCCAGCTCCTGTAGCCATTTTGATGACAAAGCGAAGCCAATCCTCGGTGAACATTTGAGGGCTCAAAACGCCTGTAGAGTTGTACCGTATCAAATCGTACTTATCTTTGACTTGAGCGACCTCGTAGAGCCATACAACGGTCTCCAGAGCCTCTCTTTGGGAGAAGTAGTATCGGAAATTATAGGAAGAACCATCTTGATTGTAGAGTGTATGCTCTTCTTTGAACCACCACGTCAAAAGTGCCTTTGAGGTCTCGCTTGCACCATCATAGTTATTGTCTCGCCACGCTTTTACTTTTTTGCGAAGTTCAGCAACAAGCGGAGGGATGAGCTTCTCAAATCCTTTTTCTCGCAAGTCTTCATCAGCAGGAAACCACCTGATTTCAGGATTGAGAATTGCGTATGGGTCTTTTGGAAAATCTTTGTGTAGTGCCATAAGCCTATAGTTTTACGTCAATTACTCTAGTAGTGTCGTTACCGAAAATATCCACGACCTTTACTGCAACTTTGTAGTCACCTTTAGGGAGTTCTTTTGGAGCAGAGACCAGTTCAAGATTTCGGTTCTTCTTGGTACGGAATGTTTGCCACTCGTTATCAAAGATATAGTCTCCAGTCCAAACTTCTTTTTCTTCACCGTCTTCAATGACTTTGATGATTTCTTTTCGGTCCGCAAAGTTGTAATCAACCGCCCAGTAATCAATCCAATCACTCCACTTTTTCGTAAGGACTTCTCGTGATACGAGTTCAGTATCTTTATCTTTTGTTACCTTGAGCACCTGACCGTTTTCAATAATTACTTTTGACCTTCCAGCCTTGAGTTCTTCATCAATAGCACCGTTGTCTTGGTTGTAGAACACAGAGAAATCAGTGAGCTCTATAGAAAGCTCTTTCATATTTCCACGACCAGAAATGATTGGTTTGATGTCTATGTATGCAACATCATAGAAGTTCACGTGACCACGTTCTACTGCCCGTTTATCAAATACTTCACGAGGGATTATTTTGAACGCAACATCAATACCTTCATCAGCATATTCACTGAAGTTCATACCCATTTCATAATCAAAACCAAGCACATCAATTTTCGTAAGGTTTTTACTCTTACATTCATCAACAATCTCACGAATGAACTTTGACGATACAGGGAGGTTTATAGGACCAACCGCAACTAAACGGTCACGCTTTTTACCTACGATATGAGCAAAGCTTTCAACCGCTTCTGCTTTGTACGCAGAAAGAATGAGGTTGATAAACTCTTTTTCTTTTCGTTCTGCTTGTTTTGCTTTCTCTTCGGCACGCAAATCATTGTTAGTATTGAGGAAGCTTTCTCGTTCGTATTTACCAATGTTCAAAATCTCAAAAGCACGAAAATCTTTTCCTGCTTTCTTGAGTTCTCGTTGAACTCCTACCATTCGCTTTCGTGATGTATGAATACCAAACTTTCCAAGGTCTGTACCAATCCACTTACGACCGAGCTTTTCTGCTGTAGCTAAAGTAGTCCCAGAACCACAGAAAAAATCAGCAATTAGGTCCCCCTCATTTGAGGATGCCTCAATAATTCTACGTAATAGTTTTTCAGGTTTTTGTGTTGGATAGCCCATTATTTCTGGAGAATTAACAACGGTTTGAAAACTTGCAATATCCGACCATACATCCGAAATTGGTACACCGTTTGCATCATCAAGATACAATCTTCTTGTTGCAGTTATTGGTTTATAGCGTCTTCCTTCTTCATCAATCTTTGAAAATCTCTTTAGTTGGTCTTCACTGTAATCAAGATACTTTTTATTGAAGATATGATTTGGAGACTTTGCATAATACAAAATACTATCGTGTCCTCTGACAAAACCATCAACCAAACTCTTATATCCTGAAACGCCAGCAAGCGTCCATATTATTTCTCTTTGAAAATTATCTTTACCGAAAATCTCATCAAGCACTAAACGCATATAGCTATTTAGTCTCCAATCACAATGAACATAAATACTCCCATCTTCTGCAAGTAGTTCGTGCATCAATTTCAGACGTTCGTAAATCATTGCAATAAAGCTGTCGGCACCTTTACCCCACGTATCACGATATGCAATTTCCTCAATTACAGATGGTTTTTTTGTAAAACTTTCTTTCTGCTCATTCTCACCAATTTCTATATTCATTGAAAAATCAGCACCTACATCAAATGGTGGGTCAATATAGATAAGCTTGAGACCACCTTGAGCCTCAATTTCTTTACGCATCGGACCATTCTTGAGAGAAGAAAGAATGAGTTTGTTATCTCCCCAGATAAGTTTGTTGGTCCATCCAGTTATTTGTTTACCAGAAAAATCAAAGAGTGTTCCTTTGTCTCCAAACTCTTTACCTTCACGAGGTTCGTCAATCTGCTCGATTACTTGGAATGGAAGAACTACGTTTGTGACTTCGTTAGACT
>CAZUZL010000006.1:0-60247 GCA_964625065.1 uncultured Candidatus Saccharibacteria bacterium | reverse complement strand
ATATAAAAGGGTAAAATTTGATAAAAAAGGCGTTCAGAAAATGTTTATTGAAAAAGTAATTGAACATTCTGGTTTAAACAACATCCAGTTATCTGAAAAACTTGGCATAAGCACAAGAACTGTTTCTGATTGGAAAAGAGAAAAATTTACAATACCATACAACACAGTAAAACAAATATCTAAAATAGCAAAAATACCAATACCTGCATCATATACAATTACAGACACAAAAGAACGTTTAAGAAAAAGTGGCAGAAAGGGCGGTAAAAATAGAATCAAAATTTACGGCAAAGTCGCATTAAACGAAGAATATAGAAAAACTAAATGGAAAGAATGGTGAGAACAAACAGGTAAATACAAGAAAAATCCACGCGGGTTTCAGTCTTTAATGCCAATAAGAATCCCTAAAAAAGATAATTTTCTAGCTTCCTTTACAGGCATTATGTTGGGTGACGGTGGTGTGGCACCTTACCACATACACATTACTCTTTCAAACAAAGAAGTAAAATATAAAAATTACATAGTTAAATTAATTAAGCACTTATTCAGAATTGACCCAAAAATTCATAAATTAAAATATGCTAACGCAATAGATATTGTTGTTCAAAGAAAGCAACTTGTTGATTTTTGCCAAAGTATTGGTTTAGTTTTAGGTAATAAAGTAAAGCAACAAATAGATGTACCAATTTGGATAAAAGAAAACAAAGAATTTTCTAAAGAATGTCTGCGTGGTCTTATAGATACAGACGGGTGTTTTTATACAAATACATATTTTTCTAATGGTAAGAAATACAAATACTTAAAAATTGCTTTCACTAGTGCATCTAAACCTCTTATTTCTTCGGTTTTAAATACGTTGAATGAATTTGGTTATAAGGCAAGAATAACAAAAGATAAAAAAGATGTACGAATTGAGAATAGTGAACATGTTCTAAAATATATCCAAGAAATAGGCACAAATAACGACAAACATCTACAAAAAATAAATGACTGGAAAAAATACAAAAGTATGCTAAAGTAAATTAGTCTTTTTGGAACCGTGTCTGAGTGGTTGAAGGTCCATCTTTGCTAAAGATGTAGGGTGTTAAAACCCTCGCTGGTTCGAATCCAGCCGGTTCCGCGATTACAAAAACGAGCTCGACTTTGGTCGGGTCATTTTTGTTCGCGGAACCGAACAAGTAAACTGCTCATTTCTCAAAATGACCTACTGGGTTGGCTTGTGTGCTGGTTTCGAACGCCGGAACGATATTTTTCTAGCAAGAAAAATCGTGAGGCGGTGCCCAGTCCGAGTCGAGTGGTCCGACGAGGCGAGAGGCGCGGGCGAATCCAGCCGGTTCCGCATAAATAAAACAAGGTGGGAGTAACCCCCCTTTTTTATTTAATAGGGTAGTATATTTACAAGATTGAGAATCAAAATTAAAAAGCCCATTAATTTAAATAATTACGGGCTTTTAAGCACAATTAAGCAGTAAGAATGATATTAGCAGCAGAAATTTGTGATTTTCTGTTCTTAATTCTATATTCTCTGCGGAATTCTTCCAGTTCTTTATTAACCTCCAGAATGATATTATCATGTTCTGGTTTTATTGAACTTATTCCATCTCTATCTTTAATTCTTTCTTTGTGCCGGTCTGATTTACTAATTTCTTGTATCATATTAATTTAAAGATTTGTTAGGTTGTTCTAATATACTATAAAGGGATTGCGAATTTATGTCAAATATGTTTCTTATAAAAAATAAAACCTAGAATACCATTTCAATATTCTAGGTTTACAAAAACTTGAGTTCAATCTCTGACAGAATCATTAACTAATAATTCATTCAATTCTGTAATTTGATTTTTTATTTGCTTGATATCTCTTGTCATCGCATCAAGTTTTTTAGTTAAATTTTCCTGCCTACCTTTAAAATCATTAATGTTTTTCTCTAAATTGTCCATTCTCTTTTCTATGGACTTAAACTTAAGGTCAATATACGACCTTAGTTCTTCAGATGACACAATGGTTTTGTTAGGTAAATATGAACATTTTCTGTTTCTCTTATTTTTAGCCTTGTCAACTATATACAGGATGTTGATAAAAAGAGCGTAAATATAAGTATTTGACCGTTTGCTGTAAATAATTGTATTCATAATTATAAAGATATTTAACCTATCATAACACAGTAATTTTAAAAAGGTCCAGCAAATATTACTGGACCCTAGTTGATTTTTTGTTGTTTAATTTCATATAAATTATGTGTACTCTTTATAGAGGGCATAATTCCATGAAATAACTATGATTAGAAATGAAATAATCCCACTGATAAATATTTCAATACGGAATTTATTTAATTGTGGAAATACGGCAGCAATAAAACAAAGTTCAAGAAAAATGAACGAAGTAATTATCAATCGTTCAATAAATTTAGATGTTAACATATTAAAAATAACTATTTATGAGTTAATTTTACTATAATAGGTAAATGAAATAATGTCAATTGAACTTAATTTATCGTACAAAACCCTCTTTACGGTACACTTACGTAATTATGCATATTAAATAAAAATTTAAAGATTTAGAATAGCCAGCCTCTCTAAGTCATACCCGTAATTTGCTATTTATCGAGTACCTTGCTAATATTAACTCAGTTCTTATTTTGTAATAGAAGATTGGCTCATCCCCCCACGCACGACTTACCTTTCTTCTGAAATTTGTTACTTAGGGTAATATAATACCTTAGAACCCGGTTGACACTATGTCGGCTGGGTTTTTTTGAGAAAGTCTCCAAAAAATTATCGCACAACATCCTCTTTACAACATGCTTGTGTAGTACTAATATAATAAAAAAATAATTAATAACATGAACGAAATATCTATATCGGAATTATACGAACTTTATTTAAACACTTTAAATAGATGTGGGAGGTATTTATTAGAGGCAGATGATGAAACAATAGAATATGAAATATTTGAAGAGTTTGGTATAGAAGTTGTGACATTTTTACATTCTAACAGCTTAACTAAACTATTAAATGCCGGCCTTATATCTAATAAAAAGATGGCAATGAGTAGCCTATTGAGAAATAAAATAATTGATTTACAAAACACAAACGAGTGGACTTTGGTTGCATTCCGAAATTCCCCAAACTGGAAAAACATATTCGAAATATGTGATGAACTAAAGTCTATTACATAGTAAAGTAATACCTAAAAAGCGTCGCACAACATCCTCTTTGTAGCATGCTTGTGTAACTAAAATAATCTTCATATCCTGTTTTTTAAAGTATTGATTTTAAGAAGATAAAACATTGACAATCAGTCAACTACTTTGATAGAATGGACTTGAAAAAGCGTCAGAAATCTATTTTGTCAAATTATTGTAAATTTGTACTTTTGCTTTTAAATAACTCGTCTGAAGGATTCATACCGGCTAAGTCTGTTCCTCCTACTGGTTAACATGACAAAAAATCTCGTAACTTTTCGACCCGCTGGTCCATTCCAGCGGGTTTTTTATTGGAAACGTAAAATTTTAAGCAATCGCGTAACATCCTTTCTATTGCATACCTATGTTATAATATAAGGAATAACACAATGAATACAAGAGATAAATTAATGGATTTGAACTACTTTAATGAAAGAATAAATTTCATTGAAATTGAAAATTCTAATTTTAGTAATGATATAAAAAATATACCAGAACAATACTCAAGAATAGAGTTGTTATACCATTTTATATTCGTAAACAATATTGAAATATTAATTGCAAAATACTCTGCTGGATACGATCTATCAATTCTTAATGTTGATTTTAATAAAATAGTAATAAGTTTAGAGGAATATCAAAAGCAACCTAATAGTGATGGTTTTTATTTTGCAGATTCATTTGATGATTATGAGAGAGCACTGTGGCTGATTTCCCTAGGAGTTTTATTAAAAGTAGAAGTAGATATTTTTAATCGATTATTAAAATGCATAAAGAACGAAGGAGTTGATGCCTTATATGACACGATTGTTGCGAAATATTTTAATAATATAATTGTTGTTAGCAATAAAACCTTATGTTATGAAAGTAAATTTAGCTTCTTGCTTGAAGCCACATTACTAAATCCTGATGAGGCCCAAATGAACGTAAAAGATTTCTTGACGAATTGGTATAAAAATATGGAGGAGTGCTATTGGTATGATAACCACAAGGGGCCAGATGGAGGTGGATATTTTGGATATTGGTGTTTTGAAGCTGCAGCAATAAGTTATTTATTCAAAATTGAAAACAGTCTTTTTCGGGAAATGCCATTTTACCCAAAAGATCTTGTAGATTTCGCACTTATAAAATAACAATAAAAAAAGTGCAAGCGGGAACTTGCACTTAATCGAGTTTACAGGATCCCAATACCGAGGAAAAGTAGGAAAAGTAGATTGGGGCTGTGTTTCATATGGTACCATACCAGCTACAAAATTAAAAGTAGGTATATACACAGAAAGGTCACAAATATCTATTTTAAATAAAATCTAGGTATGTTATAATAGTCAATATGAATGAAAATAATATATTTAATAAAGGTAACAATATTGAGAATAATCAAAATAAAGTCGACTATATTCTTGGAAAGAAGGAGGGATATATTACTTATTCAGCTATAAATGCAAGGCTAAAAAATTTGTCTGAAGAAGAACAATTAGATATTCTTGAAAATAATGAGTTTATAAAATATTCGTTAGATTATGTGTTAGGGAAAACACAAAGTGAACCAATAACTTTGTCAGCTGTTCAATTTAGACTAGGACAAGTGAATCAAAAAATTAGGGAAAATATTATAAAAGACGAAGAATTTATAAAATATTCAAAAGATTATGTTCTGGGGAAAACACAAAGTGAACCATTAACTTTATCTGCCGTTCTATCTAGACTTGGACATGCAGATCAAAAAACCAGAGAGAATATTATAAAAGACGAAGAATTTATAAGATTCATAGAAAATTTTACAAAAAGAGGTGCAAAAGATGAAAATACTCCTAACCCGAAAATTTTAGACTTACTACCTGAAGATGTAAAAACAGAATTACTAAATATTCAGAAATAACTTCAATTCTAAAATCTAATTTGAAGTTAATAGACTTAACCCCTCCTGTTTTAGGAGGGGTTTTATCTTGCCTCGGTTTTATAATGGGTCAATTAAGGCAGTTTGCTAAAAATAAAATTTAATGTATAATATATAAAAATAATTCATAGCAGTAGTAATACTGTATCTACAACAATTTAATACTATTTGATATGAAAATCGGAAATCTCAAATCACATGTAAGTGACGGAAATTGTACTTTTACTGTAGAGAACATAAAAGAAGTAAAAGGTTTTAATGACATATCTAGCAATAAAAAAAGAGAAGCTATATTAAAAAAGCAGAGGAAGATGATCAGGCTATCTCGAGAAGTTGATCGAGATTGTCTAGACTTAGTATTCAAACATTCAGCTAAAACCTTTAACTAAAAGTATCATGGCAAAGTTATTTCTTATTTGGTTTTCTTTAATTTGTTTAATTTGTGGCTCAATCGTGTTTTACTTTTTTTTGAAAATTAGTTTGGGTATCTGGTGTAGTATTTCAGCAGAATCTAGAGCTATAAATGCTGTTGAGTGGCAAGATGAATTCGCATTATTTGGTGCATATTCTATTGCTTGCTTTCTTCTATCTATTATTTCAGCTATCCTTTCTAGAGATAGTAAATAATAAAAATTCTATAACTATGTTTACACAGGATTCAATTATATTTATATATTGAGTCCTGTTTTTATAAGTACTTGTTCATGTTTTGATTTTGGTATAGGTATTTTTAACATATTTACATTATAAAACCTTTTAGACTGATGCATTTAATGAATATATATTAATATATTTCATAAGTTTGCACTACCGAGGAAAAGGAGGTCGGGACTGTGTTTCAGGTGTTATCATATCATCTGAAAATTGAAACTAGGTATATACACTGAATGGTCACAAATATCTATTTATGGAATACTCATGCCATGGTGTATATGTTATAATATTAGTGTGTTTTTAAATATTTTAATGTGTATTATATCTCAATAATAAAATAATATGACAAAAGATTTACTCATAAAAATGATTTTTAGTGCATTTAGTATTTCAAATATGCCGAATGCAAACAATATTGTAAGTAGTAATTCTGGCGAAGCTATAGAAATAAAAGATATTTTTATTTCAAAAAAATGGGATCAAGTATTAAATCCTGATATTATTTTTCATAATAGTGCACTCGGATTTTTGACAGATGATGCTTTCAGGTATTATTTGCCGACATATATGTTACTTCTAATAAATAATTTATATGAATCCGATATTGTTGCAAGTAGTGTTGTTAATCAGCTTACTTTACCACTTGAAGCTGACCAAAAGTGTTTGATAGATTATATTTCAAAGAATAGTAATATACACGAAGGAAAGGATGAATTTATTTTAACTGAGCTGAAAAATAGCACAAAAATTGCAGATTCTTTTATAAAAAGGATGAATGGATTTACTCAACAGCAGGGGAAATGTATTTTAAATTTCTTACAGTATTTATCAGAAGTATACCCTGAATATTATGATGAAAGTGAACCAAAGATTGCAATTGATCGTTATTGGTTTAAATATTCTCAGTGATTTAAAAAACAGTATATTTTTTATTTAAGTAATTTCGCTTTAAAACGTGGTAAAACTTGTTTTTCTAAAAAAGTCAATTTCATCTCCATATTAATTTCATCATTTTTAATTTCGAGTATCTTTTTAACTATATTCCATAAAAAATAATTATCTTTCTTTATATATAGCGAACATTTAACAGAAAGATCAATATACCTAACAAGTATATTATTTGATTCTTTATTAAGCCTTTCATCGCTCAATACCATATCAACTAAGGTAATTAATTTCTCCTTAGGTATTGTACACTTGAATACCTTCTGATCTAAATTTAGCAATAATTCCTTAGCCCTGTTAGCATCAAAAATAAGTTCTATTTTCTTAAGTTGATCATTTTTGATTTTCATAACTTAATTTTTTAAGAAATTAATTTTAATTAAAACATCGTTAGGTTTAAATTGTAATTCCATATTATTCACTTTTATGTAATTTTCAGCATGAGTATTTAATGTATTTATGTCTTTAATAAGTAAAGTTGGTATTGTTTTAGAAATAAATTCCTGAAATTTAAATATCCTGTAGGTTTGAAGCATAAAAACTGCAGAATACAAAGAAACATACTCGAAATTTGCAAATAAATTAAGATCCCAATCTGATAACAATTCCTCATTTAGTGAGTCAATTTTATTTTCAAATTCACTAGTATTTTGTGACAACAAAAAATTCTCAACGAATTCTTTGTTTCTAAATCTAAAATCCACCCACTTAGTTTCCTTATGTTTTTTATCTGTTATATATTCACAGATATCAAGCCATGCCATCCAGTGTGGTTGATCTGTAAAATGTAGAGTAAAACGCGAAAGAATCCATGATTTTAATATATTGTAATCTTCAGGGTTAGTTTTACTATATTCTTCAATAATCCTTTTAAACATTGCTTCCTCCCAAACACTATTATTCAATAAAAGAGCGTAAATTTCTTTATCTTCATTGAGCTTATTCTTAATAAATAAATGCAATGAGTTCTTAACCTTAAAAAACAACCCAAGATCTTCATATAATGACATGGTAATCTCTAACGAGAAAAACTCCATACAAGAATATGTAATCCAACTCGTATTAAATATTTTATTTTTAAATTCTTGTGATTCCATAAATTACATGTAAATATTACATTAAAACTAAAGTAAAGCAAATAGTAATCATATTCGAAGCCGAATCCAGCCGTTCCTCAAAAGTATATGGTACAATACGTGTATTAATATATGAATTTAAGTCTGAGAAAAAATATGAACATTGTTGCAATTGTATTTATCGTTGTTGGTATATGTATGTTGGCATATATAAAATATACACCCAATATAAAGGGCTCAGTTTCAGATTCACCAATAACAAAGGTAGATAATGCTATGCAAAGTAGTATAAGCTATCCAACCGAAACTGTTATTGTAAATAAAAACAAAACACCTATAACCACAAAAAGTGGTTTAATAATTTCATACACAGGTGCTGTTTCTAGATCTTATTCAAAAGGTGGTGGTGCCACTGTGTATAGTTTTTCATTAAAAATAGGTAATAACGAAGGTGCTATCAGTTTTACTGACACACAAAAAAATGGTGACACAGTAGTTTGGGGTAGTTATACAATTACCTATGTTACAAGTGACCCAAATACATTTACTTTTAAAATAAATACGCAAAACAATATATATAAAAAATGGTGAAAAATACACATATTCTGAATATGAATATGTTGGAGGTACGCCGAAAACTTTCACTATAGATAAAACAAGTTTGTTCGATAAATAAAGCCCGTGCTATAATAGAGTATATATGATATTGAATTTTATAGGCGGAATGGATAAAGGTAGGGTAGAAACTACTTCTAAAAATATGGTACGAGGAAAAAGACAGAAAACAGGTCTGTATTTTTCTGTATTGCTTTTTACTTGCTTTATTTCACTTGGTTTATTGTTTAACCCGAAACCAGTACACGCAGACATAACTACTAATTTGTTAAACTACTGGTCATTTGACGACGCGACTGGTCTGACAGCAGTAGATAGTGCAGGGGGTGCCAATGGTACACTTTTAAATTTCCCTGGAGACAATTCCCAGTGGGTAGCCGGACACTTAAATGGTGCCTTGAATTTTTCATCTACTACAACCAACTCTGTAACAGCAACTGTGGCAGATACTAACTACCTCGGGGCTTTAACCATTTCAGTTTGGGCAAACATTACTACAGGTAGTGGTTTTAGACATTTTGTAAGTAAAGGTTCTGGCGACGGCTCTACTAGGACGCCTTTTGAATTCAGAACAAACAACGCTGCAACGCCTACACTAGTGTTCGCTAGATCGAACAACACCATACTGTGTTCATTTAGTGGTCCAGCCGTTACACTTAACACGCTAACTCATTATGCAGTTGTTGCCAGTGCTGACATAAGTGTTGCGCCGACTTTTTATATAAACGGTGTAGCAACTACTGGTACTGGTAGTTGTGCTACATCAGGTGCACCGACTGGAAACAGTGCGTCTATATATATCGGTAGAAGACCTGACGGAGCTGTTAAAATGAACGGACCGCTAGATGAACTACGTATATATAACCGCGCGCTGTCGTCACTTGATGTAACCACTTTGTATACAGGTGTAGAAGTGTCTACCCCGACAGTTACAGTACAGGCCGCATCGTCTGTAACAAGTATTTCAGCAACATTAAACGGTAACATTACGGTAGATGGAAATGCTTCACCCACAGTACGCGGTTTTAATTATGGTCTAACTTCATCGTATGGTTCAACAACATCAACCTCTGGTACGTACAGTACTGGTGCGTATACAGCCAGTCTAACAGGTTTAATATGTGGCACGGTCTACCATTACCAAGCGTATGCAACGAACTTGGCGGGTACGGGTACATCAGCAGACCAAACTTTTTCAACCAGTGCATGTTCTGTAGATACACCCATTAACTGGTGGAAGTTTGACGACGCATCTGGCTTAACAGCGGTAGATAGTACAGGTGGGGTCAATGGTACACTAACTAATTTCCCCGGAGACAATTCCCAGTGGGTAGCCGGACAAATTTCTGGTGCATTAGATTTTAATACTACTGACTATGTTACGGCTGCTGTTTCAGATAGTAATTACCTTGGCGCAACTACTATAGCCGTATGGGCAAAAATAGACACCGGCGGTGGGTTTAGAGAATTCGTAACTAAAAATGCTAATGACAGTTCTACTAGAACTCCTTTTGAATTTAGAACAAACAATGCTGCAACCCCAACACTTGTTTTCACTAGAGCGAATGATTCGACTCTGTGTAATTATAATGGTCCGAGTGTAAACCTCAATGCATGGGCGCATTATGTTGTTGTAGCAGGGGCAAATGTGAATGTGCCCCCTACGTTCTATGTTAACGGTGTAGCCACTACAGGTGTAGACGCAGGTAGTTGTAGTATTTCAGGGGCACCGACCGGAACTAATGCTAATATTCGTATTGGTTTAAGACCTGACAACGTTGTTAAAATGGACGGCTCTATGGACGACATGCGTATATTTAACTGGAGTTTATCATCGCAAAATGTTACTGATCTATACAATGAAGGTTTTCCTATTAATGCTTTTCCAACAACTGTAAATATGAACATTACTGGTAACGTTATAACTTTATCAGGAACTGGTACATCATGGACCGCAGGAACACCGGGCACACCTACGTTTACTCTTTCAGGTGGAACAGGGGCATCTATAACAAGTCAGACTATAACTGATGCTACGCACGCAACAATTACTCTTAATGCCGGCAGTGCAACTGGAGCTTTGACTATAACTGACCCATCGACTAGTGCTACTACTTCTGTTACTGTTGTGCATTCGTATGCAACAACAGCAGTTACTGACAGTAACTGGAAATTCAGTCCGTATGGTTGGTATTCTAATGGTAACGGTTCGCTAGGCGCAAACAATATTGTAGGTAATAGTACATATGCCCAAGCGGTAAACCCTGGTGCATATTTCAAAGTTAATTTTACAGGTACTACAGTAAAACTTGCTGTGGACACTTCTAGTCTTGCTGGTGTGGCTAAACAGTTGCCACGAATACGGTATAGTATTGATGGAGGTGCCACGGTGGATTACCAGCTTTTATCTGGAGACACCCAAATTACTCTAGGACAAAACCTATCACTTACAACACACACATTGGTGGTATGGTTCCTGTCATCTGATGCATATATATCTAGATGGAATGGGCACACTTCTCTAAAAATAACAGGTTTGGTTTTAGACGAAGGGTTCAGTACTTCAGCGCCGACACTTCTAACGAAGAGGTTGCTCGTTTTCGGTGACTCGATAACAGAAGGCGCATGGATACTGGGCGACCACACAGACTTAACAAATTATTCTAACTACGAAGAATCCGTATCGTCATATTCATATGGTCTTGCAAGCGACCTAAATGCCGAATATGGAAATATTGCTTTTGGTGGTCAATCTTGGGAAACAGCATTCAATGCAGATATTCCATTGTTTCCGAGTGCTTGGAATTATTATTACTCAACGAATAGTAGATTAGTTTCAGGTTTATTTTCTCCAGTTCCAGATTATATTGTAGTTAACATGGGTACAAACGGTGGTCTTAGTAGTGCTTCTGTGGTAACTAATTGGCTTACATTACTTAGAACTGCCGCTGGGTCATCTGCAAAAATATTTGTACTCATACCTTTTAATCAAGGTGGACTTGCAAATATAACATCAGGTTTTAATTCATATATATCAGGGTCTTCAGATGCAAATGCATTTTTAATAAATCTAGGTTCAAATGGTGTTACTTATTCAACGACAATACCAACATATTCATATGACGGGCTACACCCCAATGTTGCTGGTCATGCACAGTTGCGTACTTTGGTTGCGTCAGGAATTCAATCCGCTATTGCAACTAACCCAACTATTTCAGTTACTAATTCGCCTGTAACCTACAATGCGTCTCCGCAATCAGCAACAGTTTCAGGTTCTGTTGCGGGTACTGTAAGTAATATTCAGTACAACTCTACAGCTACTGTTCCAACTGATGTCGGCACGTATGCAATTACTGCAGATTTTGCCCCGACAGATTCTGTAATCTACAACTCACTTACTGGTGCTTCAGCCGGAAACTTCACTATTAGTACAGCTAGTCAATCAGCCTTAACATTTACAGGACAAACTGTTACATCTCCTGCAGCCTTCGCAAGTCTTTCGACTACAGGTGGTAGTGGAACTGGTGCGGTAACTTATGCCGTTACTACAGCAGGCACAGCAGGTTGTTCAATATCTGGTACCACACTTTCATATACAACAGATGGTACTTGTGGGGTTACTGCTACCCGGGCCGCTGATTCAAATTACAATTCTGTTTCATCTTCTGAAGCCACTTTTACAGTTAATCCTATACCTACTCATACTATCACTGCATCTAGTGGGTCTAACGGGTCTATTACTCCTTCAGGTGCTGTTTCTGTTAACGAAGGAAGCGACCAAGTATTTACTATCACACCAATTTCTGGGTACCATATTGATACTGTTACAGTAGACTCTGTAGCTGTTTCTGCTAGTAGTCCGTACACGTTTACAAACGTTACGACTGACCATACTATATCGGCAACATTTGCTGTAGACCCAGTTAGTGCTACTACAAGTAGCGGAGGTCACCCAATACCTGTATCTATCAAAACAAATACATTAGTTCCGACTGTAAACAATATTTCTAATAAAATTTATTACAACTTTGGTACTACAACTCTGAAAAATGGAAGCAGGGGTATTGCCGTTAAAGAACTACAAAGATTTCTAAATGCTAATTTAAAAACCAATTTAAAAATTGATGGAATCTTAGGTAGAAATACAATTGCCATAATCAAAAAATGGCAAAAATCTCATGGACTTGTAGCCGATGGATTGATTGGTGCAAAAACAAAAGCAATGATGAACGCAAGTGGTAACTAATGTAAAAATTTTGTATTAAATTAAGGCGTTCCGCATCAAAACACAAAACATGTTACTATAAGTACATGTCTACATTAAATACAACAAAACAGCCATATGACGTAACCATTATCGGGGCAGGGGCCAGTGGGGCGGCTTTGTTGTACACATTGGCAACTTATACAAATATAGAAAATATTGCACTGGTAGAAAAATACTCCAAACCAGGGCAGGTAAATTCGAAGGCAACTAACAACAGCCAAACACTACATGTGGGCGACATCGAAACTAACTACAGTTTAGAAAAAGTTAAAGACGTACACCCAGCGTCCATGATGGTGGCACACTATGCACATATGTTGCCAGAAACTGAAAGAAACATATTTTTGTTTCCAACAACTAAAATGGTGTTGGCTGTTGGTGCACACGAAGTTGCTATACTGGAAAAACGTTATGCAGATTTAAAGCCTCTTTTCCCAGACTTACAAAAACTAGACCGGGCTGGTATAGCGTCTGTTGAACCTGCAGTGGTGCAGGGCCGTGATGCATCTGTGCCACTACTGGCACTGTATACAACTACAGGTTACGCGGTAGACTTTGAAAAACTTGCAATGTCTTTAATTAACAATGCAGTTAAAAACAACACAAATATAGATACACTTTTTGAACATAATGTAGTTAAAATTGTAAAAAATAAAACAGGGTATAAGTTAATAATGAAAGACGGCACAAACATAGAAACTAAAATTTTAGTTGTCGATGCAGATTCGTACAGTTTACTACTAGCCCAACAACTAGGTTATGGCAAAGAATTTTCTTTAATACCTATTGCTGGAAGTTTTTATTTTTCAAAACAAGTTCTGAATGGAAAGGTTTACACTGTACAGGAACCAAAGTTGCCATTTGCAGCTGTACATGGCGACCCAGATGTTAATGTTCCTGGTCAAACACGTTGGGGTCCAACAGCACGTTTCCACCCGGTTTTAGAAGCTAGAAATTTCAGTACAATGAAAGACTTTTTTAAGTCTTCTGGTTTGGCACGTGGTAAAACATGGTTGAGCTTTTTCAAAATTTTACTTGACCCAATCCGTTTTAAATATTTGTTAGAAAACATGCTATACGAACTGCCTTATATTGGTACACGTATGTTTATTAAAAACGTACGTAAAATTGTACCAACTATAACAGCGCACGATGTAACAATGGCCAAGGGTTACGGTGGTATGCGCCTACAGCGTGTTAATACTAATACTAAAGAAATGTTACTGGGCGAAGGTAAAATAATAGGCGACAATGCAATATTTAACATGACTCCTTCGCCGGGGGCCAGTGTATGTCTGTTCAATGCCATGCGCGACGCAGAAACCATAGTTGGTTTTATGGGCGAGCTAACACATTTCGACAGTATTAATATGCGTAAAGACCTGTATATGAAAGAAGTAATAAGTACAGACATTTCTATACAACACAGTTATGTTTCTTAATTATTTCTATAATTTTACAGTTGCTGTATAATTATATTATTATAAAAATTAATTTAATCTACACAATGCCTAAAACAGTTATAACAGTACTAAATATAATTTCAGCAACACCTATTATTGTTTACCCGGTAATGTTTGTTTCTGCATTGATGGTTTTTGCCGTGCCTGGGGTTACAAAGTCTGCAACAGGCTTAGTCAGTGGTGTTTCAATGTTGTTGTACCCAGTATTGGTAGTTGTGGGTATTATTTTATCTAGAAAATATAACTCTATTGTATGGGCTGTGGTGGCGTGTGTGCCTATTATTGTTATGGTTGGTTTTATGGTTAAAAACATTATCAGTAATTCTAAAGTTCCTTATACACAAACTAATATTTTAGAAAATGCTGTTTTTAAATATACATATAACGGCAAAGAAGTTGATGTAGAATATTTTACAAATATTAACAATACTATAACTATAGACGAATCTACCAAAACTGTATCTAGTTACGAAACCGAACCCGGTGTACCAGGTGGTATGGAAACACACTATAATGCTAAAAATAATAAAACTGGCGTGTCGTATATTTATAGCGAATACAGCAGTAATGGTGGCTTGAACAATATTTTTGACATAACAATAGTAAATAAAATTTAGCATTCGCAATGTGTTTGTTTTATGTAGTATAATGTTTATATGAATAAAAAAGTAAATATTTATACAGCAACTTTCCTATGTTTAATTACATTGGTTTTTATAAGTACCCAACCTGTTTTTGCTAATAATTCTAAACAGATAAATAATGTTGTTCCAGAAACACAAACCAGTGTTACAACAGAAGATTACCCCGACACGTTAACAGTAGACGACTTTTCAGAAATAATTAAAAACTTCAAATCTGATATTGTTGTAAACACTGATGCATCTGTACATGTAACTGAAACAATACAATATGATTTTAAAGACAATGAAAAACACGGCATATTGCGAAAAATACCACTAACAGACGTAGTTGGTAGTTTTGACACTTTGCAAATTAAAAATATAAATGTAACAGACGAAAACGGTACGGTATATACATTTGAACAAAGTGGCGGAAATGCTATTTTTGGCAGTAAACAGGTTAGTCTTAAAATAGGTGACGCAGACAAAACCATATCTGGTTTACATACATACGTTATTTCTTATGACTTGAAAAACGCATTGGGGTATTTCGACGACAGAACAGAAATATACTGGAATGTAACCGGTAACGGATGGCAGGTGCCAATATGGCATGCCGAGGCGTATGTAACATTGCCGGGCAATATACCAGAATCTAGTTTACATTTGGCTTCGTACTGCGGTATTTCAGGAAGTAAAGATGTGTGTGGTAAAAGTGTTTATAATTACAATGTTGCTAACAATACTACAAAAATATATTTTTCTAGTGCATCAGACTCGTACCTAGACACAGAGGAAGGTTTGACTATAGCCACAGCTTTTCCTAAAAACATAGTTGCATACCCAACTAAAACTGATTATGTATATAAATTTTTACATAAATACTGGGTTTTGCCGCTTCCTATATTAGTTAGTTTTTTGTGGTTTAGAAAGTCGCTTGCTTACTGGTTAGAACGTAGACGGTTCTACAAAAACAATACTATTATAGCCGAATATGGTGCATATGGTTTAGACCCGCTAGAGGCCGCTGGTATTGTGTACGGAAATATTTTAAATAAAAACATATCTGCACAGATAGTAGACCTAGCAATACAGGGCCATATTGTTATTAGTAGAGTCGACGACCAGTATGTTTTTAATAAAACAAACAAAGACACAACAGGTTTAAGTAAAACTTATAAAACACTTCTATCCGGTATAGCTGGCAAAACTGAATCAGAACTAGCAGACGGTTTTAATATAACGGTTAAAGAAATAATAGAAAATGTTACTAGTTCATTGGCTTCTAAAAAAATTATTAATAAAATCAGTTTCTCAAGTAAGAACAGCAACTTTTATTCATTTGCAGTATTTCTATCTATTTTCCTTGCTATAAACCCCGGTGTGTTTGTATGGTTGTTTTTGGGTAAACAGATTGGTTTAATTTTTTCTGCGTCATGTATTTTGATTGGCCTTATTTACACTATAATAAAGCCACGTAAAAACAGACTAAATATAGATGGCCTAGAGGCAGAACGTAAATTACTTGGTTTAAAATTGTATATTAGCGTTGCCGAAGCAGATAGAATTAAATTCCACAATGCGCCGGCTAAGACACCTGAACTTTTTGAAAAACTTTTACCATATGCAATGGTGTTCGGGCTAGAGCAAAAATGGGCAAAAGAATTTGAAGGTATATATACAACAGAACCAACATGGTATGTAGATTCGTACAATGCAAGGTTTACTTCTATGGCACTGATGCAAAGCATGTCGCATTTGTCTAACACCACTATACCTATGGTCTCTGGTATGGGTAACAATTCTGCATTTATGTCGTCGGGTTCGTCTTCAGGGTCATCTTCTGGTTCGTCAGGTGGTGGTGGCGGAGGTGGGGGCGGTGGCAGTTGGTAGTGGTATTTAATAAATAAAAACAGCCTTTATATTAAAGGCTGTTTTTATTTAGTTTATAAATTTAGTGTGTAACACCAGGTATTACAAAAAACCCGTACAACACTACTGTAAAGTTTAATATTGCATGGCTTAGAACTATCAAAGGTAAGTTTGGAAAACGCATATACATTAGGGCAAAACCTATACCGCCTGCAAATGCTAATGGTAGTCCAAAAACTGGGTTTGGAAATATAGTGTGCAAAAACGTAAACAACAATGTGTTTGTCAGAAGTATTATTGCTGGTCGGCTAGTAAGTTTGGCTAGGGCGGGTATTAAATACGCACGGTATGCAACTTCTTGGAATAAAGATACTACAAAAAACCCATATATAAAATGTTTGTATGTCCACCAACGGGCTATTTCTTCTTGGCCAATCTTTTCGCTAAAAAAACTAACACAAACCACACTGATAGCGGTAAATAATAAGTAAGGTAAAAAATACTTTTTAAATGTTTTGTTACCTATGCCCAGTGTGTGCCATGTCCATTTTTCTTTTAACAAAAGTAAAACTAATGCAGTTACAATGGCCACTATTAGTATAACTCTGTACTGTATAGGTATAATTCCAAGGTTTATAAGTACAATGGGTAGTATAAAAATTAAAAATATCTGTACAAAAATTTCTTTGGGGCCAGTTTGGATAACTGGTATAGATTCTGTTATTTCTGAATTCATAAGTTTATAATACTATAATATTATAAAAAAAGTAATTATAATATATAATGTATAGATATATATGTTTAATTTATTCTCAATACGTAAAACCAACGAACTTGCCCGCACGTATCTGGACAAACCACTAATGAACCGCATAAGGCTGTTTTTTATAATTTTAGTACCCATGGTGTGTTTAATAGCTTACGACATTACAGACGGTACTATTGGCCCAGTATTAGCCATTGTGGGTTTTCTGCTTGGGCTGGGTACTGGTTTTATAACAAGTCGCATTTTTAATATTCATTGGCATGAATCGCATGCTAAGGTGGCTTTTCGTATAGACAGAATGGGTACTGTAATATTGGTTTTGTATTCTGTGTTTACAATATTACGCACTAAAATATTTGAACAGTTTGTTCGGGCACCACTTGTAACTGCATTTGCTTTTGCTTTTTTAGCGGGTGTTTTCTTAGGGCGACTAGTTTCAATGTATGTTAGTATTAAAAAAATATTAATAGAAAAAGGTATAGATGTTAATTAAAAATATCTAGTGCGCAATTGTAATGCCAAACATATGGCGGGGCTTTAATGGTTTTAATGCGCGCATAGCTTCTGAAATACTGGCACCTGTGGTGGTAATGTCGTCTACTATTATAAAAAACGCATTTTCAAGTCCCTGTGAATAATTTAGGAATTCTCTTTTAACGTCGAAAGCCCCCTGAATGTTTTTAATACGTTTGTCACGGCCTTTGACCATTGCCTGACGTTCAGTTTTTTTGATTTTTATTAAAGGGTCCGTCAGTTGCCAGTGTTGCTCAATTATTTTATTCTGATATGCCACCACAGCTTGTGCTATTTTGTATGCATGGTTGTATGTTCTTTTTTTGGTCTTGTCGCCCGAAGTTGGTATTGGTATTATAATTATTTTATTTGCTTCGACCAGAGCATATTCTTCGGAAAGTATTTCTAAAATAGTTTCGTGCATTTGCGGTGCAACAATATTAGCTAGTTCAGGTACATTGGCATATTTTAAATTCCATAAAGCTTTTTTAATTATCGGGTCACGGTAGTCAAACAGTGCATATATACCGCGTGGCAGGTCGCGTTCTGGTGGGGGTATTGTTAGTAGGCATTTTTTGCATATAATCGGGCCGTGTCTTTTACAGCCCAAACAATAGTGGGGTAATAAGAACGAAATTACTTTGTATAGTAATGACTTCATATATACATATATGGTATACTATTTGTATATATGAGCAATAGTATTTCTGAATTTTTCAATTCAATTTTCGGTAAAGCCAAAGTTGGTAGTGTTATTGGTATTGATATAGGTTCTGCATCGATAAAGGCTGTTCAAGCTAAGCTTGTCGATGGCAAAGCTATACTAGAAACTTATGGTGCATTGTCGTTGGGTACATATAACAAAACAGACCACGGTACTGTAACTAACCTAGAACCAGCAGTTGTAGCTGGTGCAGTAGTAGATATAGTAAACGAAATGAAAAGTAGCACTGCAACTGCGGCTTTTGTACTACCAAGTCAAAATGCATTGGTATTTATTTTAGAGCTACCCGACGCAATAGGCGAATCTGAACTACCAGAAGTTGTAAAAAACGAAGCCCGTTCGCATATACCTGTTGCAATAGCAGACGTAACACTAGACTGGTTTGTTATACCAAAACGTGAAGGCCTAGATTTAGTTGGCCAAGACCCAACACAAAACAAAAAAGAAATATTAGTTGTTGCTGTTTTAGGCGACACTGTAAAACGTTTTCAAAACATTATAATGCCAACTAAACTAGAATCGCAGTTTTTAGAAGTAGAAATTTTTAGTGCAGTGAGGGCTGTGCTTGGTAGGGAACTTTCCCCAGTTTTACTTATAGACATGGGTGCGTCTAAAACAAAACTAACAATAGTCGAATACGGTGTAGTGTGGCATGTGCACATAATAAACAAAGGTGGTGCAGATATTACACAATCTATAGCAACATCAAAAGGTATAACATTTGCCAGAGCCGAAGAACTTAAAATTACACACGGTTTGCAAAGTACACCTGAATTTTCTTATGTTTCAGATTTAGTACGGTTATCCACAGATTATATTTTGTCTGAAGCTAATTCGGTAGTTTTAGAGTATGAAAAGAAGTATAATAAAGCAGTCAGTAAGGTTATAATGTACGGCGGTTCGTCTAGAATAAAAGGTTTTGCACAAGAAGCAGAAAATGCATTTAGATGCGACGTTGCATATGCAGAACCTTTTAATAAAATGGATTCACCAGAATTCTTAGCACCAACTTTAAAAAACATCGGCCCAGAATTTGTAGGTGCTATAGGTGCAGCATTAAGACTTCTTCGTTCATAATTTATAAACCATGGAACCAACATTTCAAACAACATTTATACCTAAAAAACCTTTGGTGGAAACCAGTAACAACCAACAAAATGGGGGTGTTAGTATTTTGGTTTTGTTAGCAACTATATTGTTGGTTGTTTCCGTTGCATTAGCGGGTGGTATGTATGTTTACCGTTCTACAGTAGATGCAAAGGTTGTAGATATGCAAAAGCAACTAGAACAGTCCAGTGTTTCTTTTGATGCAGACTTAGCTTTTACAATAGAAGACACAAACCGCAGGCTTTCTGTAGCCCAAGAAATACTTGGTAACCACGTTTCATTTTCACCATTACTTGTAACTTTGGGCGAATCTACTTTAAAAACCATTAGGTATACAAAATTTAACGCAGAACAAACAGTAGGGGCAGGCGCGTTAGTTACAATTAAAATTTCAGGTGTAGCAAAAAGCTACGATGCTATAGCCCTGCAGTCTGACATGTTTGCTAAAAACCGTTTTATACGCGACCCTATTTTTTCAAACCTTGTACCTACAATAGACGGTAACATTGGTTTTGACTTATCATTTACGGTCGACCCGTCTTATATGAAATATAGTAACCATATAACAAAATAATATGCTAAAAACAATTTCAGCCATAATAATAGCCGCATGTGCCGTACTACTGTATGTTTTCTTTACTAATGGTCAATACCAAGCATTGAACTCGTTGCAACTAAAACAAGTTTCGTTGAACGAAGCATTAGATAATGCAAAACAATATAAAATACTGGGCTCAGACTTAACTACTAAATACCAGTCTATAGACCAAACACAAGTGTCTAGACTTAAAACCCTTGTGCCTGATTCAGTTGAAACAGTTCGTCTAATAAAAGACATGAGTGAAATAATAGCAATTTCCGGTATGACTTTAAAAAAAGTTGACTATAACCCAGACCAGTTAACTAAAAAAGTCGACACACAAGCCGGCACTCCTGTATCTACAAACCCGGCAGACATGTTGCCGTACGGTTCGTATGTTATACGTTTTACCATGACAGGTACATACCAGAATTTTGTTACATTTTTACAAGCAGTAGAACGTAGTTTACGTATATTAGATGTTACAAATGTTGCATTTGGTACACCCCCTGATAAAACAGACGGCAAAACACCACCGGACGTTTACGAATTTGCAGTAACTGCCCAAACATATTGGCTTAAGAATTAATATATGAAAACATTTAGAAACAGTATTATATTCATAATAATAATTGCCCTTGTCGGCGGTGTTGCATATTTTGCATTTTTCAAAAAAGACACAACAAACACAACTAATCTAACAACAACAAGTGTTGTCGATGTGCAAAATACATCAACAGATACCACCAACGAACTTAGCCAACAGTTTTTAGCATCGCTGTCAAAAATAAAAAACATAACACTGGCAACTAGTTTTTTTGAAAACTCAGTTTATAAAAGTTTACAAGACTACACACAGTCTATAGTTCTACAAGATTCTTCTTTGATAGGCCGTGCTAACCCTTTTGCACCGTTAGATTCTGATCTAATAAACATAACTACTCCAGCTGTAGACACTACAATACAAAATAACACCACACCAAGTACTACACCACCGGCTGCATTACCAACCACTAAAACTACTAAGAAGAAATAATTATGAGTTACATCGACACTCTTCTAGAACAAAAAAAGGCAACTGAATCGCAAATTCAGGAAGCTCAATCTAAAATTGGTACTGAAGGTATCGACACTTTAGATGTTGCTCTGGTAGATGCAGGTGTAGACCCATATGCACTACGCGACGCAAAAGGTGCGTATTTTGGTATACCAACTAAAAATGTAGATTTAAAAAATATAACTGACGAAATTTTAAAATACATACCTATCGAGTCTGCTGAACACTACCACATAGTACCTATAGATATGAAAGACGGTATTTTGGAAGTCGGAATGACAGACCCAGACCATACCGAGGCTTCAAATGCACTACAGTTTATAGCTAGTAAAGAAGGTTTTGCTTTTAAAATTTTTCTTATTACTTCAGACGACCTGTCTTTGGTTTTAAAAAGGTACAGTGGCCTGACTGGTGAAGTTGGTCAAGCGCTGACAGATTTCGATTCTATAGACGGCGAACTAGCTGCGGCTTCAAACGAAGTTGGTAGTCAGAAAAACATTGCCACTGATCAGAACAAAATAGTCGAAGACGCTCCGATAATAAAAATTGTTGCAGTTATACTACGCCACGCTATAGAGGGCGACGCTTCTGACATACACATAGAAAACAGCGGAGAAAAAGTTCTAGTACGTTTCCGTGTAGACGGCATACTGCATACTTCGTTAGTACTACCATTAAACACATACAGTGGTGTTATAGCCAGAATTAAAATTTTATCTAAACTACGTTTAGACGAAAAACGTAAACCACAAGATGGGTCTTTTTCAACTAAAATTGATGGACGCAAAGTAGACTTCCGTGTGTCTACATTTCCAGCAGTTTATGGTGAAAAAATTGTTATACGTATTCTAGACAGTGACCAGGGTGTTAAGGCCTTAGATTCTATAGGTCTGTCAGCTAGAAATTTAAGTTTAGTTAGAGAAGCACTAACAAAACCATACGGTTTGATTTTAATAACTGGCCCTACAGGTTCAGGTAAATCTACAACATTGTATTCAATGTTAAACGAACTAGACCGCGAAAAACTTAACGTTGTTTCATTAGAAGACCCAGTAGAATACAACATACCTATGGTAAACCAGTCGCAAGTTATGCCGGATATCGGTTACACATTTGCGTCAGGACTACGTTCAATACTACGCCAGGACCCAAACATTATAATGGTGGGGGAAATACGCGACAAAGAAACAGCCCAGCTGGCTATTCAAGCTGCACTAACTGGACACCTGGTTTTGTCTACACTGCACACCAACAGTGCGGCCGGTGTAGTGCCACGTTTAATAGACATGGGTGTAGACCCATACCTAATTGGCCCAACTTTGATACTAGCTATGGCACAACGTCTAGTTAGACACACACACCCATCAGCCCGTAAAGAAGTACCTATGTTACCTGTAGTTGCAGAACAGTATGAAAAATACTTTGCAGACTTACCCGAACAATATAAAAAAGACTACCCACTACCGGCTACTATAATAGACACGGTACCTTCACCTGAATCTCCGACTGGAACAAAAGGCCGTGTCGGTGTACATGAAGTGTTTAAAATAGATCGCGACATGCAGAGCTTGATACTTAAAACACCATCAGACTCGGACATATATAAACTAGCCAGAACAAAAGGCTTTATAACCATGCGCGAAGACGGTTTTCTGAAAAGTCTACAAGGCGAAATACCAATGACAGAAGTGTTTAACTTAGCCGACGACAGAGATTAACATATTTTTGTATTATTATTTTGTAATAATTTTAATACAGGGTATACTATATATTATGATAGAACAACACACTATACTTATAATCGACGACGACAGTTTTTTGCTAGACATGTATGCATTGCGTTTTACCCAGGCTGGCTACAATGTAGACACAGCACTGTCAGCAGAATCAGCTTTAGAAAAATTAAAAAATGGTTTAAAACCAGCTGTATTACTAATGGACATAATGATGCCCGGCATGGATGGCTTTGAACTATTAGAAAAAATAAACACTGAACACCTTGCAGACAATGCAATAAAAGTTTACTTGTCTAACCGCGGGCAGGCTTCAGACATAGCCAGAAGCGAAGAACTACATGCCGACGGGTACCTTATAAAAGCAAACATTATACCAACAGACGTAGTTACACACGTCGAAGGTATTATAACTAAAAAACTAACTTCATAGTATGGAAAGCATAATTAGTAAACTTATAGATACTATGATAGCCCAAGGGGCTTCGGACATACATTTTTCTGTTGGTATGCAACCACTGTTGCGTATAAACGGTGAACTTACAAACATGTCTGATGCACCTGTGCTTGATCTAGAAACTACAAATTCTATTTTAGCGTTACTTTGTGGTGAACGTATTTATAAAAAGTTTACTGAAACAAATGAAGCAGATTTTGCATACACACATAAAGAAAAATGGCGTTTACGTGGAAACGCTTTTATACAAAAGGGTATACCTTGTTTTACACTTCGTTTAATACCAGAAGTTAAAACTTTAAAAGACTTGCAACTGCCACCAACCATAGAAAACTTTGCTATGGCTAGACAAGGGTTTTTTCTTGTTGTTGGTCCAGTTGGCCAAGGTAAATCTACAACACTAGCTGCGATGGTAGAAATAATAAACACAAAACGTGCAGCACATATACTAACAGTAGAAGACCCAATAGAATATATCTACACACAAAAGAAATCTTTGATACATCAACGTGAAGCCGGTATAGATACTGTAAGTTTTCCAACAGCATTAAACGCAGCTTTCCGTGAAGATGTAAACGTTATATTAATAGGCGAAATGCGCGACAAAGAAACCATTGCCACTGCTGTAACCGCAGCTGAAACAGGCCACCTGGTGTTAGCTACACTACACACCAACAATGCTGCACAAACCATTGACCGTATTATAGATTCGTTCCCAGCAGAACAACAAGACCAAGTTCGTTTACAACTATCTTCGTCATTGCTAGGTATATTTTCACAAAGACTTATACCATGTATAACTGGTGGTCGTGTACCAGCATATGAACTGTTAATAAACACACCTGCGATAGCTAACTTAATCCGCGAAAAACGTACACATGAAATAGGAGTTGTTGTAGAAACTTCATTTGAATCAGGCATGGTAGACATGAACCGTTCTTTGATGGAACTGGTTAAAACCGGTCAGATTACCATGGAATCTGCATTGCAATATTCACCTAACCCACGTGGTTTACAATAATAAATTTTAAAAACACATTGTGTTATACTAAACAAATATGAACTATCGTTACCAAGCAGTAGATGAAAAAGGTGCAAGAACCGAAGGTGTTGTAGAAGCACCAAGTCGAGATTTGGCTTTGTCTGCACTTGGCCGACGTGGTTTGATAGTAACAACAATACACGACGTAGAAGAAAAAAAAGGTTTGTCGATTGTTTTGTTCGAAAGAATACCCATGAAAGACATTGTTATAATGTCGCGTCAGATTTCAACCTTGTTCGAAGCGCAGGTTTCTGCATTGAAAGCTTTTCAACTTTTAGCAACAAATACTGAAAACCCTTCGCTGGGTAAAAAACTTGCTCGCGTAGCCGAAGACTTGCAGGCGGGTACATCAATATCAGAATCTTTGGCAAAACACCCAACTGTGTTTTCTCCCTTTTATATTGCTATGGTCCGTGCTGGTGAAGAATCTGGTAAATTAATAGAAGTTTTTCTATATTTATCAGAATACCTTGACCGCCAATATGCATTAAATAGTAAAACTAAAAACGCACTTATATACCCGGCCTTTGTCGTTGGTGTTTTTATAACTGTTATGGTTCTAATGTTTGTTATGGTTATACCAAAACTTTCAGCCATTATAGAACAGTCAGGCCAAGACGTACCTTTCTATACAAAAATAATTATAGGCCTTTCTAATGGCATGGTGCATTACGGTATATTTATGCTGATTGCAGTTGTGGCAATAGGTGTTTACTTGGCAGTACTACTAAACCAACCAGTAGGTAAAAAATATTTAGATAAAATAAAAATTACAGTTCCTATAATTGGCCCACTTTATAAAAAAGTTTATTTGGCTAGAATAGCTGACAACATGGACACAATGTTGGCCTCTGGTATACCCATAATTCGTGCAATAGAAATTACAGGTAACGTTGTTGGTAACTCTGTCTACGAAGACATACTTAAAACAGCCAGTGATCGTGTTAAAAGTGGTAGTACTTTTTCTGCTGGTATATCTGGTTCGGTTTACGTACCACAAATTTTAATTCAGATGATTAAAGTTGGTGAAGAAACAGGTTCAATGGGGCAGATACTAAAAACACTTGCACGTTTCTACAAACGCGAAGTCGACGACGCAGTAGACACATTAGTTGGGTTGATAGAACCTGTAATGATAGTCGGCCTAGGTCTAGGCGTAGGTATACTACTAACTTCAGTTTTAATGCCGATATACAACATTGCGGGGGGTGTAAGCTAGAAAACAAAAAAACACTTTTAAAAAGTGTTTTTTTGTTTTCTAATATTGACAGTTATCCACATATTGTAATAATACATTGTGTTTTGCATAATAAGCATGGTAAAATATGTGTATTATCAGGTCGTGTGTATGTATGCCACTTACACTAACAGTGATAATTATCAAATATTAATAATTTTAAATTTAATTCATGAAAACTCAAAACAAAGGTTTTACACTTATCGAATTGTTGGTTGTTATTGCCATCATCGGTATTTTAGCATCAGTAGTTCTTGCATCTCTAAACAGTGCACGTAATAAAGGTGCCGACGCAGCTATTAAAGCTAACTTAGCAAACGTTCGTGCGCAAGCAGCATTGTTCTATGATGATCAAACTTCACCAAGTTATGGTACAGCAGCAACTGCATGTACAGCAACAGCTGGCACATTGTTCGGCGACTCAACTATTGCAGCCGCAATTACTCAAGCTGATAATCAAAACGGTACAGTAGTTGGCGATATTAGTTGTAATTCAACAAGTTCTACATATTCAGTAGCAGCAGTTCTAAAAACTAATCCTCTTAAAGCATACTGTGTAGACTCAAACGGTGTAGGTAAAGAAGAAGCTGTAGCATCTGGAGTAGCTTCAGACGCTATTAGTACAACAACAGGACTTTGTAAATAATTTTTATAAAGCTTAAACAAAAACCGCTATTAGCGGTTTTTGTTTTTTTAAATATAGAGTATAATTACAGAATGAAGAAAACGAATATAAATAATAGTAAAGGTTTTACACTTATCGAATTGTTGGTTGTTATCGCAATTATCGGTATTCTTGCCAGTGTGGTTTTGGCTTCTTTGAATTCTGCCAGAGGTAAGGGTTCAGATGCATCTATTAAAGCTAATTTGGCAAATATTCGTTCGCAAGCCGCGCTTTATTATGACGACCATACTTGGAGTTACGGAACACCTTCAACTACTTGTAGTGGTGCGTCTTCGTTATTTTTAGACCCAACTATTGCCGCAGCAATTGCTCAGGTTGAAACACAAAATGGTGCATATAATGTTAGTTGTTCTTCAACCTCCGACAATTATGCTATTGCTTCAGCATTAAAAAGTAATGGTGCAAAAAATGTGTACTGTATAGATTCAAATGGTAAAGGAAAAATCGAAGTTGTTTCTACTGCTGGTGACTCGGCTTCGGCTATCTCTGGTTCACTTTGTTTATAAACAATGTCTTTAGTTTTTTAAATAGTTTTAACAAATAACTGCCTTGCGCAGTTATTTGTTTTATCCGATTGTTTAAATTTATACAATAGGTATAATTAAAATATATGAAAAAATTACAAGCATTTACGTTGATGGAATTACTGGTAGTAATAGGTATTATATCTGTACTAGCAGCGGTTATAACTGGGTCTTTAAATTCAGGTCGTGCAACCAGTGTTGATGCCGCTATAAAAAGTAGTTTGGTTAATGCCAGAACTCAAGCACAGATTTATAACGACAAGTATCTAGGCTACGGTACAGCGACATCAGTATGTTTGCCAACTACCGGTACATTGTTTGCGGATGTAACTATAGCCGCAGAAATAAAACAAATAGACGACCAAAACGGAACAACACTAAAAAGTATAAGTTGTGTAGCAACACCTGGTTCGTTTGCTATTGCTTCTGTTTTAAAAACAAATTCTGCCAAAGCCTACTGTATAGATGCTAACAATGCTGGTAAAATAGTTGCAGTTACAGCAGGTGATGCGTCTACTGCATTTGTAGGCACAAACTGTAAATAGTTTACGTTTCTACTGTGTCTTTTCCTGAAAAAATAGTATAATAATACTATGGACATATACGGAATCATTTTTTATGCATTTATACTTTGTTTAGGCACCACTATAGGTAGTTTTCTAAACGTAGTAATATACCGTTTTAATACAGGTATGCGTTTCGACGAAGGTCGTTCAATGTGTTTTTCTTGTAGTAAAAAACTAGAATGGTACGAACTTATACCACTGGTATCTTTTATTATACAGTTAGGCCGATGCAGAAACTGTAAAAGCCGTATAGCATGGCAATACCCAATTGTAGAACTATTAACAGCTGTAATATTTTTATTGACTACATACCACCTAGGCACTATGTATAGTTTCGATTCTTCTGTATTTGTCATGTACTTAGTAGGCTACATGTTTTTGTGGTCATTGTGTGTTGTTATGGCTGTGTATGACATACGCCATAAAATGATACCAAGTTTGTTCGTATATTTGTCTATTGCTCTTGCTTTTGTGTTACGTGTTGTATCAGGTGCACCGATAACAAACATATTAATATGTATAGTTGTAGTGGCGTTGCCACTATGGTTGTTGTACTTTTTGTCTAAAGAAAGATGGATGGGTTTTGGCGACGTGTTAATTGCAATATTAATGGGTACAGTGCTGGGTTTTTCAAAAGGTTTGACAGCTTTAATGTTAGCATTTTGGATAGGTGCAATATATGGAATTATGGTTATGCTAATTGGTAAAATAAAAAACAGAAAAACTTTAAACTTAAAATCTGCTCTACCTTTCGGACCATTTTTATTGATTGCTTTATTTGTAGTTTATCTAATGGGTTGGACACTACCTACAATAATAGAATGGTTTGCATAATGAAAAACAAAAAAGGCTTTACTTTGGTAGAATTAATGGTAGTTATTGCCATTTTTGTTGGAATTACTAGTGTGGTACTTTTTCAGTCTAATTCTTTTGACTCTAGTATAACTGCTTCTAATTTAGCACAAGACATAGCGCTGGCAGTTAGAAAAGCAAACGCATATACATTAGGGTTTCAGGTTCCACAAACTCCAACAGGTGTTAATGTAAAAGGTTACGGTATAAATATAGTAGCCGGTGTGGGGGATTCGTTTATACTATACGGCGAAACAGAACCCTACGACCAAACGTACACACACACTTCTGGTTGTGGTGTGTTTTCTCATATCGATGAATGTATTGAACAAACAGTAATAAAAACCAAAGACCGTATAAGCCAAGTTAGTATAGATACTACTAGTGGTACAACCACACTTGCTCCGGGCGACAGTTTGTCCATTTTGTTTACAAAACCAACAGGTGAAGTATATTTCTGTGTACAAACAGGTGGTATGGGTGGATGTACATACACACTAGCTAGTGTTGCACATATTACAGTTTCGTCTACAAAAGGCAGACTGTATGTAGTAAATGTATGGAATAATGGCCAAATAAATGTACAATAAATATATGCCTACAATATTTTATAAAAATAAAATAAACAAAAAAGGTTTTACTCTAGTAGAGGTTCTTGTGGCTACAACTATTTTTATAGTTATTATGTTAGTTGCTGTTACTTCTTTGCTTGCATCACAACGTTCATCTAAAAAAGGCCAAGCAATACGTAGTGCATTAGATAATGTACAATTTACATTAGAATCTATAACACGTTCTGGTAGATTGGGTTCATTATATACATGTATTAGTTCAACTGGTACTACAACGTTGAACATTGTAGGTGGGGACTGTTCTGCAGGTGGTACAGGTTTTGCTTTTGGTCTGTACGACCCTATAACTAAAATAACCGACGGGTACGCTTTCTATTTAGGTACTACCAGTACAAGTCGGGGCGCTATATATAGATGTATAACACGGGGTAGTCTGGCTGTAACATTAAAAGGTTCAGATTGTAGTGCAGTTACATCGCCTGATATTGATGTAACAAAGTTTATTACTATAGTAAACGGGTCTGATATTGCAGATGGTATACAACCTTCAGTAAAAATTATTATGGAAGGCACTGCTAATGCGTCGACTGAGCAAACCCAATTTTTTATTCAGACACTAGTGTCGCAACGTCAATTTGAATAATATGAATACTATTTTTAAAAAACCTCCCACCACCCCGGCTTTCAACCACTTCTTACAGAAGCGGTATACCTTTCGCAATTCCATTACTCAAGGTCTTGCACTTGGGTCCCATCCCAAGCTCACCTCCTCAGGCAGGATGGGATTTAGAGCATTTACATTACTAGAAGTTCTAGTTGCTGTTTTGTTGCTGTCTTTTACAGTTGCAGCGTTATTAACATTGGTTTCAGATAGTGTTACATCTGCAACGTATGGTAAAAACGACATAACTGCAACATATATGGGGCAGGAAGCATTGGACTATTTCCGAAATATTCGTGACACACAACTACACCAAGGTACAACAACCACAACATGGAACGATTTTTTGCGCGGTATAGACAGTAATCTAGTAAACGAATTTGGCGACCCTGCTGGTGGGGTAGACTGTTACAGTCAGTCAGGTTGCGAACTAGATGTTTTTGGTTTGAATTCACCAGGTATTGCACCATTTGTTCGTGGATGCGTTTTGGGTTGTACTGAGGTTAAAAAATCTTTTTCTGGGGGCATGCCATACTACACTATAAACCACAGTACAACTGGTACACCAACAAGTTTTGTACGTACTATCAGACTAAAACAACCAACAGGAACTTCTTTTGCAAATGGGTCTGACGTGTTGTTGGTTGAAGTTACAGTGTCGTGGCATAACGGTGCAAGTATGCGGTCTAAAGTTTTTACTGAAACACTTTATAATTGGAAATTGTAATATGAAAAATATTTTAAACAAAAAACCTAATATGTTTTATAAAACATTGTTTACTAAAAATGTAAACCATGGATTTGCATTGTTGTTTTCCATATTAATAATAAGTGTTATTGCTAGTATTGCATTTGGTTTAGCTAGTATTATATATAAACAAAAACTACTTACATCTGTAGCTATAGATTCTGGCAAAGCTTTTTATATGGCAGATTCGGGTATGGAATGCAGTCTGTATTCTTTGTCTGAAGTTAGTGCGCAAAACACACCTATAGTTTGTTTAGATCCAGCACCTACGTCTACATTAGGTATACTTAGTCTTACCCAAAACCATGGCCCAACAGTAGCAAACAGTCAGTATGTAGACAGTGGTCGTATTGGTAACAATAATGCATGTTTTACCATAGAACCAATTTTCGACGCCACAAATATGTTTATTTCAGCAAAAGTACGCGGGTATAGTACATGCGACACATCATCGCCCAGACACTTAGAACGTACTTTGCAAGTATTTTTCCAGTAGTGTAATCTGTATAGTATGACAACTGGCAAGAAAAGAATTGAACAGTTACGTGCCCTGGTGGACTACCACAGGGGTCTTTACCATACTGACGATACCCCTCTAATTTCTGACGAGGCTTACGATGCGCTTGTTCGAGAACTTTTAAATTTAGAGCAAAATTCTGGTTTAAATTCAGACACACCAACACAGAAAATAGGTGGTGCTATAATAGAAAAATTTAAAAAAATAAAACACCAAACACCGCAATGGTCTTATGACAATGTTTTTAATTTTGATGAACTTACAAAGTGGGACGAAAAACTTGAACGTTTTTTAAGTGGTGTTGGCTATACAGGTCCGCGTACATATACAGCAGAACTAAAAATAGACGGACTTAAAATTATATTAACTTACGAAAGGGGTTTGTTGGTTCAAGCTGCAACCCGCGGCGATGGTTCTGTGGGTGAAGATATAACACACAACATATTGGAAATAAAAAGCATACCTAAAAAACTTACAGACGCCTTTGATGTAATTGTTGTGGGTGAAGCCTGGATGAAAAAATCTGATTTAGAAAAAATAAATGCAGAACGTGCTAAAAACAATGAACAGTTATTTGCAAACACACGCAATGCTGCGGCAGGGTCGCTACGTCAACTTGATGCCAATGTAACACGTGGTCGTAATATACAAACTTTTATTTATACTATAGATAAATTAGAAATTAGTGGTAAAAACATACACCCGAACACACAAAGTGGTTCATTGGCATGGCTAAAAGAAAATGGTTTTTCTGTAAACGAAAAAACAAAACTTTTAAATAGTATAAATGATATAGAAAAATACTATCAGAAATACATACCAATACGCGACAGTTTCGAATACGGTGTAGATGGAGTTGTTATAAAATTCGAAGACTTGGTTTTGTCAGAACGTGTTGGTTACACTGCCAAGGCCCCGCGTTTTTCTGTTGCATATAAATTTCCTGCAGAAGAAGTTACTACAGTGGTAGAAGACATTGCAGTTCAGGTTGGCCGTACCGGCGCCATAACACCAGTTGCACACATGCGTCCAGTATTAGTGGCTGGGTCTACAGTTGCGCGTGCAACACTGCATAACATAGACGAAATAAATCGTTTGAATTTAAAAATAGGCGACACTGTAATACTTAAAAAAGCCGGAGACGTTATACCGGAAATAATTCGTGTATTACCCGAATTACGTGGTGGCAAAGAAAAAACATTTCACATGCCTAAAAAGTGCCCCGAATGTGGTAAAGAAATTGTGCAAAAAACAAATAGTGTAGGTGAACAGTCTGTGGCATATTACTGCCCTAATAAAAACTGCCCTGCACAAATACTGGGCCAGTTAATACATTTTGTAAGTAAAAAAGGTCTAAACATTGTTGGACTAGGGGACAGAATAATAGAAAAACTACTAGAAGAAAACATAATTTCTACTGCATTAGATATATTTAAATTAAAAAAATCTAACCTTGTAGACCTAGAAAAATTTGGCGACAAAAGTGCAGATAATACTTTGGCATCTATTGCACAATCACGTACTACAACATTGGCACGGTTAATATATGGTTTGGGTATAAGCCATGTTGGTGAAGAAACCGCAATGTTAATTGCAAACACATGTTCAAAACCAAATGACTTTTTACATTTAGATGTAGATAGTTTAGTTGCAGTAGATGGTATAGGTGGCACAGTTGCCGATAGTGTTTTAGACTGGCTGTCTGAAGATGTTAATGTAGAACTATATAAAAATTTATTAAAAGAACTAACAATAAATGAAGTTGTAAAAAGTAGTAACAAACTAGACAATAAAACTTTTGTTATTACTGGCACGCTACCAACATTGGCACGCGACCAGGCGAAACAGTTGATACAAGACAACGGCGGTAAAGTTTCTGGATCTGTATCTACTAAAACCAGTTATGTACTAGCTGGCACTGAACCAGGTACAAAATACAAAGATGCACAGAAACTAGGCGTGCAGATTATAGACGAAGTAGAATTTCTAAAATTGATAAAATAAGGCTTTTTTGCTATAGTTTACCCATGACATTAACTGAAGTACAAAAGCTTGCCGACCTTATACGTATAGATATGGACCAAACAGAACTAGAGTCTGTTGCACGTGATATGGACTCTGTTTTGGCCTATGTAGACCAAATACGGGCCGTTGCCGCGTCCATACCAGAAGCTGACGGAAACCCTGAATTAACACTAACTAACGTTATGCGTGCAGACACTGGCACATTGCCCGAAGGTGTTTATACAGACGCTGTTGTTGCTAATGCCCCCGACCATGACGGTAACTTTATTAAGGTAAAAAAGATTTTGTAATATGATTGACCTGAAAAACCTAACAATTGAAAAAGCTCATGCAGATCTAGTATCTGGTGTTTACACTGCAACAGAACTGGCACAAGCATACCTAAATGTAATTTCCGAAAAAAACGCCGACATAAACGCATATGTAGAAGTTTTTACAGATGTGCTGGACCAGGCTAAACATGCTGAAGAAATGTTTAAAAACGGTACCGCAACTTTACTAACTGGTATTCCAATTTCAGTTAAAGACAACATGCTGGTTAAAGGCAAAGAATCAACCGGTGGGTCTGACATATTAAAAGGCCACATATCTATATACGACGGCACTGTAATTTCCGAACTTAAAAAGTCGGGTGCGGTATTGTTGGGTAGAACAAACATGGACGACAGTGCCATGGGGTCTTCTACTGAAACATCTTGTTATGGTCCTACAAAAAACCCATTGGCAACAGACCGTGTACCAGGTGGTTCGTCAGGTGGTCCAGTTGCATCAGTTGCTATGGACGGGGCACTGGCAGCGTTTGCATCAGACACAGGTGGTTCTATACGCCAGCCAGCAGCATACACGGGTTTAGTTGGTTTAAAGCCAACATACGGAACTGTGTCACGTTACGGACTTATGGCACTGGCTTCGTCTTTTGACCAGATTGGTCCAGTAACAAAAACAGTTGCAGACACTGAAATACTTTTTAATGCAACAAATGTTTATGATGGTATGGACAGTACTAGTGTACCGATGGAAAAAAGAATTTGTAAAAAAACAAATGTAAAAAAAATTGGTATACCAACTAGTTGGGTAAAGGGTGAAGGTATAGAAGAATCTATTAAGAAAAATTTTGACGAAACTTGCACAAAATTAAAAAATGCTGGTTACGAACTGGTGGATATTGATTTACCTCTAACTGAACATTCGTTAGCTGTTTACTATATTATATTACCAGCCGAAGCTTCAAGTAACTTAGCACGTTACGACGGTATGCGTTACGGTCTTTCATTGCCTGGTAAAAATTTATTAGAAACATACACTAAAACTCGTGGTGTTGGTTTCGGTAAAGAAGTTCGCCGACGTATTATGTTGGGTACATATGTGCTTAGTCATGGTTACTACGACGCATATTATGGTTCTGCTATAAAAGTTCAGAATGCAATCAGAAAAGAAATTGCAAATGTATTTGAAAAAGTAGATGTAATAATGACACCAACCGCACCTACATTAGCATTTAAATTCGGCGAAAAAATGAACGACCCAATGGCCATGAAGTTGTCTGACTTGTTTACTGTGTCTGCAAACGTGGCTGGTATACCTGGTATATCTATACCATCAGGTCCTGCAGAAAATAATCTGGTACATAGTATACAGTTTATGGCACCACATTTTGGTGAAAACCTTCTTTTTGAAATTGGTAAAAAGTGTGAAGAAATTTTTAAATAAATTTTCTACTACAGAAAGTCTTTCATTAGTACTATAAATAAAGTACAATATACACATGGGCCCACAGTTGCCACAACAAATACAAAATATACCTACGTTTACTCCAACATTTTTAAGTTTGGACTATGTTTTCTATCAAGTTTTTCGTTTTTTTATTGTTATAATTGCATTTGTAGCTAGACTACTTGGTTTTAATATTTCTCCTGATTCTTGGCTTGGTCAGTATATGTATATAGCAGGCGACGTGGTTACTAAAAAACATTCTCTTGTTGTTGCTGACACTATTTTGCATGGTTATGTAATAATAGTTTCTATTATTTCTATTTTTCTTATTGCTATTATTTTATATTCTTTGGTTCGTTTGTGGGAAATACAAAAAGAAAACAAAGCCAAGGCTGATGCTGAAAAAGTTGTAGTTGTTGCAACCCCAGCACAGAAAACAAATGCAAGGTGGGAACTTATCAAAAGTCATGCAGATTCTGACAACCCAAACGACTGGCGTTTAGCTATTATTGAAGCCGACACAGTTCTAGAAGAAATATCTCGTGGTTGGAAAACCAGTGGCGAAACACTAGGGGAAAGATTGAAGAATCTAGACACAGGTGACATGCGCTATGTCCAAGACGCCTGGGAAGCCCACAAGGTACGTAACAACATTGCCCATGCCGGACTGTCGTACACCATAGACCGCCGTGAAGCCACACGTGTTATCGGTTTGTATGAAAAGGTGTTTAGGGAGGCAGGCAAATTGTGAACGAATTCGGGCCGCGTAAGAGTCCTATAGGCGCGGCCAAAAATTTTAGATGATTTTGTAATACAAAACACCCCTTTCAAACGGGGTGTTTTGTTATTGTGGCGGGTGCCAGAGTCGAACTGGCTTCCTCAGGTTATGAGCCTGATGAGGTACCGTTCCTCTAACCCGCTAACGGTAGAAACTCATTATATATTATATAGAAATATAATGCAAGTATGGCCCCAGAAAACATATATGTGGAAAAGTCATTTTACCAAATTAGGGCAAATATCTATAAAAATTTGAAATTTTATATTTTTTGTGCTAATGTGTATGCATTGTCGGTATAGCTCAGGTAGTTAGAGCATCGCACTCATAAAGCGAAGGTCACAAGTGCAACTCTTGTTACCGACACAGAAAATGCAATATAGGGCTTGGATTTTATACAAAAATATGTATAATACAATAGTCCAATAGATTACAGGACATAGACCACATTTGCGGTCGTAGCTCAACTGGTTAGAGCACCCGCCTGTCACGCGGGAGGTTGGCGGTTCAAGTCCGCTCGACCGCGCAAATCAAAACACCCCATATGGGGTGTTTTGTGTTATACTGATTTTATGAAAATAGACATATTAGATGCAAAGCTTATACATTTTTTCCGCAGGGTTTCTGTACCTGTTGCGCGGTTTGGGCTTTTCGTGGTGTTTTTCTGGTTCGGTTTTTTGAAGGTTATTGGTCTTTCACCAGCATCTGGTCTAGTACAAAGGCTTTTTGAAAACACTGTACCTTTTATTTCTTTTCATTCATTTTTAATTGGGTTTGGTATATTTGAATGTGTTATCGGTATTTTGTTTTTAGTTCGTGGTTTTGAACGTGTTGTTATACCAATGTTGTTTGTGCACATGGTAACCACTTTTGGGCCACTATTTTTACTACCCACAGAAACATGGTCTGGTTTTATGGTACCAACATTAGAAGGTCAATACATAATTAAAAACCTAGTTATTATTGCAACTGCAATTGGTATTGCCGCACATTTACACCCACTACCGCATAAAAGTAAGTTATAAAGTTGAAAGTAGAAAGTTATAAATTTTAATTCAGAAAATCAGAATGGCAAAAATATCTAAAAAAATAAATAAAAAATTCTGGGAACAAGAATATTCTGACCCAAGACATTTAAAACTTTCTACCGTGCCTTCGGGTGACTTGTTAAAGTTTTTCCGTTGGAATGAAAGACAAAAGGAACCACTTGTTTTAGACAGAAAGTCTTTTGTTGTAGACCTGGGTTGTGGTAATGGACGTAATATTATTTACATTTCAACTAATGCTGGTGTGCATGGTTATGGGTGCGATATTTCAGAATCAGCAATAGCACAAGCTAAAAAAGCTTCTGTAGTTGGCAAAACAAAACTTGATTTAGCATACGAAGTTCGCAGTGTTGCAGGTACATACCCAGACATTGCGGACGAATCTGTAGACATGGTTTTAGACATGATGGTGTCGCATTTTTTGCGTTCAGCAGAAAGGGAAGTGTTAATAAAAGAAGTTTATAGAATGTTACGCCCTGGTGGATTTTATATATTTAAAACATTTTTGGCTGATGAGGACCTGCATGTTAAAAAACTTTTACAAGAACGCCCCGCTGACGAACCAGGTGCATACATACACCCAGAAATGAATGTGTACGAATATGTTTATACTGAAGCCGAAGTTAAAAGGGTAATGGAACCTTATTTTGATATTCATAAAATAGAAAAATCACACAAACACATATCACACGGTAAACGCCGTTCAATGATACTGTATTTAGAAAAACGTTGGTAATTTAAAATAAAGGTTTTGTTCCGTTATCTAACCAACCCAAGTAAAAACCAAGTGCTAATAGTGTTACCAGCGCTAATATTAGTATGTACTTGGTATTTTTTGTCATGTATATATTATACCATTGAAAATACTACTTAAAAAGTGTATATTGGGGTAATGGAAAATACAGCTTTAAAAAGGGCAGAGGTAGAGGTTTTGAAGGAAAACCCTGATTTACCAATGCGTCTGAAGTTCGAAGTAACACCCAAGGAAACCATTGAAAAGCTTTTAGAAGTTACAGACCTAACTGCCGAAAGTGCTGACCCAAGTACACGAAATATTATCGGTAAAGTTTTCGACGCTGTTGTAGAAAAACTCAAACAAAATAATTTTCAGAACATTACCATTGTTCGTGGTAACCCAATAGTTGAAGCTAAAGACAACTTCGACAAACTACTTTTTACACCAGGTAACCCTGGTCGTTCTGCTACATATACACGCTACACAGATGAAGACCATGTTTTACGTACACATACTTCAGCACTAATACCACAAACATACGAAAAAATAAAAGATGCAGAAATAGATAAAACTACTTTTGTTTTACCTGGACTTGTTTACAGACGTGACGTTATAGACCCACGGCACCTTGATGTTTTCCACCAGATAGATGTGTGGACACTACAAGACGTTTCTAAATATGGCAAACCTACAAGAGAAGATTTATTAAACCTTGCAAAAACTGTTTTCGAAGCTGCCTGCCCAGATGCAAAAATGGTTGTACTAGAAGCTAAACACCCGTACACTGTTGACGGTATAGAAGTTTATGCAGAAGCCGATGGCAAACAAATTGAAGTTTTCGAGGCTGGTTTAGTAAACCCACAAGTTTTAATTAATTCAGGTTTAGACCCAGAGCGTGTTAATGGGCTTGCATTAGGTATGGGTATAGAACGTTTAATAATGGCACGAAAAAGTTTACCCGACATACGTCTGATACGTTCAACCGACCCACGCATAATAAAACAGATGACAAATATAGAAAAATACAAATCTGTTTCTGACCAACCTGCCATGACACGCGACATGTCGTATACTGTAAGCAAAGACGACACCGAAGAAGACATTTGTGAAAACATTCGAAATGTATTTGGAAACAATGCCGACATGTTAGAAGAAGTCAAAATACTAGACAGAACACCATACGAAAAGCTTCCAGAAGTTGCACGACAGCGCCTTGGTGCAAAAGAGGGTCAAGACAACGTTCTAGTTAGAATAATCTTACGGCACCCCGACAAAACACTAACAAAACCAGAAGCAGCAGATATGTATACAGATGCATATGCAAAACTACACCAAGGTGTAGGGGGTTATGCAGCTTAATTAAAAAATAAAAAGTTTTGCACAGAAAAATCGCTTAAAAATTAGGCGATTTTTCTATTTAAAAATGGTATAATACCCATATAGAAATTGAATTTTCTATAAAATACATGAACACCATTTTCCTTATTCGAAAAGCAAAAGAAATGGGGCGTTTTGTCGCACGACACGGCCTTGCTTTTTCTATGTTCGTGTTTTTTATACTATTTTCTTTTGCAGTTAGTGTGTTCGCTACACCACCAGTATCTACATACAATGCCGGCGAAACCCTAAACCCTACATGTGCACCTGGGTCTACAAACTGTGCTGTAGGTATACTGCCTGACCAAACAGGTAATAATGGAAAATATTTAACAACAGATGGTAGTACTGTTTCGTGGGGCGATGTAACCCAAAACACTTTTTCTACCGGTCTAACAAATACATCTGGAACTGTAACAAACGATTTGTCTACTGGTGTGTCTGGTGGGCAAGATATTTATGGCGGCATTGATGCAGGCGACACACTAACTTTAAATTCAACAACTAATTCAACAAAAGGCAAAATAATATTTGGTAACAGTGCGTATGATGAAGTTAACAACAGGCTTGGTATAGGTACAGCAACACCACAGGTTGCCCTAGATGTTACAAGTTTTGACGACGGTGTATATGGTAGATTCCAAGCACGCGAAGGTACATACCAAGCTGCATTTACTTTTAACAACGGCCCACAAGAAGTTTGGTTTTTTGGAAAACAAACAGACGACTCGTTTATAGTTTACGACTCTGTTGACCATAAATATAAATTCCGAATTGTTAGTAATGGCGCAATCAGACTTGGAGAAGATGGAACTACAAACGTTACAATTGGTTCCGCTACTACAACATCGATGTTTAACGTGGGTACTAGTGCAGGTTTTCGTGTTAACTCTAGTGGGGCCATAGCTGCAGCTACTGGCATAACTTCTTCGGGCACTATAAATTTTTCAGGTTTAACAGCAAGTACTGCACTAGCAACAGATGCTTCTAAAAACCTTGTTTCTAGTGCAACTACATCTACTGAACTTGGTTACCTTTCAGGTGTTACATCGGCAATACAAACACAATTAAATGCAAAGGGTACATTTACACTGCCTTCACTTACAACGGGTTCAGTTTTGTTTTCAAACGGCACAACAACATCCCAAGACAATACAAATTTGTTTTGGGACGATACAACAAATAGGTTAGGTATAGGCACTGCCAGTCCAGCTGCTTTTGTGCATGTTTTGGGTATAACTGAACAATTGCGTTTGGGTTACGACGCATCTAACTATATGTCCACAACTGTTAGTTCAACGGGTTCAACAACACTTGCATTAACTGGAACAAGTCCTACTTTTAGTTTAAGTCAAGCAGTTGGTATCGGCGGTGTCACTCCTTCAGTAAATTCGTACCTATCTATTCCTAGAGCCCAAACCGCATCAACTAACTATGGATTGATTTCTATAGGCAATGGTGCGTTCGACGGTGCGTCAGCCGGTAAATTCGCAGGTGTTTCTACTGGAACTGTTTTAGCAATTAATTTAACAACTGGTTCAGTTGGACACCTTGCTGATTTTCAAGTCGGGGGTTTAGAAAAGTTCAGTGTTAATTACGATGGTTTAACATCTGCAACTAGTTATAGAACATCTACCGGAGGTTTTCAGTTTGCAGATAGTTCCGCAGGGTATGAATGGCAATTAAAGTCAGTTAACCGATTACTTACACTGAAGGCAGACCACACTAATAGTGCCCCAACGTATAGTAATACATTAATGAGTTTTGATAATGCTACTTTAAAAGTAGGTATAGGTGTGGCAGATGCAGTTGTACCTTCAGCTAAATTACATATTATTTCTACAACAGAACAACTAAGAGTGGGGTATAACCAAACCAATTACCTTTCGTTCACTACTGGTAGTACTGGTTCAACAACACTTGCATTAACTGGAACAAGTCCGACATTTCAATTTTCAAATAATGTTGGAATATCGTGTGCCGATGCAGACCACTTGTTAGAAATTGGTGGTACAGGTACAGGTTGTAACACTGGCGCAGGGTCGTACCTAAACGCCGCCGGTGACACCACATTTACTGCAAATTCGTCACGAATATGGAAAGACAATATAACAACAATAGAAAAAGAAAATATACTTGAACTAATTGCTTCAACTCCAGTACGCCGTTACGACTGGAAACCAGAATACTGTGATGGCCCACAATGTTTAAATAAAATCGGTTTTATTGCCGAAGAATTCTACCCTGTATTAGAACACGGTGACGACAAACACGTAAACGGCCAAGACGTGTCTATGGCAGAATGGTTAGGTTTGCAAAAGTTAATTGAAAAAACAAGTGCTATGGATTTGAAAATTCAAAATTTGAATTCATTAGATACAAATACTTCTGGAACTTTTGGTTACATTGTCAAAAACTTCTTAGCTGACACTGAAAATACAATTTCAGATTTGTACGCCAAAATAGTACATGCAGACAAAATAGAAACCAAAGAACTATGTGTAGGTAGTACATGTATTACTGAAGCCCAGTTTTTACAAATGGTAAACCAAAACGGTGGTAATGTAACACCAGCACCACAGACACCAGACTCAATAACAAATTCTGATCTGGCACCAACACCTGACCCTGTACCTACTGACGAACCTGTAAATATTACACCCAATACAGAACCAGCACCTACAATATAAATTTGTGCAAAACTACATTTGTAAAACATAATTCATGGTATAATTAAGACTATAAATATGGATGGGAAAAATGTAAAAAAATACATGCCTTTAAATGCATACAAACTGGTTTTGTCATGTTTTGTGTTTTTTATATTGTTCGGAATTAGTGTAAAAGTTTTTGCTACACCACCTACCACACAATACAACCCAGCTGAAACATTAAACCCAACATGTGTACCAGGGTCTACAAATTGTAGTGTTGCTGCTGGTTCGGGCTGGGGTCTTACGGGTAATGCAGGTACTACACCCGGTACAGATTTTATAGGTACTACGGATATGCAAGACTTTGTAATTAAAGTTAACAATACACAAGTTGGTAGAATTACTTCATCAGATAATGGTAATTCTATATATCTAGGATTAGGTGCGGGAGGAACTGTATCTAACGCTGTTTTTATAGGTGAAAACGCAGGTTTAGGAACTATGTCAGCTACTAGGTCTAATATAATAGGTCTTAATGCGGGTTATAATGCATGGTATGCAAACGATGCAAACTTTATAGGTAACGAAGCTGGTAAAGGCGCAAACAATGCCCCGCTTTCAAACTTTATTGGAAAACAAGCAGGCTTAAATGCAGCTAATGCAGCAGAATCAATATTCATAGGTGACGGCGCTGGGAAACTTGCAACTGACGCAAGTTATTCGTTGTTTTTAGGTAATAATACCGGGCAAAGTGCATTTGGTGCGGCTAGTTCAAACTTTATCGGTGCTGTTGCTGGTAGTGGTGCTGAAAATGCTGCGTATTCAAACTTTATCGGTTTGTCTGCAGGTATGGACGCTGTAAATGCCAACAATTCTATATTTATAGGTAACAATGCAGGTAATGGTGACATTGTAGATAACAGTGCAACTCCATGGGACTATTCTATATTAATAGGTGACGAAACAGGTACCGGTGGTTTTAGTAACTCTATTGCATTAGGTAAATACGCTACAAATACTGGCTCTAACCAGTTCATGATAGGTTCTACTACAAGACCGATAAACACATTAGTGCTAACTGGAGCCAGTGGAAACACTTGTGTTCTAGATGTTACAGTTGCTTCGCCGTCATGTTCTTCTGATGAAAGATTAAAAACAAATATAACAAATTTAAATTCAGATGTATTAGACAAAGTTTTACAAATAAAAACAGTGTCGTATAACTGGTTAAACTACCCTGAAAAATCTAGACAAATAGGTTTCCTTGCACAGGATTTAGAACAATATTTTCCAGAAATAGTTTCAAATTCACCTGGTGGTTTTAAAACAGTTTCATATGGCGGTATGACACCTATATTAGTACAAGCAATAAGAGAATTAAATTTAAAAATTGAACCATTAGAGTCTTTAGACACAAACACAACTGGTACGTTAGGTTATTTGATTAAAAACTTTTTAGCAAGCAGTGCAAACATGCTTGAAAATATTTTTACAAATAAAATAACCACAAAACAAATTTGTGTAGACGAAAACACTTGTCTAAACGAAGCTGACATTCGTGCACTTATCGAAACTGCCCATAATAACCAAAATACAACACCGGCAAATGTACCCGTAACAACTGAAAACACAATTACAGATACACAAATACCGACACCAGATAATACACAAAATACAACTGAAAACACTACAAATACCACCACTGAAGTGCCCGTTAATACAGATATTGTAAACTAACACTAAAAACTCAAAAAGCACAATAAAACCTTTATAATGTAAAGGTTTTTTGCTTGTATTTACTTTGCAATATAGGCCTAAATTTGCTATAATATACGCATGGCAAAAGAAGAAAACCTCCTAAAAAACAGCAAGAAAAAGGACAATTACGGTGCTGAATCTATTTCAGTATTGGAAGGTCTAGAACCTGTACGTCGTAGACCGGGTATGTACATCGGTGGTACTGGTATCGAAGGTCTACACCACCTTATATGGGAAATATTTGATAACTCTCGTGACGAAGCCATGGGTGGTTATGCAGACCATATTGAAGTTGTAATGCTACCTGGCAACCGTGTTCGCGTTGCCGACAATGGCCGTGGTATACCTGTAGACATACATCCTAAAACAAAAGTTTCTGCACTCGAAACTGTTATGACAGTTCTACACGCCGGTGGTAAATTCGGTGGAGATGAATCTGGATATAAAGTTTCGGGCGGTCTTCACGGTGTGGGCGCATCTGTTGTTAACGCACTTTCTATTTATACACGCGCTGAAGTACACAAAGACGGTGGTGTATATGCACAGGAATACAGCCAAGGTAAAACCAAGGCTGCTGTTAAAAAAGTTGGCAGTACAAAAAACAGTGGTACTGTTATAACTTTCGAACCAGACGCATTAATATTTAAAGAAATTGCATTTGACTGGAACACCATCTGCCACCGACTAGAACAACAAGCATATTTGGTTAAAAAACTTCGCGTTACTATTATAGATGCACGTGAATGCACAGAAAAAATTGATTTAACAAAGGAATACTGGTTTGCAGACCTTGGTATAGAAACACCAAGTATAAGTTACTATTTCGAGGGTGGAATAATTTCACTAGTTGAACTTTATACTAAACACCAAAAAGCTGTTCAAGAAAAAATATTTTATGTTGAAAAAGAAACAGACGGTGTTGATGTTGAAATTGCTCTACGTTATGTAGACGACATTGGTACTAAAATTGTACCTTTTGCAAACAACATTTACACACCAGAAGGTGGTACACATATTAGTGGTTTTAAAACTGCTTTGACTCGTGTTATTAACACTTACGCTAAAAAGAATAATCTGATCAAAGAAGCCGAAGGTGGTTTTACAGGTGAAGACGTTCTAGAAGGTATAGTAGCTGTTGTGTCTGTTAAATTACGTGAAATTCAGTTCGAAGGTCAGACCAAAGCAAAACTAGGTTCTACAGAAGCCCAAGGTGCAACTGCTGTTGTTTTCGGCGAAGCATTAAACATGTTCTTTGAAGAAAACCCAGACGAAGCCAAGGCAATTATAGGTAAAGCTGTAATGGCACTTCGTGCACGTAAAGCTGCCAAGGCTGCTAAAGACTCTATACTACGTAAAGGTGCACTAGAAGGTATGTCTTTGCCTGGTAAACTTGCTGACTGTCAGATACGTAATGCCGACGAAGCCGAACTGTTTATTGTGGAAGGGGACTCTGCAGGTGGTACAGCCAAAGCTGGTCGCGATCGTCGTACACAGGCTATATTGCCACTTCGCGGTAAAATACTAAACGTTGAACGTGCCCGTCTAGACCGTATGCTAGGTTCTGAACAAATTAAAAACCTTGTTATTGCTATGGGTACATCTATTGGGGACACTTTTGATCTATCTAAAATTCGTTACAAGAAAATAATACTTGCAACAGATGCCGATGTGGACGGTGCACACATTCGTACACTTATACTTACACTATTTTTCCGCTATTTCCCACAAATACTGGATGCGGGTTATGTATACATTGCCCAACCACCACTATATAAAATAAAACGTGGCAAAGAAATATTCTACGCATATACTGACGAAGAAAAAATAAAAATAGTTGGCGACGTAGCACCAGAGGATGCAATTGTTATCGAATCTGACGCTGTAGAAAATGTAGAGACAGATGAAGAGGGTGAAGAAGAAACAAAAGGTGGCAAAGCAAAAAATGCTAAATGGGTAATACAACGCTACAAAGGTCTGGGTGAAATGAACGCCGAAGAGTTGAAGGAAACAACAATGGACATTAATAAACGCATACTTAAACAAGTTGGCGTAAACGATGCCGAAGAAGCCAACCGAGTGTTTGATATGTTGATGGGTTCTGAAGTTGCTCCACGTAAGTCATTTATACAGTCGTATGCAAAAGAAGCAAATCTGGATATATAGTTTGAACGTTTAGAAAAAGAAAAACCTCTTGAATTAATTCAAGAGGTTTTTTGTTTAGAATATCCCATGGTTAGATTTCTATTGTTTCGAGTGCTTGTTAAGAATTCTCCTGTTTTCAGATATTTTCATTATTTGTTTTTTTAATAAAAAAACCACTTGAAAATTTCAAGTGGGTAATGTGTTTTTGCAAAGAAAATTAAATATTAAATACTATTTCTAGAGACTCTCGATCAATTACTCGAGATTTTTTAATTAATTGTCTTTGTTTGCTTAGAATTCCTTGATTTTTTTTAAAACCAGGAGCATGAGTAATGTCTTTTATTTCTTTAATGTTTTTTACCTCCACAATAACTTTCCCATTGACAGTTTTAGCGATTACAGTACCTACTTTCATATTGTTAATTAGTTTAGGGTTTTTTTTTGTTTATTTTTTATGGTTGCAAATATACGATTTAATGCATCTGATTAAAGTTACCTTTTAAATACAAGTCTCTCATTTACAAATTAAAAAGTCAATAGTTGTGTATTGTTATCTATCACTTACAATAAAAACATCACTATGTACGTAACTAATCTTTTTATATATGTAATACTAATACTCTTGCAAGAAATTCTTACTTGTAAATATTATAATTAATCTAAAAATGTTTTACTTTTATTTCATTTTTGAAATTCGTAAAAGGTAAGTCCTAGTACCGATATTCTTACGTTAAAGAAATTAATTTGGATATATAAATACAGTATTAGATACAATATAAGTATTTAGGTAAATAAAAAAAAACGGAGTTCCGGCTCCGTTTTTTAAATTTGTATACCTTAACAGGTAAGGTACTTTGTTTCGCCCATTTCAAGTAATTTCTGATCGGACGATTTGTTTTGGGAAATAGCATTAACCAAGTCCGGATGTGTTTCAGGTTTTGTTCCAAAATCTATCATATCTATTGGTACAATAATTGATTTAGGTTCATCATATGAAAAGGATAACCTCAACCCAAAGTTTTTCAATGAATTAAAAACCACTGAGTTTTCTTTTTTAGTTAAAGGTGCAAGTGATCGCAAAATGTCCATTTTTTGATCTCCACGGTGGTTATTCCAATGGAAATAAACAACTCCAACATTCAGAGGGTGTTCAACTTTATTTTTGTCGTAATAAACTGAATTTGGTTTTACTTTAAAAGTCGTACCGAGGTAAAAATTTTCAGCTTTTTCGAGGTCTTTTAAACTAGGTTTAGGGTAATCGATGACCATACAGAACTGTTTACATGTTTGGTTGATGCATCTGAAGTTTCTGAACTTTACCTTAAAATAAGTTTCATGTCTACGTTGGTAGTCTGGTACAGATCCAAACCAACCTTTTCGGTCATTATCTGTTTCTTTTGTTTCGTAGGTCGCATAGAGTTTTTCACCGCAATTTTTACAAATGTGCGATGATTCCATCAAATAAGGTTTTTTGATCCTTTTTTTAATTTGATCGTAAATGAAAATTCCGACAGTATATATAGCCATAATGAATATTTTTATTCAATCTAGCATTAGTTTTATATCTTGTCAAAGTAAGTCATACCTTTTAGTTTTTAGATATAATTATACTTATATTTTCGGACTACCTTTTTTGGTTTAAATGTGTATAATACAGAAAAATATTTAATCATGGAACATAGTTCAATAACAATGAAATACTGGTCAGAAGCTGACCGTGAAGCTATTAAATATGCAAAAGATTTTAAAGATCTGTATTTAGTAGCAGAAAGGATTCTTGCAAGAATGCCCAAACCGATAGTTCAGGTTTGTGGACCAATTGGTACCGGTGGCCTAGGTAACCCAAAAGATAACCTTGAAGCTTTTGATTCAGAAATAAAAAAACTACAAGCAAAAGGTTTGAATGTTTTTGATCAAATGCCTTTCGAGTGGCCTATGCAAGCGATGAAGTTTAAATTAGAAATGGGTGTTTATCCAGAATCTATACTTACAGATTTTTATCTTCCGATTTTTGATTCAGGGTACATTTCTGAATTTTACTTTATGACTAATTGGCAAAGTTCAAAAGGTGCTACTTGGGAACATAAAAAAGCCATAGAACTTGGCATTAAAATTAGCTACCTTTAAAAATAAAAGCCCCGCAAATGCGGGGTTTCTATTATTTCATTTCTGCCTTTATCATTGCGGCTAAGTCTGTAATGTGTTGTTGTTTTTCTTTAGCTAGTTGGGCCCAGAATTTTTTTAATGTTGGGTTTTTAGCTGCGTCCTTAGTATAGTCGCCCTGTAAACGCCATAGACTTTTTTGTTCTTGGGTTAGTTGGTGCATCATGTTGTATAGGTTGTTGTTTTTCATTTTGATTCTGTTTACTAGTAATACAAATATTATACACTATTTAGTTGTTGGTGCGATTTTTGATTTCATTTGTAATTTGTTCAATAAACATTTCAAGTGTAACTAGTTCTAGTTTTGTATTGTTACGGCCTTCTACTGTTATGACACCACCATCACGCTCTTTGTCGCCGATTATTATTTGGTATGGAATTTTATTAGTTTTTGCATGGCGTATACGTTTACCTAACGAATCTTCTGTTAACATAACTGTGCGTATGTTTAGTGCACGTAGTTGTGCATGTATTTTGTCAGCAAAATCTTGGTGGTTTTCGCTAGATATAGGTAGTATGGCAACTTGTACAGGGGCCATCCATACTGGAAATGCGCCGGCAAAGTGTTCTATAGCCACACCTAAGAAACGTTCTAAAGAACCTGAAATAGCTCGGTGTATAACAACAGGGCGTTCTGGTTTGTTGTCTTCGTTTATAAACGATAAGTCAAAACGTTCTGGTAGGTTAAAGTCTAGTTGTACTGTTGCTAGTTGATGTTCACGTCCGATGGCGTCTTTAAACATAAAGTCTAATTTAGGTCCATAAAAAGCTGCTTCACCTATACCAATAAAATACGGCAAATTTTGTGCGTCACAAACTTCTGTTAGTGCGGCTTCTGCTGTATGCCAAACTTCGTCGCTACCTAGGTAGTTGTTACTTGCTGGGTCGCGTAAAGATAGACGTACACGGTAACCGTCTATCATGCCCATGGTTGTATAGAAGTCTTTTATTATTTCTACTATAGTTGAAACTTCGTTATGTATTTGTGTTTGTCGGCAGAACAAATGTCCGTCGTCTTGTGTTATAGAACGTACACGTGTTAGTCCACTTAGTTGTCCAGTTTTTTCGTCTCGGTATACTGTTGCAGGTTCGAAATAACGTACAGGCATGTCACGGTAACTCCACTGTTCTGCAGCAAACAACTGCATGTGGTGTGGGCAGTTCATTGGTTTAACATAAAACTTTTCTTTACTAGTACCGCCAAATACAGAAAACATGTCGTCCATATAGTGTCCGGCATGGCCAGAAGTTTCGTAAAGTGTTTCTTTTGCTAAATGCGGAGTCCATACCCATTGGTAACCACGGTCTTTGTGCAGGTTCCAAAGGTATTCGGTAAGTTCACGGCGAAGTATGTTACCGTTTGGTTGCCATAATGGTAAACCTGAACCAACAAGGTCTGATATGGTAAAAAGTTTTAATTCTTTCGCCAGTTTGCGGTGGTCGCGTTTTATGGCTTCTTCTTGCATTGTTATGTATGCATCAAGGTCAGTTTTGTTTTCGAATGCCAAACCATATATGCGTGTAAGCATTTTGTTTTCTGCATTACCACGCCAGTATGCACCTGCTATGCGGTCTAGTTTCCAGCCGGCCATATCTATAGTTGAAAAGTCGTCTATATGTCCACCACGACAAAGGTCGGTAAATTTACCTGAAGTGTATAAACTTATTTTTTCACCTTTTTCGTTTATTTCATTTATCAGTTCTGTTTTGTATGGGTTGCCAGTATATATAGATATTGCTTCTTCATAAGTTTTATCTGCATGGGTAAATGTAGTCCAAGTTTTTGCCATGTCGCGCATTTTTTGTTCAATTATAGCCAGGTCAGATTCGGTAACTTTTTCAGTACCAAAATCAACATCGTAATAGAAACCATCGTCTATAGCCGGGCCCAAGGTTAAGTGTGCGTTGGGGTATATTTCCTTGACTGCTGCGCCAAGTAAATGTGCTAGTGAATGGCGCAATGGGGCCAGATTTTTTTCTTCTTTCATGTATCGAGTATAGCACAAACATGTGATATATTTCCACACTTGCAAAAAAAGTCTTTATAGGTTATATTGTATATATTATGACAGTACGAATGAGACACACTCGCGCGCATACGGCTAACCGTCGTTCGCACCACGCCCTAGCGGCACAAACACTAACACCTGAATCAGGCGTTATGCGTATGCGCCACCGAGCTTCACTTACTACAGGTACATACCGTGGTAAAAAGATTATTGACACTGTTAAAAAGGTAGTTAAAAAACAAGCTAAATCTAAAAAGAAATAGTTTACTCACTAATTAATTTTAAGTTCTTCTAATAAAAACATATGGCAAACAGACACCTTGCACGACAAATAACCCTTCAGACCCTTTTTGAATGGGACTTTGGTGGTTGTAAAACAGACACCGGTGCGGACATACTTAAACGTAACATTGCAGAATTTGGTACAGAACTTACAGACGACGAATTTACTGCTACATTGTTCGAAGGTGTTATACGTAAACAAACAGTTATAGACGACATTATAACTAAGGCTGCCCCAGAATGGCCACTTGAAAAAATAAATATTATAGACCGTAACATACTACGTATCGGTTTGTTTGAACTACTGTTTGGTAACCGCGACGAAGTTCCACCAAAGGTGGCTATAAACGAATCTATCGAACTTGCTAAAAACTTTGGAGGTGAAAACTCAAGTCGTTTCATAAACGGCGTTATCGGTGCTGTCTATAAAGAAATTGGCGAACCAGGCAAAGAACAAATGTCTAAGAAAAAGGCACCTGTAGACTTAACAAACATACCTACCGAGAAAAAGGGTGGGGCAGTTGTATATGCTAAGGAATCTGATGCAATATATATTGCAATGGTGCACGATGTGTTCGGTTACTGGACACTGGCCAAGGGTGGCATAGATGATATTGATGATGAAAAAGAAGGTGTTCGCCGTGAAGTTTCCGAAGAACTTGGCATACCACTAACTGTTGAGGAAAGCCTAGGTTTGAACGAATATGTTGCATCTCACCCACAAAAAGGTAAGATCAAGAAAGTCGTTGTTATTTACCTAGCTAAGGCAGACTACCAGCCACTAACATTACAGACTTCAGGTGGGCTAGACGACGCACGCTGGTTTCCAGTTGCAGAAGTAGTAAACCTAAAAATGTACGAAGATGTTATACCTCTTATTACTAAGGCTATCAGTATTATAACTGCATAGGCCACATATATTTCCAAATGACAAAAATAAATTTTACAACCTTTGAAGAAAAAACAGGTATTGTTTTCAATGAAAAAAGACTTTTAGAAAAGTCTTTTACACACCGTTCATACATAAACGAAAACCCTGAAATAAAAACTGGCCACAACGAACGCCTAGAATTTTTGGGCGACGCTGTTTTAGAATTGATAACAACATATCATTTGTTCCGTTTGTTTCCTGACAAAGCCGAAGGTGAATTAACTGCATACCGTAGTGCATTAGTTAACGCCATAATTATAGCCGAAGTTGCACAGGAAATTGGCATGAACGAATATTTACTATTGTCCAAGGGTGAAGCCAAAGACATGGGTAAAGCCCGTACATATATTTTAGCTAACACATACGAAGCGTACTTGGGTGCAGTATATATAGACCAGGGTTACGATGTAGCAAAACAGTTTGTACTAGACACATTACTACCAAAACTGGATTTAATTATTAAAGACAAACTATGGCGTGATGCTAAAAGTTTGATACAAGAAAAAGCCCAAGAACACCACAGTGTCACACCTTCGTATACTGTTATGAGCGAGTCTGGTCCAGACCACGACAAAGCTTTCGTAGTTGGAGTTTACTTTGGCAAGGAACTTGTTGGTACAGGTAAAGGTAAGTCTAAACAAGAAGCCGAACAAGCCGCCGCCCGCGCCGCAATAACCGAAAAAGGTTGGTTAGATTAAAACTATTTGTGTGATATAATACATACATCATGCAGCTAAAGTCGATAGAACTTACAGGTTTTAAATCGTTTGCGAAGACGCACACATTGTTTTTTAATACCCCTGTTACGGCTATCGTTGGGCCAAACGGTTCGGGTAAATCTAATGTTGTTGAATCTATTCGTTTCGTGCTCGGTGAACAGTCAAACAAGTCATTGCGTTCAAAAACAGGTGCTGACTTAATATTTAAAGGGTCTAAGGAATTAGGCCAGCTTTCACGTGCATCTGTAACCATGGTGTTTGATAACACAGATAAGAAATTTCAATTTACAAGTAGCGACGACAAACGTGTGTCATTAGACTACGACGAAATACGTATTGGCCGTGAAGTTTTTCGCGATGGTGGTACAACATATACAATAAACGGTGTCGAAGTTCGTTTAAAAGATATTAACGAACTGTTAGCATCAGTGCACATTGGTGCATCCGGCCACCACATAATATCCCAGGGTGAGGCTGACAGAATACTTTCTGCAAATACCAAGGACCGCCGAGGTATGATAGAGGACGCTCTTGGTCTACGTATGTATCAGTACCGTATACGTGAGAGCGAACGTAAACTGGAAAAGACTAGGGCGAATATGAAAGAAGTTGCATCGCTACGACGCGAACTGGCGCCACATGTGCAATTCTTAAAAAAACAAGTTGAAAAAATACAGAAGGCTGAAGAAGCCCGCATTGAACTAGGCGGACTTTACCGTACATATATACAAAACGAACAGCATTATATAAATACTGAAAAACAAGATATAGATACAGAAAACACTACACACCAAAACAATTTGGCCCAAGTTGAACATGCAATTGCAGAAATAGAAAACAAACACAATGCAGTTGCACAGTCTGATAATGCAGAACAAAATGCAATACATGGCTACGAGATGGAAATAAAACAGTTCCGCACAAAACGCGACGAACTTACCCGTGCCCATGGCCGTTTAGAAGGCATGTTAGACATTTTAGAAAGACCTGTTTTAGAAGTAAAACAGGTTAAAAAAGTGTCTTATGAATCTGTTAAAGCAGAACTTGATTCTATAGATACAATGTTACAAAGCGTTTTAAATAACGAAGACCTGGGTTACATACGCGAAACCATTGTGCGTATTCGTGAAAACATACATTACTTTTTATCAAACGACGACACTACACACGTTGTAGACCAAGAAGAAAATACACATAAAATAGAAAACACCAAAGGCGAACTTGCTTTGTTAACTGATGAAATACACAGTATCGATGCACAGATTGCTACATTAGTTACAACTATAGATGAACTGAAAAAACAATTAGCCGAGGCAAGTAGTAAAACTAACTACAACCAAGCCGACTATGTTGCCCTAATACAACGCCGCAGCGACCTGGTTGCCGACATGCGCATCAAGGCCCTAAAACAGGAAGCACATGTTGCGCGTAAAGAAAGACTAACTGCAGAAATGCAAGAAGCCACAGCGCTGATAGGTTACGAAGCATTACGTAATTTAAACGACACGTTTGAAGTTATACAGCCTGAAGTGTTGGTAGATTTAAAACGTAAAATAGACCGTTTAAAAATTCGCCTAGAAGACATGGGTGCAGGTGGTGGAACAGATATAATAAAAGAATACGAAGACATACAGGACCGCGAAACATTTTTAGCACGCGAACTGACAGATTTGGAAAACAGTATACAAAACATTACACTGCTTATTGTTGACCTACGCGAAACTTTGAATAGGGAATTTAAAAACGGTATTGAAAACATTAACAAAGCATTCCAAGAATTCTTTGCACTTATGTTCGGTGGCGGGCATGCATTTTTGTCTATAGTTGCAGAACATAAACGCCGTGACGAAGAAGATGAAGGTGGGGTGGCCTCTGACATAGACCAACACGCATTCCACCTAGAACACGGTGTAGACATAAATGTTTCGTTGCCACATAAAAAAGTAAAAGATTTACATATGCTATCAGGCGGTGAACGTTCGTTAACATCTATTGCACTACTGTTTGCTATGAGTCAGGTTAACCCACCACCATTCTTAGTGTTGGACGAAACAGACGCAGCCCTGGACGAAGCAAATTCAAAACGCTATGGCGATATGTTAGAAAGACTTTCAAAATTCTCTCAACTTATAGTTGTAACTCACAACCGCGAAACCATGTCGCGCGCCGAAGTGCTATATGGGGTAACAGTTGGTGGCGACGGAGGTTCACGCTTGCTATCAGTAAAATTCAGCGACGCAGAACAATACGCGAAATAAAAAAACACCTTATAAAAATAAGGTGTTTTTTTATTTCTTATCTCCTACCTTATAAAAGAAACCATCACGGGAACCGAAATAAAGGTTTCCATTCCAGATTGCCGGTGTAGATTCTATGCACGATGTAGATGGTATTTGTATATTCCATATTTCATACAAATTTTTAATGTCTGTTATGTTGTAGGCTATAACATGCCCAGTACATGTAGTTATAACAAGTTGCCCATCTATTAAGTTCGGTGAAGACCACAGTGGCCCACCAAAATATTTTTTATTTACAACTTCACCAGTTTGTTTGTCGACTATTAAAAGGTCGCCGGGGTTTGTAACAGTGTATACATGTTTTTCATCTATAGCTGGTGTGGCCCATATGCCACCACCCATGCCATGTTCGCGCGGTACAGTAACTGACCAGACCAGTGGGTTGGTTGAGTTGTTTGGGTTTAGTTTCATCAACTGGCCATTTATTTTTTTCTGTTCGACAGACGCTGTATTTGTACGTTCGTCTTCGCTGGCTACATATAACATACCTTCGTTATCTACCACTACAGATGCGTCTGTGTCGTCACCAGTCCAGTAGTCGAACACTGTCGGCGCAACACCGTCTAATACATGCGACACATCTAGACCAATAATTCTGCCACCGGAATTAGCAAAGTAAACTCTGTCGCCAAATTTAGTTGGCGAATTTTCTATACTTACATCTGTGTCGCCAATGTTTTTTAATAATGTTTCGTTATAGCTAGGCATGGTAAATAAAAACTTTGGGTCTACGCTAACTTTGCCATCTGCACCATAACTGCGGTTTAGTTTTACAATATAAAAATAACCGTTTTCACCACCTTCGTACATTATGTCCATATCTATTATCGGGTTTGCATCCCAGTCGTTGTTCCATAGGCCACGGTCGTGGTTTGCATTTATGTGCCATATTTCTGTAGGTACATCGCGGTCTAGTGCTACGACACGTATGTTGTTGTCGCGTGAACCAAAATATATTAATGGGTAGCCGTCTGGGTCCATAGAAACCGACCCTTTAATAATGTCGCCAGTTTGGAACTTGGGGCGTACATCTAAACCTGTATCTCCATCAACAAAATGCACAGCACCGTCATATGCACCAAATATTATTTCTGTTTTGTTTGTCTGTGGGTTTTCCCAGACTACTGGTTGGCCGGTCCAGCCACTGCCACACCATGGGTGTGTTATGCCACCAACTGTCGAATCCATACACATGGCTTTTTCTGGGTATGTAAACAAAACTTCTGGGTTTATAGGCAGTGGACCAGTGCCATAGTAACTGCGAGTGCTGTTACCGCGGAACATTAACAAACCTTTAGCTATAGGTTCTGTATTAACTAATTTTTTTATTTCTGAAATTGGTTTTGTTATGTCTTCGAATACATTTGCATTTGATGCAACTATATTTGTATAAGTAAACAACGCACCGACAATAGCCGCAACTAGTGCGGCTATTAGTATGCCTATATGTATTTCGTTTCTACGCTGCAACGACATAGTCAATTATTTTTTTAACCAAATCTGCGCTGGCAACTTTTATTTTTACATGGTCGCCCAGTTTGTAAGTTTTTTTAGTTTTTTCACCAACTATTGTGTTTTCTTTTTCATCGAATTTGAAAAAGTCGCCACCTAAATCTTTCAGACGTATCATACCTTCACATTTTGTTTCAATGTCTTCGACGAATGCGCCGTTACGTCCAACACCTGTTACAACACCATTGAAAACTTCGCCAACATGGTATGTCATGTATTCGACTTGTTTGTATTTTATAGATGCACGTTCAGCATCGGCGGCTTCCTTTTCACGTTTAGAAGAATATTCGCATTGTTCGCGGTATTCATACCATTCTTTTTCAGGAACCACTTCGCCTTGTAAATATTTGAACAGCAGTCTGTGTACTAATGTGTCCGGGTAACGACGTATAGGTGAAGTAAAATGTGTGTAAAATTCAAAAGCTAAACCGTAGTGGCCAATGTTAGTTGTAGAATAAACAGCCTTTGCCATTGAACGTATAATGGCAGTGTGTATTGTGTTTTTTTCGTCTTTACCTTCCATTTCTTCTAGAAGTTTATTTAGTTCGCGGGCTGGAATATAACCATCTACCATTTTCATTGGGTGGCCTATTTTCTTTAAAAAGTCGTGCAAGTCTTGCATTTTACCTTTTTCAGGTGCATCGTGTACACGGTAAACGAAAATGTTTTCTTTAACTTGGCTTTTTTTAGCTATAAATTCTGCTACACGTCTGTTTGCCATTAGCATGTATTCTTCGATAAGGCGGTTTGTGTCGCCACGGACTTTTCTGTACACAGCTATAGGTACACCATTGTCGTCTAATTTAAATTTTACTTCGTCTTGGTCGAGCGACAGTGCACCTGCGGCCATGCGGGCTTTGGTTAATTTCTTCGCAATGTCGTTCATGGTTTTTAGTTCGTCGTGGTATATACCTGTACCGGCATCTAGTATGGCTTGGGCTTCTTCATATGCAAAACGTTTGTCTGAATGTATTATGGTTTTACCAAACCATTCGTTTTTAATGTTGCCGTTTAGGTCAAGTTCAAAAACCGCACTCATTGTTAGTTTATCTGTGTTTGCATTTAACGAACAAAGGTCGTTAGAAAGTGCCTCAGGCAACATGGGTATAGTACGGTCTACTAGGTATACAGACGTACTGCGTTTTTTAGCTTCGTCGTCTAGTTTAGTGCCAGGTTTAACATAGTGCGACACATCAGCAATGTGTACACCCAGTTCAATATTACCGTTTGGTAATGTCTGGAAAGAAAGCGCATCGTCAAAGTCCTTCGCATCGGCTGGGTCGATGGTAAATGTTGCAACACCGCGCATGTCACGACGTGAAGCTATTTCTTCTTCAGATACTGGAATATTTTCTAATGCATTTGCTTCGGCATCTACATCAGTAGGGAAATGTCTGTCGAAACCTTTTTCTAGTGCTATACCTAACATTTCAGCATTGTTTTCAAGTGGTGCGCCTAGAACGTGGGTTATAGTACCGCGTGGTGGTTCTGACTGTGTTGTCCAGTTGTCTATAATAACAAAAACTTTTTGGCCAACTTTTGCGTCCATACTGTGGCCTGTTGGTACTATAATGTCTGATAACATTTTAGGGTCGCTGGGGCGAACATAGAAAAACTTTTTCTCGCCATCTGTGGCTGGGTTTGATTCTAAATATGTTCCAGCAAAGCCAACTTTGGCACGACTAACGATACTGGTTATTTCGCCGATAGGGTTGCCATATTCATTTTTACCGGTAACTTTTGCTGTAACTCGGTCGCCATGTAGACCTGTGGCAAGGTGTTCGTTTTGTATTTCTATACTTTCTTCAAGTTCGGTTACCTTAACATAACCAGCACCCTTAGGGCTGATGTTTAAAGTACCTTCGTACACGTGTGTTTCTTCATTCATATATAGTATGAACTATAGCATATTTAACGCATTTGACGAATTGGTTTGTTTTTGCTATTATCAGAGGCACATATGTTAACAATCCGACTACAAAGAACAGGACGTAAAAACGACCCCGCTTACCGCGTGGTTTTGACCGATTCTAAAAACGGCCCACAAAGTGGCAAATTTAAAGAAATACTTGGTTCATACGTACCTAAATCAAACGAAGTAATATTCAAGGCAGACCGCATTAAACACTGGATTTCAGTTGGTGCATCTACAAGTGAAACAGTTCACAACTTTTTGGTAAAACAAAAAATAATCGATGGTAAAAAAATAAACGTACTACCAAAGAAAACAAAAACAGTAGCCCGCAAAGAAGCTAAAAAGAAATAGAGAAATAAAAATAGTCACAATGTGTGATTATTTTTATTTGCACACTAAATTTATTTTTAGTATAATTAAAAACAGCAGGCGTATAGTCAAGCGCTTGAATTAATAAATATTACCGCAATACTATGCAAAACGACGATACAAAGTTCTTAGAATATGTAGTAAAGTCATTAGTCGACAACCCAGCTGATGTAAACATCGACCGAACTGTAGACGAAATGGGTGTATTAATAACCCTTACCGTAAACCCAGCTGATATGGGTAAAATAATCGGCCGCCAAGGTAACACTGCCAAGGCTATCCGTACACTACTACGTGTAATCGGTATGAAAACAAACGCTCGCGTTAACCTTAAAATTAACGAACCAGCAGGTTCTACAGGTGGCGCATCAAAATCTGTAGACGAAGCAATAGCAGACCTTAAAGCAGATCTATAATTACAAAAACAAAACACCTTCGATAGAGGTGTTTTGTTTTTGCGTATTACAGTATAATTTTGGAAACATTTTTAGTGTTTGACAACAATGCGTATTATCAGGTACTATAGGTAAAAATATTCTAAACAATTAAATTTAATAATTATGAGCATACCTGCCGATACAACAGAGCTTTTAAAGAAACTCAGAGAAACTACTGAAAAAGTATTAACTGAAAATAAGTTATTAAGTGAAAAGAAAGATGCTGAAGAAAAAATTACGGCTCACGAAGAAAACTTAAGAGAAGCTGAAAGAATCTTTAAAGAAAAAGCAACAGAAAAAAATCTTTTTTCTGTTGCTGAAAATGGAAAAAATTTTTTACCAATATTTTCAGTTAGTTCTGATAAAGAACCCTTGTGTAGTAAATATACAGGTTATAGAGATACAATAGGTGATGTAGGAAAAATCCTTTTTGAAAAAATACGAGATCATGGTTTTGATGCCGATGTAATGCAGATTGAAAAAAAATATTATCTTGTAATGAAATGGTAAAAAACAACCCCCGGAATATTTCCGGGGTTTTTTGATTGTTTACTTATAAAAAATCTGATATTTATGTATACTATATCTATGAAGTCAAAACCAATCCATTTCCATATTGTAACCATTTTCCCAGATGTGTTTGCATCGTATTTGGGCGAATCTATCATTGCCCGGGCAATAAAAGAAAAAAAGATAAAAGTGAGTTTTGTAAACCCGCGTATGTTTACTAGTGGTAAATATAAAAAAGTTTGGCCCGACGGTAATGTGTCGCGAACTGTAGACGACCGGCCATATGGTGGTGGCCCAGGCATGGTGTTTATGGCTGAACCTGTTATAAAGGCGGTGGCAAGTATTTTAAAGAAAGTTAAAAGTGTACAGGTTACAGTGGACAGTAAAAAACTATCAACTGTAAACTCTAAACTGACAACTCGGAAGTTTAAAATTATTAACTTTGTTCCATCTGCAGAAAAATTTACTACAGAATATGCAAAAAAATCTGTTTCTAATTACACAGACCTTATTTTAATATGTGGCCGTTACGAAGGTATCGACGCCCGCGCATTTGATGTACTACGTAAGGAATATGGCAAGAATATTGTAGACGAACTGTCTATAGGCGACTATGTTTTAACAGGTGGCGAACTGCCAGCCATGGTGCTGGTAGACTGTATGGCCCGCCAGGTGCCTGGTGTGCTGGGTAACTTTGATTCACGTGAAGAAGAACGTGTTGCCAGTCCAGAAGTCTACACCCGCCCCGAAGTGTTGGAATACAATGGTAAAAAATACAAAGTACCACCAGTACTACTAAACGGTAACCATAAGGAAATAGAGGAATGGAGAGGGAAGAAGAAATAATAAAATACCCAGATAGGACTTTAGATCCTATCCGGGTGTTTTATATTTATCTATACGTTATGCTATAGTATAAAAAACACATATCATGGCAACAGAAAATACACACAATTTTGATCTGCAAAAGTTCTACGAACAAAAGCAGGAAGCCGGGGAGGTGAAAGTCTACACCTATGCCGAGTCGCAAGAAATATATAATAAAATAAACGAAGGTATGCCTGAGTTTAAGCAACAAATAGGGTATACACCACCCGAACCACCCTTCAATCGATAGGTGGTTTTTTGTTTGGGCAACTGTTCCCCTCCTTGTGGAGGAGGGGTGGCACTCCTGTGACGGGGTGGTGACTAAAAAAGGTAATCACCACCTCGGTCTACGACCACTCCTCCTCAAAAAGGAGGAGATAAGCAATCCCCATTATCCCCATATTGGGCCCTGGGCCTAAACACTTGACTTTTATTTCGATCTGACTATAATGGCTCTTATCGCTCATATCAGTTTTAAAGGGGTAAAAAGTAACGTAATTTATTATGTTGCAATTTACTGTTTTAGACCAAAGGGTATGGGCGCGGTACATCGACAATTAAATTGAATTATGAGAACCCCCTGTGCACATCGTGCAGGGGATGCAAGTCTCAAAGTATATAACTATAAAAGTAAGTAGAAAATAATTTCAAAAAAATGAGCAGGAAACACAACTCGCAACATGAAAGAGGATATACATTTTCTTTTGTTTCGTTCTTGGCGATATATAGCAATATATGTTTTTAAGAAGAGTTTGATCCTAGCTCAGGATGAACGCTGGCGGCGTGGATAAGGCATGCAAGTCGAACGAACCTTGTTTTTCAGATCGATAAAGTAACGCTGAGTAGCAATACAAAGCGAAGCGATATTTTGAAGAAAAACGCTGGTTAGTGGCGAACGAGGTAGTAATAGATAGGAATGTACCCCTAAGTCGCGAATAACGCACCGAAAGGTGTGCTAACACGCGATAGTCTCTCCGGAGTAAAGATTTATCGCTTAGGGAACAGCCTGTCAGGTATCAGCTAGTTGGTAGTGTAATGGACTACCAAGGCTATGACGCCTAGGGGAG
>CAZUZL010000005.1:66236-70047 GCA_964625065.1 uncultured Candidatus Saccharibacteria bacterium | reverse complement strand
AGGGTTACTCTACAAGGTTTCCCCATTCGGATATTCCCGGATCAAAGGTTGATTATAATTAGCACCTCCCCGAAACGTTTCGCCGCTAGTCCGCGTCCTTCATCGCCTACTTAGATGTTTCAGTTCAGCATCGCCTCAACCAACAAAAACCTAAAGTTCTAAAAAAATAATAAGTAGCCTTGCCAGATGGTACTGGCAGATTCCCACAAGATTTCTCCAGTCTTGCAGTACTCAGGAACTCACTAAACAATACATTTGTATTCGATTACGGGGCTGTCACCCTCTGTGGCCTTAGTTTCCACCAATGTTCAACTCTACATTTGTATTATTATGTTGTGGTCCTACAACCCCGGGCGCATGGCAATATATACCATAGGTAGACCGGTTTGGGCTCTTTCGTTTTCGCTCGCCACTACTGATGAAATATTATTATTTAATCTTCCTCGCCTACTTAAATCATCATTCGCACATAAGTTCTGGTATAACCTCCGAACATAGGTTCGTACTAACGGGTACCAGATACCAATACTTGTTTCAACGAGTTAATAAATAGAACTTTGATATGGATACTATACCCTACCCATAAAACTGTCAACGATTAATCTTCCAAATACTCTTTCAAAAACTTTTCTTTATATTCAAAAAATGTTCCGTTTTCGATCGATGCACGAATGTTGTCTACAAGGGTTACCAGAAAATGCAGGTTATGTATAGATGCCAATGTACCAGCCAGCATTTCTTTACCGTGGAAAAGGTGCGCCACATATGCGCGAGAGAAATACCCATCTGCATTTTTACATGTATAACAAGTACAGTCGTCTTCTATCGGACCAAAATCTTCACGGAATTTTTGATTCATTATTATTATCTTACCTTTTTTTGTATATATAGTTCCGTTACGTCCAAGTCTGGTTGGTATAACACAGTCGAACAAGTCTACACCGTTTTCTATACCCATAAATAAATCTTCAGGTTCACCTATACCCAACAGGTGGCGGGGTTTATGTTCAGGCAGTATTTCGTTTACCCATTTTACAGCAGTAGACATGTCTTCTTTTGCAAAAGACCCACCAATACCAAAACCTTCAAATTCACGACCATCGGCAGTTTTCATATTTGCTATTACTTGTGCACTTTCTTTACGCAAAGACTCTTCCCGTCCACCTTGAACAATACCAAAAAGTGCTTGTGGAAGTTTATCTCCTCCTGCCCGAGGAGGAGTGCCCGCCAGGGCGAGGTGGTGGGAGTCAATATCTAAATCACCACCCCCTACCCCCTCCTCCACAAGGAGGGGAGAAAACTTCATAGCTTCTAGTTTTTCATGTTCGTCTAAACAACGCTGGGCCCAGGAATGTGTACGTTCTAACGCTTCGCGTTGGTATTTTATGTCTTCAGCTGGACTAGTACATTCGTCGAATGCAAAAATAATATCTGCACCTAAATTGTGCTGTATTTGTATCGAACGTTCAGGTGTAATGTAATGTATAGACCCATCAAGGTGCGACTTAAAAGAAACACCGTCCTGGCCAATATGTGCTAACTTGGGCGCAGCAGTGTCGTCGAAACGTTCAGGTATCATTAAACCTGGGTCTGTTATACGTATTACCTTAGCAATGTCTTTGCCATAGGCAGCACCTAATGAAAAAACTTGAAAACCACCACTGTCTGTCATTGTCGGGCCGGGCCAGTTCATAAATTTACCAATTCCACCAGCCTTTGCCACAACGCCATCGCCAGGCTGTAAAAATAAATGGTATGTATTACCTAACACAACTTGTGCACCTGCGTCGGCAATCTGGTTTGGGTTTAAAGACTTTACAGTGGCCTTGGTACCAACAGTTACAAAAGCAGGTGTCTGTATTTGCCCATGTGGTGTAGTAATAACACCCACACGACCAAGTGTGTTTTCTAACTTTTTCTTAATTTCAAATCCGAATTTTTTCATATGTATTTTGTTTTCCCTGTTCCCTTTACTCTGTCCACTATTCACTAACGCACTATTTCTACCCATTTAAGTTCCTGTATATTTACTGGTGTTTTAGCAAGTATTTTTTTAATTGCGTCACGATCAGAAGATATTTGTGTACCGATAATAGCAATCGGGTTTGAAAATGTTGCAACATTTGTAACTACATTACCTACAGGTAAAACAACTTCGCGTGGTACGTCTATTTCAAACGCACCACCACCACGGCCTGTTAATGTAACTGTTATGTCTGTACCTACAACAACCCCGTCTGTTTGTTGGCCAGGTGTAGAAAACAACGTTATGTGTGCAGTATGCGCACTTACATCTGCAACTGTACCAATTAATGTATTGCCGTTTGCATAAACTTTATTGCCAGGAATAACACCCTCTGTACTACCTGCGTCTACCACAATAGTGTCGTATGGTGTACGGTTTGGTTTTAATAAAATAGTAGCCAGTATGCGTTGCTGTGTTTCGGAACGCGACATTTGGTTTTTAAGTTTTGTGTTTTCGTCTTTTAAAACTTGCAGTTCTGCATTAGCTGATTGTAAATTTTGTACTTGGTATTTTAGATCAGTAACATAACTTTCTAATGTGTTTCGCGACGCAAAATAGTAATACAAGTCTTTACCTATTAAAGAAACACGTGTATCTAGTCGCCACAACGGCACTGTAATTAATTCGCCACGACTACGTGTATGGTTAATAGCCCTTGATGAAAAAAACATAATAATACCCAGCAACAAAACAAAAACAATACCACCGACAATTAAACGGTTTTTCTTATACGAAGCTCTTTGTGTTCTATCTAGGGGCGATGTCATGTTTTTGGTCTAGTAGTAAAGATGAATAAAAATCGAAATCTTCTAACATAATACCTGTACCTCTGGCCACTGCAGTTAACGGTTCTTCTGCAACGAAAACTGGTACGCGGAATGTTGTACGGAACAACTGGTCTAGGCCCTGTATCATAGCGCCACCACCGAACACAACTATACCCTGGTGTAATATATCTGAAAGTATTTCAGGCGGTGTAGTTTCTAATAATTCCTGCACTGCATCTACAATTTGGGCTATAGATGGGGCTAAGGCTTCACGTATGTCGCCATCAGTAACAATAACTTCGCGTGGCAAACCAGTTAACATGTCGCGGCCACGTACAGAAGTTTCTTGGTATGTAGTTGACGCTGCACTACCCACTGCAATTTTTACGCCTTCGGCGGTTTTTTCTCCGATCAAAAGTTTAAATTCGTCGCGCATATATACAACTATGTCATTGTTTAATGTGTCGCCGGCAACCTTTAAGTTTTTACTACGCACCACACCACCAGACGCTAACACTGCAATGTCTGTTGTACCACCACCAATGTCTACTACTACTGTACCAATGGCTTCCTTTATAGGTAAACGTATGCCTAGGGCGCCTGCAACAGGTTCCTCTATCAAATGTACTTCACGTGCCCCAGCACTTTTAGCGGCGTCATATACGGCACGAGCCTCGACGTTAGTTATACCTGTTGGCACACCTATAACAACACGTGGACGGAAAAACTTTTTGTCCATTTTATTTGCCTTGTTTATAAGGTAAGTTAGCATTTCTTCTGTAACTTCGAAATCAGAAATAACACCGTCTACCAGTGGGCGTACTGCACGCAAATGTGCAGGTGTGCGACCAAGCATTTCTTTGGCCTGGGCACCGATGGCCACTATCTGCCCTGTTTTTTGGTTTACAACTACAACAGACGGTTCATTTATAACAATACCGTGGCCCTTCAAATAAACTAGGGTGTTTGCAGTACCCAGGTCTATACCAATGTCATTTGAAAATAGTTTGTAAAATTT
>CAZUZL010000005.1:0-66226 GCA_964625065.1 uncultured Candidatus Saccharibacteria bacterium | reverse complement strand
AATTTATCGAGCATAATAGTAGGTTACAGAATAATATATTATTTAATTAATTCAAAAAGTTCTGCTTCGTTAACTATTTTACCTTCTTTTTCAGTTCGTTTTTTAAATTCAAAACCACCGTTTTCTATAGAACGAGAACTAACAACAACACGCATTGGTAAACCTATTAGATCTGCATCTGCAAATTTTTCTCCTGCTGTTACACCGGTACGGTCGTCAAATAATACTTCTATATTTTGTTCAGTCATTTTTTTATAAATTTCATTTGCTGTATTTGTAACCACTTCATCATTACCTAATACCAATAAATGCACAGCAAATGGTGCAATAGATGCAGGCCAAACAATGCCTTTTTCATCAGACAGAACTTCTACAACAGTACCCATAAGTCTACCTAGACCTATACCGTAACTACCCATTACAACTAGTTTGTCCTCTCCGTTTTCGTCTTTGTATTTCAAATCAAATGGTTCAGAGAATTTTGTTCCTAGTGAGAATATATTACCAACTTCAACCGCGGTTTTTTCTATTAAATTATTTTTATCTAAACTTAAACTTTCTAAAACTTCATCATTGTAAACTTCTTTATTAACTGCAATCTTTTTGTCTGTATCAATATAAATAGTATCTTCCCCTGCATCAGTCAGTGTTTGGAATTCGTGCGAAAATTTTGAGAACGACCCACCAGAGGCAAAAGTCATGTATGTAACATGTCCGATGCCAACTTTGTCAAAAATATTTGTATACGCCTGTTTAGCCTTTTCGTAAAATTCATTATGCTGGGTTTCGTTTTTTGAAAATGAATACAATGCCTTCCAGTAAAATTCGCGGCCACGTAAGATACCGGATTTACTTCGTGTTTCATTTCTAAAAATATTCTTGAAGTCGTATGGGTACAGTGGCAGATCTTTATATGAGCTAACATATTGTTTTAAAATATTTGCATAAGCTTCTTCATTAGTAAAAGACAAACCTATTTCTGTGCCACTTTTTAAAGTGGTTTTAAACCAGTTGTCTACAATTGCATCGTCCCATCTATTAGATTTTTCCCATACTTCTTTGTTTTGCATTACAGATGTACGCATTTCAGTACCACCAATTACATCCATTTCTTCACGAATTATGTCTTCGATTTTTTTGATCACTTTTAAACCAAGAGGTAAATAAGAATATACCCCGGCCATTTCCTTGTGAATAAACCCTGCTCTTATAAGCAATTGGGCGTTTTTAGCCACTTCGTCAGAAGGGGCTTCTCTTTTGGTCTTGGTAAACAAATGTGACTGTTTCATATATAGACATACTACTCTAAAAAAAGGGTTTTTACAAACGATGACTAATCTCCTCCTTATTGAGGAGGAGTGCCCGCAGGGCGAGGTGGTGACTAATTTAATCACCACCCCGTCACAGGAGTGCCACCCCTCCTCCACAAGGAGGGGATGAACAATCCCCCACCTTGCAAAATAGGCGTTTTTCTGGTACTATGGCATTACTTCCGTGAAGGTTAAAACCCTTTGTAAATAGGCTGGAATGCTTAAAAACGGAAGCATTATATAATTAACCATAGAATTTTTTATGTCTAACCTTATTGACACGATGTTCGAAAAAGGTGCGCATTTCGGGTATTCAAAAACTCGTCGCCACCCTTCTGCATCAAAATTTATATACGGCACCAAAAACCGTGTTGATATTATCGACCTTACACAAACTGAAGTTCAACTAGAAAATGCAAAAACATTTTTGAAAGACCTTGGTTCAAAAGGCAAACAAATACTTTGGGTCGGGGTAAAACCTGAAGCCAAAAAAGCAGTATTAGATGCTGCAACCGACACTAGTACCCTTTCTGTAACTGAACGTTGGGTAGGTGGTGTGTTAACAAACTTTTCTGAAATTAAAAAACGTATCGCCCGCTTAATACAACTAAAAGCTGACCGCGACAGTGGTGAACTTGAAAAATACACTAAGAAAGAACGTTTACTTATCGACCGTGAAATAGCTGATATGGAAACAAACTTTTCAGGTCTTATAACAATGACAGCTATGCCGGCTGCGGTTATAGTTGTTGACGCTAAACGCGAACACATTGCAGTTACTGAATGCCAAAAAATGAACATACCAGTTATTGCACTTATGAACACAGACTGCGACAACCGCGTTGCTACATTCCCTATTGTTGCTAACGATGGGTCTGTATCTAGTATTTCATTCTTTATTGACGAGCTTAAAAAAGCTTACAAAAACCAATAATTTTAAAAACATTAATTTAAATTGTTCTTATGAAAATCACAACTGAAATGGTAAAAGAATTACGCGATACAACAGGTGTATCAGTAATGCAATGTAAAAAAGCTTTAGAAGAAAGTGAAGGCGACATGGAAACTGCCTTGATATTGCTACGCAAACAATCAAGTGCAAGTGCTGCTAAAAAATCAGACCGAACATTAGGCGCAGGTTTGATAAACGTTAAAGACGGCGCTGACAAAACAGCTGTTATAACACTACTATGCGAAACAGACTTCGTTGCTAAAAACGACGACTTCGTAGCATTAGTTAACACACTAACCGACCTTGCGTTAACTGAAGGCACAGATGCAGTAACAGCGAAAGCAAAAGAAATGATAGACCCATTAGTACAAAAGATTGGCGAAAACATCCAACTTGGTACAACTGTGGTACTTGCAGGTTCTACAGTTGGTTCATACAACCACAATGGTAAAAACGCCGCTGTAGTTGTACTAGAAGGTGGTAACAAAGACCTAGCACGCGACATAGCAATGCATGTTACAGCTATGTACCCACGTTTTACAACAACAGCCGACATCAGTGAAGACGACAAAGTAAAAGTTACAGAACTATTTACTGCTGAAGTTAACGAATCTGACAAGCCAGCTGAAATGAAAGCAAAAATACTTCAAGGTAAACTAGACACATATTTTAAGGAATACACTTTGGTAGAACAAAACTTTATCAAAGACCCTTCAAAAACTATCGGTCAACTACTTAAGGAAGCTGGTGCAAGTATTGTTTCATTTACTCAATTTACAGTATAATAAATAGATATGGGTACAACTTTTTTAATCGTAATATTTATACTATCTGCTGTCGCGTTGTATGTTACAACTTGCTACCGCGCGTATTTACTACGCACTGGTGTTATAACAGTAGACACTATACATAAAACACAATTACATGAAAAAAGGGTTGTTACACAAACATTAAAATTTATCGCATATCGTATAAGTCGTGGACTACATCGTGCATTTATAACCATTTCTGAACTTAGAATACGCACAAGTGCACGTATAGCAAAGTTTTTCGAAACTAACATGCCACGAGTATATGCGTTCTTCTCGAAAAAACCTATTACCCCCGAGGAACACCAAAATTCATTCTTCTGGCGTAGTGTTGTAGAATACAAATATAAAATAAAACAACTAAAGGCAAAAATAAAAGAAGAGGAACGCGATAAATAAATAAAAGCCCCGTAAGGGGCTTTTATTTATTTATCGCGTTCTAATGTATTTATAAATGTTTAAGAAGTTTATACTTGGAGCCGCTTCTCGGACTTAACCGAAACCACATACTTTAGTTATGTATTTATAACTATTTAATATATATATATTATTTGAGTCCCTTCTCAGACTTGATCAGGAACCACATACTTTAGTTATGTATTTATAACTATTTAAGATATCTAGATTTTGAGCCGCTTCTCGGACTTGAACCGAGGACCCATACTTTACAAAAGTATTGCTCTACCAACTGAGCTAAAGCGGCTTATTACCATTAGTGGCAATAGGAATATAATAGCATAAAATAAGATTAATGCAACAAATTAAGGGGGCTGCCGGGTAGTGAATTTTTTGCTTCCAAAAAGTTCTACTACGCGGTATAATACACACATGGAAAATGAACACAACACACAAAACGACACAAACATAGCACCTGAAAATACTGAAAAAACAGTACAGGGTGCTACAGCAAACCAAACAACTAACACAGGTTTCGGTTTGCCCCAAGCTGTAGTTACTGCAGCTGTTATTATAGGTCTTGCCTTGATATTTGTTTTTGCACCGGATAAAACAAACAACAAACCAACTAATGGTAAAGAATACAGTGCTATAGAACTTTTTGCTACAAACATGGGCATTGATGCAAACAAATTTGAAGCATGTATGGATGCTGCTGACGCAGAACAAACAGTAAAAGACCAGATTGCCCTTGCAGCACCACTGGGTATACAAGGCACACCAACTTCTATAATTATGGTTGCAAGCACTAACCAACAAATACAAATCGTTGGGTCTTTGCCTATAGAAACAATAAAAACAGTTATAGACGCAGGCTTGGCAGGTAAAACCATACCACTAGAAGCAGAACAGAAACCCACTGCAACAACAGTACTACTGCCGGGCGACCATATTGTAGGTAGCCCTAACGCACCAATAATAATAGTGGAATATTCTGATTCAGACTGCCCATACTGCCAACGTTTCCACACAACTATGCACCAAATAAAAGACGCCTATGGGGACAAAGTTGCATGGGTTTACCGCCACTACCCACTAGATGGTTTACACCCTAAAGCCCGCATGGAAGCAGTAGCCAGTGAATGTGTTGCAAAACTTTCAGACGACGCAACATTCTGGAAATACTTAGATGCAATGTTTACTATCAATTCATCAGCATCATAAAAAACAGTAAAAGTTCCATAAAAATACCCTTACAAAATAAGGGTATTTTTATTTGACTTTTTATATTAAAAATGCTATAATAAAAATGTACGTTCTTTAAATATTTTACATAACTGTCATAGCCAAAAGGCATTACAATGTGATGTTTCCTGGCTATGACTGTTATAATGAAGTCTAGTTCCTACCGCGGACAGCGGCAACAAAAAGACTATCAGTCTTTTAATCATTATTTTTAATCATGAAATACGGACAACTGACTTTTGGCCAAGCAGAGGCCATCGTAAACAAACTCGGAGGAATGGATGGGGTCAAACTTTTTCTATCAGGTAAAACAATTATCGAAAACAATGAGATTACCTTCCCTATCTGGAGAAGAATTTCCGTTGGACCTCAAAAAGATGCAGAAGGCTTGATTGACCTTTTGAAAAGAAATTGCTCGCTTGCTGAAGTGGGAGGTTTAGCTAACTACATAATCGACGATTGTGATGCCGACATCCAGAATATGGTAGAAGAAAGTATTGAGCTAGTTAATATTTCACCTGCCGACCTTGGTTTTAAGAATGAAGTAAGATACGAAAGTATTATTTCTAAGGCTAAAAGATTTGGATTAGATATTTGCCACCCGCTTATTGGACCTTGCCTTCGTATAAATTACTTGGATCAAAAAGAAAAAGAGTGGATGGTAATTGCCATGAATTATGACAACAACTTCTTTACTCTCTACAACTATGAAAATATTCTGACACTTGATGCTGGTGATTTGCAAACCAAAAATATTTTTCCTTTAGACACCAGATTCATTTTCCAACGTCGCAAAAAAGTAGATAAATAACTATTTACTTGATTCAAAAAGCCGGTGTACCCCACCGGCTTTTTTTTTATTTTCTACATTACATTTCCTCGGGTTCAGAGTCTTCAGACTCAGCTTCTGTCTCCTTAGTTTCACCTTCTTCTATAAAGCCACTTGGTACGCCGGCAGACATGTCCATGTCGTCTTCTTCTACAAACATACCCTTGGTTTCTTCCTCTATTTCAGCGGCAATTATGGCCTTGGCTTGGTCTTTTAATTCCTGGGTTAGAACTTGCTCGCCCACCAATGCAACAATGGCTTGTTTAGTTTTATTAGACAAGTCACTGTTTTTTATTTTTTCTAGATATTGTTCAGATGTTTCCATATTTTTATTCTATCATATCGAAAAACATAATAAAACAGCATATTTAGAAATATGCTGTTTTATACATTTAATTAAGATTCAATAAATACTGGCTTTACCCCACCGCCGCCTGGTGCACATACACTAAAGTTATATACAGCTGGGTTTGGTTTAAGTTGTGCCGGCGTACTGTTTACACGCTGTGCCTGTACAGTTACACCCTGGTAACCGTTTGCAACACCAGTAAACAAAGCCTGCATGTCGGCTAATGTTGGCGCGGTTAGTATTAATGTGTCTGCATAGCCACCTGCATTTGTTTTTACAACTACGTTACCAGACCCACCGCTTGCCCATTTTACTGTTACTGGCATCCATGCCGATGTTGCTGGTTTTAAGAACGTGTAACTAACATCAAAATTAAACCCTGTTTGTGGTGTTATGTTTACCGGAATTTTAGCAACGTAAACTGCACCAGACTTTACTACAAGTTTCTGAAATGCGTTGTCTGTTATAATGCCACCGTTTGCATTAGGGTTACCGTTACAAGACATTGAACTATCTATAGTGAAGTTTGGTATACATTGTGTTGCGTTTATAGAATTGTTACCACCTGAAGTATATGTGTTTGTAGTGTCTTTACATGTTAGTGTGTACTGGCCTGCCCCCTGAGTAAATGCAGTTCCACCAGAATATGAGGCAAGTCCAGAAACTGTACTGCCACCAGGTGCAGACATACTACATGTTGCAGCGTTTTCAGAAGACCAAGTTAATACAGGGTTGTTACCAGGTTGGAAACAACCTATTTGTGGGAAAGAAGTAACCTTAACTACGTTAACCTGCACAGAAGCTGTTTTAGCATAAGACGAACCGCCTGGTGGTGTACATACAACTGTATAGTTTGCAGAATTTGTAACATTGCTTATAGAAGTTGTTATGTTTGTACCACTTTGGCCTGGTGCCCAGATAGGTGCACTACATGTTGTACCTGTTGGTGCATTAGTTGTAGACCATACCAATGACAAACTACCACCGTATGAAACTGTTGCTGTAGGTGTTTTACCATTTGCTGTCAAAGAAACTGACCATGTTGGTATACTTACGTCTACATCTGCTGTTGCACTGACTGAACTACTACTACCAGTAGGACATGTTATTTTATAAGTTATAACAGTAGAAGGTAAGTTTGGGTATGGCACAGCTACAGCTGTTTCAGTTACAGACCAACTGTTTGCACTAGACGGTTTAGTTTTAGTTCCAGACCAAGAAGCAGGTACACTACTTGCAGTACATGCACCTGTAAATGCGGTGTGACTGTTAGAACCCCATTCTAGGTCTATACCAGGTGTTGTGCCAGGCGTTGCGCCAGTAGAAGGTGTGGCAACTAAATAAAGTGCATTAACACAAGCTGGGTCGTTTGGGTACTGGTCGCAGAACAAACTACCGATGTTCCAAATAGTTTTGGACATATCTAACCAGCCAACACTAGTACCACCCGAACCATATGCATACCCTGACAGTGGGCCACCGTTTTTATTTAAACTTGGACCATTGTCGTTTGGGTATGTAACTTTATGGTTACTAGAGTTACAGTAACCAGATGTATTAGACGAAGTAGATGTGTTTAAACAACTTAGACTTATCCATTCGCCACTACCTACAACCTGTGCCCAACCCACAATGTCTGCGCCACCTGAACCATAACTAAACAATGCACGCGGTTGGCAGTCTTTGTTGTCGTTATAATGACTATACCCAGGACTAGGGCAACCAGAAGTTTCGTTAAACGAAATCCAACCCACTATAGAAGACCATGCGTAGCCAGACAGAACACCAGTGTCATGGTCGGCTTCTACACCGTACTGTACAGTGGCACAAGTGTTATCTGAAGTTGTGTTTTCGCAATTCATGCGAACCCAGCCCACGTTTGTAGACCAAGCGTAACCGGTTATTTTGTCAGTTGTTGCTGCATGAACTTTTTTAGAATGGCTTAAGCCAAACCAAAAACCGCCAACAACAAGCATTAACACAAGTGCTATACTAGACTTTTTTATCATAGCTAAATTATACCATAACAAATATTGCAATGCACAAAAATGAACAAAATAAATACCCCCTACCGGCCTCCCCTTACATAGAATTTCCCACCAGTCTGACTGGTGGGAAATTTAATAATTTATTGGATATTATCCGATTTTTGTAAATTATGCTTCATGCAAAGCAATTTAACATTATTTGAAGAAAGACTTGTACCACCCTTCGAAAAAGGTAAGTCATGATCGAAGTGGAGGTTTTTAGAATCACCACATAAAACACATTTTCCTTGATCCCTTTTCCAAACTTCTCTTTTAACCTCTGATGGAATTAATCTAGTGTGTCCAATGTTAATATCTCCCATATTAGAATTTTCTTTTCTGTCAGACAATTTTAAAATATAACGAAAAACATTTCTCTTTCCATCATGAATGATTTTATAGTCTATCAAATCAAAATATCCTTTTAATGACCACACCCCTGAAAATACTTTTTCATAAACTTTTACTAATTCTGGTTTGCTTTTATTTTCTTTATATTCATTAATAGCTTTTATAAAATAACCATTTTGTGTTATAGTACCGCTTGGTAATTTATCAGGCTGATCTTGTTCTTTTGGATTTTCTGAGTATTTTCTTGAAACATCATGACCTTCGTATTCAATAGTTACTCCATCTTTATAAACCTTATCTGAGTAAGGGGCGTTTGATCTTTGGGACATCAAAATAACAGAATATGTTGGTTTCATGCGAAAATTCATCCCACGTTGCATAGTTTGGGTTTTCTCAGAATCACACATTTCTCTATAACTTAGAATATCGTCTAAAATTTTCTTCACAGTCGCAGCATATCATATTATTTTAAAATATGCAGCAATTTTTATTTTTCAATTTCCCACCAGTCAGACTGGTGGGAAATTTATAATTCTTTATATTCTAACCAATTTAATATTTCCCTATCAAAATCTTTAATATCAGAAAAATATTTTGGAAAATACTCTGTGTTTAAAATAGCATTTTCTTTCCTTATAATACCCTTATAGTCCATGTAACTACTCCATTTATAACCTTCTAAGAATTTTAGTGCTTTTTTAACATCTATTGTTCCTACTTCCTTCCAGTCTTTTTGAATAAGCTTTATTGGATTTAAGTGTATATAAGAAAATAGATATTTTGCTTGATTATCATTTCCAATGTGTATTGATTTAAATACACCTTCAAATAAACCGCCGGTTCTTTCATATTTTTTATTAAAATATAAACTATACGCAGTTAAGACTTTACGCATAAATTCAGAAATTCTATTACGTTCTAAATCTTTCCACCGATCTGACTGATGTGCCGTTATAATGTAGATATGAAAGTGATTTGGCATTAAAACCCATGCGCCTATAGAGACGATTGTCTCTGCTCTATCGAACTCAAAAGCATCAATGCCGAGATCAACAATATCGTCTCTAAATTTATACTTTTTATATGAATTGCAAACAAATATGCACTTTATAAAATGCTCATAATCTTGACCGTCTAAAAATATCTTTTGTTTGCTATTTCCACGATTATATAAATGAAAATATTCATTATCGCAAAGTGGAAATTTTCTTGTTCCCATATTAATATTATATCACTAAACAAATTCCCCACCAGTCTGACTGGTGGGGAATTTGTTTGTTCTATGTATTTTAATCAAAATAATTTTTTAAGCGCATTATTTTTTCATTACTTCGAAGTTTGTCGTGGACTTTGGCTTCGATCTGACGAATACGTTCGCGAGTAACACCAAATTCTTTACCTACTTCTTCTAATGTATGTTGTACACCGTCGTGTAAACCATAACGCATTTCTAGAATCTTTTGTTCCTTCGGTGAAAGTTCTGCCAAAACTTCGTGTATCTGGTCAGAAAGTATACGGCGTGAAGCGTCTTGGTCTGGGCGTAGAATTTTTTCATCAGGAATAAATTCGCCTAGTGTAGATTTGTCTTCGTCGTCACCTATTGGTTTTTCTAGTGATGTTGTTTCTTGACTGATTTGTTCGATAACATGAATTTTTTCAACTTCAACACCCATTTCTGTAGCTATTTCTTCGGCCAGTGGTTCGCGGCCTAGGTCCTGTGAAAGGCGTCGGTAAACTTGTTTGTATTTAGAAATAGTTTCAACCATGTGCACAGGTATACGTATTGTTCTAGACTGGTCGGCTAATGCACGAGTTATAGATTGGCGTATCCACCATGTTGCATATGTACTGAATTTATAACCTTTATGCCAGTCGAACTTTTCTACGGCTTTGAACAAACCTATGTTACCTTCCTGTATCAGGTCAAGTAAAGATAGGTCTGCACTGCGGTTTTGGTATTTTTTAGCAATAGACACAACCAAACGCAAGTTTGCGCGTGCCAACAAATTTTTAGCTTCGTTGTCGCCCACTTCGATGCGTTTTGCTAGGTTGCGTTCTTCTGCAGAAGATATCAACGGGTATTGACCTATTTCCTTAAGGTATATTTGTATAGAATCGTAAGACGGGTCATGGTGTCTGCCGGTAATTATTTCTTTTACTTCAGCGTCAACATCTAGCAAGTTACCACCTTCTAGTACGTCGACACCTACAGTTGAAAGCTTTTCATAAAGTTCGTCTAAAAACAGAACATTGTTTTCAATATCAGGAAAAGTTTTAAGTATTTCGTCGAAGGTTATGAAACCTCGCTTTCTACCCTTTTCGACTAAAATATTTGATTGTTTTTCTAACAGTTCTGTTGTAAGTTGTGCTTTTGTTTTTTTAGAATTAGATTTTGAAACAACTCCGCCAGTAGTTCGGACAGGTTTTTTAGGCGCTATTTTTTTAGCTGGTTGTTTTTTTACAACCCCGCCAGAATGACTCGGTCGGGCTGGTTTTTTTGCAACTGTTTTTTTAACAACTTTTTTAGGTGCTGTTTTTTTAACAACCCCGCCAGAATGACTCGGTCGGGCTGGCTTTTTTACAGGTTTTTTAACAACCCCGCCAGAATGACTTTGTCGGGCTGGTTTTTTTACGATCTTTTTTGTTGATTTTGATTTCATATTATACATTATGACGATCTTTTTTAATATTGTCGACCCGTCGAGTCAGGTCTGTAAACAAATGCATTTCCTCTGGTGTACCCAAACCTTGTTTTTTTAAGTGCGACAGGGCTTGGAACAACCTTTTTTCTGCAACCTTCATTACATTGTCAGATACAAACTGCATTGCGTGGTCTTCGGTTTGTAGCAACAAATATTCTGCAACTGAACTTGCGTAACCCGCATCGACAGATTCCATTGTTATTTTCCATTCGTCTACTGACAGGTCCATATACTGGCTAAACAGTTTTTCTATTGAAACGCCGTTTAGTAATGGGTACGATTCTTTTTCTAAAGATATTAAACCTAACAGTATGGTTTCAGCAGAAAGGTTTTCTTTTTTAGGTAAGTCGTTTTCTACAGCACGGGGCGCTAAACTTATTTCCTGTACGGCTTTTGCTATAACAGCGTCGGGCAAATCTACAGCTCTGGAAACTAAGTTTATAAAGTGCGCACGGTCTATAGATTTGTTTATAGACCTAACATAAGGCAAGACTTCTTTGTCTACTATGTTTCTGAATTCACGAATATCTGTATGTTTTTTTGCATAGTGTAGTAACAAGTATTCTATTATAGATGTAGACTGACTTACTATATTTTTCCATTCTTCGGGGTCTGTAGAAATAATATCTGCCGGGTCTTTACCTACTGGAACTTTTACAACCCTTATGTCAAAGTCTTTAGCTAGTGCTTCTTCTACACTGCGTTTTAATGCTTTTATACCAGCTTCGTCGCCGTCAAAAGAAAATAAAATTTTCTTTGTAAACCTACCTATCAGATCAAGGTGGGTATTAGTTAATGCGGTACCTGATACAGCTAAAGTTTGTTCAAACCCAGCCTGATGCGACAGAACCAAGTCCATTTGACCTTCAACCACAATTGCATACCCACTGGTGCGCAATGCGTTTTTGGCTTTGTCATAACCATACAGTATTGTAGATTTATGGTACAAATCTGTTTCCGGAGAATTTATGTATTTGGCTGGTTTGTCCCCGCTTTTACCAGGCACATCGTACACTGGTAGTATACGCCCTGAGAAACCAACTGCCCTGCCCTGTGTGTCGTTTATCGGAAACATTACACGCCCACGGAAACGGTCGTATATACCACGTTCTGTTTCTATGGCCATGCCAGACCTAACAATGTCTGCATCTTTGAAACCGTTTTTACACAGGTGTTCAACTAAACTACGCCATTCGTTAGGGGCATACCCTATTTGAAAATGTTCAGTAGTTTTTTGTGTTATACCTCGGTCTGATACATATTTTTTTGAAGCTTCTATATTTTGGCTAACAAAATATTGTTTAGACTTTTCTAATATAGAATACAGTACCGCTGTGTCGTCTACTGTGTGTACATAGTCGTCCAGTACTACACCTGCACGGTCAGCAAGAATTTTTAATGCTTCTTTGAAAGTTACACCTTCCATATCTTCGACGAATGTAAAAATGTCGCCACCTTTACTACAACCGAAACAATGGTACGAATTTCTTTCTGGTGATATGTAGAACGAGGCTGTTTTTTCTGAATGGAAAGGACACCTTGCACGAAACTGTCTACCCGCCTGGTTAACCGCAATATACGTTGAAATGACTTCGACAATACCAAGTCGTTCCTTTATCTGGGTAACTGCAGACGTCATACTATTCTACCTCGTTAGTAGTTTCTGTTTCAGCAACGTCTTCTTTAACTTCGTCTAAGTGTGTCAGCCCTTGTTTGCCGAACCCTGTACCTGCAGGAATCAGTCGACCAACAATAACGTTTTCTTTCAAACCACGTAGGTCGTCGTCGCCACCACGTAGTGCATTGTTTATCAATATACGGTTTGTGTGTTGGAATGACGCAGCAGACAACCAACTCTTAGTTTCAAGTGCTGTTGTTGTTATGCCTAGAACTATCATGTCGCCTTTTGCTTCACGTAGACCTTGGGCTTTGGCGCGAACGTTTTCTTCTAACATTTCAAAGTTTTCAATAACAGTGCCTGGTGTTAGAACAGTGTCGCCGGCGTCAGTTATACGTACACGAGAGAACATTTGACGTATAACTATTTCGATATGCTTAGGGGCAATAGATGCACCTTGCACTTCGTACACTTTTGCAATTTCATGAATAATGTATTCTTGAGCCATTTCTTTGCCACCTGCAGCAAAAATGTCGTCGATCAATGCAGATCCGTCTGACAATAGTCCGCCAGCTACAACACGTTGACCTTTTGAAACTACAACTGAGCGTGGGAATGTTACACTGTATTCGATAGTGTTTGACTTGCCGTCGAACTTTGTATCTGACAGTACAGTAACTATTTTTTCTTTACCGTTGTCTTTTATTTCTATAACTTCACCTGCTGTTTTAGAAACAATAGCGTGGTTTTTCGGTGCACGTTTTTCAAAGATTTCTTCGACACGTGGTAGACCCGCTGTAATGTCCAGACCCGCAACTCCACCTTGGTGGAATGTACGTAGTGTTAGCTGTGTACCTGGTTCACCGATAGCTTGGCCGGCAACTATACCAACAGCTTCACCGATGTTTACTAGGTGGTTACGTCCAAAGTCTAGACCATAACAAAGCTGACAAATACCGTATGTATTTTTACATGAAAGTGGTGTGCGAACTTTTACAGATTCGATACCTGCTTTTTCTATTTTAACAGCTTCGTCTTTCATTATTAATGTACCTTTTTTGTACATTGTTACACCTTCGGCGTTTTTAATGTCTTCTAACAATACACGTCCGGCTAGACCTTTAGATAGTGGTATTTCCAAACCTGATATTATTTGTTTACGTATAGTTTTACCTTCCTTAGTGCCACAGTCTGCTGTAGTTATTGTTACATCTTGAGCAACGTCAACCAAACGACGTGTTAGGTAACCTGCCTTTGCAGTGTTAAGTGCGGTGTCTGAAAGACCCTTACGTGAACCGTGTGTAGTAATAAAGTATTCTACAGGTGACAAACCTTCGATATATGACGGTATAACTGGGAATTCGATAATGCGACCCTGGTTGTTTTGAATCAGACCCTTCATACCTACCATCTGCGTCATGTTGTTTAATGATCCACGTGCGCCTGACTTGTACATGTCGTTATATGAACCGCGCAAATCAAGAGTTGCTGGTAGAAGTTTTTCAACTTCTTTTTTACATTCGTTCCATATTTCTTGGAATTTCTGGTATTTTTCGTCTTCTGAAATTAGACCTTCTGCATGTTGAGCAAATAATTCATCGTTTTTCTTTTGATAAACCGCAACAACTTCTTGTTTCTTTTCTGGAATACGTACAGAATCTATTGCCCAACTGTGGCCTGATATAGTTGCATAACGGTAACCGAAATCTTTGATGGCGTCTAGAAGTTTAGGTGCGGAATCGAAACCATATGAAGTAATAAATGCATCTACTAATGCCTGAACTTTTTTAGTTGTCATTTCTTCGTTAATGTAACGGAAGTCTTCTGGGAAAATGTTGTTGAACAATATTCGTCCAACAGTTGTTTCTATTAGTGTACCTTCAAATGGTGCAAATTTAGAACGACTGTCGCCACGAACTTTTATCAATGAATGGAATGTTATATGTCCAAAGTCATACGCTAACAATGCTTCGTTAGGTGATGAAAATACTGAACCTTCACCTTTTTCACCTTCGATGTTTTTTGTCATCCAGTATGTACCCAAAATAATGTCGAGTAGTTTTGCTGTTGCAATAGGGTCGCCGTTTGCAGGTTTAAGTAGGTTTTTAGTTGCAGCCATTAGGTTGCCAGCTTCAGCTTGAGCTTCAACTGAAAGTGGTAGGTGCACGGCCATCTGGTCGCCATCGAAGTCGGCGTTGAAACCTGTACATACTAATGGGTGTAGTTGTATAGCCTTACCTTCGATCAACACTGGGTTGAAAGCCTGTATAGATAGGCGGTGCAGTGTAGGTGCACGGTTAACTAACACGAATTTACCTTCGATAACTTCGTCTAGTATTGCCCACACTTCTGCTGTGCGTTCTTCGATAAGTTTGTTTGCACCACGAATGTTAAATGCTAGTTCGCGAGCAAGGATTTTAGATATTACGAATGGGCGGAAAAGTTCCAATGCCATTTCCTTGGGTAGACCACATTGACTAAGTTTAAGTTGTGGACCAACCACAATAACTGAACGGGCTGAGTAGTCTACACGTTTACCAAGCAAGTTTTGACGGAACAAACCTTGTTTAGAACGTAGGTTGTCAGACAGTGACTTCAATGCACGTTTTTGTGACTGACTAACTGCAGCACCACCAGCTGAACCACTGTTGTTGTCTATTAGTGCATCTACAGCTTCCTGCAATATACGTTTTTCGTTACGTAGAATTACGTCTGGGGCACCTATTTCTTTAAGTTTTTTCAGACGGTTGTTTCGGTTTATAACGCGACGGTATAGGTCGTTTAGGTCTGATGTTGCATGGCGGCCACCTTCTAGGGCTACCATTGGGCGCAAGTTTGGTGGAATAATTGGTATAACTTTTAGGAACATCCATTCAGGGCGTACCTTTGCAGTTACCATAGAACGTACCAACGCTAGACGTTTCTGTGTACGTTCGCGGTCTAGGCTGTTTGTTTTTGGTAGATCTGTTTCTAGTTTTTCTTTAAGTTTAACTAGGTCTGTGTTTTTAAATATTTCGTATATAGATTCAGCACCGATTGAGGCTTCGAAACATGAACCATATTTTAGAGAATAGTGGTGGTAGTTTATTTCGTTTAGAACTTTACCTTGCACTATTTCTGTAACTTCTTTTTTAGCTTGTGCAAACAAGTCGCGAAGTTTACCACGAGTGTCTTCGTCTGCAGACATTTTTGTTTTTGATTTAAATTCAGTGTCTAGGTCGTGCAGTATGCGTTCTTTTTCAGCTTGGTCTATTTTAGTTACAATGTAACCTGCAAAGTAAACCACTTTTTCAAGGTCTTGTGCCTGAATACCAAGTACAAGTGCCATACGTGAAGGCACACCCTTTAGGAACCATATATGCGCAACAGGTGCAGCAAGTTCGATGTGGCCCATGCGTTCACGACGAACGATGGCCTTAGTAACTTCAACTCCACATTTTTCACAGATTATACCTGCGTAACGGATGCGTTTGTATTTACCACAGTAACATTCGTAGTCTTTTTCTGGACCGAATATACGTTCGTCGAACAAGCCACCGCGTTCAGCGCGACTAGTTCGGTAGTTTATAGTTTCAGGCTTTGTAACTTCACCGTATGACCATTCCAGCATTTGTTCTGGGCTAGCCAACGATATGCCGATACTATTGAAATTTGTTGTATCAAATGTTTTCATAATTATTACGTGTTAGATTATTTAATCTTTTTCTTTAGATCGACATTAAGCGCTAGACCTCGTAGGTAGTTCAACATAACTGTAAACGATGCTGGTGCGTTTGGTGCGCGTAGTGGTTCGCCTTTGATAATAGCGTCGAATGTTTCTGAACGTCCGACAATGTCGTCTGACTTAACTGTAATCATTTCGCGTAACATGTGTGCTGCTCCGTAACCTTCTAGTGCCCAGACTTCCATTTCTCCGAATCTTTGTCCACCACCTTGTGCTTTACCGCCTAGTGGTTGCTGAGTAATAAGTGAATACGAACCAATAGAACGCATGTGTAGTTTGTCTTCAACCATGTGGTGAAGTTTTAGAATATACATGTAACCTACTGAAATGTCGTTGTTGAATTTTTCACCAGTGCGTCCGTCGTATAGTGGTATACGTCCTGATTCTGGGAAACCACCTGTAACTAGTTCCTTTTGGATTTCTTCTACTGTTGCGCCACCGAACACTGGTACCACTGCTTGGTAGCCGTTTAGTTCTGCAGCCATACCTAAGTGAAGTTCCAAAATCTGACCCAAGTTCATACGTGATGGAACACCAAGTGGTGTTAGTACAACGTCTACTGGGCGTCCGTCTGCCATGTATGGCATGTCTTCTTCTGGAAGTACAACTGAAATAACACCCTTGTTACCGTGGCGTCCAGCAAGTTTGTCACCTACTGATACGTTACGAACTTGTGCAACTTCAATAACGATTTTCTTAATAACACCTGATTCCAAGTTATGTCCTCCTTCACGAGAGAATATTTTAACACCGATAACACGACCGCGTGTACCTTTGTCCATACGTAGAGATGTGTCCTTCACATCGCGAGCTTTTTCCGCGAATATTGAACGAAGCAGTCTTTCTTCTGGAGTAAGTTCTGTTTCGCCTTTTGGAGTAATTTTACCAACCAGTATGTCTGATTCGCGAAGTTCTGCACCAACACGTACAACACCTTCTTCGTCTAGATCTTTCAACTTGATTTCACCAACGTTTGGAATGTCGCGTGTAGTAACTTCAGCGCCAAGTTTAGTGTCACGAACTGTACATTCGTATTCTTCGATGTGTATTGTACTGAATTTAGAATTCTTAACTAGACGTTCTGAAATAATTATCGCGTCTTCGTAGTTCTGGCCGTTCCATACCATGAATGCTACCAATGCGTTTTGACCAAGTGCCATTTGTCCACCTGAAGTAGAACTAGTGTCGGCTATAACTTGACCTTTTTTAACCTTTTCACCGAACGAAACTATAGGGCGTTGGTGGAATACAGAGAAACTGTTTGTTCTTGAAAACGCAGTTAGTGTGTATGTATGTTTTTCGTCTTTTTTGTCTGTAATTATTATTTTCTTTCCGTCTACATATGACACAGTACCTTCTGTACCAGCTACGATAACACGGCCAGAGTCTTTAGATGCTAGTGCTTCCATACCAGTTGCAACTAGTGGTGCTTCGGGGCGTAGACATGGCACAGCTTGGCGTTGCATGTTTGATCCCATCAGAGTACGGTTTGCATCATCGTGGTCTAGGAATGGAATCATAGAAGCTGCAATAGAGAAAGGTTGGTTTGTAGCAATGTCTATAAATTCTACATCGTCTTTGTCCATAAGACCTGGAATAGTTTTTAAACGTCCAGCAACTTTTTTGTTGGTAAATGTACCAGCTTCGTTGCGGTCGTTCTGGGCATGTGCAATGTTGTAACGTTCTTCTTCTAACGCGTTTAAGTAAACAACTTCACCTGTAAGTGTGCCTTTTTTAACTTTCATGTAAGGAGTTTCGATAATACCGAACTCGTTAATACGTGAATATGTAGCTAAGTGTACAACCAAACCAATGTTTGCACCTTCAGGTGTTTCAATAGGACAAATACGTCCGTAGTGACTAGTGTGCACGTCGCGAACTTCTAGTGATGCGCGTTCGCGTGTTAGACCGCCGGGCCCTAGCGCTGACAAACGACGCAAGTGTTCAGTTTCAGCCAAAACGTTTTCTTGGTCCATGAACTGTGAAAGTTGGTTTGTAGTAAAGAATTCTTTAATACGTGCCTGTAGTGGACGTTGGTTAACAACGTTCATAGGTAGTGTGTTGTCAGATTCGATAACAGACATTCTGTCTTGAACGTTACGCTTGATCTGTGTCATACCAACACGTATTTTAGCTTGCATCATTTCGCCTACGAATTTAACACGTCGCTTTGAAAGGTGGTCGATATCTTCTGGACGAGCATCAGGGTTGATGTTTAGGTCTAATGTGTGCTTCATTATAGCAACTACATCTTCCTTGGTTAGTACACGTTGTTGTAGGGCTTTTTCATCAACTGGACCACCGAACTGTTGGTTAAGTCGAAAACGTCCAACTGGTGATATATCGTAGCGTGTTTTAGTAAACAATGAATCTACATGTTCCTTGGCGTTGTCTGCAGTAGCTAGGTCGCCGTCGCGTAGACGTTTGTATATTTCTATATATGCATCGTGCACTGTTTTAGTAGTGTCTTTTTCTATAGCAAGTTTAACGATATTTTCGTGGGGTGAGCCGGCAAATAAAGCCAAAATTTGTTCGTCGGTATGGTAGCCCATAACGCGTAGCAGTGAAAGGATTGAGAACTTTCGCTTTTTGTCTATACGTACAGCTAGTGTACCGTCTGCTTCAGATTCTATTTCAAGCCATACACCGCGGGCAGGAATTATCTTTGCGCCGAACATTATCTTGCCCTTCATTTCTTGGTCAACGAAGAACACACCTGCAGAACGTGCAAGTTGTGGAACGATAACACGTTCAACACCGTTGATGATGAATGTACCGTGTGGGGTCATTAGTGGGATATCAGAAAGGAAAATTTCTTGTTCCTTTGTAGAACCCATTGTTTTATTGATAAGCTTAACGCGGGCCTTTATTGACGCTTCGTATGTTAACTTGTTTTCTTTGGCATGTGCCTCGGTGTACTTAGGTTCACCTACTGAAAACGAAGCAAACTCAAGGTCGAACTTTTTCTCTGAATAATCTTTAATAGGAGAAAACTCGGCAAAAACTTCTGATAGACCTTTTTCGATTAACCATTTATATGAATTAACTTGGTTTTCGATCAAGTCAGGAAAAGGTACCAATGGTGCCTTGTATTTAGAAAAATACTTCTTTGGTCGTTGTGCGATATCTTGCATAATAATATTCTACCTACCAAACCTGTGCAAAAAATTAAAAATAAAAATTCCGGCGCTTGTATAAATACAAAGCACCTTCGTTAAAATTATTTAATTCCCCCCAAAGACATGAAAGATAGCAAAATAAATATATTGTATTGCTAATAAAGATTGATTGCCCACCCGTAACTCAATCGCTTCAATCCCCATTACCCTAGCAAAAAACCCCAACAAAGTCAAGGTTTTTATCCCCTCCTTGTGGAGGAGGGGTGGCACTCCGGTGACGGGGTGGTGACTATTTCATTACTTTCTCAATTTCCGACTTATATTTGTCCATTACACGCTTGGTGGCTTCCATTTGGTTCATGCCACCTTTTACCTTTTCTTGGACTTCTTTACCTATTTTCTCGAATAATTCAGGGTTTTCTGTAACCATAGTAATAATACGGTCTTGCTCCGCTTCTGGAATGCCTTTTAACTGGCTTTTCAGCATCTTCTTCATCAAAAAATTCTTTAACATAGACATGGGGGTATTATACCCCGTAGTAGAAATTTTTGAAAGTATCGCTTTTTTAAGTTTAATGGTAATAAAATTTCACTACAGGGCATGGCACAACCTCTTTTTCACAGAGGTTAAACCTCTGGGTTATCCACAGGTATACAAAAAACCGCATTATATTATATAAGCGGTTTTTAAATTCACACTAATGTAGAATTATTCTTTTAAGAACTTTTGTACTCTACCGTCTGTGCTACGGATTATATACAGACCCGAAGTCCATAGACTTGTGTTTAGTGCTGTATTATTGACTGTACCACTGAAAACACATTTCCCTGTTACATCAGTAATTATAACTGACTGCTCTTTATCAGTAGTAATGAAAAGTTTGTCCGCAAAAGGGTTTGGGTACACAGAAATTGACTGTGTATACAAAACTTCTGGATTGAAAGTAGTACTAACTTGATCAACTGCAACAGGTGCAGTGTTTTCGTTTAATATGTATTCTGAAAATCGGAACCCACATTGTGCCTTTACAGACAGTGGACTAATGGCCAACATAATTACAAAAAATAAAGAAATTAATATTTTCATGGTAGTAAAATTAGAAGTGAAAAAATTTATATTTATTATTTTATATCATATATTAGACATGTTTGTCAAAGTTTATTTTACACAAAAAAAGCCTGGTCAATTACGATCAGGCTTTATTACTAAATTTTATATTTAGTTTTTAACAATCTTTTTTACTTCCCCGTTAATCATACACTGAACCAAATACACACCAGTAGGCCAGTCTATGGTTTGCACATTGCCGACAGTGCCAGAAAAATAAATTTTTCCAAGTATGTCGGTAATTACAATGTCGCCATGACCATAAACAGTAACGTGGTTTTCGAATGGGTTTGGGTACAGTTTAACAGAACTTTTATTTTGTTTTACAACAACAATATTGCTATAAGAAAAATTTCCATCATAGTCAACTTGTTTTAGTCTGTAGTACAAAACTTCATTGTTTGCAGATACATCAATGTAATTGTATTTCTGAACATTCATACTGTTGCCTGCACCTTTTACAAAACCTATCTTAGTAAAACTTTTACCATCGAGGCTCTTCTCCACTTCAAAATAATCGTTATTTGTTTCAGTGGCAGTAGTCCAGTTTAATTGAACATCATCACCCCGTAACATTCCAGTGAATGTTATAAGTTTAATAGGCAGAACACTAACGGTGTCCTTTCTTAGAACAAATTTACAAAAAATAGTTCCTATGAGTTCCGAATAATAATTTAAGTGTTTTGTTACAAATAGACTAGTAAGTAAGTTTTCTTTTGAATCCATGTAAATAGGGTACGGACCATAAGGATTAATAGTTGTATCGGTTAACTTTACATAATCTGATGTATAATACAACTGAACACTATCGACACCCAAAATATTAATTATTTCTATTGTAATGATTGTTTTATTTTGGGCAGCAACCCAGTAATTTTGTCTTATTACACGTAGCCATAAAGTATCATGATAATGAAATAACCCGCCCCAATTAGGATACCTCAAATATAAATTAACATTGCCATTACTGGTGTCTAATTTATACATGCGGTATGTACTATACGTATTTGTGGTGTCCTCTTCGTTTCCAAAAAGGAAAATGCCTTTGGAATTTTTTTTGAAAGTTCCAGCAGAAATATCTATGTGTTTTTGCCAAACTGTATTTCCAGACAAATCGATTTTTACTACCACTGAAGATGGGGTCCATGTATTTGATCTTTGTTCAGTTGAATCCATGTAGGCAAAATAAATTTTATTTTGATTATAGATAATTCCATCTTCATACCAGCCGTAATAATTGATTGGTGTATCAATCAGAACTCTATATTTCTGCTCCCAAAGTAGGTTGCCGGAAAAACTAATATGGCTAACTATTTTACACAATGTATCCATATTAGTCCCCCAGCCCGTATTTCCCCAAGACGAAACCTTTGTTCCAATCACAGCATACCCATTTGGTGTAGTTGTGACTGATTCAAGATTATAATTCAAAAATATTTTCCAAACAATCTGATTAGAAGAATCATATTGATATATACCTATCATGTTAGTGATCAAGTAACCTATGGTGTTTCTTTTCATATAGGTTATGCCTCCAACTCTATAATTTGATCCCGCTTCATAGTTTTCTATCACAGTTGAGTCAAGAAATTGCATTGTTGAATCATAACGAAAAAGGTATTTATCCCTATTCATCCCATAGGAAACTAATTTTGAATAGCTTCCATCACTGTTTTCAAGTATCGGAAAACCGATAAAATCTATAGAATCATTGTGCTTAAAAGAATCATATTGATAAAAATCAAATGTATCTTTTACAGCACCTTGTGCTAAGACACTGTTGCCAGCGAATACAATCCAAAGACATGTAAATCCTCGAAGTAGGTAAGTAAAACTTTTCATTTTGTGGTTAATTTAAATTGTTGTTTAATTGATTAGTTTGTCCAAATACCCAATAATATAGAGACTTGGACAAACTAATCACAACAATTTACTATTTTCAAATAACTGTAAACTTCCTTCCATTATAGCATATTTATGCCTTATAGTCAATACATTAAAACCATTGTTTTATAATGCTATAATTACCCTATGCAGTTTACTACACTACATAAACTACACACATATTACGACAGCGTTTGCGAATGCGAACTAAAAAACACAGCTAAACAAGCTGTGTTTGGTAACGGTAACCCAAAGGCACGCGTGGTTTTTATAGGCGAAGCCCCAGGTAAAAAAGAAGACGAAACAGGTGTGCCTTTTGTCGGTGCTGCGGGCAAGTTTTTAGCAGAAATGTTGCAGTCTATAAAAATGGACCGGGCCGATGTATACATAACCAACACAGTTAAATACCGCCCACCCGAGAACCGCGACCCAACACCCACCGAAAAACAACAATGCCGTGCATGGTTAGTTGCCGAACTAAATTACATTAAACCAGACGTAATTGTGTTTTTAGGTAGACATGCATTGAACAGCTTTTTTCCGGAACTTAGTATATCTGATGCACACGGTAAAATAATAGATACTGAAAAATATAAAGGCACAGAAAATACTTCAGTAATTACAGAACTTAAAACCACACATTTTCTACCCCTATACCACCCTGCTGCTGCACTATATAACGGTGGTATGCGTGCAATACTACTGAAAGATTTTAAACAAATACCAAAAATATTGAAAAAACTTTCTGAAAAATAAAAAACACCTGCAATTAAAACTGCTGGCGTTCTTGTTCTAGATTTTAAAAATTTAATTTACCAAAGATTTAACCTTGGTAATCAGTGGTACGCACAACTTTTCTAAGTCTTCAGGTAGCTTTAAATTTTCGGCCTCCCTGACTTCAAATTTTAATTCATACGGGTTAAAAAAATACCCATATTCGTAGTTAAAAGCCTTAAAAATCGGCTTTTCTTCCTCGAAAATAAATGGCTTACCACTGTTGAACGCTTGGTAAATGTTTAAAGTTGGGTTGTTGTTTAAATCCAATTTTAAACATAGTGTTACGTAAAAATAATTGACTTCAGAAATCAGAAACAAGTATTTGAAACTTTCATATGTATCAATACTTAATGCCTGATTTGGGTAGAACCGCCGACTAAAATTTTTCAGTATTTTAGTTAGAGGCTTTTTACAGCTAATGTCATTCTTAAAATCAAAGCTTTCTTCGTATAGACTAAGAGAAGTGGTGATTTCATTTTTTACTATGTCGAAACGCCTGTCGACTATTTCAAAACAAGTAAACTTTTCAGTGCCGGGTGCTTTCCTATTTAGATTCATAACACAGAACTTTTGTTAGATTTCACTATACAAAAATATTCATAGAGTTGTCAAACACTGCACATTGATTTACTTTAAAATTATTGATAGTATCCAGATATTGCTCCTTGTCGCCATTAGAACATAAACGGCAATCCCACGACTAAGGATTCGCAATAATGTAAAACCCGAGCACTAGTGTTCGGGTTTTTAAAATGGCAGATCGTAATTGTCATCCGGATCTGATTCTTTTTGTGGGTAGTCTTTTTCAGCAGAACTAAATATTATTTTAGTTTGGTTCAAGTCTACTTTTTGCTGTGGTGTTTTTAGTTGTATGGCATATCGTATTGCCTGCACAAACGAAATTTTATTAACTTCCTCAATAAGGTGTATGTTACTACCTGAACGGCCACAACCAAAACATTTGAATAAATTAGTTTTTGCATTTATTCTTAGTGATGGGGTTCTTTCCTTATGTATCGGACACTTCATGGTGTAGTCACCATTTTTCCTTAGTTTTGGTAAATAAAATATATCGTTTGTTTTTAAATACAAACTTGCAAAAAACAACAAAAAATAATCTTTATCAGCCACAATTATGTCCACCATTTCACGAGGGTATTTATGCTTCTTCATGTGCAAAATATAGTTTAATCTACATTCAGACTATATTTTTTACAGATTTTGTCAAACTAAAAAGCCTTCATATTAAATACAAAGGCTTTAAAAAACTCAACATTGTTTTATTATTTATGATGCAACCAAGCAATTAGATAGTTCCGTCGATCATACAAAGACAACATTTCTTTCTTTTGATTATTCATGTCGATTAATAATGCATTTAGTTCATCCATCATGAGTGCTAATTGTTTTTTTGAATCATAGTATGTTCCCCAATCTTTTCGAATCTCTGCAGCATCAAGTGTGTCACTGATAACTACAAACTTTTTTTCGTAATCAGAAATGGTATTAGTGGCTACACTAGTGTTTATAATAATTTCGAAAATTCGATCGTCGATACGTACAAGTTGGAATGTGGAATCCACACATACATTGGAAGATTTCTGGGCATGAACCGAAACAACCGGAAGTAAAACTAACGCAAATAATGTTGCGGACAATAGGAATGTAGTAAACTTTTTCATTTTAAGAACTTTTTTAGAAGTTTACTATACACCCATTATTACATTTTGTCAAACGAAAACCCCTGATTTCTCAGGAGTTTTAGTTATTAGATCTTCTTCAGTTCTACACACATAAACATTGGTATTTCTTTGCGGGCGCGGTCTTCGGCAAGTTTGCGTGGACCAACATTGCTTTCCTTGTGTGATATCCATTCTTCTAAACGTGACATTACAAAACCAGCCTTGGCAAAATGCTTCATATACCACTGCATTGAACGGTGGAATGAAAGTGTTATGTCCCCTGTTGAAATATGTTTTTTACCGCCTTTGCCTGGGTGCATGTCTATTTTATATGTTGCTTCAGACAAATAGCGTTCTACTGTGCGGTACTGTACATTACGTTCAGTGTCATAACCCCAAGAACTTTCCTGTGGTACACGAAAAGCTGGGTGCATAAGCACTATCAACACACGGCCACCTGGAACTAACACACGGTTCATTTCGGTTAATGTGTCGGCAATGTTTTCTATGTTTTCAAAAGCTAATACAACTGTAATAGTTTCTACGCGCATGTCTGGTAGGTGTGGTGCCTTGTGTGCTGGTAGTATGCGGTAGTTTATATTTAGGTTTTGTTTCTTGGCATTTTTTTCTACAATGGCAACAAGTTCCTTAGATATATCTGTGCCGTATACATTTGCGCCAAGTTGTGCAAAACGTTCTGTAAAATAACCCTGGCCACAGGCTACGTCCAGTATACTGTCGCCTTTTTTGATACCTAACATACGTAATAGGTTTGGTAATATAACTTCGCTCTGTAGTGTATTAGATTTTTGTAGGTATTCGTCGTACCAAGTAGAAACCGGGTTCCATGAAGTAGGTAGTACAGAACCATCTTGTTGTTTTGAAACTGCACCAGAATCTTTTTCTGATATAATACTTTTATTTGAATTAGTGTAGTTGTTTTTCATATTATAAATTCTGAACTATCTTTTTATTATTTCTATTACACGGTAGCGAAAACCTTCCCAGTACAAGTCCAGAACTCTGGCCAAAGGTAGTAGTCTGAACAAAAATTCAAAGTCTACAGCTAAACGTAACATAAACGCTACAGTACCATACATTCGGAATTTCTTATAAACAAATGCCGCCCAGCCCATACCAACAGGTACTATGTACCCTGTTACAGGAACTTTGTATTTTTTAATTTTTCTGTCAGGTGTGTTTTTTCCCCTAGCAAGTATTACGTTTGCTACATATTTACCGTCGTACATTGCAGTCTGTGCTAAACCAGAATTTGGTGTAGCAGCACCGTCGCCAACTACATATATGTTAGGTAGGCCCTGTGCACCAAGGAATTCGTCGACAACAACGCGTTTTGTTTTTTCATCTAACACTATACCTGGTATGTCTTTGTATAACGAATTTGGTTTTGTACCAGCTGTCCATATTATTGTGTCTGCTAGTAGGTTTTCTGCTGGTAAACAAACTTGCTGGTGTTGTATGTCAGATATAGCACATCCAAGAGAAAGCTTTACGCCAATTTTTTCTAAACGGTTTTGTACATGTTTTGAAACTTGTTCCGGAAAACGGCCTAAAACTCGTGGGCCAGAATCTACCAATGTAATCTGCATGGCACTACGGTCTACATTATACTTTCTAGCTAAGCGGTGCATAAACACAGACAAAGAACCTGAAAGTTCTACACCAACTGGCCCACCACCTACTATAACTACATGTAGTTTATGTTCTTGTTTACCGCCACTGGCGTATTCTTCGAACAATGTTATCATTCTGTTTTTTATTTCTATAGCACTGTTTGTTGTGCCAAATCTGTATGTGTTTGTTGGTGCGTCTTTTATACCAAAGTAGTTTACTTCTGAACCTAATGCCAGAACCAAGTCGTCGTACTGGTACGAACCTAAACCACCTTCAACTTCTTTTTCAGTTGGGTTTATTTTTATAACAGTGTCTTTGGCTATGGTTACGTTTTCAGGTAAAACGTCTTCTAACGGAACACAGACTTCTATGGGCGACATGCCTGAAAGTATACGGTATAGCGCCGGGTAGTATTCAAAATAAGATTTATTTGAAATAAGGGTTATGTTCGATTTAGGCGACTTTTTGGCCATTTCTCTGGCTGCAGTTACACCAGCAAAACCACCCCCTATAATAAGTATTTTCTTTTCCATTTACACACTATACCACATATTCCATTATAGGCCTATAAACAAGGCGTTTTTGCCTTATTTTTACACCTTTTTATTTAAACTGTGGTCTGCTATAATACTGTAATAAAAGTCGCCTTTAAACGTCATCATTAACGAGCTCAAAAGCCATGAAAAATATAGAAACACAATATATGGCGTTATTTGAGTCAGAAAAAGATGCTCTTTTCCGATTTATATACCTTAAAGTCTCGGACAGAAACGAAGCACTGGACCTGACTCAGGAAACCTTTGTTAAACTATGGTCGTATATTAAAGACGGCGATGTTACCCTGCGTAACATGCGTGCCTTTCTATACCGCATAGCCAGAAATGCCATTATAGACTACTACCGTAAGAAAAAGTCAGTTTCGTTAGACCAAATGGTAGAAGAAGGTTACGACTTAGCAGACACAGTTCAGCCAGACCACGAAACCATTCCTGAAATGCTAAGGCTAGTACCCGACCTGCACCCTGAACACCACGAAATACTGATACTGCGGTACCACAACGACATGAGCATACCTGAGATAGCTAGCATACTTAAAATATCAAACGCATTTGCATCAGTAAAACTTTTCCGAGCGCACAATGCATTAAAAAAACTAATTGGGTCGAATTCGTCATAAAAATACAAAATATATGAAACAAATTTTTAATAAACTAAATACACCAAACATGACAGATGGCGAAATACGCCAAATGCGTGCATACCTACATTCGAACACCATGCAGAACCCTGCATTTGTTCGTTCGCCACTTGGCATGTCTTGGTATGTTAAAACCGCTAGTGCAGCAATGTCTATGTTACTACTTACCGCTGGTGGTATAACATACGGCGCACAAAAAGCCCTACCCGGCGACACACTATACAGTGTTAAACTTCATATAGAAGAAGTAAAAAGCATGACGAACCAAACACCAAAAGAAAAACTTCTTCAACAACAAACACGCCTTATGACACGTTTCGACGAAATAGAAACATTAGTTAAAACAGGTGCCATGACAGCAGAAAAACAAGCCGTTGTAACAGAACAACTAGCCGCACACCTAGACAAAGTTGCCAGTGCAGTTGCAGATGTAGAAAAAGAAGTAACAACAGAAAACACCGAAGCACAGAACACTGTAGCTAAATCTGATGTAACAGACGCTATTGCCACTGCAACTAAAATTACAAACGACATTGCTACCCGCCAAGCCACAATAACAGAACTAGCCGACAATAAAAGTGACGAAACTAAACAAATAATAAAAGACACTAACATTGCACTAACTTTAAAAACTTCTGAAGTTAAAGACGCTGTTACTACAGCAGCTGCCCCTACAAAAGACGAAGCCGACGCGCTAGAAGCTGATTTAAATAATATCAATATTACTACTCGTCAACCAGATGAAAAGACTCAGTTGCAGAATCCGGTTTCGAACGATAAAGCTTCATTGCCAAATACCCCAACCCACACACAATAATACCGAAAACAACAAATACCCACCGACGGGTGTTTTTTGTTTGTACTGTACCTAGTGCATTAGCAAACAACGGAACAGGGTTTTCTGAATTTAATATTTGTGTATTTGTTGTTTCTAGCACAGAACTACCTATAGCAGTTTGTGGGTTATAAGTTTTATATACTATGTTTGCATTAGTATTAGGTATGTTGTTTTTAGTAATATTTTTTATTACAGGTGTAGATTGATTTGCAAAATTATTTGCATTCGAATTTGCATATGCCAACCCACTTGGGTAGTACAGTGTTGGGTTTTGTAAACCATTAAAACCAGTTACATGTGCTGGTATAACAATACTTTTATTTGCCAACACAACCATACCGTATGGAAAACTATATACGTTAGAACCTTCGTATATTTGCCACTTAGATATGTTTATGTCTTGGTCTGTGCTGTTTTTAACCAATATTGTTCCATCTGTACCCTGTGCACTAACACTGACGCCTGCGTTACCAACATGCACAACAGTGTTTGTTTCTATTATTGGGTCTTCTGACCAGCTGTTATAAAAATACGCCACACTAACAGTGTAGTCGCCTGGGTACTGGTATATATGTGTAAACTTTTTTTGTTGGGTAAATGTGTATGTTGTACCGTCACCCATGCTCCATACAAAATACCCACTTAATACATTTACATTACTAGAATTTGTATACAATGCGTCGAAACTAGCTGACACATTTGTTAATATTGTTTTACTAGAAATAATAGAAATCTTAGGCTTAGGTGGTACTACTTCTTTTTTAGTGGTGTCAGAACTTGCTGTTACATTTACTGTACTACCCGTGCCACCGCCGGTTCCACCAGCTGTTTGAACTACAGCACCAGCATTTACCGCGCGTGGTGTTGGTGTAGCCGTAACCCAGGCACTGCCTACACGTTGCATTGTTTGTTTTGTAGTGTTGTCGCCTGCTGGCCAACCAGATTTAAAATCTAAAGTTTCAACTATTGCACCGTCTGGTTTTTTTAGTAATAAAGCCTCACCACTGTTAGACAAACCACTACCGAACGCCGCCACAAAGTCTGCTGTAACATCAGGCACGGTTGTGTCGTCTGTGCGTTCTATTAGGTAGTATTTTTTTGCACCAACAACACTGTTTGTTGCACTGCTAATTGTTATATTTGGGCTTCCGTCGTCGGAAACTATAACCCAGCCGTCTAGATCTACGTCGTTTACCCCGTCGTTATATAACTCTATCCATTCGTTTAGATACGAAACTGTTGTACCCATCCAAGCAACTTCGTTTATATAAACATCTGCATAAACCTTATTTATATTTAAGAATAAAAATACTAAACAAAAACCAAAAACCGCACGTACCCACCACGCCCGTTTGAATGTGTGTGTTTTCATGCTTTTATTTTACTACTAGTTTTTTGACACATCAAGCACTTTTACACATATATAAAAAGGACAGTACACACTGTCCTTTTTATATTATTCAGTTTCTAGTACTTTCTTCAAAACATCTTCTGGTACTTCTTGAACTTGTTTTGGTTCAGTTGCTGGTTCTGGGTTTTTAGGCTCAGACACATTATTTACTTGCGTACCAGTACTAGAATTTTGCAGTGGCTGTTGCGCAGGGGCACTACCTGAAATTGGTTTAAAAACTTTTTTAGTTTCAAAACTTGGTTTTGCTGGTGTAGAAGGTGTAGGTATATTGGACAGTGCGGCACGTAATGCAGCTAACGATTCTTCGTTTTTACTTGGTGCAGGTTTAGTTGTGGTACTAGCTGGTTGGGCTATGGTAGTAGGTATGGTTTTAAGTTCAACGTAATCTTTTTTAGTGGTGGCTTCTGTATTTTGCACTGTTGGTGCACTGTGGTGGTTTAGAACAACTTTGTCGTTTTCAGGGTTTACATGTGGGGCAATGTTTTCTTCTATACTGTGTTCTAGTTCAATAAGTATGTTTTTTAATATAGAACTATGCCCTGTTTGTTTAACTTCATCTGTTTTGTTTTTTTCAATTTGTTTGTCGGCAATAGTTACATCAGGTTTTTTAAATGGTTGTGGTTTGTGGTGCCCTATTGTAGGTACATTTTTATTTTCAGTATTAGAAACATTAGCAGGTTGTTGTTTTTTAGATGCATCAACAATTTCTTTTTCAGGCACATCTACATTTTCTAAACTTTTTTTAATAGCCTCGCCTAGGTTTATTGTTGGCTTTACTGGTTTAACAAAAGCGGGTTTGTTATATACAGGTTTTTCAGAAGCACTTGTTGTGTTTGTTGTAACTGTAGTAGTTGTTTGAGTTTTAGAAATCGGTGCAGACACGTTTGAACCACCCTGGTATGCGGGTTTGTCAGCATTATATGGTTTAGGGTTATTACCCTGGTAACCAGTTGTTGGTTTTGCTGGACCGTTGTTGTATGCAGGTTTTGTATAACTACCTGCTGGTGCAGTACCATCAGGGCGTGGTGTGTCAGTTTTGGCCTGCCCGACTGAACCGTCGTTCGGGCGGGGACGACGTTCAGGTTCTTCGGTTGCTAGTTCTTTGGCAATTACAGCTTCTACTTCTGTTCTATTGTTAGCAAAGTTACGACGTGAAGCACGCATTACTTCTTCACGGAAAGATATAACGGGTGGCGCTATAGGTGGCAAACTTGTACCTGAAAAAGGTTTTGATGCTATGCCGTCTATGGTCATACGCAAATACATCTGTGCAAAATCCAAGTTTACAATATCCTCGGCAGTAAACACTGGCATAAATTCTTTTTCAAACATTTCAGCATCAGCAGAACCAATGCGGAATATAATCATGGTACCAACGTTACCCACAACTGCGTCACGTACGTTTTCTGTCATTTGTGCTACATACTGGTGGGCTATGTTTAGACATAGTTTATATTTACGGGCTTCAGACAAAATGTCGGCAAAAGAATCTGATGCAAAAGACTGGAATTCGTCCACATAGAAATAGTGCGAAGGTAGCACGTGCATAACAGACGCAGGTACATCTGCACGCGACATGGCACCAAGGTAAACCTTGGTAATAAGCATACCACCTAATAGTGATGCGTTTTGTTCACCAATGCGCCCCTTAGAAAGGTTGATCAGAAGTATTTTCTTCTTATCCATAACTTCACGAATATCAAAAGAAGATTTAGCCTGCCCAACAATGTTACGTATTATCGGGTTACCAGTAAACTGACCAATTTTGTTTTGAATAGCCGGCACAGATTCGGCAGCCATACGTTCTGTCCATTTTGCAAATTCGTCTACCCAGAAAGATTTAACGGATGGGTCTGTAACATTGTCTACAACTTTTTTACGGTAAACTTTGTCTGAAAGCATTTTGTTAACACCCATCAATGTTGAACCGGGGTATTCTAGTAGTGCCAATATGGTGTTGTTTAAAATATATTCCATACGGGCAGACCATGCGTCTTCCCATATTTTTTTAAATATAGACATCAAACCACTGGCAACTAGGTGGCGTTTGTCAGCACCAACGTTTTCCATTATGTTAAATGCAATTGGGTTTTCAAGGTCGAAAGGTGCAAAATAAATAACATCGTTTATGCGGTGTTCAGGTATGTATTCTAACATTTTGTCTACCATCGAACCGTGTGGGTCTATAATGGTTACACCTTCGCCGTTCTGAATGTCTTGCACTGCCATGTTTTCCAGCAATGTAGATTTACCCATACCAGATTTACCGATAACATATAAATGTTTCGTTCTGTCTTTTGCTTTAATACCAAACTTCACCTGCCTGTTGCGGTAGTCTGTTGTACCAAAATATGTAATAGGGTCGTCCATTACATTTTATTATATCAGATACTTAATCGAATATGAAGAAAAATAAATAATTACTGTGTATTAGTTTTTGTTTTCCATTCGTATAGTGCCAATGCAGTTGAAACTGAAACGTTTAACGAATCTACATTGTTGTCCATTGGTATAGAAAGTGTTGTGTCGCAAAGTTCAAAAGTTTTTGCACGTATACCCACGTCTTCGTTACCTACCACTATACATGTTGGCCTTGGAAAGTCTTCTTTACTTAACAATGTGTCGCCTTTTTCAGATAAACCATATACCCAGAAACCGTATTCCTTCAGTGCGCGCACTGTTGTGTTTACATTACCTATAGAAACAAGTGGCACTACGCCTGCAGTTCCAGCAGCAGCCTTCATAACTGTTGAGGTTATGCCAACTTGGTTATGTTTTGGAAACAAAAATGCAGTTACACCAAAAGCCGTACCACTACGTATAATAGCGCCTACATTAAACGGGTCTTGTAGTTCGTCGAACAATACAACACAAACAGGTTTGTCTGTAAAAGAACCGGCATGGTGCATAGACTTGGCCCAAGTTGCAAAGTCTAACATTGCCACTGGTCGTATAGTAGCTACCATACCCTGTGTGTTGCCATCGCGGACCATACGGTTTAGCTGAGCTTCAGGCACATAAGAAAAAGGTATTTTGTTTTTCTGTAGCATTGTTATAAGGTCGTTTGTTTTTTCACGACTTATACCGTCTTTAAAATACACCTTTTCTACACGACCAGGGTCGCGTGTTAGCACTTCTTCTATCGGGTGTTGGCCGTATATGTATTCTTCGTTCATACAAAGAACTATAACATAAAATACAAAACCCGCCATTTAATAATGGCGGGCTTCAAAATATCATCTAGATATAATTAATTCATCCACTGTTCGTAGTGCGCACCAAACTTTTGATCTACAACCACATGTATATTTTGAAAATCATCGCGACGTATAGGTATTTTTATATAATTTATACCTCTTTCAAAATGATACTTGCGAGAATAAGCTCTTCCGTCGTTTATACTCATCTTTACTTTAATAGTATTTGAAGTAGCAAGAATAACCTCGACAATACATGTATCTCTTGATTCATTTAATGATACAGATAAAGTACGGCACATCGGAGGAGGAAGAATGGATTCACTTGAAGGTGAAGCAATGGTCCATTCCTGATCGCCTGGAGGAATACTTACATTTCTAAACACTACTGAATCAACAGAGTACCCATACACTGAGTCCTCTAATATCCACTTTGTGCCTACTTCTGAACCTCTAGTTCTATGCACCAAATAATACAAGCCCGAAGGATTAGGGTTGTATGAAGGTGTTCTCATGTCCCAAAAGCTAAACAAAAAGTTTACCTTTTGCGTATCAGAATACATAGACACTGCTTTTATGTCCCACCGAATCCCGCGTAAAGGCGAGGATCCTGGTATTCCATTAATGTCATTTTCTTCAAGCGGAGTAACAAATTGATTACTGTGAAAGATCAAAGTATCACTATTCGATGGGAAAATAGATGTATACAGCATTAAACCATCATTGAAACCATGTTCACCTGGATTATAGCTGTAAATATTAGAAGTTTGTCCTTTTCCAAAAAAGGGCCACAAAAATAGTATTACGATACATAATACTGAACGGATGTATATATTTAAACTCATGTACAAAAATAATTGCTATATAATTTATACCATAGATAACAAAAAAAAGCAATGCTATTTATCTAAGAACAAACTTACTATAAATCAAAAAACTCCTCAAGTGGAGCTTGAAGAGTTTTTTAAAATATTTTTCTTAAGAGTAGATTTGTCTACAGTAGCACTCATAATACTACTTTAGGCCGCCACCAGTCGGATTATAGCCGACGCTATGTATGTATGCCCTTTAGGCATTTACAGGGGGTGCACGCGTACGTTCGGAACTAGATGCAACAGACAGTAGTGGTGTGGTTCCAGAACATATTACGGTTTCGGTACTAGGTATTGGTTGGGTTATGGTGGTACCTACTAATAGTGCAGAAATGGTGTTACGGTCAGCATTGGTTATAACGGTACTGGTAGAACATGTACCACCAACTGCCATGGTAGATTCGTTGGTATTAGATACTTCACGCACAACACGCGCCTGGGCAGCAAATGCGCCCGAGCATAACAACATCACTGTCAAACACAGTGTTATTGAATAGTAGCTGGCGTTTTTTATCATCTTCCGACTCATACCCACTATTATACACCATTTTAGACTGCAATCAAAACAGATGTGTATAACTAAAATACCACTTTAAGGACTTGTATTATATAGTGTTTAATCCAATTTTCGTATTGCGGGTTCCTGCATAATAGCATGGGTATAGCCATAGACAATAAACATGTTTTTACCTTCGTGCCAGTATTTTTCTATTTGGCCTAATATATATCTGTCTCTGTAGCCACTATCTTCGAAACGTGACAATTCGTTAATACGACTAGTTGCCGGAATAGTTGGGTTTATGATGTGGTTGTAAAAATCTCTGTCATTTTTGTCAAAATCACGACCAAATAACTGGTTTTCAATTTCGGCCATGTGATTTATTGAGAAATCGAAATCTGTCCACTGAGTACTCCTTTTTACTGACTGGAAAATACCTTCTATATAAACATCAAAATCAGGCTTTTCAAGAAGTTTGTTCCACTGGTGGGCCATGCGGGCAAATTCGTAATAAACTATTTCGTCTTTAGTAAAATGCTGTAAAAAGTATTTAAATTTTTCCTCATCTGGTGGTTCTGGCGAAAATGTTTCTACGACATCACGTGTTGCTATATATTTTGTAAACTGACTATCCCCACCTTTTAATATTGCCTGTTCTTCTGATTCTGACATTGGCCAGTCACCACCTTCTATAAAAACAATCGCTTTATCTTTGTCCGCATGACTTAGAAAGTCCTGCCAAAAAGCACGTATTGTGTCGTACATTGGATTTTTAGGATCAGCAGAATGGCTAACCCCCATATAATAAATATACTGCCCATTATGAGTATAAATATATGAATACGGCGCTGTATGACGACTACTGTTGTATTCATCATAATTCATAAGATATTTTTCTATCACATATATATAATGAGGCAATTTTGGAATTAAAGCAACATGGTAGTTTGCACATATTGGCCCCATATGCTACTATAGTTGGTATGGGAATTATGCAATCTCTCTTACCGTGGATCCAGATAACGACTTCTTGTATCCTTATACTTTCTATCCTACTCCAACAAACTGGCGCCAGTGCTGGTAGTGCTTTTGGTGGTGGCGAAGCAAGTTCAATCCACACCACACGTCGCGGATTTGAAAAAGTACTATTTGTAACAACAATGGTTGTTGCTATTATTTTCGTTGTTAGTACTATACTTACACTTGTATTTCCGAAATAAATCACGTTTGGTTTTAAGTTAAATTGCTTATACTCTTCTCATATATGGGTATTTTTACCTGTACATTAATCATTCTAACTATTATGTTATAAACTTTTAGTTTCTTATTATATGGAAAACATACTTCGCTTCTTAAAAAAACCCCGCAACATTTTTGCATCACGTGAAGAACTTCGGGTAGCAGTTCAAAGCTTTTCTTTAAAACAATGGTTAGGTTACGGCGCATTAGTTGCTGTATTTATACTTTCTGTTTTTACTATACTTTTACGCATTAACTACAATTTTGTTACATTTGTACCAGACGTTGGTGGCACATTACGTGAAGGTATTATAGGTAAACCTGCCCAGATAAACCCAGTGTTTGCACTTAGCGACGCAGACCGCGACATTTCTAGTTTGGTATATTCAGGTTTAATACATAAGGAAGCCGATGGTAGTTTTACACCTGACATTGCGCAGAACTACACTGTGTCTAACGACGAACTTACCTATACATTTACAATAGCGCCTAAAATGCGTTTTTCAGACGGAACAGCTGTTACATCAAAAGACGTAGTTTACACAATACAAACAATACAAAACCCAGCAACAAAAAGCCCTAAGAAAATACTATGGGAAGGTATAACAGTAACTGCCCCAGACGGAAACACAGTTGTGTTTAAACTCAAAAGACCTTTTTCACGTTTCTTAGAACTTGCAACTACAGGTATAGTACCCGAACACATTTGGGGTAACACTGCACCAGAACAACTACAACCCAATGCATACACTATTGCATCTGTTGGAACCGGACCATACAAAATATCTAAAAAAACCTTGGATACAAACGGTGCTATAAACGAAATAGTACTAAACAGAAACACAAAAAACCCAAACAGAACACCGAACATTTCTAAGATAGTTTTGTCTTTCTATGAAAACGAAACAGGCCTAGAAAACGCACTAACTGGTGGTGTAGTAGACCAAGCCGGTGGTGTAAACCCAAAAGCAGTTTCAGCAAGTAAAAACAGCCACGAAATATACGACAATACATTTACACGAGTGTTCGGACTTTTTATAAACAAAAACAAGTCTAGTGTTTTTTCTGACCCACATGTTATACGTGCATTAGACCTACTAATAAACCGCGAGCAAATAGTAAAAGACGCACTATATGGCCACGGACAAGCTACAAATTTACCAGTTCCGACTTCTATAGTTAGCCCACTAGAAATAGACAGAAACATTGAAATAGAAAAAGGGTTGGCAATACTAGAAAACGCAGGTTGGAAGAAAAACGTTTCAGGTGTTTACGAACACCCACAGGTTACTAGTAAAACAGTACAGGAAACAGTGTCTGTAAAAGTTGGTAAAAAAACAACTAAAAAAGTAGTTTCTAAAACAGTGTCTGTAGCAGGCACACCAACAGAAGCTTCGTTTACAGTTACAACACTAGACACACCTGAACTACGCCAAGTTGCAGAACTTATACAAACACAACTACACGACATTGGTATAAACGTTTCTATAAACTACATAGACCAAAGCACACTACATAACGACGTAATCAGAAACAGAAATTTTGAAGTACTACTATACGCACAGTCTGTTAGTACCCCTACTGACATGTATGCATTCTGGCATTCTAGCCAACGCAAAGACCCTGGTCTAAACATAACCGAATACGCTGACAAAAATGTCGACAAATTCTTAGAATCATTACTTACAGAAACAGATCCAGAAATACAGTCAGAACTTGTAGACCAGACCATTACAACATTAGTCAAAGACATGCCAGCCATATTCCTATACAGCCCTTCGTACATATACATTACAAACAAAAACCTAACTGGCTACGCAACAACAAACATTAGTTCACCTAAAGAACGTTTTGCATCAGTTTCAAACTGGGCTTTAGTTACACAACCTGTTTATACATTTTTTAACAAAGACAAGAAATTAACCGAAACAAATACAGAAATAGAAAATAACAATTAACATTAAATTTATGGAACCACAAAACAAACAAAATTCAGCAAGACCGCAACACAATAGAAACAACCACCCCCGCCGACCATACCTGGGTACCGCTAGACCAGCACAAACTGGCACAGCCCCAGTTAAAGACTCGTTGGGCGACGCCCTAGCCCGTGCAACAACACCAGCAGGCCCACGACGTTTTACTAACAACAACCAAAACAGCAGTGCTAAACGTTCTGGTAGTTTTCAGTATTCAAAATTTGGTGCACAACGCAAACCAAAGGCCCCACCAGTATCAATGGAACGTGAAGTTAAACGCGTCAGCGACAACATACCAGCTGTTGCCCCAGGTGTAATACGCATAATACCCCTAGGTGGCGTAGAAGAAATCGGTAAAAACATGACCGCCATCGAAATCGGCGACGACATTATTGTTATCGACGCAGGTATGCATTTTTCTACAGAAGACACACCAGGTATAGACTATGTTATACCAAACACACGTTACCTAGAAGAAAGAAAAGACAAAATACGCGCCCTTATAATAACCCACGGCCACTTAGACCACATCGGTGGTGTGCCTTTGGTACTGTCACGTATTGGCAACCCACCTGTATATTCACGTGCATTAACTATATTAATGCTTAAGAAAAGACAAAGTGAATTCCCTCACCTACCAGCACTAAACGCTATAAACGTTGAAAAAGACGAAGTTATAACCATGGGTAACATGAAGGTTAAATTCTGGGGTGTTACACATACTATACCTGACTCTATGGGTGTTATTATCGACACACCATACGGCTGGATAGTAAACCCAGGCGACTACAAACTTGACCACCTAGACGGTATACCAACTGAACACGAAGAAAAAGAATACAAAATTTTCGACAATGCAAACACATTGTTGTTAATGACAGATTCAACAAACATTGAAAACGAAGGTTTTGCTTTGCCTGAAATAAAGGTGCACCAAGGTATAGAAAACATTCTACGCCGTGAAAGCAACAACCGTATATTTATTGCGGCATTTGCTTCACACCTAACTAGACTTATACGCATTGTTCAAGTTGCCGAAGAACTTGGTAAAAAAATAGTTCTAGAAGGCCGTTCAATGAAAACAAACATTGAAATAGCTATACAGGCTGGTTTACTTAAAATTAAAAAAGAAACCATTATACCTTTGGACGAAATAGACAACTACCCACCTAACAAAATACTTGTTTTAATTACAGGTGCCCAAGGTGAAGAATTTGGCGGTCTAAACCGTGTTGCAAACAAAACAAATAAAAAGCTAATGCTTAAAAAGGGCGACCGTATTGTGCTTTCAGCATCTATTATTCCAGGTAACGAACGTGGTGTAGAAAAAATGAAAGACGGTCTAGCTAGACAAGGCGTTAAAATTATCAGTTACCGTACCCCGGGCGAAGAATATGTTCACGCAACCGGCCACGGAAACAAAGAAGACGTTAAATGGCTACACAGAAAAGTTAAAGAAAAATTCTTTATTCCTATACACGGTAACCACTTCCGCCTACAACTACACAAGGAACTAGTTATGGACCTAGGTATGGCCGAAGAAAACATAATAGTGCCAGACAACGGTAGTATTATCGAAATTACAGACAACGGTACTAAAATAGGTGTACGCAAAGAAAAAGCCCCAGCGTCAGCCATGATGGTAGACGGGTTTAGTGTTGGCGACGAACAAAACGTTGTTATACGCGACCGCGGTATGCTTTCTCAAGACGGTATATTTATAGTTATTGCAGCTATAGACGCTGGTAGTGGCAGACTTAAAAAATCTGTAGACATTATTTCCAGAGGTTTCGTTTATATCAAGGAAAACCAAGAACTGTTCCACACTGTACGTACCATGGTTAAAAAGACTGTAGAAGTTGAATACGCCCGCGTAAGTGCAAACAATGTAGACGCAATTAAAAACGCTGTTGGCGAAACTGTTTCTAAATTCCTATTCCAAAAAACAGCAAAACGCCCTGTTGTTATACCAGTATTAATGACATTCTAAATATGAAGTACCCAAGGCAACTAAAAATAATACTAGCTGCAACTGTACTGTTTGCATTCCAGGCAGCGGTAACAACATACACTAATGCTACTTTTTTTGAAAAATACATTAGCGAATCTTGGGTTGGAATTTTATATACATTAGCTTCTATACTAACTGTTATTGTAGTTTCTTATTCTAATTCTATAATTAATAAATTTGGTATTAGAAAAACCCTTCTATATACACTAGGTTTACTGTTGGCAGGATTAGGTTTTGTATTGTACGGTTCTGTGGGTGCAGTTATAGTTGCAGGTTTACTGTGCTATATGGTGCTAACGTCGTTTGGTTTTTTCTTGTACGACTTGGTACTGGAACACTACCTAACACCAACTACAACAGGCCATATACGTGGACTATATTTACTAGCGGTAAACTTGGGTTGGCTTTTTGCGCCATCTATTGCCGGTTTCAGTACAGACAAAATAGGTATTGCGTCTGTGTATGCAATTAGTTTTGTAGTTTTACTAGTACTGTTTATAGTTATACATAGTAGTTTAAAAAACATTGAACACAAAGCACGTGCACATACATCTATTCTAAAAGCCATAAAAAACACTTGGGCAAAACCGGCATTACGTAGCATTATGGTTATAAACTTTACCCTACAGTGGTTCTATGTATGGATGGTTATATACATAGCTTCATACCTACGCACAGTGCATGGTTTGTCGTCTACAAACATTGGTATTATTTTTACAGTTATGCTGTCTGCGTTTGTTTTGCTTCAGTACCCTATTGGTATATTAGTAGACATGGGTGTAAGCCAGAAAAAACTACTTCGCACCGCTATTATAATAATGGCACTGGCAACAATGTCTTTGCCATTTATACCTACTGGCAATATAGCATTGTTAGCATTAACACTATTTTTAACACGTGTTGGTGCAGCAACAATAGAAGCTGTTTCTGAATACAACTTTTTTGAAAACACAGCCGAAGGCGACGTAGAAACTTTATGGGTTTTCCGTTCAATGGCACCGTTTGCATATGTTGTTATGCCTATTATAGGGTCTTTTGTTATATATTTTGCTAACAAAGACGTGCTGTATCTATTATTAGGGTTAACTGTTATGATTACATTATACGCAACTAACAACGTACACGAACTATATGACAAAACTAGGTAAGAAAAAACACGCAGCTAATAAGAAAAAAGCCATCATCAAAAAAATGAAGGCGTCAGGTATTGAAGTGCCTCGTGGTTGGAAACCAGCGCCTAGAGTAAAGGCAGTTGCAGGTACAAACACTACACACACAGGTGTTAGACCAGTAGTAAACCCAGATGGCACACCTGTTAAAGCAAAAGGTAAAAGCCCTATACCGAAGAAGTCTGCTAACGGCGCTGTACGCATAAACAAACGCCTTTCTGAACTTGGCATAGCTACACGTAAAATGGCAGACGCAATGTTGGCCGACGGTATTGTTATTGTTAACGGGCAGATTGCTAGTATAGGCCAAAAAGTATTACCTACTGACCAGATAGACATTGTCGGACAAAAGCGTGAACAACCTGTATATTTTGCATATAACAAACCAGTTGGCATAGTTACCATAGGTGCGCAGGAGGGCGAACGCGACATACGCATGGTAACAGAATTTAATGCCAATGTGTTTCCTGTTGGACGTCTAGACAAAGACTCGAGTGGTCTACTAATAATGACAAACGACGGACGTGTTACAGACCGTTTACTGTCGCCACAACGTGAACACGACAAAGAATACCGCGTAGTAGTTAACCGTGCTATTACACACCAGTTTCTTGCTAAAATGCGCGACGGTGTACGTATAACCCCACGCGAACTTACACGCCCAACTAAAATCCGACGTATAGACAACCATACATTTGAAATAGTTCTAACCGAAGGCCGTAACCGCCAAATACGACGTATGTGTAAAGCCTTAGGTTTTGAAGTAGATAAACTAAGTCGTTTCCGTGTAATGAACATTGAACTGGGTAAACTACCATTAGGTTCATACCGTGAAATAAAAGGTAAAGAATTAGCAGAATTCTTACAGTTGTTAGGTATAGCAAATTCTTAAAAAGATTTTACATAAATAAAAAACACCTGGCTGGTGTTTTTTAATTTCAGCCAGCACATACCCCCTCCGCCTTCGGCACTTCCCCCTACATAGGGCGAGGAACTACCCTTCCAGATTTCTATTAAACAAACGCAAGAATGCAAATATATAAGAAGTACTGTGTTTAGACAAGTTGAAAAGTATACCTATAGTCAACAAAAATAGTGACAATGTTGTACTGTAGTACGCTACACCTATAGCCACAACTGCACAGAATACTGGAAACAATATACGTACATATGCATGGTTACGTTCGTAAACAGTTATTACGTCTGTTTCTATTTGTACAGATTTTTCTGCATAACGGCGCATTCTGTATAAAGACAAGCCGATAAATATAACGTGCAAAGAAAATATAATTATGGCAAATATGTTTGTAGAATACCTACCCAACAAACTAGACGAAAAAGGCACCAATGCGACAAACAACAGGAAAATTGCATTTATGTTTGTCATATTTATGTCTATGTTTTTAGCAAAAACAGATGTTATAAAATGGTGGCTACGCCAGTATGTAAAAAGTAAAATAAAACTAAGTATAAAAGATAGTACAGCGGGTATGTTAGACAACATGGCCATAGCTAGTTTACCAGCTGTTACTACCCCGTTTAAGTCAGGTACATGTATTTCAAAAACTAATAAAGTCATAACGATAGCAAATATACCGTCTGCTAGTTGTTCCATGCGTAGTTGTTTCATATTTTTATTATATCACAATTTAAATACCGTTATACATGTACTTAATTGTTAGCTATTGTTTGTATAGATGTTCGTTTTCTAAATGTATTAACGCAGTTGTTAGAGCTTGTTTGGTATAACCTAGTCTAGTAAGTCGTCCGTTGGTTAAAATACCAACTAGACCTTCACTTGCACCAATCTTTTTATTTTCAGTTAAACCCGCAGCAAAAGTTGCGTCAGACATGTTCATGCCTTCGTGCATATATTTCGCAACTAGTTTCGGTGGTTCAAATGCGGACGAAAGCCCAAGATGAATTTCGTTTCCATCATAAATTGCACATACACAAGTGTCCATCATACCTGTTTTTGTAAATGGAACATCGACTACACCACTTTCTATACCAATACTATAATCACAATTGCCCCAAGCTGATTTTGCTCTATTGATTGCACCTTGTACTGTTTCATTCAAAGACTTCGGTTGATCAGAAACTCCAGTAGAAACTTCCATTCCAACAACTGTTGCTTCAAAAAACATTGGGTAGTCTTTTATTGTTTCTTCGACAGCAGATATTTTTTGTTTATTTAATGACGCAACGATTATTTTCATATATATAATTATACTATATTGCCTGGACGCCGGGTATGTCCATCGGTGGGGTTTTAATGTTGGCACGGTATAACAAAACGAACGCTACAACCAGTATTACAGCCGAAAGGTAAAATGGTGCCGGTAGTGCGTAACCATACACCAGACCGCCCAATAAAGGCCCTATAACCATAGATAAAGACATAAGTGACGCCAATACCCCCATGGTTTCGCCCTGTTCCATTTTACTTGCTTTACCTACTGTTTGACTGGTCATAGTAACACGGTAAACAGACTGTCCAAATGCAGTAACAATTAAACCAAGTATAAACACCCATTTGTATGGCAGTGCCATAACTACATACCCTATTGCAAACGGTACTAACAACCACAAGTTTAACATTGCCGGAGAAAAACGTTTTAACCAAAACTTTTTAATTAAAACTGCCTGATTTATAGAAATAACAATACCAACCACTGCCATCATGGTACCCGCTGCTATTACACCCCAACTAAACTTGGCTTGTAAATATAATGCAAACACAGACTGGTTTGCCGACGCAGCAATACCGAACAACAACCATGCTATATATAGCGGTGTTAAAGTTTTAGACTTCATTGCCTTAGCAAGGGGTGCAAATGGGTTCCAAGACATTTTTTCTGGGTTGCGTTCGTGGTGTGTTTCGGGCAAGAAAAAGTATGCCAGTATTGTGTTTATTACAGCTAGAAAACCAACAACAATAAACGGCAGTGGTTTATAAAAACTAGACAACAAACCACCAACTAGCGGACCAATAATAAATGCAATACCGAACACTGCCCCAATAAGCCCCAAGTTTTGACCGCGTTCCTTTTCGTCTTTAGATATGTCCACTAGGTAGTTCTGCGCTGTAGATATGTTACCTGCTGCAGACCCGTCTATAATACGGCCAATGAATAGACCAACTACACTGTGTGAAAATGCAAATATTAACCACCCTACTGCACTAGACGCCAAACTAACTAACAACACAGGCCGACGGCCCTTACGGTCTGATATAACACCTAATATAGGTGAGGATAAAAACGCACACAATGCAAACACAGCAAACAATGCGGTTACAGCAAGATGCGACACACCAAAAGATTCGACATACGAAGGTAGTACTGGAATTATAAGACCGATACCTACAACGTCTAGGAATACGGTGGAAAGTATTATGGCTTTGGGTGATATGGTTGGTTTTTTCATAGAAGATTGTAAGTATAGCATAAAATTAAGTACCTTGAAAATCCTTATAAATTATGTATAATAAGACTTATTGCCTGATCGTCTAATGGTAGTCGCCTCTACGGCGACCTGCCGACGAGGCAGGGACATAATTTATGTTTTATACGTATGTTTTAAAAAGTAAGAAAAATAACCGTTTATATGTAGGTAGTACTGATAATCTTAAAAGAAGGTTTAAGGAACATAATGACGGAATTGGCGGTATATATACCAGTAAAAACCGCCCGTTTGATTTAATTTTTTATGAAGCATACATAACATATGATCTAGCAAGACAGTCTGAAAGGTTTTATAAGACTGGTTATGGAAGAGAGGTATTAAAACAAAAACTATTGTATAATAAAAAATAGTATTGCGAGATCGTCTAATGGTAGGACTACGGTTTCTGGAACCGTGTATCTAGGTTCGAGTCCTAGCCTCGCAGCAAAGAATCTATAAAAACAAAACTCCCGCATTACGGGAGTTTTGTTTTATTTCCCGCCCCAAGTCCACTTAGGCTTTTCACCTTTCTTATAGCAGATGGCAATAAGTATCGATGTAAAAAATACAAAAGGTACAATAAAACGTATCAAAAAGTTTGAATCTTTTTCTACACCACCATCTAACAATGTGGCTACACCAACCATACAGGCAACATATATTAAAATTACTAACCACCCATGCCATGTTACAGGTACCCAACCCCAACCATATTTTTTGCGTTTAAACCAAAGTTTTTGCATATATACAGTATAGACCTGTTTTTACCATTTTCAAAATTGGCACAAAAAAAAGAGAGTCATGTGACTCTCTTGGAATTTATTTAGAATTGCTTTACTTGATCTTGCTTACAGCCCCCTCAGACTGCATACCTGGGGTTTCCTTGTAATTATGCACCATAACTTTTTCAATATCGATTATGCGGGCAATTTCACCGTTTGCATCGCGGTACCGACGCTTGTGTTCTTTTCTAGGATGAGGTTTTTTACTAGACCCGATTCTGGAAATCATCTGACTTTCGTTTTCTTTTTCCTCCATTGTCAGATAAACAGTGGTACTGTGTGGAACTTCAAACCATTCCATTTCTGGTTCTACAGGGCAAGCATGTTTACCTTTAGAAACTTTTGGTTTGTACGAGGTCGGGTTAGAAATAAATTCATATTCCGACTTGGCAGAAGTGGCAAAAAGTTTACATAAACCGTTTAACCAAAAAACGATGCCGGCAACATTTAAGCTACTATCGTCATTTTCTTCTTTCATTTTACGGATAAAATTTTCTTCATCATCCCAGGAAATATTTTGCATCTCAAAATCTTTGCAAACTATGTTTTCACCAGTTGTTACGTCAACTATCCAGTTTACATAAATAAAATTTGAATCATCAATACCAAAAGACTTTTTAGAAAAACGAGTTTCGCCATACTTTAATTCTTTGATCTTTTTTGAATTATCTTCTTCATTGAATTCTGATATTTCTTTAAGATTCAATTCAATGTCTTCTCTGAGGCCCAGCAAGTAAATTCTATCGCCTTCTCTGTGAACAAAGAATAGCTTGAACGGGTGCAATAAATTTTCTTTAATCTTTGCAGCACAAATCGGCTCTGGCAATGACAGTAAAAAGTCGTCGAATGGTAGAAAACGTAAGTAGTTTTCTTTAGTAGGCACAACTGGTTGAATTTTGTTCAAACAGTCGATATGGCAAACTCTTTTCTGGCGTAACCAGTGGCTTAAAAACCATGGGAACAAAAAAAGCTTTTGTGTATTAGCAGAAAAAAGAATATCAGCTTCACAAGAAAACTTACTTCTTAAAGAAGTTGGTAAACTTGGTAAGTATTCTTTAGGGTCAAAAACCCCTTTATTTTCAAGTATCTTACGTAAAACTTTATAATACGGTATAGGCCTAACCAGCCTACGCAAAGATTTAGAATTTTCTAGTTGCGAACCTATCGCAGAACTAAAAGGTTTACTTTTTAGATTTTTATGACAAAGCTCTAAAAAGACAGCTAAAAGGTTAAATTCCTCCCATATTTTCAGGGTTCGTTGATTTTGTTAAATTTTATTGAACTCATATTTATTTGTGCTTTTGTTGCATTCTAACATAAAACACAAAAAAGTCAACAAATACAAGCAGTTGGCCTATTTTTTATTCTTTATTACAGATTTTATGAATTCAGAAAATAGTGGGTGTGGGGCCAGTGGGTGTGCCAAAAATTCTGGGTGGAATTGTACACCAACAAAAAACGGGTGCCCGCCAAAACCTCCATGTCGGGCAGGTTTGGTTCTAGACAACTCGGCTATTTCACACAATGTTCCGTCTGGCGACATACCTGAGAAATTCAAACCAGCTTGTTGTAAACGTTCTATATATGCAGGGTTAACTTCGTAGCGGTGGCGGTGGCGTTCGATAATAGTGTTTTTAGCTTCCTTGGCTTTTTTAGTTGTACCAAAATATGCCTTTTGTGCAATACTGCCGGCAGATAAAACACATGGGTACGAACCTAGACGCATACTACCGCCGAGCTTGCTGTGGGCAACATTGTCGCGCTGGCTGTCCATAATGTCTATTAACATATTTGTAGACTTAGGGTTAACTTCCCTAGTATGCGCGTCTTTCAAACCTAATACATTACGTGCGTATTCTATAACAGCAAGTTGCATGCCATAACACAAACCAAAGTATGGAATTTTATTTGTACGTGCAAATTCGATAGTAGAAATAATACCCTCTACCCCACGTGAACCGAAACCACCTGGTACTAGTATACCGTCGTATTTTTTTAAGTCTTTTAGTTTTAATTTTTTCCCGCCTGACTTCGTTATTCGGGCAGGATTTTCAAAGTCTAATGAATTGATCCAAGTTAAAACTGGTTTAACATTGTTTGCATATGCAGAATATTTTACAGCTTCTATAACAGACAGGTACGAGTCTGACAGAACAAAGTCGCCTGTGCCAAAATATTTACCTATAACTGCAATGTTTACTTCCTTTTTAACTGTGTGTACTTTTTTAGCAAAAGACTTCCATGCACGTGCACGTGGGGTTTCGCCTACGGAACATGTCATACCCATTATGTCGCATATCATGTCGCTTAGACCTTCCTTTTCAAAGTTCATTGGTATGTCGTAAACCGAATCTACGTCTGGTGCAGATATAACACGGTCTACTGGTACGTTACAGAACATAGAAAGTTTTTCTTTGCGTTTCGCATCTAGTGGAACTTGACTGCGGGCAATTATTAAATCTGGTTGTATGCCAGAAGCGTTTAGCGTACGCACTGCGTGTTGGGTTGGTTTGGTTTTCATTTCGCCAACCTTACTAGGTATAGGTAGGTACGAAACTACTGCCACAAAAACATTTTTCGGGTGGCGTAGTTTTAACATGCGGGCAGCTTCTAGAAACAATATGTTTTCGTATTCGCCTATAGTGCCGCCTATTTCTATAACAACTACGTTCGCCTTGGCTTCGTCACGGGCATGTTCTATACGGCGTATAACTTCTAGTGGTATGTGCGGTACAACCTGTACACATGCACCACCGTATTCTAAGTTACGTTCACGTTCTATAACAGACTGGTATACACGGCCGGTTGTCATGTAGTTTGTGCGGGTTAAGCTTAGACCAAGGAAACGTTCGTAGTTACCCATGTCCTGGTCGCATTCGTCGCCGTCTGTAAGCACAAAAACCTCGCCGTGTTCGGTGGGGTTCATGGTACCTGCGTCTATGTTTATATATGGGTCTATTTTAATGGCGGTAACTACCTGGCCACGGTCCTGTAGTATTTTAGCAATAGACGAAGCGGCTATGCCCTTGCCCACGCCTGATATAACCCCGCCGACAACAAAAATATATTTACAATCTGATAAATCTTTCTTAACTTTTATCTTTTCGTTTTTCATATATTATTTGATGTTCCGAATTTATAAAATTTTATAATTATAATGATAGGTATTTTCTAGTTGCAATAAGCGACGAAATAAAACCCAGAACTATACCACTACCTAGCAGTATAGGTAACACTACATATAGGTGGCGTATATAGTATGCAAAAAAGTCTACACCAAAAAAGTTTGCCACACCTGAAGAATAATACAAAATAGGCATAAACAAAACAGTGGTTATAACGGCGGCCAAAGTACTGCTGATTATGGCCTGTACAATAAACGGACCACGTACATACCACCTAGACCCACCAACTAGACGCATAACGGCTATTTCTTCGCGGGCAGTGTATATGGTTAGTCGAACGGTGTTATGTGTTATAACAATAGCAACCAGTGCAAACAAAATTAATAGTATACCGGCTATAACACGTGCGTTTTCTATAACACGGTTTAGTTTGTCTATAACTAATTTGTTTTCTGCATAGTTTATTTTTTCTACTAGGTTGTCGTAACCTTGTTTTTGCATAACTTCGTTTTTAAGGTAGCTAGATATAGTGTCGTAGTCTGCAACTGATGAAGCTACAATTTTAAGTTCTGCACCAAAAGGGTTGTCGGGTGTTTCGTTTAGGGCCTGTAGTTCTACGTAGTCGTTAACGTGTTTCTTTTCAAATTCGGCCAGTGCGTCTGCACGTGACACATATGTAACGTTTTTAACTTGTGTAAGTTTACTTATGTTTTCTTGTAAAGTTAGAATCTTTTTTTCGTCTGCACTTGGTACAAAGTAAACTATAACGTCGACTTTATTTTTAACCATTTGCACAGTGCTGTTTACAGCCACGTTCATAAGTACAATAAAGTTTATCAACGACAGTGTTATAACCAGGGTTAGTATAGATGCAAATGTAACAGTACCACCACGTTTAAAACTGGTATACCCTGCCCGCATTATTCTTCTTAGATTAGTCCAAAACATATTGTAATTATATCAATTAAAGCGAATATTTGCCATTTTGTTCGTCGCGTATTATGGCGCCACGTTCCAGTGTTATAACGCGTTTACCTAGACCGTCGACAATGTCGCGGTTATGGGTAGTTAGTAGCACAGTTGTGCCTAGTTCGTTTATTTTCTTCAGTATTTGTATAACTTCACGGGCATTTGTGGGGTCTAGGTTGCCTGTTGGTTCGTCGGCTATTACAACTTCAGGTTGGGTTATAATGGCACGGGCTATGGCTAACCTTTGTTTTTCTCCACCAGACATTTGGTGTGGAAAATGGAACATTTTAGACTTCAAGTCTACTAGTTCTAATACATGTGGTACGTCAGTTGTTATGTCTTCGTCGCTTTTACCGACAGCTTCCATGGCAAAGGCAATGTTTTCAAATGCGGTTTTGTTTGGTAGTAGGCGGAAGTCTTGGAAAACTACACCTATGCGTCGGCGGTAGTTTGTAAGGTCGCGGTTTTTTAAAGTGTTTATGTCTATAGATTCGAAAGTTATAACACCTTCTGTTGGGCGTTCTTCAGCTAGTAGCAGTTTAGCTAATGTTGTTTTGCCTGCGCCCGAATGGCCGACAAAAACCACGAATTCGCCTTGGGCTATTTCAAACGACACATGGTCTATTGAAAGGCTTTCGTTTTCATAAATTTTAGAAACTGCTTCAAATCTAATCATACCCCCTATTATACTAAATTGAAGGAGAATAACAAAATACAAACCTCACCCCCGACCCCTCTCCATAAATAATGGAGAGGGGCTGAATTAGAAACATAAATTTTACGCCGATTTTTCTGCTTCTATAAAACCATCAATGTTGCCGTCTTCTAGAACCAGAGATACGTCACTGGTTTCATAGCCTGTGCGGTGGTCTTTGACCATCTTGTACGGGTGTAGTACATACGAACGCATCTGACTACCCCACTCTATATCTGTGGTTTTAGATATTTGCATACTTTCTTCTAAGCTTTTATGTTCGTCTTCAGATTTTTTAATTAGTTTACCCATTAGCAACTGCATTGCATGTTCTTTGTTTTGTTCCTGACTGCGTTCGGTAGATGCAGACACAGCAATGCCTGTTGGTATGTGCACTATGCGTACAGCGGTTTCGCGTTTGTTTACGTTTTGGCCACCGGGCCCACCAGACTTAGAAAGTTCTACTTTTAAATCAGATGGTGCAATTTGTATAGCAGAAGTTTTTTCTATAATAGGAATTATTTCCACCAAAGAAAAAGACGTTTGCCGTTTAGCATCTGCATTAAACGGCGACTGACGCACTAAACGGTGCACACCAGATTCATACTTCAATAAACCATATGCTCCGCCAGCTGGCGGATTGCCTGTTATGTCCATAGTTACATGCCGGTAGCCACCATTTGTGTTTTCATTTGCATCGGTAACTTTGTAAGACAGGTTTTTTCTATCACAATATTTCTGGTACATATGCAGTAGCATTGCAGAAAAATCCTCTGCATCGTCGCCACCTGCGCCGGACAGTATAGTTAACACTGCCCCACCGCGGTCGTATTTACCCAAGCCGTCTTTTTTATCTTTCAGTTCACCCAGTTCCTTTATCAAACCTTGGGCTGTATTTTTATCATTCCAAAAATCCCCACCGGCCATTTGGGTTTCTATTTCGTCTATGCGGTTTTGAATTTCTTCAGGGTTCATAATTTTCTGAGCCGAGAGCGGGAATCGGACCCACGTTTGTGCTTTACGAAAGCAATGTTCTGCCACTGAACTATATCGGCTTTTGGAGCCGTTGACCGGGATTGAACCGGTGACCTCGTCATTACCAATGACGTGCTCTACCAACTGAGCTACAACGGCGAGCGAGGAAGAATGAAAAGTTTACTTATTCATTCCTTCCGAGCGAAGCCGGTGCAAGGTTCGCTTACTGCGACAAGCGAGAAGTAGGAAAATGCTTGCATTTTGGTACTTCGAGCGATGTCGATGAAAACTTCGTTTACAACGGCGAATTTATATTACCACATTTTACGTATTTTTCAAATATAAAAACACCATAAAATATGGTGTTTTTAACTGTATTTTTTATTAGTCTACAAGCTTTTCACCACGTATAAGGCGTACTATTAACAGCACAATTGCCACCACTAGCAACACATGTATTAACCCGCCTAATGTATATGCAGTTACCAAACCTAAAAACCATAATATTAACAGCAGTATTGCAATAGTTATTATCATAAATTTATTTGTTTTTTACGGCCCCGCCTTTCTGTGAATTTCGGGCAAGCTTTTTAATATTGTTTTTTGTTGCAGACACAACTTTTTTAGCTGTACTTTTTATTTCTTTACCTGCACCTTTGGTGTTTGTTGCTATTGCTTTCCAATGTTTTTTCAAGTCTTTAACTAGGTCTGCAACTTCTTCTTTTGTTGCTTTATTGTTTTTTGTATAAACACTAGCTACAGAGTCTACTATAGAATGGTATTTGTCTTCAGTAACTTCCTTGGCGTCTTCTAGTTTGTCTACTACATCGCCTTTGAATTTTATCATCCAACCTTTTGTCTTTTTAATATTCTTTTGCCCGTTTGGCCCAAAGAAGAAGTACCCTACTGCTGCCAACGCTGCCACACCTGCACCCACGGCCAAAACTTTTCCAGTGTTGTTTTTCATATTTAATTTTCTGATTAGGTTTTATAACTTATTTTTCCAAAACAACTTTAGCGTGTTTTTTTCTTTTCTTTGGAAATAAAAAAGAGAATACAAAACTATCTGAAACGCGTTCTACCATTTCTTCTACTTGTGCACTTGCACTGCCTAAGTTTTCTTCAACTTGGATTGCAAGTTTTCGAAAGTGCCTCATAGCACTTATAAGGTAATACAAGAATATTGATAAAATAATAGTTAACACCACCACCGATATGCTGGTAATGAAGAAAAATACGTCGGCCTTTAATAGAGTTTCCATAAATAGTTGAGCCTTTGACCGTATGTATAAAGCCGTTTTAAGTATAGCACGTTTAGCACCTTGCAAGGGGTTTTACTGTTTGCCCATTATGCGTTCCATGCGGGCGCAGTATTCGCAAACACCACCACCATATAACACTGCATTACATGGTCTGTTTACCCATGTGCCGTCTGTTAGCCATGTTTGGTAGTTGGAAATATCGCGTATTAATAAATCTATTTGTTCGCCGGTAATGTGTGTGCTGTAAAGTTTGTTTTTGTTTTTTGCATCTTCTTCTAGAAACAGTAACCTTAGTTGGTCGGGCATGTTACCTTCTGTTCTGTCTACTAGGTATGCATACATTGCCAACTGGCGCATATATGAAGACAGCCTACCTTCGTCATCCAATTTTTCTATTACACCAGATGTTTTACTACTACCTGTTTTAAAGTCTGTTATAACCACACCGGCACCTGTGCGTTCTGTAAGGTCAACTTTACCGAACATAGATAAGTTTGGAAACATTTTGTCGCGGTAACTAAGTGCACGTTCAGATTCTCGGTCTTTAGACAGTGTACTGTAGTAGCCTTCTACCCAAGTTGTTACTGCTTTGTGTGCGACTTTGCCCAGTCTAGCTATTTCCTTTACATCGGTAACATTTTCTTTTTGCAAAGACTGCATTATGAATTTTTTAATTTCTATATCAGCAGGTAAAGATTTTTCTTTTAAAATAAATTCTATGGTGTTGTGTACAGCAGAACCCAATGCCAACGAAACACCTTTAACTTCAGGTAGTTTTAAAAAGTTTCTAAAATACCATTTCCATGTGCATTCGAAAAAGTTGTTTAACATAGACACAGATATTTTTGTTTCGGCAAACCTGTCGTGTACAAAGTTTTTAACTTGTTCTAACAGTTCTACTTCTTCTTGCGTCTGTGGTTTTACTGCATATAAACGTGCATTTTCTGCTAATATTGTTTGTTCGTTTTCTGTTGCATTTGTATGTATAAAATGTTCTTGGGGTAAATCTGCAATTATGTTTGCCTGGCTTAGTTCTACACCGTCGTCGCGCATTTGGGCATAGCTAATAGTGCAATACTGTTTAGCACGAGTAATGGCAACATAAAGTTCGCGCTTTGCAGTTATAGTGTCGCGTTCAGCTATGCTTTGTTTAACTTTTTCAGGTAATGTAAATACGGTATGTTTAGAACCCATCAGTATTTCTTCGTTCATGTGGCCTATCCAAACATGGTCGTATTCTAAACCCTTAGATTTATGCAGTGTCATTACATGTACACCTTCGTCTTTACCAAGTGCAGCAACTTCAATATGGTTACCATATGTGGTTAGTCTTTGTATATAAGTTAGAAAGTCTTTTAAACCTAATGTTACATTCCCGCCTGACTGAGTCATTCGGGCAGGTTTTTCTTCCCAGGCTAATGACGCATGTATAAAACTACGCACAACTTCTATAGAACTTAAAAGGTCTTCATGGTTTTTAGCTTGGTCTATAAGTAGTTCGTTGCCAACAACACTAACTATGTGCGAAACTTTTTCGCCAGCCATTGTGTCTACCCAAGTTTTTAGTTTAGTACCAAACATGGCAACACTGTCGGCGCCAGCGAACATACCTGTATGTTTGTTGTTTTCTACCATGTCGTCTATTGTCAGGTTTTCAGACTTCTTAGTATTTTTTATAAAAGTATATGCAACAAAAGCCGGTATACCACTGGTTGCGTCCAGCAACGTTTCGTTTAATAAAATACCATTGTATGGGTTTACTAGTATACCTAACACACGTAACAGTGACTGAGTTTGTGGCAAACTTAACAAAGACACACTTTGTTCTGATACAACAGGTACACCCATAGAACGTAGTGTTGTTACAGCTTGGCGGACATGTCTGTTTTTAGGTAACAATATTGCACATTCATTTGGTTTTGTTCCAGATTCGATTAATTTTTTAAAATATAAACCGGCGCCTATTATTTCGTCGCGGTTGTATTTGTATTCGGACAAATTTACTTTGTCAGTGCCTGTTTTGTTACTATGTAGCGCCTCTGTAGTTATAGAACTTTTTAGAAGGTCGTCGGCCAGGTTTAGTATCGGTGCAGTAGAACGGTAGTTTTCTGTAAGCACAATTTTTTGTGCTTTACCAAATGCAGTTTTAAATTCGTTAAAGTAATCTATATTTGCACCTGAAAAACCGTATATTAGTTGCCTGTCGTCGCCAACTACAAATATGTTTGGTTGTTCTACTTCAGCCCACACTGCCTTCAAAAACCTGTTTTGTATACCAGACGAATCTTGGTGTTCATCTACTAAAACATAAAGGTAATTTTCGCGTACATCAGCACGAACATTTTCAAACTGTTCCACTAGGTCTACTGCGTATGTTAGTACGTCGTCGTAGTCCATTAGGTTATGGTCGTGTTTTATTTCTTCGTACTGTTCGTAGAACAATACTACTTCGCGTGTACGGTTTAGACTTTCTATTTTCTTTTCTATTTCCTTTTTCAATTACCCTTTTGTAACACCACGAGTAGACACATTGTCTGGGTCTGTTTCTAATTGTTTAATTTCAGATTCAATAATATTTAAAAAACTTTGTGGTTGTATACCTTCACGTTTTAATACAGATATTAAACTTTTTAAATCATTAAAATATTTTGTTGGGTCTGTGCGTGGGCGTAGGTATGTCCACATATTGTTTTCTAGTAGTTCGTCTACTAGTAACACTGCTTGCGAGTCTTCTAATAGTGTTGGCATGGTGTGGAAGTCTAACAAACTGTAGTTTTTTTCTATCAATGAAATAGCAAAACTATGAAAAGTAGTTATGGTAACACTGCGTGCCAACTGGCCAATGCACGACTCTAAACGGTCTTGCATAGCCGACACACCTGAGCGTGTAAAAGTTAGACACAACACACCGTTTGCCTCGGTGTCGGTGTTTTCAAGTATGTTAGCAATGCGTAAAGTCAGCACCTGGGTTTTGCCAGTGCCTGGACCTGCTACAACCATAACTGGGCCGTCTATGGCGTCTACAGCCTGTTTCTGGGCTGTATTTAGGGCTTTATAGGCCTTTTGGAAGGGTTCGTTTGTCATATTGGTATATTATACCTTGCCGTAGAAATTTAAAGAAGTTATCCACCTTCTTATTTGTTGACTATTGACGTTTACCGATAAAGTAGTACTATTGGGAGATAGTTTTCGTACTTAAAAACAACTAAACAAAATTTTTAGCACATGATTCCAGAAAAATTACACTCCGGATCCGCTGAAGCAACTGCTTCAAAAACTAATGTATTAATTTCTAAATCTGACATCGAAACAGGTGCCAGAACACATGAAGCCGGCGAACGACCGGAGAAGAAATTTTGCCCTGTAGAAATGAAAGACTGGATGCGCCTAGAAATAGACCATCTTATATCTTTCGTTAAAAAAAGTGAAGGCAATAAACCCGCAATAAAGGTTTATGCCGAAAAAGCAATTGCTGTATACAACAGACTAACTAAAAAGGCCTGTGAAGTTGGCATTAAACTATCCGACTTTAAAAATTACAGTACAGTACCTGAAAAATATGAAATATTTTATGAACAAATCGTAGAAATGCGACTAGTTGCTTAGAAACCCCACCCCAAAAACCGAAGGCCGTTACTAAACAGTAACGGCTTTTCAAATTCCTTAATTGGTAGTAGAGTTGTGTTTATGGAAACGTGGCTGAGAGGTTGAAGGCACCGGTTTCGAAAACCGACATACAGGCAACTGTATCATGAGTTCAAATCTCATCGTTTCCGCAATACAAAAACTCCCCTTTCAGGGAGTTTTTGTATAAGAATATTATTTCTATTATTCTCGGCCACGACCGCCACGGAAACCTCCGTCGCGATTGCCACCATAACTACCACCGTTACCACCCTGGTAACCACCACCGTTTGAACGACGAGGCGCGCCTTCTTCTTTAGGGCGTGCAATAGCAATATGAATTGTGCGGCCGTCCATTTCTTTACCATCGAGCATTTCGATAGCTTTGTTGGCTTGGGCTTCGTCAGCCATTTCTACGAAACCGAACCCGCGAGAGCGGTTAGTTTCGCGTTCCATGACGACTTGCGCACTAACTACTTCGCCAGCTGGGGCAAAGAAGTCTTTTAGAGCCTCGTCGCGTACAGAGTACGGTAGAGAACTCACATACAGTTTTACTGCCATATATATGTTTTTGCTTATGTGCTAAATTTGACCTATTTTGATAATGCTACGCACATAGGCAAACATACCAAAATACATCTGTAGTGTAACACACATATGGAGTATTGCAATACACGTCGTTTTTAGTCGTTTAACCAACTTTCTTCTATATATTCTATTTTTATATTTGTTTCTTTTTCTATTATGTTATGTTCCCAAGTTGCCCCTGTAGATGCCTGCCAGTCTGGTAAAAAGAAAGCCATATCTATTAGACCTGAGCGCAATATTGGTTCATGGAAATATTGTTGTATATCGGGCCAAGAATAATTTTTGCCCTGTATTTCGTTTTCTGTGTCATCTAGATAAAAAACATTGTAACCTTTTTCAGTCAGAACAGCTTCGGCTTTTGCAAACCTTTTAATATTTTCGTCGTAACTATGTGGGCCAGTAGTTAATGGACCACAAACACGCACAATGGGGTGTTGCATAGTTTTTAAGCTTTCTATTGATCTGTCGGCTAAATTTTTTAATTCTTCCATGTTTTAATTATACTATAAATATTGAGGAGACGAGAAGATTTTCCCTCGCCTCTCGCCTCGTCGGACCACTCGGCTCGGGCTGGGCACCGCCTCAGAAAATTTTCTGCTAAAAATTTTATCTTCCGGCGTTCAAATCTCTCACGCAAGTAAAGCAGTTTACTTGCTGTGTCTCCTCACACTAAAATACCTGACCGAAGTCAGGTTTAACTTTAGTGTGAGGAGACGAGAAGATTTGAACTTCCGAGGGCTTTAACACCCTGCCACCTTTCCAAGGTAGTGCACTAGACCGCTATGCGACGTCTCCTTCGGGGGCACCCTTCCCGCCTAGCGAGAACAATACACCCAGGCGGACATACAAAATGCATGTGGGCCTTCGCAGCACCTTTAATAATAGTAACTGCTGAAAAATTAAATGAACAAGTTCGCCACTATATTACCAATTAATTAAAGAAATTCCAAATGTATTATCTGTTTTCCATTAATACCTTTATCCTATCTTCTAGTGGCGGGTGTGTAGAAAATAAATTACCTATCCGCCAGCTGGCGGATTTACCGAAACTACTACCTTCACCGAATGGGTTTGAAATGTACAAATGCGCTATAGCTGTAGACTGTTTTTGCATAGGCACACTATAGTCGCGTAGTTTAGCTAATGCACTTGCCAAACCCTGTGGGTAGCGTGTCAGCAACGCACCAGACGCGTCGGCTAAAAATTCACGTTTGCGTGATATAGCAAACTGCAACAGTGTTGCAGCAATAGGTGCAAGTATAGACAAAACTATACCAACTACCATTATTAGCGGACTACCTTCCCTGTCGTCGTTACTACGACCACCCCACATAGTGGTACGTATAAACATATCAGAAACAATAGAAATAAAGCCAACTAATACCACTGCAACTGTAGACACCAACATGTCGCGGTTACCTATGTGTGAGAGTTCGTGGGCTATAACACCTTCTAGTTCAACTTTGTTCATTATAGCCAGCAAACCTGTTGTTACCGCCACCACAGCGTGGTCCTTGTCGCGCCCTGTAGCAAAGGCGTTTGGTGCATTGTCGGGTATTACATATAACTTAGGCATAGGTAGACCAGCGGTAATGGAAAGGTTTTGAACTACGTTATACAAGTCAAAATATTCTTCCCTGGTTGCAGGTTTTGCCCCAGCAATAGAAAGTGCAATTTTGTCTGAAAACCAGTAACCAGTAATGTTCATTAATATACTAAAAGCCACAAATACATATAGTATGTTTGGGTTGTTATACACCTGGGCAAATGCAAAACCAATAGCAATAACCACGATCAAAAACACGGACATAAGTAGCCATGTTTTGCGAGTATTACTGTCTTGATGTGTGTATAAAGTTGCCATAGAGCCAGTTTACAGTTTATAGTTGACAGTGAACAGTGTACAAAAATAAAACTTACTGTTTTAATTTTTTAATCATACTAGATAACATTTTTCTTTCTTCCTCTATTTCAGTAAGTATATTTCCAATCGAAATATTTTTATATTCTGATTCTAAAAACAATATTTGTGTTTCTAATTCAGATAATGAACCTAGTGCTATATGTAGAAAATTAGCGAAATCTTTTCTAGTTCCCCTACCTTGTCCTTCTGATATATTTGAAGGAATTGATAAGGCACAACGACGCAACTGAGAAGCCAGGCCGAACATTTCACTTTGTGGAAGTTTGCTTGTAATAGTATAAGTCAATTTTAGAATCAACATACCTTTTTGCCAAACTATCAAATCTTTGAATGAGTTAATTTTCTTCGTGTTTTCCATTGTATTACTACTCTGTAAACTGTTAACTGTACACTGTAAACTAATATATTGTTATTGGTATTAACACACTTTTATCTTTTTCTGGTAAACCAGATGCATTGTCGTTATGTATTTCTAGATATGCCGGGCCTTTGGCTATATTGGTAAAGTCTATGTTACCTTCAAAGTCTACTGGGCCGGAAGTCATCCATTCTGTTTTTGCTACTGCGTTAGAATTCTTTAAAACTTTTTTATTTGCGTCTAGTATATTGATTAAAATATTACCTTCAAAGAAATACCCGCCTGATATAGTACCCCTGTACGAAAGTATGCCGTGTACCTTAGTGCCAGGCATAATAGAAAAAGCCGATAAATCTTTCGCAGTATCTGTACCAGCACCAGTTAACACAGCTGGGCCAACAACAGTAGAAACTGGTTCTTCGATAAAGCTTGGGCTTTTAACTGTTTTATTAGAATTCTTCCATACATATAAACCAACCATTACCAAAACGGTAAGTATTAGTATTATCAGTAGTCGTTGTTTTATTTGAGTGTTCATATTTTAATTTTTTATTATTTAATTATACTGTTCGTTTTGTACTTTTTTTACTAGAATTTTACTTCTACTGCATTTCTTTCTTCACTACCAGCTTCTAATTGGAATAATTCCATTTTAGCGAAACCGAACATACCAGCGATAATGTTACCCGGGAACATTTCTATTTTTGTGTTTAGGTCGCGAACGTTACCGTTGTAGAACCGGCGAGATGCTTGTATTTTGTCTTCTGTGTCTGACAGTTCGCGTTGTAAAGACATAAAGTTTTCGTTAGCTTTAAGTTCAGGGTAAGCTTCTGTTATAGCAAACAAAGATTTTAATGTACCAGACAACATGTTTTCTGCTGCGCCTTTTTCAGCTGGTGTACCTGCACCCATAGCTGCTGCACGGGCCTTAGTTACGTTTTCAAATGCGCTAGATTCATGTGTAGCATAACCCTTAACTGTGTTTACTAGGTTTGGTATAAGGTCGTAACGGCGTTTTAGTTGTACGTCTATGTCTGCCCAGGCTTCCTTTGCACGGTTAACAAACGCAACAAAACCGTTGTAAGAAACAACGAACCAGATAATAATAACTGCAATAATGCCTAAAATAATGTAAAGTATCATGTTTTTATGTGTTAATTTGTATACCCCCTATTATACCGCCCCCACCCCCCAAAGTAAAACCCCGTCGTTCGCGAGCGACGGGGTTACTTTTATACGAATTTTATTTCTTGCCTTTTTGCCATTGTTCTACATAGACCAATAGTGGTGACGCTAGGAATATAGATGAATATGCTCCGAAAAACATACCGGCTGTCATCATAAGAGCAAACACGCGGGTTGTAGATGGACCGAAGAAGAATAACGCAAGCAACACCATAATAACAGTTGCAGAAGTGTTGATAGAACGTGTTATAACTTCCTTTAATGAATGGCCAACTGTTTCAGAAAATGTTGCGTATTTAGTAACACGAATGTTTTCACGGATACGGTCGAACACAACAATAGTGTCTGATATAGACAAACCAAGTACAGTTAATATAGCCACCACAAACAGTGTGTCTACTTCGGCACCATAACTGCGGGCCAAGATAGCAAACACGCCGATCGGAATCATAATGTCGTGTATAAGTGTAACGATGGCAATAAAACCATATTTCCAACTAGATACTGGACGTGTAACATTACGGAATGCATATGCAATAAATAATATAATAGCCAGTGCAACAAATATAATTGCTAATATCATTTTACGAGTAAGTTCGTGCCCTACTGACGGACCAATAGATGTGTAACTTTTCAAACTCGCTGTACCTGTTGTACCAGAACTAATAGTAGCTAAAAGCTGTTCGCGTTCTGTTTCTGACAATGCACGAGTTTTAATAAAGTAACCAGTGTCGCCTGTTGGTTGCAATGTTGCTTCGCCAAAGTTTAAGGTTTTTATTTCAGCAGATAGAACTTCGACGGTTGGGTGTTCTGTAGTGTACGCAACTTCAGTTAATGCACCACCTTTGAAGTCTATACCTAGTGGCAAACCAAATGCACTAATTGCAACTATAGAACCAGCAACAAGTAGTACTGAAAGTGAAATGAAGAATTTTTTGTATTTAATGATAAACATATTTTTTAGTGATTAGTGGTAAGTGATTAGCGTACAGGGTTAGTTGGCATTGTTCGACGACTTGATAACGCGGAAACCTGAACCGAACAAGAATGAAACAAATTTGTTTTGGCGTTTTATAGATAGTGCGTATATAAACACCCGACTAACAGTAATAGCTGAAAATAGTGCAACCAACATACCAATAATAAGTGTTAGTGCAAAACCTTTGATTAACACTGTACCAAAACTGTACAATATTACACCTGTAATAATAGAAGAAATGTTTGCATCACGGATAGATGTCCATGCACGGTCGTAACCTGCACGTATAGCACCTGATAGGTCTTTGCCACGACGCAATTCTTCTTTCATGCGTTCGAATATAAGTATGTTTGCATCCACGGCAGTACCGATAGATATAATAAACCCAGCAATACCTGCTGCAGTTAATGTAACTGGTATCATTTTAAATATTGTTAGAACAATCAGAACGTAAACAGAAAGTGAAAGCACTGCAATAATACCCGGTAGTCTGTACCAAAGTATTAGAAATAGTGCTACTAGTAGGAAACCAACAATACCAGCCTTAACACCAGCATGTACTGCGTTAGTTCCAAGTGAAGCCCCGATAGTTTGTGTAGAAACAAGGTTTACTGAAACAGGTAATGCACCAAAGTTCAAGCGGTCAGACAAATCCTTCGCTGCCTTTGGTGTAAAGTTACCTGAAATAACAGCTGAACCACCTGTAATTTTTTCGTTTACATTTGGTGCTGAAAGTATGCCCCCATCTAGGAATATAGCAACTTGTTTACCAATATTTTCAGAAGTTATTTTTTCGAACAATGCTGCACCTTCTTTGTTAAACACCAACGAAACTTTTGGTTCGTTTGTTGTTTGATCAAATTCAACTGCTGTGTGGTCAAGGTATGCGCCCGTTAGACCAGTTGGCACCCATTCGTTGTTTGGGTCTACAACAATGTTTGCAGTACCGTCTTTACCAACAGTAATTTGTTGTGGGGCTGGGTTTGGGTTTTTAGTTTTAAATTCAAGTACAGGTGTTTCGCCAATTTGTTTTATAGCTTGGTTAATATCTGTTACACCTGGTAGGTCTACTATTAAACGATGTTCGCCACCATTAGTAAAACCTGCGTTTTCTACAGTAACCATAGGTTCTGATAGGCCAAGTGCGTTAACACGGCGTTCGATAACGTCACGTAGTGACGCCATGGCTTCGCCTACGTCGCCCTTAACGGTAGTTACGTCAGCCTGGTAAACCAAGTGTGAACCACCTTTAAGGTCAAGACCTAATTTAAAACCATGACTGTTCATGAATGTTTTCTTTGGTTGTACGGCATCAGCTGTTGGGGCTTCATTTGCTATTGAAGCCTTCATTTCTGATGTATATACAAAATACCCCAATCCTGCTGCCAGAATAAGGACGATCAGCGCTGTAATTCTTGTTTTCCACATAATTCCTTTATTTTATAGACTTTTGACAAAATTGCAACACTTGCCATATGCCCGACTTATGGCGGAAAATAAAAAAATCTCCCCTTTGTTAAGGGAAGATTATACGGAAGAGCAAAGAACTTAGTCCAGAAAACATTAAGATTCTAAAACATCAGTACCGAGCGGAAGCAGGAAGGCAAAACCACTCTTGATATCCCACCCATACGCCCCGTGGCTATAGTAGGCATTCAACTGGTTGTCGAGTTTGCTGGCGCGGAGGCCGAGCAATTCCGGGCGGCCACTGGAATCATCGATAGGTTCGTGTACTGGTATTATCCACGACAAACCCAGTGCTTTGATTTCTTCATCTGAAAAATTCAAACGCAGCAAGGGAGATAGTTCTGCCGGTGGCATAATTCCACCCAACTTTGCAATTTCATTGCGGATGTTTGCAATGTTGCGATCTTCATCAGTAAATTCCTCGCCTTTTATGACAGCAATGCGGTACTTCGTACCAGTAGTAACTGTCGCGTTGAATTCTTTACCTTTCATCATGGTTTTGGTGAAGCCACTAAACGACAATCCTGCCTTTTCTAAATCAGACAAGAATTGCTCGCCGGTACGGCCGTCAGAAGTTAAAGTTTTGATTTCAACAAAAGATTTTGTTTTTTCTGCCTTCTTTGCAGAAATATAATCAATACTTTTCTGAAAGAAATATTTTTCGCGAATAAATTCACTTGTTATTTCTTCAGGATTTACACCCATTTCTTTACAGGCGTTTTCGATTTGGTTTAGTATTTCGTTGCCTTGGCCACGAGTCATACTGCCTACATTTTGTGTCATGCTTACAGATTATTAAAGGTTAAAAAACTTAAAATTATATCTGTATTATACACCTATTTGTATATAAAGTCAATAGATATTAAAACCTTGTAGAACAAGGGTTTATAGCTTTTCAAATACAAAATCTACTTGTTTTTTATAGCGTTTAGCTAGTGCCCGGAATGTGGCATAGACCAGTGTGGCTACTGACGCCCCAAATATAAAACCAAACAATACATCTAGTGGAAAATGCACCCCAGCTATAACACGTGACACACCTATAACAACTGCCCCTACCGCAAACCATATACCTGCCCGACGGTGGTATGCAAATATAGATACAGCTAATGCAGCATAAAATGCAGAGTGACCTGATGGAAAAGATTCGAACGAACCAAAACGAAACAAAGTTTCAATACTTGGGTATAGTATAAATGGCCGTGGGTTTACAAAAAGGTCCTTCAGTCCAGTAACTAACAGCCAAGAAAACCCTGCCCCACCGAAAATAAATATAATTTCCTTAATACGGCGACGTAGTATGGGGTGTGGTGTCTGCCAATTAATGATGGTGTGTTTGTCAGACGGGTCTATGTGTCTGAAAAGCAAATACACAAAACAAACTAAAATTAATAAATAACCAAAATTATTTGAAAGAAAAATAACAAGTTTGTCGAACCAAGCATAATGAAAAGCCAAGCTATGTAATGTATTGAAAATTTTTAGATCAAGTGTGTTGTCCATTTTATATATATTAAATACTACCAACTAACATACTGGTCATGCTACTGCGTTGGGTTGCACGTGCATAACGGCGTGTAGATGACAGTAACCCTAACGCTAACATTTCTGTAACTAAATGCGACCCACCGTAGCTCATTAGTGGTAGTGGTATACCGGTTACGGGCATTATGCCAATGTTCATACCAATGTTTATTATAATGTGTGCCAGTAAATATATGGCCACACCGACACCAAACAGTACTTCGAAATTTGTTTCACCTTTTGTGGCTGTGTCGTATATACGCCAGAAAATAATACCGTAAAGCAACAGCAACAATACTGCCCCTACAAAACCCCATTCTTCGGCAAAAGCTGCAAATATAAAGTCTGTTTCGTGTTCAGGTAAAAACTGCAAACGACTCTGTGTGCCATAACCAACACCCTTGCCGACAAACTGCCCAGAACCGACGGCTATAGTCGACTGTAGGGCGTTATAGCCTGTTTTACGTACATCTGCAGATGGGTTTATAAAGTTTAAAATACGGGCTTTTTGGTATGGCTTAAATACACCTACCCACAAAAATGCAAACAGTACTGCGGCTATAGATAGCACTATCAGTAGTTGTTTACGCCCCAACCCCGACACCAGTAACATGCCGAACCATATAACACCTATTATCATTGCGGAACCAAAGTCTGGCTGTAAGAAAACCAACATAAAAGGTATAAATGCGTAAAGGCCGGAAATAAATAAATGTTTCCACTGAGCTATTTCTACATGCCTACGAGAAAAATATTTGGCCAAAATAATAATAACCGCTAACTTCATCATGTCTACCGGCTGAAACGCTACCCCACCCAACTGAAACCAACTGGTTGCACCATTAACGCTTTTACTAACTAAAAACAAAAGTAAAAGTAAACTTGATAGAACAAGAAATATACGGACCAAAATGTCGCTTCTTTTTAAGAAACGAAAGTCCACTTGACTGGCCAAAAAGAAAACGGCAAAAGAAATACCTATCCACACTAACTGGTGGCTAAAAAAGTTTGTAGTTGTAGTAAGGCTACGCATACTAACCAAACCCGCCACCATAATAGGTAGAATTGCTAAAACCATAACCCAGTCGATACCACGTAGTCTACTTTGCATAGTTGTTTGGGTTTAAAGTTGTAGCGTTGATAACTGGAATTAGTTGGTACCTAAATGTACCTGTACCTAAACCTTGTGGCCAAGAAAAAACAACAGGTTGAGTTTGGTTGTATATTAATGGGTCAAGTAATGTTTTAGAAAATGCCCGTACATTGTCTTCTTCGTCGTATACGAAAATTATAACTTCGCCTGGCGGTAATGTAGCCGTGCCACGGTTTGTTATACGACTAGTTACACGCGGCAGTGTGTCTATGTCTGTTGCACGCACACTACCTATTTCTACTGGTAGTATGCCTGGGTTTATTGAAGTTTTGTGCCATGCGGGTACACCGTTCCAAACGAAACGTACAAAAGCTGGAACTTTTTTACCTACGTCGATACCGCTTTCAAATATTGGTTGTCTACCGTTCGGGTTTATAAAAGTTGTGCCAGTGCGTGTAGCAATGGGTATGTTTTGCGCATCGTAAAGTGTAAATGTGTATGGTACATCTACTGCCACCGCGTCAGAGTTTTGGTTTTCTATATATGCCACCACGTTGTACACACGGTCTGTAACACGTTGGAAACGGCTCCATAGTACCAATGGGTCAGACTTTTGTTGTGCGCAAAATAAACTACAACTACCACCACAGTCTATACCAAGTTCGTCGCCATTTTTTTTGTTATCGAAACATATAGGTGGGCGGGAAAAAGTTTTGTATAAGAAATACGAAACCGGCCCACCCACAAAGATAAGCACTAAAAATATAACCACAAGTTGTCTACGCGCTGACCATGACATGTGTGTAGTATAGCAAAAAAATAAAAAACCTGTTAGTAAACAGATTAATTAGTCGCGCTTCAATGGACATTGCGCGACACGATTTTTGGGAAAATCGCAAATCAAAAAACCCATATAGTAAACTATGCGGGTTTTTTGATTGTATTCACTGGTTTGCATAAATGCTTAGTTCTGGCGAAAAGCTACTTTCCCCAATAAAGAGTATCATCGCTAGAAGAGAGCTTAACTTCTCTGTTCGGAATGGGAAGAGGTGTGACCCCTCTCTCAAATCACCAGAACAAAGCATTCATGCCTGCTTGTATAAAAAGTCATTTTCAACATTATTCGCAAATTTCCTAATAGGAATCGAACAATTAGTACACCTTTGCTCAACGCATTACTGCGCTTCCACATAGTGCCTATCAACCTGATCATCTCTCAGGGTTCTCAATCGATTACTGATCTTGGAGTTGGCTTCCCTCTTAGATGCTTTCAGAGGTTATCCATTCCGAATTTAGCTAC
>CAZUZL010000004.1:0-76085 GCA_964625065.1 uncultured Candidatus Saccharibacteria bacterium | reverse complement strand
TTGGGGTATCGTCTAATGGTAGGACAGAGGCCTTTGAAGCCTTTAATCGAGGTTCGAATCCTTGTACCCCAGCTGAATTAGAGTTTTTAAAGTGGAATTTATTACAGCTTTAAAAAGCTCGAATTCACTTCGCGGATTGCCCTATAAAGGCAACCAAGAAGAGAATTCAAAATATATTTTATTTATGCCCCCAAAACTATAAAATTTAGAAGCCATTTGGCAGAACTTGTAGCAAAAGGCGAGAAAACCAGCACATGGCGTCTTTTTGATGATAAAAATTTAACTACGGGTGATGTTGTAGATTTTATAAATTGGGACACAGGAGAAAAGTTTGCAGAAGCAAAACTAACTGACGTTTACAAAAAAACTCTATCTACATTAGAAGATGCAGACTGGATTGGGCATGAGAAATTTGCAAGTGAAGACGAAATGTATGCAACTTATAAAACATACTACGGCGACCGCGTTGGTCCTGACACAGTGGTAAAAATAATCCATTTTGAACTAGTATAATTTTATGACTATTGTTTATTAATATCTAGAAGAAGATTAAAAACAAAAAATCCGCCAGTTAGGCGGGTTCTTTGTTGGTGTCTGGCTACAGCTTGAAAGCCGTGAGAGGGCGAACCCTCCAAACACATACCGAAATTATACTATAATTGTAAAATAAAACAAGTGGTATGTGGAAAACATTTTTGGTGTTGTTTTTTATATCCAGTCCAACTTACTATTTTACTGACCCTAATTGCAACAGAGCAAATAGCCGTTTTCTAGAGTTTAAGGTATAATATGTATATGGAAGATTTTAAAAAAGAAAACACTATTGAAAACAAAGAACATATTCCTTCGAAAGAAGAAGTATTATCTGTGATTTCTAAATTTGCTGAAAATTCAGAAGTTGTAGAAGAGAATTCAAATGAAGAAGGTTTATTTATGTTAAACACAAAAGGAATTCCAGATTCTAAAGGTAAATACCAGCAATATGAATACATGAAAAAGGGTGTTTACCCTGGGTTTAGTGGTGTGACAGAAACATTAATTTACATATCTGAATATGATGAAGACGGTATTCCATACTATGGGTTTAATGCTGCAGTATATGATGAAGAATTAAAATCTTGGTTTAAAATAAACCCAGAAAACAATACAAAAGGGGAACGCATAGAAGTTTCAATTGAAAACAATGAGTCTAAGAAAAATGTCGATGAGCAAAAAAATATAGAAAATACTGATAAAAAAGACGAATTACTAGAACAATATAAAGAAGATCAAGATCAAAGAAATAATCTTCAAAATGAACTTACAGGTGAAAATTTCAACCAAGTTAAGCCGGCAATTTTGGCTGAGGAAGAAATGATGCGAGGTTTGCAGAAAAATATTGAGAACACTGAAAATTTAAGAGAATCAGGAATTGAAGTTGCAGAATTAGAATCAATTATGGATTCTTTTGAACAAAATTATTCTTTGGATGTTTTGAATTCAATTATTGAAACAACTCTGGAAGACGCAATGAACCACCCTGTTCGTAAACCAGCAAAAGCAGCCCTAGGAGATATTTTTAAGAAATTAGAAGTTTTAAATAGAGAAACAAATATCTCTAATGAAAAACAAATAGTACTAGAAGAAAAATATAAACAACTGTCAAAAGCAATTGGTTTTTTTAGTAATAATAGAATTATCCACGAAGATAGATCAATAGAAAAAGTAAAATACTATAATTAAGATATATATTTCAATTATGTATTTTGTCTATATACTAAAATGCGCTGACGAAACGTTGTATGTGGGCAGTACTAACAAACTTGAAAAACGCCTGCACGAACACAACAATCTAAAAAGTGGGGCACACTATACCAAAATACGCCGACCGGTGGTGTTGGTGTATTCAGAAGAATTACAAACCTATGTAGAAGTACGTAAACGCGAAGGCGAGTTAAAAAGGTTATCAAGAACAGAAAAATTAAATCTGATAAAACAAGCACTTTAAACCTGTGGATACATCAGGGACTCACTCCCTGATGTATTAGATTACGTTGTAAAATTTGTAAAAGAATTTTATGTCTGATTCTGGTTCAAGTATATAATATGGAAAACAAAATAGTATTCCTTCAAGACTTTCTTTTTGTTTTATGCATGTTTTAAACATTTCTGCATTTTCAGTTCTTAGATTACCTTTGTAATCAACAAACTGGCCCCATATTGCTAAAGTTTTAAAGTAATTAGGAACTGTTTTTAAATTAGATGTATATTCCGTAGGGAAAAGCCTTTTATAAGAATCTAAATTATATAACCAAGAAAAACCACATACTTTTTCAACGTCTGGATGTTTTTCTTTTATTTCTGTAAACATTGTATTTAGTTCCATTTTCCTTTTTTCAATATTTTCTACTGATAGAGCATTAGGTTGACCATTTCCTTTAAAGTGAATTTGTATATAGTTTTCTTCCTTTTCAAAATCATAACTAAAAAAACCGAATAATTTTACTTCAGGGGTGTTAATTATATTTTCTAAGTAATAATTATATATTGCATCAAGTTTATTGTCTGTTGATATAAATTTTTGTATAAAACTTTTCCAAATAGGGTTTTCAGGGTTAAATTCCCAATCCTGTATATTAAAAGCTTTGTAAAAATTAGTATATTCAAGAAGAGTGCCCTCTATATTTTTCTGACTTACTAATGCAACACGTTCTGCAAACTGTAATTGAAATTCAAAAAATTCTTTAGTATATGTCATAAGTATATTTAATTATATCACTTTATTTAATTAATATATTATATTTTAAAAAGTTGTTGAACCCCTGGGTTTTCCACAGGGGTTGCTGATTAGTGGTATACTATATATGTACTAATCTAATTGAAAAATATATGGAACATCCTATGTTAAAAAGCCCCTTGTTGCCCGTAGCCCTAGTTGCCGGTATATGTATTATTGTCGCATTTGTACTCGGTGCACGTATTGCCACATCTAACCTTAGTTCTAATAACATTACAGTTGTTGGTTCTACTACTAAACAAGTTAAGTCTGATACCATAAAATGGAATGCAGATATAAGTCGTGTAGTTAAAATTTCAGCAGTTAAAGACGGCTATGCCCAAGTTGCATCTGACCTGGTGCAAGTTAAAGCATATTTGAAAACTTCAGGTATACCAGACGAATCTATTGTTATAGGCATACCACAGCTAATGCAAAACTACGACACGCCACAATATACTGAGAAAGAATACACAGTGTCACAAACTGTAACTGTTAATGGTGTGGGTGACGAACAAATAAATAAAATTACAGACCTTGCTAAAAACAACCAGACACTACTAAACAAAGGTGTAATGTTTATAACAAGAAATGTAGACTACCTTTATTCTAAACTTCCAGAAGAACGCGTAGCAATGTTGGCCGACGCCGTTAAAGATGCGAAATCTCGTGCAACAACATTAGCGCAGTCTGCTGGTGGAACTATAGGTAACTTGCGTTCTGCTTCAGCTGGTGTTGTGCAAGTGTTGCCACTAAACTCGATACAAATTTCTGACTATGGTACATACGACACTTCGTCTATAGACAAAAACATTATGGTTACTGTGCGAACAGTGTTTACAGTAAAATAATAAAAAAACAAAAACCACCAAAAGGTGGTTTTTGTTTTGGAAAACTTAAGTTGCAGGGTATAATAAGTACATTAATATAAAACATAATATATATGGCAACTAATAATTTACTTTCTATAGGTCCAGTAAAAAAAGTCGAAGATTTTCGTCAACAACACATAGTTACATGGACAGTTAAACAAAAACAACTAGAAGGCCAGGCTAAGGGTGTAGACCCAGTTAAACTTTTCCAAGACTACCAAAAACAAGCATTGCAAAATGCTATTCAACAAAGTTTGCCAGACTACCTGCGTGTTCAGGTGCCAACTACAACACAGTCGCCGTTTGCTGGACCCGTGGCATACGTACAATACTATGCATATAATGCAGGGCTGTATGTGTTTACACATATCATGCTGTTTTATGGTATTATCGTGGTTGCATCACTTTTGTTACTAAAAGGCCTTTTTGGAAAAAAGAAGTAGTCTGTTGCAAATTAGGGTCGGCCCTTTAAAGGAACGTTGGTCCGACATGATTCCGCAGAATCAGGTAATAAGAAAGACGCATAAAAATAAATGCTAGAAAACAAACTTTATAAAAGGCTAATACTGGGTGCGTTTTTACTGCTGGTGGCAGTAGTTTTGCCATGGTGGGTTTTGTTTGTTCTGTTTGTTGGATTTGGTTTTTTTGCGCGTTACATACCATACGAATATATAGCCGTTGGTATATTTGCAGACTATATATATGCTATACCCGTGCAATATTTCTACGGTGTGCAACATGTGTATGCACTAGGGGCTGTGCTGGTGGTCGGTGTTTTTCTGCTTAGAAAAGTATTTACCAGAACATAAAAATATATATGAAATTCTGGAAACCAAAAAAACAATACTACCATGAAATAGCCCCCGACGAAATACTGCTGGACGCGCGTAATTTGCCACAGTTCAACACACAGCAAATGGAAGGCCGTATAGAACAACCTATACCACACCGTGCACTAAATATTATTTTTATAGTTGCATTTGTTTTTGGTGTTGGTGGTATTTTTAGGTTAGGGTATTTGCAGATTTCTAAAGGCGACTATTTTGCAACAAGAAGTGAGAAAAATTCGTTCGAATCAGTACCTATATTTGCCGACCGTGGTTTGATAACAGATAGAAACGGTGTAAACCTGGCATGGAATGAAAAGTTGAAGGAAGGTGAGGCTTTTTCGAAACGTATATACACAAACGATGGCGGCTATGCGCACCTGTTGGGCTATGTTGGCTACCCTAAGAAAGACGCATCGGGCAACTACTGGCAAACACAGTTTACTGGTAAAAGCGGTGTCGAGTCGTATTATGCAACACAGTTAGAGGGCACACACGGTGCAAAATATTTTGAAACAGATGCAACTGGTAAAGTTCTATCTGAAAACATTACCGAAGAACCAGTGCATGGTACAGATGTGGTGTTGTCTATAGATGCCCGTGTGCAAACTGCGCTGTACCACGGCATAGAAAAACTAGCTACAGATGCAGGTTATACTGGCGGAGCAGGTGTAATAATGAACATACATACAGGTGAAGTTGTGGCTATAACAAGCTACCCTGAATACAGTTCGAACGTTATGTCACTAGCTACTGACAACGAAAAAATATCGCACTATTTTACTGACAAAAGAAAAGTTTTTATTAACCGCGCTATAGCAGGGCGGTACACACCTGGGTCTATAGTTAAACCATATTTAGCGTTAGCTGCACTAAATGAAAACATTATAAGCCCATTAAAACAAATTTTAAGTACTGGACAGATTACAATACCAAACCCATTTGACTCTACTAAAAACACAGTCTTCAAGGACAACGCCGCGCACGGTTTAGTAGACATGCGTAAAGCCATAGCAGTTTCGTCGAACGTATATTTTTACGAAATAGGTGGTGGCTACAAAGACCAAAAGGGTCTAGGTATAGACCGCATAAACCAATATGCCAAGGACTTTGGTATAGGTTTAAAAACAGGAATAGACATGGACGGCGAACTAGCTGGTGTAGTGCCGTCTGTAGAATGGAAAGCAAAAACTTTCCCCAAAGACCCATGGCGTGTAGGCGACACATACCACACATCGATCGGACAATACGGTTTCCAGGTAACGCCGTTGCAAATGGTGCGTGCAATGGCAGGTATAGCTAGTCGGGGTACATTAGTAACACCGCATATACGTTTAAATGAAACAAACCCAGAACTAACAAAAACAGAACAACTACCATTTACAGATGCACAGTACCAAGTAGTACACGAAGCACTACGCATGGTTATAACCACAGGTACTGGTGAGTCGTTGAACTTTCCATACCTGCATATGGCTGGTAAGTCTGGTACTGCACAGACAGATATATCTAAACGTCGCGTTAACTCGTGGATTACAGGGTTTTTCCCATATGAAAAACCCGAATACGCTTTTGTGGTGTTAATGGACGACGGTTCTGGTACTGCATACATACCTGCGTCACACGCTATGCGTACTGCCATAGAGGAACTTTATACAACATATCCTGACTTCGTTATGCAAAAGGGAATTAATTATACTGTTCCTACAACAACAAATTAACAAATATGTTGCCATAAAATATACAAAGTGGTATTATTAATTATTATGGATAAAAATGTTATATCACAAGAACGTAAAACAGAACTTGAAAAAGAACTACACGAATTACAAAACGTTAAAAGAAAAGAAATAATAACCGCATTGGAATACGCAAAATCCCTAGGCGACCTTTCTGAAAACGCAGAATACCACGAAGCCCGTGAAGCCCAAGGTAAACTAGAAGACCGCATACGTGAAATAGAACACATACTAAAAACCAGTACCGTTTTTGCTGGAACCACAGCAACTAAACATGTTTCAGTAGGTAACACCGTAAAGCTAATGAAGCTAGACACAAAAGAAGAAAAAACTTTTACACTAGTTGGTCCACAGGATGCAGATATAAGTCTAGGTAAAATATCTATCACATCACCACTAGGTAGTGCAATATTAGACAAAGAAGCAAACCAGGAAGTTACCTTTAACACACCCAAAGGTATGATGCACTACACCATACTTTCATTCTCGTAATATAACAATAGTAAAAAGCACACACGTTGTGCATTTTTATTTGCTATATTTACCTGGGCCGTGTTGTTTAAAATTTTACTTCAAGGTATAATACACACATGCCACCTGAAGAACTTCAACAACATATTGCACGTATCAAAGAACAAGAACGTGCAGAAGCAGAAAAAATGCACGACACCATGTTGTCGCGTCAACGTTTGGACGAAACTATAAATAAAAACAAAAACATAGAACAACGTGCATCTGACAAGAAAAAAATAGCAACCGTAGTTGCTGTTACTGTGCTGTTAGTTTTGGGTTTTATTTATGCACAGAAAAACGGTTTTTGGTTAAACAAAGAACAGCGTGTAATGGACGCTAATACAGAACAAGCCTTGAAACGCATGGACGAAGTTACCAAATCTGTACCACCACTAACCCCAGCTGATGTAGCAGAAGCAGAAAAATTTATGGTAGACATACGCGCAACTGAAACTGCAAACCAAACTAAGAAAAAATAAACCAGATTATATAATTTTTGATATACTATAACCATGAAAAACTTTAAACAACTTATACCTTCTATAATACTAGCTTCAATTGTTTTTGCTGGTGTTGCATTTGCTGCGTGGACTGCACCAAGTTGTGTACCTGGTGCAACAGGCTGTAATGCCGACGAACCTGTAAACATAGATAACGAAGACCAGCTAAAATTAGGCGGACTAACTTCAACTTACTTGGGGTCTATGGGGTACATATTTTCAAGAGGTCCGTTGATGGTTGGTTCCAGTGTGTCTACAAACCCAACAGGTAGTTTGCGTATACTTAGTGGTAATGCTTGGTTTAACGATAAAGTTTACATAGGTAACGATGCTTCTATAACTGACAGCCCAATTAATTACCCAGTAACACCAACAGACACACTAACTTTAAAAAGTGGGGCAACAACAAATATAGGCCGAGGCAACTGGTGCACCATGACAAAGGCCCGTGTTACAGGCACGTCTGCCGAATCTTGTCCTGCTGGATATTTTATAATACAGATAAACCCAACAGCTACAGGTATATACCCATACGTAACTTGTTCAGCCACAAGCCCGTCTGTTAACCCACACAACATAGGTAGTTGTTAATAATACTAAATTTTATATATGAAAAACTTTAAACAATTAATACCAGCACTAGTAGTATGTATGTTTGTAATAGGTGGTGTAGTTTTAGCAAACACAACACAGGCACCGAACAGTTGTACGCCACCTGGTTGTAATGTAGAAAATACAGTTAACACCGGTAGTACTGGCCAGCTAAAAAACGGTGCATTGGAAGCAAAATTTTTTGGTGCAACGGGTGACATAGAAGCCAGAGATGGTTTCTATGTTGGTACAGATACAAGTATTGAGCCTAAAAAAACTGGCTTGCGAGTTTTACTTGGTCAAGCTTGGACTAAAGGCAAGGTTTATATTGGCCAAAATATCCCAGTTTCTGCAATAGTATCAACAACACCACCAACACCTGTATATACTTTGACATTAAAACCAGGTTCAACTACAAATCTGGGTAAAGGCGACTTTTGTACATTAACAAACCAGGACCTAAACGGTGGACAGGGTTGCCCACCGGGGTCTTTTGTATCACAGATAAACCCAAACTGGGCTAATGGTAATGTGCCACAGGTAGCGTGCACATTTATAAACCCGTCTGACAACCCAGCAAACTTGGGGTCTTGCCTTACAAACATCTTGTCACTAAACGTAGGTATGGCACGTACATACGACGCTGCTGGTAGTGGTGTTGGTTACTGTCAGTACACGGTAACTGTATACAATGCACCAAGTAATGTTTCTATCAGCATCAGTAAATGGGCAAACACTACATACCCACCTAACACAACAGCTGGTACCATTACAAATTACGAAACTAAAACAACTGGTTCGGGTACAACTAGTACAACTTTTGGTACTACAACTGCAGGTTCTGGACAATACGACTGTACAAACCTAAACGGGGGCGACATTATGTATAGAGCAAACCTTACAATTTCAGGCAGTGGGGAACAGATCAGTAGTGGCTGGACAAAGTAAAATAAATTAATATTTAGCTTTTAAAGCCTTATAAAATAATACATTATACCAATACACCTGTTATCCACAGGTGTATTGCTTGTTTTTTATAGAAATGGTATAATACCTACAGATAGGACACTAACGTTCTTCACAATTTATTCATGAATCTTACAAACAAAAATGGACTCCTACAGTTCATTCTAACAACAATGTTGGTCATGTTTGTAGGAAACATGACAACCAAAGCGCAAGCCACAAATCTATCCCAAAATAAAGGTTACGAAATTGTAACATTTGGTGGGTTAACTAATGAAATTAGCGGAACTGAGTATTTTGACACAACAACCAATGTTATTTGGGCTGTTGGTCAAAAAACATTAATTAGTAGAAACGCCCAAACAGGTGTGGTAACTAAAACAGTTCTTAACCTCAACGACCCAAGTGCTATCGCTGGTTCATATCAGCGTAAACACCTGACTAGAGATGGTTCGAGTCTTTACCTTATCGACGAATTTGGAAGTGCATACTTTATTTTTAAAGCTCACACTTCATTTCCTAGAGAAGGTGCAGACCTACGTATGGCCAACCTATGGGCAGATCAATCTAAAGTCTGTGTGTATGGCAACTTCGATTCTATCGAAGGCAAAACCAATACTCCAAAGTTTGCACTAATCTACGACATGGTTACGGGCAGCATCACACCTTTGTTTCCACCAGAACAAGAATGGTCAATTGAAAAAATTGTACCATTTAAAAACAAATTGTTTTTCGGTGTAAATTCTACCAAAGAAGGTAGAATCGACAAATCTGTGTTGTGCTATGACTTAATTACAAAAGTTTTGTCATACCCAGTCGTTAATAAGTCTTTGTTTTTCAATGACTTGGCTACTGACGGTAATACGTTATTGTTAAATTGCTTTTCTGGTTACTATGATTATACATTGTATAAATACAATGAAGTAACCGGTAACTTTGAGGAAAAATTCATTGGTGTTTCCAATGCATGTTTTTTCAAAGGAAAATGCTATCTAGCAAGTTCTGACATTATCAAAAAATGCGGAACAAACGAGGAGATCCAAGCTAACTACTTTGTCGAATACAACACTGTAAACGACGAATTAATTGGTCTGAACGCCATTGCCGATGCATCATTGTTTGATGTCGGTAAAATGGCAGCTACCAAAGATTACCTTGTTTTCTACGGAACTCAAGGAAGAAGATTGCAAGCGAAAGCCAACGGGATTAACGGATATAAAAATGCTTCGGCTTTGAATATTCCTAACCCTATGCCTTCTACATATTCTCTCCAAGTGCCTAACGACTACGTCGGATCGGTGCTTACAGTAACTGACCTTAAAGGGTCTGTGCTGATGGAAAGAAAATTAGATGGTGACGTTGTGGAATTTAATTTCCCGGCTGGTGCTTATGTTCTACAAATCCGTAACGAAAAAACTTATACAATTAAGAAAATCATCGTTCGGTAAACAATTAACGACCCTTCAGTTTAACTGAAGGGCGTTTTTTATTTGCGATTCTGCAGAATCGTGCCGGGTAATGTCCTTATTTACCCGGCCTGATCCGTATTAAGATTCCAAAAATATAATTTTTCACATATTACTATTGGTAAAAGCTTAACTACGGGGTATAATGTACATATGAAAAACTTTAAACAAGTTATTGCGCCGTTGGTGCTGGCTATATGTGTAGCCGGTACTGCTATGTTGGTTAGTGCCGCATGGAGCGACCCGACATGTACAGCTGGTGATACCAGTTGTAACCCATCTGTTATAGTAAACCGTGGCGACGACAACCAAGTTAAAACAAGTCAGTTCGGTAGTATAGGTTATACTTTAAATAGTACAAACTATAAAGGCTACCTAATATCTAGAACCAATGTAGAATCTGGTGGTTCTGTAAACGTAGGCACATCTGCAAACACTGGCGACTTTCGTGTAGTATCTGGGTATTCGTGGTTCAAAGGCTTCCTAGATATAGGTGAACCAACATTAACTGCAACAAACTACCCAGACATAAGATACAACCTACAGCTAACTGGTAATACAAACATAGGTATGGGCGACTACTGTACTATACGTGCAGCACAAACATTAAACCCTGCCAGTCGCGTTTGCCCAAATAGTGGCGAATTTGGTCCGTCACTTATGACATACTACAGACAGGACGCAACTGGTACCGATGTTCAGATACGCTGTGGTAAACTAAACCCAACAACAAACAGTACTGCACAAAACTTGGGTTACTGTTACAAAACAGACGGACCAAACAACGTAACCATAACAGACCACACAACACCCGTTAACGGACCTGGTAGTTCATTGTACTGTACTAAAAAACACGAACCTTCTGTGGCATGGACAGGTGGTATAGGTACAATAAAAATAGAATGGACAGTTGTAAGTAGTTTTAATACCAGTACAACATCGTCGTTAGGGACATACTATATTTCAGACCCACTAAATGTACAAGGTTATAAAAACAACATAAATTCTGTACCTAAATATACAGTTACAGCCAGAATTACAGACAGTCAAAACTTGACTGCATATGCAACTATAGTATACGCACCAGAATATAACGCAGACTGTCCTAACTAAATACTAAAACCCCTGTTACAGGGGTTTTATATTGGCATAATAACGTTTTTAGCCTATAATGCATGTTATGGTCCCGTTAGAAGCCGCGGTCGCAGTAACGGAGATTTATTATAAAAAATATACACAAATATAACTTACAAAAATAATCAAGCAAATAGCGATCTGTTGACCGCGACCTGCTTCTAACGGGATGGCTACTTATGAAGAACTTCGCGCTGTGCGCATGCAGAAAATGCAATTACTAGTCGACGCTGGCATGGCCCCATATGCGGGTGATGTCGAGCACGACTACACATTGGCAGAACTTACAAAACAGTTTGAAACACTGAAAACAAAAGGCGGGGAAATATCTCTGGCTGGCCGTATAATGTCTATTCGTGGACAGGGTGCAATACTGTTTGTAACACTGTTTGACGGTACAGAAAAATTCCAAGTTGTTTTCAAAAAAGACGACATAGATGAAAAACTTTTTGCTTTATTTACAGATGCGGCAGATATAGGTGACTTTATCCAAGTTACAGGCAACTTGTTTGTTACCAAGGCAGGGCAGAACTCGTTGTTAGTTACAAGTTGGAAAATACTTACAAAAAGTTTATTAGCATTGCCAGACAAATGGAACGGTATACAGGATGTAGAAGAAACTCAGCGTAAACGTTACCTAGACATACTAATGAACGAAGAAACCAGAAACCGTTTTATAGTCCGTTCAAAAATGGTTACCTATATTAGAAACTTTTTTAATACAAAAGACTTTTTAGAAATAGAAACACCTGTATTGCAAAACCAGGCCGGTGGGGCAATGGCACGTACTTTTAACACACACCACAACGACTACGACATGCCTATGGTGCTACGTATTGCATTGGAACTAGAACATAAAATGCTTATGGTCGGTGGTTACCCACGTGTATATGAAATAGGTAAAAACTTTCGTAACGAAGGTACCGACCCAACACATATGCAGGAATTTAGCATGATAGAATGGTACGCTGCATACGAATCTTTGGAAACAAATATGTTATGGACCGAACAAATGCTACGCGGTATAGCAACTGATGTTGTTGGTAAAAACGTATTTACTGTTTACGACAAAGAAGGTGCCGATATAGATGTAGACTTTAGTAAAGAATGGCCACGTGTACGTTTTGCAGATTTGTTAAAACAATATGCAGATTTTGATATGAACGCTACGCTAGACGACGTGCGTGCCAAGGCAATAGAACTTGGGTTAGATAAAACTGAAGCTGAAAAAACTGGACGTGGTAATTTGCTAGACCATATTTATAAAAAAACTGCTCGTGGTAAACTTGTGCACCCTACATTTGTACTAGACTACCCAGCAGACTTAAAGCCACTAGCACAGCAAAATGCCGACGGTACTGCCCGTGTAGCACAACTGATAATAGGTGGTGCGGAAATAACTAACCAATACGCCGAACTTGTAAACCCTATAGTACAACGTAGTTTACTAGAAGCCCAAGCCAAGGCTAAGGACGCTGGCGACGAAGAGGCGATGCAAGTCGACGAACGTTTCCTAACTGCTATGGAGTACGGCATGCCACCTATGACAGGGTTCGGTATGGGTATAGACAGACTAGTTGCCATAATGACAGACCAGAAAAATATACGTGATACTGTTTTCTTCCCGATAATGCGACCGAAGAATTAAAAGGTGGTTGTTGCCCTTCTCATTACCAAGGAGAAGGTGCCGAAGGCGGAAGAGGTTGACCTAGCTAGATCTGAACCTCTCCCTAGCCCTCTCCTTGGTAAGGAGAGGGAACTTGAAAAAACAAAATTAAAAAGGCCCTGCATTCTAACATGCAGGGCTTTTGATTCTAAAGTTTAACGAAATTGTGTTTTGGAAATTCCAAAGAATTTAAGGGTATACCAAAAGGCATTCCTGAAAATTCATAATACTCCGTCTTGTCAACATTTTTTGCAATAGATGATTTGTGAAATTCATTGAGTCGAACCTCGCTCTCTTCACGTGTTTCTTTTTCGAACATAGACACGACAGGCTCTACGGGTGCAAAATTTATTTTTATTTTTAGATTAGGATCTTTTTTAAGAAGTTCCGCAGCAATTTCTGTTAGTAGGTACTTGATTCCTTTTGATTTTTCATGTAATTCGTGTTCCATAATAAAACTAATTAAGGGGTTTACACAACTATAACAAATGTGGTTTAAAATGCCAGTACTTATCCACAGATAGGGCATTTACACCATTTGCGGTGTGGTACAAAGTGGTGTAAAATGGGGTAAGGTGGGACGAAGTGGTATACAAAGTTTGTGGCATAAAAACTTTTTAAACCCTTATAACACCGATATATTATGCTGATCGGCGAACACATTCATACACTAGACGATAAAAATCGTATTTCATTACCTGCAAAATTTAAAAAGTTTTTAGGTAAAGAAGTGGTTATTACCGGAGGCCTCGACCAATGTCTCTTTATCTTTACTGTGTCTGAATGGAAAACTATTTCAGCAACATTATTAGAACGTTCGTTTTTGCAAGCAGACAATCGAAGTTTTAACCGCTACATGTTCGGCGCAGCAGAAATGCTACCTGTAGATGCTAGTGGTCGTATCCTTATTCCAGAGCATTTGAAAGTACGTGCAGGTTTGGGCAACAAAGTTGCTTTTATCGGCCTTGGTAACCGTCTCGAAGTTTGGAATGAGGCTACGTGGAATTCTTATAAAGGCAAAGTCGAACAATCAGCCGACACCTTAGCTGAAAAGCTTGGTTCAGTCGGAGTTCTGTAATGGACCACATTTCAGTTTTATTAGAGGAAAGTATCAATGGGTTAGACATTAAACCCGGCGACACATTCCTCGACGGAACACTGGGTTCCGGCGGGCACAGCGCCAGTGTGTGTGGGCGCTACCCAACAGTATCGGTTATTGGTATCGACCGCGATCAAGCGGCCCTAGACCGTACCGAAGTTCTTTTTAAAAACAAAGGTTACAAAGCAACATTTTTACTTGGTGAATTCCGCAACTTAGAAACTTTATTAAAGACTAAGGGAATAGATCAAGTAAACCGTGTACTATTCGATTTTGGTTTGTCGTCTCCACAGATAGACACCAGTGGTCGTGGGTTTTCTTTTGCAAAAGACGAACCACTACTAATGACAATGGAACATAACAAAGACGGTGTTACAGCAATGGTCGTAGTAAACACCTGGGCCGAAGAAACACTAGCAACTATCATCTATGGTTTCGGCGAAGAACGTTATTCTCGTCGTATAGCTAAGGCCATCGTTGCCGCACGCGCTATAGAACCAATAACACGCACTACGCAACTAGTAGACATAATACGTGGCTCGGTACCGGCTTCATACAGAAACGGCAAGATAAACCCCGCAACTAGAACCTTCCAAGCAATACGCATAGCCGTAAACCAGGAACTAGACAACATAAACGAAGGTTTAACTGCAGCGTGGAATGTATTAGCCCCAGGCGGACGCATAGCATGCATATCGTTTCATTCATTAGAAGACAGAATAGTAAAACAATTTTTTAATACAAAAAAAGAAGAGGGTGCGAAAATTATTACTAAAAAACCAATAACTCCAACCGATACTGAAATTAGCAGTAACCCACGGAGTCGAAGTGCCAAGCTTCGCATAATAGAAAAATAAAATGTCATATAAACAAGTTCAACAACAAATAAACATGCATGCATCTGGTAAACAGGTGTATAAAGTCGTCGGTACATTGTGTTTGTTGATGATAGGTTTATATGTATATTTTATTAGTGCTATAACATTCAACGTTGTAGAACGCCGCGGTCTAGAAACAGCTTTAAAAACAAACCTAAGTCATGTTGGACAACTACAACTAACATACTTAAGTTTGACCAAACAATACGACTACGTCTATGCAACAGCTAATGGTTTTGTACCGGTCGGACATGTTGCATATGTAGACCGCACCCCATTGCCAGTTGCATTTGCCGGCCATGCAAACGAATAAATCTAAAAGAATATATGTAATAGCGGGTTTTTTCCTGTTTGTTGGTGTATGTATTATCGTACGCCTTTTTTATGTTCAAGTTCTGCACCACGATTCGTATGCCGACCGTGCTGACAGGCAGTTTATGTCTCCGTCTGGTAATGTTTTTGACAGAGGCAGTGTGTTTTTTACAACAAAGGAAGGTGAACGAGTTACCGCTGCTACAATGCAGTTGGGCTACAAGCTGGCTATAACACCACGCCAAGTTACAGACCCAGAATTGGTATATACAAAAATAAATGAAGTAGTACCAATAGACCGCGCAGATTTTGATAAAAAAGTAGCTAAAACTACAGACCCATACGAAGAAATAGTAAACAGACTTACAGACGAACAAGCAAAAGCACTACGCGATGCAGACCTGCCTGGTGTAGCATTGTACAAAGAAAAATGGCGTTTTTACCCAGGTGGGGCTATTGCGTCACAGACTTTAGGTTTTGTTGGTTTTGACGACAAAGACAAACTTGTTGGGCGTGCTGGACTTGAAAATTCTTTTAATGCAACACTGTCACGTAAAGCTGACGAAGTAAATGTAAACTTTTTTGCAGAAGTTTTTGGCGACATAAACGACACAGTTTTTAAAAACACTGTAGACGAAGGCGACGTAGTTCTAACTATAGAACCTTCAGTTCAGGCAGAGCTAGAAAAAACCATGACAGCAGTCCGCGAAAAATGGAGCGGTGAAATAGCCGGTGGTATAGTTATGGACCCACGCGACGGTAGTATTATAGCTATGGCTGGCGACCCTATGTTTGACCCGAACGAATACGGCAAAGTTAAGGACCCAAGTGTATTCCTAAACCCAAACACTGAACGTGTTTATGAAATAGGTTCTGTTGTTAAACCTTTGGTTATGGCAGCTGCTATAGACATGGGTCTACTAACACCAGATTCTACATATACAGACTACACAGGTTCGTTAACTATCAGTGGTAAAACTATAAACAACTTCGATAAGAAGGGTCGTGGTATTGCTACAATGCAAACAGTACTAGACCAGTCGTTAAACACTGGTATGGTTTTCGTAGAAAACAAACTTGGACATGACAATTTCCGAAAATATATGTTGTCGTACGGTTTGGGTGAAAAGACTAATTTAGGTTTACCAGGTGAACTGTCTGGACTTGTTTCAAACCTTAAGGCTAAAGATGAAGTTGCCTATGCAACAGCGGCGTTCGGGCAGGGTATAGCCGTTACACCTATAGAGGCGGTGCGTGCATGGGGTACACTGGCCAACGGTGGCTATATGGTGCAACCACACGTAGTGGCAGGTATAGACAAGGAACTAACCGGCTACACACCTATAGACTATCCACTGGGTGCACAAGTTTTAAAAACTGAAACTACAAAAACTATCGGCACAATGTTAACCCATGTTTTCGATGTGGCATATGGTGGCGGTAAAATAAAATACGAACATTATACTGTTGCCGCTAAAACTGGTACAGCACAGGTGGCTATGCCAAACGGTCAGGGCTACTACCCAGACAAACACATGCATTCGTTTTTCTCTTACTTTCCAGTATCAAACCCACGTTTTGTAACGTATTTCTTCATACGCGACCCGAAGGGTGCACAGTATGCATCACAAACATTGATACCCCCATTTTTGGAATTCTCTAAATACCTTATACACTATTACGAAATCCCACCGGATAGATAAAATTTTGTTATAATTCGTTTTTTCTGATAACATGTAAATATGTTAGAAAAATACCCAATAACTAAAACAGGTAAAAACCCTGGTAAAACAAGTGTTATTTTAGCGGGTATCCATGGAAATGAACCTTGCGGTATTGTTGCTTTTGAATCTATTTTAGATGGTCTAAATATCGAAAACGGAACTGTGATTTTTCAAATTGGCAACCCAAAAGCTGTTGAAAAAAACGTTAGATTTGTCGATATGAACCTAAACCGAGCTTTTAAAAATATTGATCAACTAACTGAAAACGAACTTAAAACATATGAATATGGTATTTCAGTTGAACTAAGGTCTTTACTTGATAAATCTGACGCCTTGTTGGACATACATTCTAGTAGAAACATTGATAGTAAGCAGTTTATAATTGCAGAACCTAAAAATAATTTTATATCTGAACAGTTACCATTTAATTTAGTTGTATCTGGTTTTGATGAATTTGAACCCGGCGGAACAGATTCGTACATGAATTTAAATAATAAAATCGGCATCTGTGTTGAATGTGGTCAACATGAAGACCCTGCTGCTGTAGATAAAGCAATAGAAACAATCAATTCTTTTTTGATGGCTATGGGCCATACAACTGGAAATAATAATAAAGTAAAACAAGAAAAAATATCTATAAACTTTTTGTATAAAAATACAAATTCTAAATTTACTTTAAGTAAAGTATTTAAAGATTTTGAAAATATTTCAAAAGACACCATAATTGGTATGGATGGTAACACGGTTGTAACAGCACCATATGATTCTAAAATACTTTTTGCACATAACATAGAAGGTGCTGTTGGTCAAGAGTGTTTTTTGTTGGCAGTTTAGTGCATTGACAAAAATGGTAATTTTTATATAATTAATAAAAATTAAATATTAATAACCATGATAACTATCAAAAAAGTTGACCTGAAATCAATTTCTTGGTCCGACGTACTTAGTATCGCAGAGGCTTATATAAAAGTCTTCTCTACCGACAAAAACTGGAGTGAGTTCTGGAAATGTCCTAAATGTGGGCATCATTTCCCTGAATCGTTTCCAGAAAAAGATTGTTCTACTTGTAAAATTGACGGATACAGTGTTCCGTTAGTTGAATACTGGACAAAAACTGAAGTCTTGCAGGATTTCTACAAAGAAATGGGAAAAGAAGGTGCAGTATGTTTTATTGCTGAAAATCCTGAAAATGACATTGTTGGTTTTTGTTGGGGTTATTTTGTTGAGATAAACGAAAGCCTTGAAAAACATCTTGGTGCCAACGGACTTGCAGATTCCTTCAGAAAAAGAGACATCAACAATTCTCGGTTTGCATACCAGGACGAAATTGCAGTACTTCCAGAATACCAGGGTTCTGGTATTGCTAAAAAACTATATACTGCTCGACATCAACACTTTAAAAGTGTAGATCCCGACGGAGTTGTATTTTTTAGAACTTTAAGTCAACCTCCCAGTATTACTTATAAGTGGATGGTTGAAAAATTAGGTTATGATATTGTTCATACTATAGAAGATAGTGGTCGAACAAAGGTTATTGCCGCAATCCAGGTTTCTCAAGTTTAAAATTTTGAGTAAATTATTAAAAAACAGCTTACAATGTAAGCTGTTTTTGTATTTTTTAGTGTTTACCGAATTAAAAATATATTGCTTAATTAATTATAATTATATATACTAAAAATACAGTGATTTATTAGGTTTAATATCATTTTATGAGTAATATAAATTTAACAGGTAAAAGTCTAACATTAAAAGAGCTTCATTCTATTGCAATCGGAGAATCAGGTGTGTCTGTAAGTCCAGTGCTTCAGAATAAAATTAAAAATCATCGAAAAAAACTAGAATCTCAGATTAAAAATTTTCCAGAAATACCTATTTACGGAACAAATCGTCTGCATGGTGATCTAAAAGATGTTGCTGTACCTTATGAATTCATCGAAGAATATCAAGTAAAATATATAAAAACTCATAATTGTGGCACAGGTGAACCATTATCTATTCCAGAAGCTCGTGCAATTATGGTTATTAGACTTAACTCATTTCTAAAAGGACATTCCGGAGTAAGTTGGGATATGTGTAATATTCTAATAGAACTTTTAAATAAAAATGTTACACCTTGGATATTAGAAGAAGGTTCTGTGGGTGCAAGTGGAGATTTGGTGCCACTAGCAATGATAGGTGCTGTTATTATTGGTTTACCAGACGGTAAAGCTTATTATAAAGGTAAATTATTAAGTTCCCCAGAAGCGTTAAAGCAAAGTGGCATAAAACCAATTAGACTAGGTGCTAAAGAAGCCATGGGTCTAACAAATGGTTCAAATTTTATTGCATCAATTGCTTCAATTTCTGTTCTAGAAGCAGAAAAATTGCTTAATATTGCTTCATTAAGTACAGCGCTTTCTTTAGAAGCTGTACGTGGAGAAAAACGAGCATTCCAAGAACTTATAAACGAGCAATCTGATAGACATATTGGCCAAATTGCAATTGCAAAACAAATACGATCTTTGATAAAAGGTTCAATGAGAACAACAAAAGAATCTCAAGAAATTCAATTTTCAAATGAACGTAACAAAGAACGTGTTCAAGATAGATATAGTTTTAGATGCGCGCCTCAGATTCATGGTGCAGCTTTTGAAGCAATCGAAAAGTTAAAACAGACGTTGACCACTGAAATTAATTCTGTAACAGATAATCCTGTTTTTGATTTTGAAAAAACCGTAACTGTAAAAATTAATGGTAAAAATACTGAAACCGTTTCTTTTGCCAGTGGCGGTAATTTCCACGGTCAATTACTGGCTTCACCTATAGATTATGTAAAAATGACATTAACATCACTAAGTATAGCTAGTGATAAAAGATCTTTCTCGTTACTTGATTCACATCTAAGTTATGGTTTACCAGGGGATCTTGCTTTCGACACTTCCAAAGCTGACGCTGGATACATGATAGCTCAATATGCAGGTGCGTCTAGAGTTGCTGAAAACAGAGTACTTTCAACACCGGCATCTGTAATGTCTGTTTCAACTGCTGCAAACCAAGAAGACGTTGTGTCAATGGGGAGTGTGGGTGCAGTACATCTACGTAAAGTAATTAAAAACCTAGAAACATTACTAGCAATAGAACTATTGTGTGCTACTAGAGGTATACAAATTACTCAAGAAAAACTTCCTGCTAAGTTACGTAAACTTGGTGCTGGAACATCAGTTGCGTACAATACCATTTTAAAGGCACTAGGTGATTATAAAGGGGATGTATATGTTAGATCTGAAATAGAGAAAGTTAGAGACTTAATAAAATCAGATAATTTGCTAGTAAAATAAATATTTACATATAATAAAGATTATGTTATTATGTGTAAAAATATAAATATAATATATGAGTAAATTAGAATTGAAAATTACCCCTGAATTTCCAGGAGGTACCGTTGTGTATGATCCTGGAGTTATGATTCCAAGATTACAGATGTTGAATAACATTCGTAATGTTTTTCAAAACTTTGGATTTTCTCCACTTGAAACACCTATTTTACAAAAAGAAATAGTTTTAACTGGTGGTGATTCTGATATGAGGATTTTTAAAATCCACGAAGAGGCTCGGACTGATTCTGCCAGAGCATTAAGATTTGACTTAACTGTCCCTTTTTCCGTTTTCATTGCTAGTAATATGGGTACTATTAAGTTTCCATTTAAACGTAGTGAAATTGGCGCTGTGTTTCGCCCAGAAACAGCTCAAAAAGGACGTTATAATCAGTTTTATCAATGTGATATTGATGTTGCTGGTGTAGAATCTGGTATTGCCGATGCAGAAATAATTGCTGTAATGGTTTCAACTTTGAAAGCACTGAATGTTGATGATTTTGTAATTAGAATAAATAATCGCAAAATTCTGAATGCATTACCTGATTTTGTTGGATTTAATCCTTCCATTACATCTGATGTTTTAAGAATCCTTGATAAAATGGATAAAATTGGAATGGATGGTGTAAGAAAGGAATTAAAAACTAATGGAAAAACTTTACTAACTGATGACCAGTGTAATACTATTGAAAATTTCCTCACAATTAAGGATTTGCCTGCAGCTGAAATTCTTGAAAAAGTTGAAGATCTTGTAAAATCAAGTGAAGTAGGCAAACAGGGTGTTTCTGAACTTAAGGAAATACTTTCGTACCTTCCTAGTTTTGGTGTTACAGAAGAATCTTTTGTAGTAGATTTGTCAGTTGCTCGTGGTTTAGGTTACTATACTGGAGTTGTTTTTGAAACAACTTTGAATAAATTACCTTCCATAGGTAGTGTATTTTCAGGTGGTAGATACGACGACTTGGTAGACAGATTTGGTTCTAAGGTTCCTGCAGTCGGTGCTTCTGTTGGTATTGATAGATTGTTTGCGGCATTAGAAATGTTAAATTTGATTACAAAAAAATCTACAGTAACAGAGGTTTTGTTTTTAAATATTTTCAATGAAGCAAAACTTAAATCAATAGAATTTGTTACTGAACTTCGAAAAATTGGCATCTCTGCTGAACTTTATTTAGGTAAAGAAAATCGTATGGGTGGACAGATTGGTTACGCGAGTAACTTAAACATTCCGACAGTTGTTATCATTGGTGAAAATGAATTTGCTAAAAATATAGCAATTGTTAAGAATATGACTGAAAAAACCCAAATCGAAGTTCCTATCGACTTACTTGTTCAAACTTTAAAAGGAAAAAGTTGAATCTGAAGATAAAAGCCCTGCATTTATGCAGGGCTTTCATTTTTCTAAAACTAACCAGTTGTTTTGTTATTTTTGTTCTGCACATATGGTAGTAAATAATGGTCTACACCATAGTAGCCAGCTACACGCCATGCCATACATACGCCCATACCAAGTACAAACAGTATTGGGTTTACACTTACAGAACCTGCAAGCAAAAAGTTTAAGTTCATAAATGAACCAAAGAATGCAGCAATACCAGTAAATATACCAAGTATCAATGCCACACCAATTAGTACTTCGCCGATGGTTATAACATAAGACCAAATGTGGGCATATGGTAACACTGCGTGTTGTATAAACCAAGCGTACCACATAGATACGTCTGGGTGTGCACCACCTGTTTTAGTTAAAGAACCGTTTAAGAAACCTGTAATACCTGCACCGGCATTTGCACCGAACCATGCAGGGTTTATAATTTTGTCCCAACCTGCAACTAACCATGCCCACCCAACATAGATGCGTATGACGAGCCAGAGAATAGAACTATTTGTATTCTTAAAAATAAAATCTGATATTCCTGAGCCTTTATAATATATATAAGCCATAAAATTTTTATGTTATTAAATAATTACTTTTTTGTAACTACATATATATTATACCCCGTAGTAGAAACAGTCTCAAGTTTCACTACGGAGCAAGTACCTTTACATGTTGTTTGTATAACAATTAATGTGCAAAAGTAATTGTGTGTATAAAGTAAATTGTATAAATATTTATGTTTATTGTTGCATGAATGATATAATATTTGAATGAATAAATACTTTTTGTGTTCACTTATTGCTTTGATGTTGTTTTTAAACACATCTACAATTTTGCTTGCTTCAACAGCGACTTCAAATGTTTCAATAAGTATAAGTGGTACGATGTTAAACACTAACACAACTACTGTAACTTTTGCTTTTACTGAACGACCTATAAATTTTACATTAAACGATATTTTGGTAACTGGTGGTACTTTGTCAAACTTAACATCTACTGCAGACCCACTGGTTTATACAGCTACGTTTACACCAACCACTGGTGTTGCTTCGAACAACAATACTGTTTCTATTAGTTTAAAACCAACAGCTACGTTTTATGGTGGTGTTGGTGGCGGTGCGTGGAACCTGGCATTTGACGGCACAAACATGTGGGTAACAAACTACTTTTCAAATGAAGTAGACAAGGTTGCATACGATGGCACAGTTACTACATATACAGGTACAGGTGACGGACCACGTGGTATTGCTTTTGACGGTATAAACATGTGGACAGCAAACGTAAGCGGAAACAATGTTACTAAAATTGCACCTAATGGTTCAATGACAAATTATGGTCCGCTTGTAGGCCCTCTGGACATTGCCTTTGACGGTACAAACATGTGGACTGCAAACGCTGATGCAAGTGTTTCAAAAATAACTCCACTAGGTGTTATTACCACCTACACTGGTACTGGTACTAACCCTTCTTCTATTGCGTTTGACGGTACAAACATGTGGACAGCAAGTTTTAATGACGACAGTGTTACAAAAATAACACCTGCAGGGTCTATGACTACATATACAGGTACAGGTGGGTACCCGCTAGACATTGCATTTGATGGCACAAACATGTGGACAGCTGACTATGGTGGCTATAGTGTAACTAAAATTACTCCAACTGGTGTTATGACTACATACCCAGGGTTAGAGTCAGCCGGGTACGGTATAACATTTGATGAAACTGATATGTGGGTGGCAAACGTTGTTGCTGTTTCAAAAGTTACACTTTCTGGTCAGATTACTAATTATACAAGTCCAAACATATTGGCGGCAACTGGTGTAGCTATAAATACAAACAACAGTAGTGTGTGGGTTGCAAACTATAACAACTCTGGTGTGTCAAAAATTGGTTTTGGGTCTGGTGTTTCTAATACTTTTTCAGTATCACGCCCAGGTAGTGGTTGGTCAGGTGTTCTAGTTGTTCCGAAGTCAAACAACAATAAACCTCTAGATTTTATAATAGACAGTGGTAACCAAAAAACTAATACAAACAAACTAACTTTAAGTTTTAATGCAGATTCTAGTACAACAGCAGGGTACATAGTGTCGTTAGACCCTAACTTTAAAAACGAAGTAATACACCCATATAATAAATTTACCAATAAAGAAAGTTTTATACTTCCTGAAAAGTACGGCACTTATAAAGTGTATTTGTCATATGTATCTACTACTGGTGTACATTCACCGTTAATTAGCCACCAAGTTGTATACCAAAATAAAAATACGAAAACCCAAAAAACCAATACAAAAAATAGTGTTAAAATAGTTAAGAAGACTAATAAAAATAATTAGTTTTCTGAAATAAAAAAGCCGTGTACGTGTATACACGGTGTTTATTTAGGTCAGCATTAGCTCTATTAGACATTTGCCATTTTATGATATAATTGCCGTATGTATAAATTACTAAATTTCCGAAAATTAATATTGGTTGCGTTCATAGTGGTCTCGTTTGCGGTAGGGGCACAGAGTGCTGAGGCGGGTGTTGTTAAGAAGTATGATTTTAATGTCAGTAATGGATATTCTATGAACGGCCCATTAATAATAAGTAATGGAAAGTTTTATGGAGCAACAATTTCAGGTGGTGCGAATGGTTATGGTGCAATATTTGAATATGACAATAATACAAATACATATACTGATATTTATGACCTCGATGGTGTAAATGGAGACAGGCCTAACGGACCACTACTTGAAAGTAACGGATTTTTTTATGGTACAACTCAGCAAGGTGGTGCAAATGGGTATGGTGTTATATTTAAATTTGATCCAAACACAAGTACATATACTGATTTGTATGATTTTGATATTGGTGTAAATGGAAATACCCCACGTGGTCCACTGATTGAGTATAATGGTATATTTTACGGATTAACTACCCAAGGTGGTACATCAAACATAGGAGTAATTTATGCATTCGATCCCAACACGAATACATACACAAGTTATAATAATGTTGCTGGTGGAAGATTGCCATCAAGTTTATTGGCTGTAAGTAATGGTAAACTTTATGGTGTTGCACCTCTAAGTGGAGGAAGTGGAACCCTTTTTGAATTTAATCCAATTACTCATATTACTACAAAAAAGTATGACTTTACACCAATCAGTGGGTCTACCCCAATAGGTTCATTAACATTGTTGAATGGTAAATTTTATGGGTTAGCATATGATGGTGCAAATGGTTTTGGTGTGATTTATGAATATGATCCAAATACAAATACATATACTGATGTACATGATTTTGATAGCACTGACGGAAAATTCCCATCCGGGTCAATGATAATAAGTAATAGTAAATTGTACGGTGTAACAATCCAAGGTGGTTTAGATAATAATGGCATAATTTTTGAATTTGATCCTGTTACCAGTATATTTGTAAATAAATTTAATTTTTATGCTGATAGTGGCGTATATAGTCCCGCTGTTTCACTAATTGAAAGCAATAGTAAATTTTATGGAACTACAGGCGCAGGTGGAACATCATCACATGGTGTAATATATGAATGGGATCCAACAAACTTTGCGCCGACTGCCACAAGTGTGTCAATAACCGGCACTGCAAACATCGGAGATACCTTAACTGGAAACTATACATATGTAGATGTGGATAATGACCTAGAAGGTGCCTCTGTGTATTCTTGGTACCGTGATGATGTGGCTATATCTGGTGCAAATTCAAATACATATGTATTAACGACAGACGATGCTCATACAACAATCAAGTTCGGTGTTCAACCAGTTGCAAATACGGGGGTTACACCGGGAGTACTTTTACAAAGTAGTGGAGTTACTACTACAGATAGTATACCTGTTGCCACAAGTGTATCTATTTCCGGCAATTTAGAATTAGGGGCCACTCTTACAGGGCAGTACACATACAGCGATACAGAAAATGATCCAGAAGGAGTTTCAACTTTTCAATGGTACAGAAACAATGTTGCTATAGCTGGTGCTACAAATATAACATATATTTTAACAGCAGATGATGTAAATAAAACAATCAAGTTTGAAGTTACCCCTGTTGCTAGTATTGGTTTAAGTCCAGGTACTGCAGTTGCTTCAAGTATTACCCCATACATACTATACGAAAGTGCAGATACAGCTGTAACCCCTGGGTCTCCGGGTACACTAGGTACTGCTGATAACCTTGCAAGTATATATAGTACTGATTCTGACTACTGGACTACAGCACTATCTGTAACTGACGGTGGCTATGATTCGCAAGTGTTTAAAATCAAGCTAGATTCAGGTGGCATTACAAACCCAAAGTTTAGTGTTGTCTGGACCGGCCACGGTGATGTGCCTGCAGACAAAATGGTTACAATATCTTTTTACAATTTCACTACATCGGCATGGGAACAAGTTACTACACAACACTGTTCTACGGACTGTACATTAACTGGTGACAAAACCGGTACTAAATATATGGATGTTGATGGTAATACCTGGGTATGGATTAAGGCAGACAATTATGTTCCACTTATTGAGATTTCGAATTTAGTTTTCAGTAATATTAGTCACACACTTACCTGGGACACAAACGTACCAGCAAATTCAGAAATAATGTATTCTTCAAATGCGTATTCTAATTGGGACCAATATAATGAAAAAGCATTTGGGACTTCTCCATACGGGTCACTTATAGAATACAATGGATCGTTTTATGGTATGACTACAGAAAATGAAAGTAATCCTTCTGATGTGGGAACTATTTTTGAGTATAACCCTGATACGTCTATATATACAAATAGATTTAGTTTTAATAGTACTAATGGGGCAAACCCAAAAGGGTCATTAGTAAATGTAAGTGGGATATTCTACGGAACAACGTATAGCGGTGGGACAAATAGTGTAGGTACTTTGTTTGCTTGGGACCCAGTTACAAATACAATTACAAAACAGTATAACTTTAACACAACAGACGGTGTACACCCGTACGGTTCATTAATTAATGTTAGTGGAATTTTTTACGGTACCACAGGTAGTGGTGGTGCAAATAATGCTGGAACATTATTTGCTTGGGACCCAGTTACAAACACTATAACAAAACAATATGATTTTAATACCACAGACGGTTCAGGTCCACAGGGTTCTTTACTGAATATTGGTGGAATTCTTTATGGCACTACAACATATGGAGGGGTTAGTGGCATGGGTACATTATTTGCTTGGGACCCAGTTACAAATACAATTACAAAACAGTTTGATTTTGATGGTTCAAACGGTGCATACCCACAAGGTTCTTTAATTAATATAAGCGGAGTTCTATACGGTACCACATTAAACGGTGGGGCCAATGGTTTTGGGGTATTATTTGCTTGGGACCCAGTTACCAACACTATAACAAAGCATTATGACTTTAATAGTACAGACGGCGAAGCCCCCTCAGGTTCACTTATTAATATAAGTGGTATTCTTTATGGTACTTCAATATTTGGTGGGGTAAACGGTGCTGGAATTTTATTTGCTTGGGACCCAGTTACAAACGCTATTACAGATCAATATGATTTTGATTATTCTATCGGATCGAATCCAAGAGGGTCTTTGATTGAAAGAAACGGTAATTTTTATGGAACAGCGAATCAGGGTGGTGTAAGTGGTGCTGGTTCCGTCTTTGAATATAACTTCGACACAAACACATATACGACATTGCATGAATACAATAATAATTTAGTTTTTTATGTTCATGATGATGCAATGGTTACTTCGCATTCTATATCAGTTACTTATGGCACACCCACACTTTATTACATTGTTCGTTCTACTGACGCATCTTCAAATGTAGCCACAAGTGAAGTCGGTGGCCCATATGCATCGTCTTGCCCATATATATTCGTCTGGGACGGAGAGAAATATGTGTTCGTAACAGATGCATCAAGTTCATCTACACTTTCTATCGGTCTAGATAGGGCTACATGGGCAGCGAATCCATTCTACAAAGACCCAAATACAAACAACAACTACCCGAACCCAGAAGGCTACGCCAAAATTCAGTCAGGCAACCTTGTACCTAGAACAGTAGGTAATGAAACTTTTTACGATATTAAAAACACAACTGAATTAAATGAAATAAACTACTTTGATTCAACTTCACTGAAAATCATCGACCACGATGCATCAGTAAATGTATTCCCAGACTACCGTGAAAACGGACAGATACATACAGTAGCGAAAAATGCCCCAGCACCTGTATCAGTAATAGACCAAGATGGGCAGGATGTTACAAGTTTACTATCACAAAACGATGGGGTGTATTACCATTCGAAACTAAATGTAACTCCAGCGTATATTGATATAAAACTAAGTAATGGCATAACTACACCAGCCAACCTCAAACTATTAATCGAAAGAGGTAAGGAAGGTCCTTTCTCCGGTGGATCTGGATCAGATACACTTCAATACAAAAATGAAGCAGGCGAATTTGTGGACGTACCAAGTGAATACAATGTGTTTGTAACTCAAAGAGAAGGTGCCCCATACCCGTCACGCTTAAGATTTAATTCTTATGGCGTTGAAACAAAAGTTATCGATCTTTCAGGCTTAACAATTAAGGACAATACTATTCGTCTAATAATGACAAATACAAAACGTATGTGGGATATAGATTACCTTGCTGTAGATACAAACCCAGATTCTGCTATTACTGTTACATCTGAGAACCCATACTATGCAGATTTACATTTCCGTGGAATATCTAGTAAGGTTCGTACAAACCCAAACGATCCAAATATGATTCTAACCGAACCAGTATATGGTGATGTTACAGATGCATTTATTTCAAATAAAACAACAGGTAATGCTACAAAATATGGAGATGTTACAGAACTACTTCAATCAAATGATGATAAGTTTGTAATAATGACTCAAGGTGACGAACTTGCATTTAAATACGCAGTACCGGCACAAGCACCAGGAACTGAACGCGACTTCATCTACTACACAAATGACTACCACAAGGCATACATATACGCACTCGGTGACGAAATAGGTCCGCTACCATTTAGTGCTATGACACAGTACCCATACCATACTGATGTTGAAAGTTACCCAACAGACGCAGAACATAATCTGTACCAATCTACATACAACACCCGTGCAATTAATTTTACAGGTTTACGTACTGATATAGTTCCAGGGCAATTACACCATTCGTTAAATACCGACTATATAGTTCTATCAGTTTCAGAAGCCCCTACCACAACTACCACAACTACCACAACTACCACAACTACCACAACTTCTAGTTCTGTGCCTTTTGGTTGTAAAGACATAAAAGCCACAAACTACCAACCTTTCGGTATCAGTTCGCCTTCAATGTGTAGATACGCGGTGGTAAATAATACAAACACAAATACAAACAATACACTAGGCGTTAAGGGTCAGTGTTCAGCTACACAGCTACTAACTCAAAACCTTAAGGCTGGTGCTAGAAATGGTAAATACAATTCATTTGCAAAAACTATTGTAAGTGAAGTTAAAATACTTCAAGCACACATGAACAGACTAGGCTTTGCATCAGGTAAAGAAGACGGAATACTTGGACCAATAACCAATGGTGCCATCAAAAGAATGCAGAAATTCCTGGGTACGAAACAAGACGGTTTGGTTGGCCCACTTACTAGAGGGTTGATAAATAATTCTTGTGGAGTAGAAGCCTAAATACGCAGAAAAATACCTATTTTGAAAAATAGGTATTTTTCTGCTATACTCTTGCCATGAGTTTATCTATCGGAATTGTAGGGTTACCAAATGTGGGCAAGTCCACGTTGTTTAACGCCTTAACTAAAAAGGGTGTGCCAGCTGAAAACTACCCGTTCTGCACCATCGACCCGTCAGTGGGTATTGTGCCTGTGCCAGACGACCGTTTGTATAAACTAGCGGAATTTTCTAAAACCAACCGTACTATACCTGCTGTGGTAGAGTTTGTGGACATTGCCGGCCTAGTTGCTGGTGCCAGTAAGGGTGAAGGTTTGGGTAACAAATTCCTAGCCAACATACGCGAAACCGACGCAATCCTGCATATGGTACGCATGTTTCCACTAACAGGTGGCGACAAAGATGTAACCCACGTATACGGCACTGTAGACCCGCTACGCGACATTGGTGTTATAAATCTGGAACTTGTATTAGCTGACTTTGAAACCGTTACAAAGCGTATTTCGAATTTACAAAAAGACACTAAAAAAGGCGACAAAGACGCCCTGTTTGAAGAAGAACTATTGAAACGTGTAGAAAAAGTTTTAGAAGAAGGCAAGTTGGCAAACAGTTTACAATATTCTGAAGAAGAATTGAAAAAAGTAAAACAACTAAACCTGTTAACTAGTAAGCCAATGATATACGGCCTAAACAAACGTGCTGGTGCTAAAAACTTTGACGAATCAAGTCCAGAACTTTTTGCTGAACTAACAAATGAAATAATTAAAAATGGTTCGCACTATATAATAATCGATGCAAAAATAGAAGACGAACTGAAGGACTTTGAAGGTGAAGAAAAAAACATGTTCCGCAAAGAACTAGGTGGTGAACACGATGGTGTTAACGACCTTATTTCTGGTTGCTATAAACTACTTGGTCTGGACACATATTTTACAACAGGTGTAGAAGAAACTCGCGCCTGGACTATACAACACGGTTCTACTGCACCGGTGGCAGGTATGGCTATACATACAGATTTTAAAGATAAATTTATCCGTGCTGAAGTTGTTTTTTGGTCTGACCTATTAGAAGCTGGTTCGTACACCGAAGCCCGCGCAAAAGGTAAAGTACGTACAGAAGGAAAGGAATACATTATGAAAGATGGAGATGTCGTAGAATTCAAAATATAGAATCAATTTTGATTTTATATTTTGAATTCGGAGATGTCGAAAATCAGCCATAAACTGATTTTCGACGCAGTGGAGTTTAAAATCTAATTTACACAAATTAAAAAAACAAGGCAAGACCTTGTTTTTTAGATTTTTGAAACAGAACGTAGATGTTTTGTTTTCAGGAGGTCCTTAATAGTAGAAATGTCGCCGTAATCAATTAAAAAAATTTTCCCGTTTAGTTTTGAATATTGACAACAACCTATTGTTTCTGGAGATAAAGTAATTTTGAATTTTGAAAAAGGGCATATAAAATCCTTTTTGACATCTTCAATACCTCTTTTTTGAACTAATATCCATCCGAATAAATACTTTTTTATGACGGGCATTATATATGGGTCATTGTATTTTTTTGAATAATGATACTCGTGCAGGTTTGCGTACAAACCAAATAGTGAATATTTTACAAACGCTCGGAAAAAGTTTCTTCCATATGTATTATAAAACATATTCCTGTTTTTTTCTGAAACAAAAGGCAATAGCAACATCCTTATGATGAAACCAATGATTCTGGGCCTGACTACCTTAAAAGCAAAAATACTTAAAAGAAAAACAATTCTAGTTCCTTTTTTACCTTTTCTAATTTTCATGACTAAAGAATATTAATTGAATTAAAAATAACATAATAATATTGTTGTGTCAAATAAAAAAAGCCGGAAATGTTCCGGCTCCCGTAACTGATCTAAGGGTCTTTTATTTACCCTTAGTTTTTGTTTTAGTGCTGATTTTAGTTACAATTACTTCTATTTGATTCATTGTAAGTGCATACAGTGTTATTTTTTGGCACTCTTTCTGTAATGCATTTTTACTGGTAGAAACTTCCTCTGCACTTTTGTATGTAGTAGTTTTTATACATTCTACAACAACAACCTGAGTAGGCATGTTATCCACGGTGTGGGCATTAGAAATTTTTTCAAGCAAGTTTTTGCCTTTACTTACTATTTCAGTCAGATGTGGGTTGTTCCAAGTAAATGCACGATATGTGTAATTACGTTTGGTTTTACCTTTAATACATTCTTTTTGCCAGACGAATTCTGCACCTAGATCAACTTGATCTGCAGAAGTTATTTCATATGTTTTTGTTTTAAATGGTACAATTCTGTGCACCATAGAGAAGATTTTTGTGCTCTGTTCCATTGCGTTTCGGGTTTAAGTGTGCTTTTTTATAATACTAATCATAAAATATAAATTGTCAAATAAAAAAAAGCCGGAACATTGTTACGGCTTTTTATGTGTGTTTTTTTATTGCGAAGATTTATATTTCTTCCTTTTCATTTTTCTTAGATAGAAAACGAAAGGCAATCGGGTAGAGGCATAAAGACAATACAATGATAATGCCTGTGGCTATTAATGTTCCCATGGCGTTGAAAGATTGTTAGGTTATATACACTATACTACTTTCTATTTCTTTGTCACTTTTGCAACTGGTTTTTTTGTAGCTGGTTTCTGCGGTATTTGTTTTGCTTTTAGGTCTTGTAGTTCCTGCATCAGAATTGTTAACGCAGATTCTACACGTACTAACATGTCTTGGTCGCGGGCACGTTCAGCTACGGCTGTGGCTATTGTATCTTCAGAAATATCCTCTACATCTTCTTCTAACCCTTCAATGTCGCCCTGAATTTCATCAACATCCTTCTCAATACCCTCCACATCTTCCTGAATTTCTTCCACATCTTTTTGAATTTCATCCACGTCTTTTTCGATAGATTCGACGCCTTCCTGAATTTCCTCCACATCTTCCTGAATGTCTTCGACGTCTTCCTGGATTTCTTCCAAGTCTTTACGCACAGCTACCAGTCTGCGGTTAGATCTGTTAACAGACATTTGTATAAATATAGAAAGGTAAATAGCTTCGAGTGAAACAATGGTAGTTAAAACAAGTAAAACTTTGTCTACAGGAAAGCCGACAAGTATAAGTAAAAAAGCAAGTACAAACAAAATAGTATGTACAACTAACGACGCGGGCGAACCTATCCATGTAGTTGCGCGTATAGCAATACGTTCTACGCTACGCACGCGGTTTTGTTGGTCTTGTATCATTTGTTTATTATACCCCGTAGTGAAATTTTTACTAGGTGCGTTTAGTGGGTAGTATCCCTTTTCAGAAATTTACTACGGGGCAGGTCAGAATTTGTGGTATAATAGAAAGATGGAACCACATCAAATAAATCAAATAACAAGTACACTTTCTACTAAACTTGTTCGCGCATCTATTGTTGTTGCAATAGTTATTGTAATGAACATGTTTTTTAATTATTCAGTATCATTAGTTTTTAAAGAACCTGTATACAACGACTACTACAAAAACACACAAGTAATAGCACCGCCTACAACCAAAGACGGTTGTATAGCAGTTGGTGGCCAATGGAACGAATCTTCATATCCAGGCACAGTACAACCAGTTAAGGAAACACAACCTAAAGTAGAAGGTTTTTGTAATGAAAATTATACAAACGACATAAACTACCAAAAAGCCCTAAAAAGTTACGAGAAAAAGGTTTTTGTAACGTTATTAACATTAGGTATAATTTCGCTTGTATTAGGGGTGTTTATTGGCATCAGTCTACTAGCTGTGGCGTTTACATGGGGCGGGGTGCTGTCGTTAATAATTGCGTCTGTACGTTACTGGTCTGTGGCAGACAACTTGGCTAAGGTAGTAATACTAGCATTAGCATTAGGCCTATTAATATGGCTAGTTGTTAAAAAGTTTTCGAAATAATTAGTTAATAAATAGTGTTTTTACAGTTGTTTTTTGCAACTCGTATTTTTATTCGCTTTTTGCTATACCCCCACACCTAGTTTTTTGCAAAAAACTAGGTGTGGGGGTATACTGCATATATTCATGAAAACAAATATGGCTAAAAAAACCACGTCCACTGGTGCTAAAAAACCAGCAAAAATTAAGGACTACAACCACCTTGCTATTGAAAAAAAGTGGCAAAAACTGTGGGACAAAAATCAAACTTACAAAACCCTGTCGGCAAGTGACGCCAAGAAAAATCCGCCAGCTGGCGGAAAAAAGCCTTTCTATATTTTGGATATGTTTCCATACCCGTCTGGGGCTGGTTTGCACGTTGGTCACCCACGTGGCTACATTGGGTCTGACGTATTAGCACAATATAAACGCATGCAGGGTTACAATGTTTTGCACCCGATGGGTTACGATGCATTCGGTTTACCTGCGGAACAGTACGCTATAGCACATAAGGTGCACCCTAAACGCGCAGTGGAAATAAATGTAAAAACTTTTGAAAAACAACTTTCAGCAATAGGTTTGTCTTATGACTGGACACGTAGAATAAATACTACAGACCCAGAATACTACAAATGGACACAATGGATATTCTTACAACTTTATAATTCGTACTACGATGTAAAGAAAAACAAAGCCCAGTCTATAGACCAATTAGTAAAAATATTTGAAACAAAGGGTAATAAAGATTATGTAAAAAATGGTAATGCATATACTACATACCGTTTTGCATTTTCTGCTATTCAGTGGAAAGGTTTTACTGAATTAAAAAAACAAGAAATACTAATGCACTACCGTCTGGCTTATGAAGCTGACAGTGAAGTAAACTGGTGTCAGGAATTAGGTACCGTGCTGGCAAATGATGAGATCGTGGACAAAGATGGTAAACAAGTTTCTGAACGTGGTGAATACCCAGTAGAAAAAATGACAATACGCCAATGGTCTATGCGCATAACTGCATATGCTGAACGTTTGATCAGTGGACTAGAAACCATCGATTTCCCCGAACATATTAAAACAATACAAAACAACTGGATAGGTAAAAGCGAAGGCGCAGAAATAGACTTTTTAGTTGAAGGCAGTACAGACAAAATAACTGTGTTTACAACACGGGCAGACACTTTGTTTGGTGTATCAGCTGTTGTATTAGCGCCAGAACATGACTTTATAGAAAAAAACAAAACACAAATACAAAACTATAGTGTTGTAGAAACATACATACGCCAAGTTAAAAACAAAACAAATGAAGAACGCACAGAAAACAACGAAAAATCTGGTGTAGAACTAAAAGGTATAAAAGCTATAAACCCAGCCAACGGCGAAGCTGTTCCTGTATGGGTGGCCGACTATGTTTTAGCTGGTTATGGTACTGGTGCTGTTATGTCTGTACCGGCGCACGACGAACGCGACTTTGAATTTGCAAAGAAATATAAATTAGATATTAAAAAAGTTATTGCAGTAAACCTTAATGACGAAAAAACTCTTAAGCCTGTACCAATGGGTTCAAGAAGTTGGTCAGATGTAGAAGTAAATTTACAGTACGAATGTTATACAGGTTTGGGTTACGCAATAAATTCTGGTTCATTTACAGGAATGCCTTCAGAAAAAGCTAAAATAGAAATTACAAAATCAGTAGGTGGCAGAACTATAACAAACTACAAAATGCGTGATGCAATATTTGCACGTCAGCGTTACTGGGGCGAACCTATTCCACTATACCGCGACAAAGGTGGAATAATACACGAAGTTAAAAAACTTCCACTAGAACTACCAAACGTAAAGTCGTACGAACCTACAGGTAAGGCTGAGGGGCCGTTGGCAGGTGTTAAGTCTTGGACAGATAAAGGTTATGAAACAAACACTATGCCGGGTTGGGCGGGATCTTCTTGGTATTTCCTACGTTATATGGACCCGAAAAATGCAAAGTCGTTAGTAGGTGACAAAGAAATAGCATATTGGAAAAATGTAGACGTGTATGTAGGCGGTGCAGAACACGTTACCGGGCATTTGTTGTATTCACGTTTCTGGCATAAGTTTTTGAAAGATATCGGTTCAGTAAATACCGAAGAACCGTTTAAAAAAATGTACAACCAGGGTCTAATATTAGCTGCCGATGGCCGTAAAATGTCTAAACGTTGGGGTAATGTAGTAAACCCAGACGATATAATAAAAACATTTGGTGCAGACACATTACGTGTATATGAAATGTTTATGGGGCCGTTTACTGCAAGCCAGCCATGGAACACTGAAAGTATAATAGGTTCACGCCGGTTTATTGAACGTGTTTGGAGATTAGGTCAAAAAATAATAGCTTCACCGGAGAACGATTTTTCAGGTCCTCGCCTGCCCGAAGGACTCGGTCGGGCGGGGATCTCTTCGCGACATTTTTCACCTTCGGCAAAAATCGCTCAGCCAGACCATTCAAAATCGTTCTCCGCTTCCGCTATTTCTGAAACTACTGTCATAACTTTACATAAAACCATTAAGAAAGTTACCGAAGATATAGAAAACTTTGCATTCAATACTGCAATATCTAGTTTAATGATATGTCTAAATGAATTTGAAAATGCACCCACTGTGCCTGTAGATATGTTTAAAACATTCTTACAGTTACTGGCCCCATTTGCACCGCATGTTACAGACGAATTATGGGCGGTTTTTGAGTCTTCAAAAAACAGTATTCATCAAAGCCCATGGCCTAAATACAACCCTAAGAAAATAACTTCAAGCACTGTAACCATCGGTGTGCAAGTTAACGGCAAAGTTCGCGCTGAAATAACAATACCAACTGACGCAATACAGTCAGATGTAGAGTCTATTGCAATGAAAAACGAAAAAGTTTTACAGTGGCTAGAAGGTAAAGAAATAAAGAAAATAATATACGTCCCTGGCAGACTTATAAACATTGCAGCAGTATAGTGCTGTGGTATAATTGCATATATGAATCCACCTAAACTGCTATTGCGCATGAACGCAATTTCAAGGTTTGCTTTTTTTGCAACCATAATACTGCTACCGTTTTTATTTATACCGTATTTTTCAATTAACTTGGGTTCTATAAAAGGTGCACTGTTGGTTATAGGGTTAACTATATCTATATTGGCATATGCCGTTGCACGTTTTGTAGACGGCGAAGTTTCATACCCAAAAACCCGCATAAACCTGGGTCTAATGTTGGTTTTGTTAACCACAACTTTGTCGGCGTTTTTTTCGCCCGCTTTTTATAAATCAATGTTTGGTTTGTCTTTTGAAGTAGGCAGTGTAGCCTCGGTTTTGTCTTTAGTTTTAGTTTATTTCTTAGGTATACAATATACCGGCACAGAACGTAACCATAAACGTATAATCAGAACTATATTTATATCTTTTATTGCTTCTTTTGTTTTGGTTTTATTTACATACCTTACAAAAAACTCGGTATACAATATGTCTTTTATAAAAGGCATAATAAACAACACCATGGTTGGTTCGTGGACAGACTACGGTGTAGTTTCAGCTACAGTTGTACTGTTGGCTATGTGCTACAGTGTGTTTTCTACAAAAGGTGTTTTAAATAAAGTTTTTTACTGGGTTGTTATTGCCATGGGTTTGTTGGTAATGGCCCTAGTAAACATAGTTTCGATATGGGTTATAACTGGTGTGGTGGCACTGTTGTTTTTCGTTTATAGTGTTGCACTGCTACACAAACCAAACCAAACTAACACTCCAATAAGCAAAACAATACCCATTACAACATTTATAATTATTGTTGTTTGTATTTTGTTTACATTAGGCAACAGTTTTGTTGGCACATTTATAAGTTCTAAAGTTGGCTTTGTAAGTAACTATGCACAGCCTTCTGTAAAAGCAACATTAGGTATATATAAAAAACAAACTAGTTCAAACACATTACGTACACTAGTAGGCTACGGGCCAGGGCGTTTTGCAGAAACATGGATGCAGTTTAAACCACTAGAAATAAACAACACCCAGTACTGGGACACAGGTTTTACAAACGGTTACGGGTCTGTGTTTACATCTTTGGTAACAACAGGTGCTGTAGGTTTTGTGGCATGGTTGTTTTTCTTGTTTATATATTTTGTTACAGGTGTGCGTGTATTGTTGGCACAGTTTAAAACTGAAAAATTTGACGCACCACTGGTAACTACATTTTTTGTTTCAGCTTTTCTATGGATTGTACATTTCTGTATAGGCACAAATGTAACTGTATTTGTTCTGACGTTTATAACAACAGCTATGTTTGTAGGTCTGTTAGCATCTAAAAACATAATATCTGTTTATAAAAACACATACCTGAAAGACCCTAGAAATAGTTTTTTTACCATACTAGTACTGGTATGTGTTATGGTGGGTTCTATTGTTGGTTTGTATTTTTCTATTACAAAAATTAGTTCTGTAATATATTTTACAAAAGCTTCACAAACAAACACAGCTGAATCTGCGTTAGTATATATACAAAAAGCTATAAAGCTTGAAAATAAAAACGACATGTACTATAGAACTTTGTCTACAATTTATACAAACCAACTGAACACATTGTTAAGTGGCAATACAAAAAACGCAGAAACTGAAGCTCAGAACCTGGTTACTGCAATACAAAATTCTAGTGTTGTGGCTACTACTATAGACCCAGCTAACTACAGTAACTGGTTAAACCTTGGGCAGTTTTTTGAAATAGCAACCACACTACAGATAGCCGGCGACCCATATACAAACGGTGTTGCTGCATACGACAAAGTCGGGTACTATGTACCACAGTCGCCAGCTGTACCGTTGGCAAAGGCACGTTTAGAACTAGCTAATAAAAACATAGAAAATGCTACTAGTTTTATAAACAAATCTTTGGAACTAAAACCTGACTATGTAGCCGCGTACCAACTTAAGGCGCAGATTGCATACAATGCAAAAGACTTTGCCGGTGCCGTAAACAACCTAAGTGTTGCCATAAAATACAACCCGAACATGGCCGACCTATACGTTTCTAGGGGTATACTACTAAGCCAAATGGGTAACAATGTTGATTCAGTAAACGACTTTAGAATGGCATTTTCGTTAACACCAAACCAAAGTATAGGTTATATGTTGGCGCAGGCAGATGTTAAAAACGGTTCTATAGAAGAAGCCACAACACTGGTAGACGCACTACTACGACTTAGTCCAGAAAATGTAGACTACAAAAACCTAAAAGAAAAAATAGACCAACTAAATTTACCAGTGCCAAACATACAACAAACAGATAAAAATAAAAAAACAAATACTAAACAATAAATTTCCGTGAAGCGAATAACTTACTTTATAAATAAAGGTTTTACAGACGTTGGTCAGGCCGCGCTTATTATTAGTGCATTGGGACTATTAACACAGTTGTTGGGTTTTGTGCGCGACAGGGCACTGGCACATGTCCTGGGTCCGACACAACTACTGGATATATACTACACAGCGTTTCGTATACCTGACTTTTTATTTAACAGTATTGCTACGTTAGTGTCTGTAACTATATTGTTGCCGTTTTTAGCTAACCACTTGAAAGACGATTCTGAAAGGGTAAATGCAAAAAAGTTTTTGTCAGACATGGCGTCTTTCTTTGCATTACTAATTGCAATTATTTCTGTAATAGTATTTTTTGCAATGCCATACATAGCAAAAATAATTGCCCCTGCGTATTCTGTGGCAGATACAAAAACACTTATTTCTATAAGCCGTATAATGTTGCTGTCACCGGTATTTTTAGGTTTTTCAAATATATTTGGTATTGTTACGCAGTATTATAAACAGTATGCATTGTGGTCATGTGCACCACTGGTGTATAACCTGGGCATTGTTATAGGCATAACAGTACTGTTTCCACAGTTTGGTTTGTGGGGGTTGGCATGGGGTGTAGTTTTAGGTGCGGCGGGGCATATGTTGCTACAAATACCAGCAGTTAAAAAACACCGGCTATTTCCAAGTTTCCAACGGTATTCGTGGGCCACAATTAAAACTGTATTTATGCAGGCTATACCACGCACCATTGCGTTGTCGCTTAATAGTTTGGTGTTGATATGGATAGTTGCATTTGCATCAAAATTTGGCGTCGGTGCCGTGTCTTTGTTTACATTTGCATTAACAGTACAAATGGTACCAGTTTCTATGATAGGTTTGTCTTTTGCTGTTGCTTCTTTCCCACACTTAGCAAAGTCGCATGCTGAAAATGCACATGACAATTTTTATAATACAGCGCACAGTGTAACTGAAAAAATATTCTTCTGGTCTTTACCTGCGTCTGTTGTTTTCTTTATTTTTCGAACACAGATAGTTTACATATTGTTAGGTTCGTATAAATTTACATATGCGCATGCGCAGGTTACCGGCGCAGCGTTGGGTATATTTGTTTTGTCGTTAGCTACACAGGGCATACTGTACGTGTTGGTGCGTATGTACTATGCGGTGGGCAATACTAAACAACCACTAATAGTAAATAGTATTTCAGCTGTTGCATTGGTTGCATTAATTTATGTTGGCTACGAAGCCACACTATACATGCCTGGTGCTGTAAACGCTCTGACAAATTTGTTTGGCATTAGTGGTTTGCCACATGCAAACATGATAGTACTACCGTTAGCGTATACACTGGGCGAATACATAAACATAGGTCTAATGTATATATCTATTAAAAAACATTTTCCACGTTACACAGCGCGGTCTATTATTAGCCACGGTGCCGACGTTATTGGTGCTGGTGTATTGTTAGGTATAGTGTTATATGGCGGTTTGCATGTGTCTTATAGTTTAGTGCCGTCTGTAATATCTGCTAAAACAGAACTTGCACGCGTACTAACTGTGGGTCTAGTCGGCGGGGCACTATGGGCAACAGTGTTGGTGTTTGCTAAAAATAAACACATAATGCCTATATTCCATAAAATTAAATTCACTTCACGTAGTGTTAATTAAAATATAATAATAATTTGATTAAAATAATTCAGGATATTTTTAATATTGACTATTTATATATAAAAGTGTATAATAAAAAAAGTTAAACATTCCTTAATTATAAACAATCATGAGCGCATTAGAAATAAAAGCAAAAAGCTTACTTAATTTAAACGAATCCGACTCTTTTTCAAAGCTTGTCGGTAAGATAATTAGTTTTAAGCTTCATCCTAAAGGCATGGATGAATCTGTGAAAGACGTTTCAGCAATTATTGTGTCCACTGTAGCTGAATACGATATGGATTTTCTTCGGGTAAAAACTGGCATTTTTTCATCGAAAGAAGTGACTGTCGATTATTTTAAGGTTTCAATTACAATATCAAATTCTTGCCTGTATTTTGATGCAGTAAGGTCTCAAGGCACTAGTTGGTTTTCGATTATTATTGATGAAAATAGTAATATTAAAATAACTACTCAAGAAGGTGGTGAAATCAAAGATATTAACATTCATTCCTAAAATTTCTGCTAAAATTTAAAGCGTTATCGATATTTCGATGACGCTTTTTTAATTTAAAAAACAATCGGAATAGTAGCAAAATGTTGTTTATTTTGCTACTATAGCCCCTATGGATGTAAGTCGAATTCGAAACTTTTCAATAATTGCCCATATAGACCACGGCAAGTCGACACTTGCCGACCGCATGCTAGAAGTTACCGGCACTATACAGGCCCGCGACATGCGCGACCAGGTTCTGGACCAAATGGAACTAGAGCGCGAACGTGGCATAACTATTAAAATGCAGCCTGTGCGTATGGAACACACACCAGTTGCAGGTGGCCCTACTTATGAAATGAACCTTATCGACACTCCGGGGCATATCGACTTTTCATATGAAGTATCTCGCGCACTAAAGGCTGTAGAAGGCTCTATATTGCTGGTAGACGCAACCCAAGGTGTGCAAGCACAAACACTAACCACACTAGGTATGGCACGCGAATCTGGGCTAACTATAATACCAGTTTTGTCTAAAGTAGATTCACCATTAGCCCGCGTAGACGATGTACGTGCAGAAGTTGCCACATTGTTAGACATTGATCCAGCTACAATACTGTTAGTATCTGGCCGTACTGGACAGGGCGTACCTGAACTACTACAGAAAATAATAGACATAGTACCACCACCAGCTGGTGTTGTTGCTTCCGACACTGGTCGTGCACTTGTGTTTGATTTCCAATATTCAAACCACCGTGGGGTTATAGTTTATGTGCGTGTTATCGATGGTAGTTTTAAAAAAGGCGACAACCTTGTTTTCGGTGTGTCAGGCGAACAGTTTAGTCCACTAGAAGTTGGTACATTTGTGCCAACAGAAAAAGCACTACCTGAACTAGCAATGGGTGAAATCGGTTACATGGTAACTGGTATTAAAAAACCAGGTATAGCGTCAGTAGGTGACACTATTACATTTACCAGAAAACCAATGGAACTTATTCCGGGGTATTTTAAACCCAGTCCTGTTGTATGGGCATCTGTTTACCCAGAGTCGCAAGATGACTTTCCAGAACTTAAAAAAGCATTAGACCGTTTACGTTTGTCTGATTCGTCATTTAGTCATGAAGAAGAAACCTCAGGTATATTAGGCCGTGGTTTTCGTTGTGGTTTCTTAGGTATGTTACACCTTGAAATTATTACTGAACGTTTACGACGTGAATTTAGTTTGGAACTAATTGTAACTACACCTTCTATTACATATGTTATTACATATAAAGCTAGTCCCGGTGTACCTGCTAAGGAGGAAACTGTTTACACTCCTATAATGTTTCCAAACGACGGCCAGGTTGCCAAGGTTATGGAACCATGGGTAAATGCAACTATAATTACACCGACTACATATGTTAGTCCACTAATGCCAATGCTGTACGACCATGAAGCCGAAGTGCACGAAGTTATAAACTTTGGCGACAGTCGTTCTCGTATCGGACTTACTATGCCACTACGCGAAATGATGCGTAACTTTTTTGATGAACTAAAAAGTGTTTCTTCTGGCTATGCATCTATATCATACGAAATGGCCGACATGCGCGAAGCTGACGTAACCCGTTTAGACATTGTAATTGCCGACGAAGTTGTACCTGCTTTTTCCCGTGTTATTGCTAAACGCCGTGTTCAGGGCGAAGCTGAAAAAGCCGTAGAAAAGCTGGAACAACTGCTGTCCCGCGAACAGTTCGCATTTAAGATCCAGGGCGTTGCCTTGGGCCGTATATTGGCTTCTAAGGGCATGTCTGCCTTTAAAAAGGATGTAACACAGCACATGTACGGGGGCGACATTACACGCCGTATGAAGCTATGGGAAAAGCAGAAAAAAGGTAAGAAACGTATGAAGGCCGAAGGCCGGGTACACATAGACCAAGACGTCTTTGTAAAAATGATGAAGGACTAAAAGCAGGTTATAGTGGGCAGGTTACAGGTGACAGAAAAATTCAAAATGCACTAGGTCTTGCCTAGTGCATTTAGATTTACACATAAAATCTAAAACAAATAAAAAAGTCGGAAAAATGTTTAAAACATTTTTCCGACTTTTTTGCTTAATATTAATATCCGCGGAATAGGGGGCCGATTAGAAGTGTTAACATTGAGATAATGATCAATGCACAAAAAACGGCAAATATTCGTTGGAACTTCTTCTTATGTTGTGTGTTGAAAAGCATACTGTTATACTAGCACTATTATGAGCGGTTTTCAAATGCACAAAAAGGCTTCAGACTATTTCTACACTAAACCAGTACTTTTTATATTGTTGGTACTTTTGGTGCTACTTTCGCTTTCTTTGTACAACGTATATGGTAAATACCACCAAGTAAAAACAAAACGCGACACAGCTGAACAGGCGGTGTTAAAATCTAAGGCCGACGAAGCGGCTATGATGGCAAAAGTAGAGTCTTTGAAAACCGAGCAGGGTATAGAAAACTACCTACGTAGCCAGTACCCAGTAGCCAAGCCTGGCGAACAAGTAATACTAATAACCGATACAGAAAACAGTTTGCCTGTAGAAACAGCCCCAGACCTGTCTTTTATAGATAAACTTAAAAACATTTTCAGAAGTAAAAAATAGTATTTTGAGATTTGACTTGTGTTTGCGGGTTGTGTAATAATGTATGCAAACATAAATTATATATCAAAATGAAAATATCTAAAGTATTTATTTGCATTTGTGCAACATCTTCTTTGTTGTTTGCTGTTGTACTTGGTGGTGTGCTAACCCACAATGTGTTTGTTGCGCTGTTAGGTACTGTTCTTACAGTAACTAAAGTAGAAATTGATTCTATTGTAAACATCATGGCGTGCTTTTTTTGCATCACTACGTTTACTGGCTACTGCATACTTGTTCTATCAGTGTACACAGAACAAAATAGATCTAATTACATTATTTTTTAGTAAAAACCGGCCAATATTATACCCATATTATTGGCCTTTTTCATTTTTCTAAAACGGTGTTATAATAGGCGTATTATAAATAACCCGCAAATCATATATGAAACCAGTAGCAATATATACAACACCAACATGTCATTTTTGTAACCTAGCCAAGGAGTTTTTCGCTGAACATAATGTGCAGTATTCTACATACGATGTTTCAGTAGATATGGCAAAGCGCACAGAAATGGTTACTAAAAGTGGCCAAATGGGCGTACCAGTTATAACTATAGGTAACGACCTTATAGTTGGATTTAACGAACCTCGTATACGTGAACTGTTGGGTATTACTGGCTAGTATTTAAGGCATAAATATCGTATAGTAAAAAGGCTCTTATGAGCCTTTTTACTTAGTCTAATTGCCCCTATAGTTCAATGGATAGAACAGTTCCGTCCTAAGGAGTAGATCCTCGTTCGATTCGGGGTAGGGGCACAATATCGTTTAATTACAGCACAGAATATGGGTATTGACAAATCAAACACAATATGCTATACTTTATACAGATAAGGTTATTTGATTTTGGGTGTTGTTTTGTGACTTTAGTTTCTGCAAACGGAAATTTAAGTCACAAAACAACTATTTTAAACCCCCAACACTTCCTATGAAAACAATTCTTATAATCATTGCCGCTTTGATCCTTTTGAGTTCTTGTTCAAACAAAAACCAACTCCATGGCAAATGCCATGGTAAGAAGAATTTTTCTTATAGAGCGAGTCACTCGTTCTAATATCAAAAATTCTTTTGGCCCGATATATGTAAATATATCGGGTTTTTTTATGCCTAAATATGCAATATCTGCCCGGTGCCATAAAAGTTGAAATTTTACGTATATTTGCTATACCCCCACACCTATTTTGTCAATTTGCAAAAAAATAAGTGTCGGGGTATACTACTGCAATGGACGTTGAAACTAAGGCAATGATTGAAGCGCTTTCAAAACAGCAAACTGAAAACCATCAATTATTAAAAAAGATATATCGACTAAACCAAGTTAACTTATATTCTAAGTTTGCATATTGGATTTTCTTGATATTGCTGGCGTTAGGTTCATTTTACTTTATTAAGCCGTTTATGGGCACGTTGTTAAACACCTATACAGGTGGCGATGGTTCTGAAACTAGTGTTTCTCCAGATTTTATGAAAACACTTTCTGGTGCAAAACACATTGAAGACTTTCTAAGTCAAACCGGAGTAAACGGACAATAAAAATATTTTATAAAATAAGTCTTTTGCCCTTGTAATTAAGGGCTTCTTTAATAAATACATCACTATCTTTTGTGCTGTGTTCGATCATATGGCAATTTGCGCATAGTAAGATGCTTTTTTTTATTTCCTTTTTTACCGAATCCAAACTTTTATTTGCAACATTTCCAATAGTAAAATCTTTTTGTTTTGGATCTTTGTGGTGGAACTGTAATGCTGCTTGATTTCCGCTCCAATTGCATTTTGTACATTTACCTCCTAAGTATTTTATTGCAGCGTCTTTTACCCTGAAACGTCTAATCTTTGTATTACAAGAACCGCATCTAGACACACATCTACTTTGGTAACTTTTAAATGTATTATTACAAAGTTTACATATTCTCATAATTAAAATATAGCACAAGATGCTCTAAGCTATAAACTATCTTGTTCGACTTGCAAAAAGGACGTATTTTGCTATAATTAAAAAGTTAAATGCCTAGGTAGCTCAGTTGGTAGAGCATTCGCCTGAAGAGCGAAGGGTCACCAGTTCAACCCTGGTCCTAGGCACAAATATGTCGGCTTACAAGCTTGCCCTCAAGCACAAAACAAAAAACCGCATTTGCGGTTTTTTGTTTTGTTTTATAGTGATTTAACTTTCAAACTAGCCTTTTTACTTTTATCTATTTTAGGTACCTTTATAGATAGTAGCCCGTGTTTTTCTATTGCATCTGCGGCTTCGGGTTCTACTTCTACAGGTAGTTCAATTGTTCTAGAAAACGCACCCCAGTACAGTTCGCGCGAAATATAGTCGTCGTGCATTATGGTTTTGTTTTCTTCACGGCGCCCACGTATTAGAACTGTGTTACGGGTTATGGTTATGGTCAAATCTTCGGGTTTAACACCAGCAACAAATGCCTGAACGATTATTTCGTTAGGGGTTTCGTATACGTCCACTGTTAACTGGCCTTCTTCGGGTTCGTCTTCTGCAACTATGTTTGTAGATTCGCCCGACGGGTGAATGGCCATGGTTTTTTGTGGAGCAACTGATTTTTCAGGTTGTGTTGTTGTTTCGGCTTCAGTTTCGTCTTCTAGTCTGATACCGCCTGTTAGTCGTTCAAAGAAAGATCTTTTTTTAAGCATTGTTGTTTATAATTATGCCCGTGTATGCGGGCGTTTTAATACGTTTTAATTTCTCGAACATGAGAATGGTTATTACCGTGAAAACCCACAACATAGCTAATGTTTGCCATGTGTGTACACCGGTCTTATTCATTATAAAAAAATTAAACGCACTATGCAAGGCAATTGCAGAAATTATTCCGAAAAATAAATATATTTTTCTACTTACCCAACCACGGTAGTACGACAAACCTAAACTAATACCAATCAACGACGAAGACATGGCATGTAGTAGTGACGAACCAAGAAAACGTAAGTTAGTTGTTAGTAAACTAACCGTCATGTCGCCCTGGGTTAGTGGGTGTAGTAGATACAAAATGTTTTCGCATGCTGCAAAACCCAGTGCACCGGCTATCATATACATGGGGAAGTCGATAGCACGGTCGGCGAATTTACTTTTAAGTGCTAGTACTGAAACAGCTTTGTATTTTAAAAGTTCCTCTATACTGGCCCACAACACTATGGGCAACAAACCCACCATACCCGTAAAATGGCTAGCAAGTTTCTGTAGTGGTATAGCAAGCATAACCATTAAACCACCCATGATGTAACACAGTAGTATTAGCCCACGGGGTTCTGTGTGGCCTTCGTCTTCTTGGCGTAACCAAAACCATAACCAAAGCAATGTGGGTCCAACACCACCGACTGTTGCATATGCAAATTCTTTTACGCCTGGTAAGGCCAGCGGGTAACGCATAGTAGTTGTTTATTATTCCCGCCAGAAAGACTTTCTAGTCGGGCTGGTAATAGTGCCCAAAGTTCCTCGGTAACGAACGGCATAAACGGATGTAGTACAGTTATAGATTCGCGTAGTATTTGGTTTAGTAGCCTTGTGCGTGACTGTTGTGCAACTGTGTCAGTACCTGACAATATAGGTTTACTATCTTCGATTAATGTTGATGCAAATGTGTCCCACAGGTAGTGGTATATACTGTCTGACGCTAAGTGTAGTTGGTAGTTTTCTATGTTTTTAGTTATGTCACGTGCTGTGTCCTGCCATGCAACGTAATGTGCCTGATCTACATCTGTCAGTTGCGCACTGTCTGAATATGTTGGTGCACTGGTTAGTATAAATCGGGTAATGTTCCAGATTTTGTTAGCAAAGTTTTTGTAACCTTTTATTTTGTCTTCTGAAACTTTTGAATCTGTACCAGGTGCTGTGCCAACTATCAGTGACATGCGCCCTGCATCTGAACCATATTTTTCTGCTATTTCAAGTGGGTCGATTCCGTTGCCCAACGATTTAGACATTTTTTGGCCTTTTGCGTCGCGCACAGTTCCGTTTAGATAAATATTTTTAAAAGGTATTGTACCTAATGCATATTCTGTCATTAGTATCATGCGGGCAACCCAAAAGAAAAGTATTTCGTAACCAGTTTCTAACATGTCTGTTGGGTGGTATAGTTCTAGGTCTTTTGTATTGTTAGGCCAACCTAATGTAGAAAATGTCCACAATGCTGAAGAAAACCATGTGTCCAAAGTGTCTCCATCTTGTGTCCAGTCTGCGCCCTCGGGTGCATTTACACCTGTGTATATTTCGTCACCACGGTACCACACTGGTATACGGTGCCCGTACCATATTTGGCGTGATATACACCAGTCTTTTAAGTTGTCTATCCAGTGGAAATATGTTTTACCAAAATAGTCAGGTATTATTTTTATTTGTCCATCTGCTACTGGTGCGCGCATTAGTTCCTTAAGTGTTTTGTTGTCGCGTTCAGGAATAGGTTTGTTAACATTTATAAACCATTGAAGTTTAGGTAACGGTTCTATAATACCGCCTGTGCGTTCTGCTGTAGCAACATTTTGGTCAGTTTCTTTTTCATTTTCTAGCAAACCTTCGTCGCGTAGCCATTGTACTATTACTTCGCGGGCTTCGGTAACTTTTTTACCAAGCAAGTCTTCGCCGCCAACTGTCATTTTGGCGTATTCGTTTATAACTTGCGGCTGAGGTAGGTTATGTCTTTCAGACATTTCCCAGTCGATAATAGAATGTGCTGGTGTAACACCTAATGCACCTGTACCAAAGTCTTTTTCTACGGCGTTGTCTGCGATGATTTTAATATGTAGTGGAACACCACAAAAAACCACATCGTATTCCTTGCCAACGTATTGTGTATATCGTTCGTCTTCGGGGTGTACGGCTACGGCCACATCGCCAACCTTTGTTTCAGGACGTGTTGTAGATATAGCAATAGGGAAGTCTTTAGAATATTTAAATGTGTATAAAACAGATTTGCGTGCTTCGTAAACTATTTCGTCGTCTGAAATTGTTGTTTGACCTTTTGGGTCCCAGTTTACTATGCGGTGGCCACGGTATATTAGCCCGTCGTCGTACATTTTTTTAAACATTGTGCGTACTGCTAGTGTACGTGGTTCGTCTAATGTAAAAGTTTCTCGAGACCAGTCGCAAGAACTACCCATAACACGTATTTGTGACGCAATTGTGTCGTGGCTTTCTTGGGCAAATATTTCTATGCGACGAAGCATTTCTTCACGGCCTAGGTCGTGTCTAGTTTTACCTTCTTTTTTCTGAATATCTTTTTCAACTTTGGACTGTGTGGCTATGGCAGCATGGTCTGTACCTGGTATCCATAATGTACGGAAACCGTTCATACGTTTGTAGCGTATAAATATGTCTTGCACTGTTAACATCAGCGCATGGCCCATGTGTAGAACACCGGTAACGTTTGGCGGGGGCATAACTATAGAATAAGTTGGTGCATCAGGTGCAGTTACACCTTTTTCGACGCAGACATCGGGGTTAAAAAAGCCAGATTCTTCCCACATTTTGTAAATGCGAGACTCTGTTTCGGTAGGGTTATACGGGGCTAGTAATTTAGCCGGAATGTCTTTTTCCATAAGGCGATTATAGCACTTTTCCACAGTTAGGGCGAATGTTTTGACATTTTTATGCCTAGGTGTTATTATATAAAAAACCTAAACGCTATTTTTATGACAATACTCATTGAAAAACCGATCCTTCTAGCTGTTACTGGACCAATTTATGCTGGTAAAAGAGCCTATGTAGAATATATTTCTAGTAGGTTAAGTTGTACCGAAGTTTATTCATTGTCGGCTTTTGCTGCCTTTGATTCTAAGATGTCTTCTGGGCATGTTATAAACTCGGAAAACAAAGCAGAAATTCGTGAATACATGAATACTATGCGACACCTTTATGGTAATGCCTACTTTGTTAAGGGTCTTAAATTAGATAAGATCGTTAATCGAAGTGTGGTGTTTGTACGGTCTTTAAAAAATGCTACTGAGATTGAATTTTTTCGGTCAATAGGTGGTATAGTTGTTGGCATTGATGCAAGCAAGGAAGTTCGTTATAAACGATCTCAAATGGAAGAACCGCTGAAAGGTTATAGTTTTGACTATTTTAAGGAATTAGAGGCTTCTGAGTTTCCTGACTTAGACAAATGCTTAGCCTTGTCAAATTTTATAATCACCAATGAAGAGGTCGATTTTAAAAAATCACCCAGTAAGTTTTATTTAGGACCATGCAGTGACATGCTGAACGATCTTTCTAGAAAGTTCCCGTATTTTGATGCAGATAAGTCTGAATTTGATCCGGCGTTTATAGCAAAAGTAAACAATGAGGATAAAATCAAGATGTTCTAAATTAAGAATCAACCCCCCAATTCCCATTAGCCACAAAGGTTAGTGGGAATTTTTTGTTGCCTGCCATGATGTGTTGGTACCTATAGTAACCAGCAATGGCTATCATTAGGGCGTTGTCTGTAGACAAGTCTTTTTCAGGTAACAGTATTTTTAGGTCTGGGTATTCGGCAGTTTGTTTTTCAGTAAAAGATTTTTTAATAAATTTGTTTGCAGCAACACCACCACCGATAAGTAGTGTTTGTACGCCGTATTCGACTATGGCCCGGAATGTTTTTGCTAATAGCACATCTGTTGCTGCGTTTTCAAATTCACAGGCTATTTGTTTTTTAGTGTCGTCATTTAGTACGCCGCCGTCTTTTTTAATGTCTTGAATTGCATACAACACGGCTGTTTTTAAACCAGAGAAAGAAAAATCGTAATCGTTGCTGTGTAGCATTGGGCGGGGAAGTTTAATTTCCCCTCCTTGTGGAGGAGGGGTCGATTCTGCGGAATCGTGTCGGCCTAACGTTCCATTCAAAGGCCGACTACTGACGGGGTGGTGACTTATTTCGTTACCACCTCCCCCTACGGGTACTCCTCCTTGATTAAGGAGGAGATTCCGCCATTCTTCCGCTAACTTTGAAATCTGCGGGCCACCTGGGTAGGGTAGGTCCATCATGCGGGCAACTTTGTCGAAAGCTTCACCGACAGCGTCGTCGCGTGTTTGGCCTATTTTTTTATAGTCCATCCAGTTGTTTACTAAAACTAGTTCTGTATGGCCACCACTGATCAGTAACGCTAATGCAGGGAATTCAACGTTTATTGTGCCGTCCGCGGTTAGTATAGGGCTCATTATGTGGCCTTCCATGTGGTTTACAGGTACCACAGGTATGTTCCACAGTGTACTTAGTGCTTTGGCAAAGTTTACACCAACCCATAATGCAGGTTCTAAGCCTGGGCCACTGGTAACAACTATTACATCTACATCTGGTTTGCCTATATGTGGCAAATATTCTTTACATAAAACTAATAGTTCAGGTTCGCGAGTTAGAATTTCTTGTATTGAACTTTGCCCCTCTCCATTGTTTATGGAGAGGGGACGGGGGTGAGGTTCTTCCACATATAAATTAGCCTTCTTTAAAGTTTCAACTAAAACAGGAATAATGTTTTTGCTGTGTTCGCGTTTTGCCATCATCGGAAAAACACCCCCATATTGTGCATGTAATTCTATTTGGGTAGCAACGGTGTTGCCTAGTATTTTAAAATCTGGGTTGTCAGTGTTGTTTGCACTAACTATACTTATTGCGGTTTCGTCGCAACTTGTTTCTATAGACAAGATGTTCATGTAGGGTACTATAGCAAAAAAACCTTCATTTGACTAGCGTGTTTAGGTGTGCTATTGTAATAAAAAAATAAGCACATGGAACAAGAAAATAAAACCCAAAAACCCCAAGTTGTATTAGTTGGATATAAAGGTCATATAGGTAAACAGGCAGTATTAGCTGAAATGCTTAAGGAAGTGTATAAAAACACTATTAATATAATTGTTGTTGATGTAGAAAATATAGATCAACACATACGTAGACCCAAAGATTTAATGGTGTTTGTTGATGTAATGAACCCAACAAGTTTGGTGCATTCGCTACCAATGCCTTTATCACAACTAAGTAACAAGTTGAATGACAAAAACACAACTTTGCAAGAAATTTTAGATATATACAACAGTGTTATAGACATAAACAAAACAATCAGGGAAAGGTTGTTAGCACAATCTTTTTCAGACGAAGATGTTGAAAAAACAATAGCACTAGTTACCGAGCAAAGAAAAAGAAAAACTGGTATTGCATATAGAATAAATGATGCAGACCAGATAGAAAACAGCCTTATGCACATGAGGCAGTTAATTAAAGTGTTTTTTAAGAGCCAAGTCCCTGCACCATAGCACGTGCAGGGACTTTACTATTGTGTATATATGTGTTAGGGTAATAAAAAATACATTTTAGTTATGATAAAAGAATTACAAATACCCGACAACTGGCAAGTTAACAAAAACTTAATTGAATTTGGCTTGCCTGAAAATTTTAAAATCCTTATTGTTACTGGCACTGCCGGCAGTGATATGGAAAAAATAGTTGAAATAATCCAAAAACGATTTTCAGAGAGTTTGAAAAAATCAGTATCGTGGACAACCCGTGACAGTACTGATAAAGAAACTTATGGAGTAGATTACTACTTTAAAAGTGAGAAAGATTTCTTCGAAGAATTGGCTGAAAAACGTATTGTGGTACATAAAAAAATTGGTAATAATTTCTATGGCACCAGTAGTTCAGAGTTAAGGCGTTTGCATGAAAAAGGTATCAGAACTATGACCGTATGTAGTGTGGAAGAAGCAATTCTTTTTCAGTCAGTTTTTGGTAACCGTGCTAGAACAATATTTTTCGATGCCGTTGACCCAGTGGACATGGATAATTTTGGCAAAGAAGGTATTCAGTTAAACGAAACCCTTCGAAAACGCCTGTTCGACAAAAAAGTGGATCAGCAAAGTATTATTTCAAAAATGTTTGATGTAAAACAAGATCGCATTAAATGCAAAGTTAATTCTTGGAGTCTTGTAAACAACATTGGGTATGTTAATGAAACAATTTTGGCCACGGATATTATTCTAAGCGAGTTTTTTGGCATACAGCCAGACAAAGTAAAATAAAATCATTCAAAGCATATGGTGTAAAAATCGTATGCTTTTTTTGTGCGCGATACAGGAGTCGAACCTGTGACATCGTCAACGTCAATGACGCGCTCTACCAACTGAGCTAACCGCGCATGTGTGTATACTAACATATGGTTTATAAAAAATCACGCATATGGTTTGGAGTGTTTCGTGTATTTTAATGTGCTATAATATACACATTATGACAAACGAAACATCGATTAAAAAAGTTGCCGTTGTTGGTGCAGGGGCGGTGGGGTCTACTATTGCCTATGCATTACTGATCAAAAACTTAGTCGCAGAAATATTTTTAATAGATGTAAATATAGACAAGGAACATGGTGAAGTGTTGGACCTGGGCGACGCTATTTCTTTTACTGAAACAGGCAACATTGTAAACGGTACATATGCCGACGCACGCACAGCCGACATTGTTATACTAACTGCTGGTGTTGCCCAAAAACCAGGCGAAACCCGCCTGGACCTTGTTACTAAAAACAAAACCATAACTACAAGTATAATTACCGAAATAGGTGGCTTTAAACCAAATGCTATTGTGCTGGTTGTTAGCAACCCAGTCGACATTATAACCTACCTAGTACAGGAACTGTCTGGTCTGCCACATACACAAGTTTTTGGTACTGGTACATGCCTAGACACTGCACGACTGCGTACAAACTTGGGTCACCGTTTTGACATTGATGCAAAACAAGTTGAAGGTTTTGTAATGGGCGAACATGGCGACGGCGAACAAGTTGCATGGAGCACTGTTTCTGTAGCTGGTAAGCCTATATCAGAAATGCTTTCTGTAGACGAAATGGCAACTATAACAGGCGAAGTTAAAAACGAAGTTTACGAAATTATCAAAGAAAAAGGTGCCACATTTTACGGTATAGGCATGGTAGTTACAGACATAGTAGAAGCTATATTACTAGACCAAAACAAAGTTCTGCCTATTTCGTACAGGTTAGAAAACTATAACGGTGTAAATGCAGTATGTATGGGTGCGCCGGCTGTTGTTGGTGCTGTTGGTGTAGTAAAACCGTGGCCTGTAGAACTAACACAAACAGAAAAAGACTTATTTATAAATTCTGCCGAAACAATTAAAAAATACCTATAAATATATGGAAAAACAATGGTTTAACAACTATGCCGATGTAGCCACTACTGACGCGCGTAAAACAGCCCTAGCTATAGCAAATGCGGGTTACGACGCTATAAATACAGAACAAGTAATATTAAATTCTGTAAAATTAGAAAACAATATACTGACAGTTTTAGGTAATAGTTTCGATTTAACAAAATTCAGTAAAATAAAAGTTGTTGGTTTTGGCAAAGCTTCGTGTACTGCAGCACAGGCGCTGGAAAAAGTTCTGGGTAATAAAATAAACGAAGGTGCTGTTATAGGTCTGCACAAAGTTACTTGCGACTATATACAAACATATGCCGGCACACACCCACGCCCAACAGATGCAAATATAGAACCAGGCAAAAAAATATTCGACATTGTAGACCAGTCCGGTGCAGACGACCTGGTTATTGCCATTGTTTCGGGTGGTGGGTCTGCATTGTTGTGTTACCCCGAATCTGAATGCGACCAAAGTAGTTACCTTTACGACAATTTTATTAAAAAAGGTAAAACTACCATGGAAATGAACACTGTACGTAAACACCTGTCTTTGCTCAAGGGTGGTGGCTTGGCTAAAATTGCATACCCAGCCACAGTTATAGGTTTGGTTTTTTCAGACGTTCCGGGCGACCATTTTGACGACGTAGCTTCGGGCCCAACATACAAAGACAACACCACCATTGCCGATGCGCAGAAAATAATAGACACAGAAAAACTGGGTACATACGAACTAGTAGAAACACCCAAGGACAATATTTATTTTGAAAAAGTTTTTAACTTTGTTTTAGTTTCAAACACAACAGCCGTTAACGCCATGGCAGAAAAGGCAAAATCTATGGGCCTAACAACAGAAATAGTTTCTACTGAACTATATGACGAAACAAACATTGCCCTGGGCAAAATATTTGATAAACAAAAAACTACTGGTGCCCAGGTTGTACTGGCAGCCGGTGAACCTAACCTAGAAGTTAAACATACAGGTGGTTCTGGTGGTAGAAATTTGTACATGGCACTACAGTCTGTAGACATGGGGCTAATACAGCCGGGTATGGTTTTCTTGCCATTAGCTTCAGACGGTATGGACAATTCTGACGCCGCAGGTGCCGTTGTAGACATGCAAACAATAGACAACCTTAAAACACACGCTGTAGACATTAAAAACTGTTTAGACAAAGACGACGTGTACCCAGCGTTTAGTGCCTCGGGCGACATGCTGTTAACAGGTGCAACAGGTGCAAATGTTTCAGACCTTATGGTTTTATATACAGAAAAATAAAATGAACACACAAATAACAAACATAATTGCAGAACAAATATTAGATTCACGTGGTAACCCAACACTGTTAGTTACAGTTAGTTGTGGCGATGTGCATGGTTCGTTTGCAGTACCTTCGGGTGCCAGTACAGGTGCCCACGAAGCCCACGAACTACGCGACGCCGACGGACATGGTGTACAAAACGCCATAAACGTATGTAACAGCATTATAGCCCCAGTGTTAATAGGCCACGACGCATTAGACCAGGCTGGTATAGACGCAACACTGTTGCAACTAGACGGTACAACTAACAAAGACAAACTGGGTTCAAACAACACCATTGGTGTTAGTGTGGCATGTGCCAAACTTGGTGCCGCAATCAGCGGTATGCAAACATACGAATACTTACAAAAACTTGCCGACATAAAACCAACACAAAAAATACCGCACATATACATGAACCTGGTAAACGGTGGCAAGCATGCAAAAAACGGTTTAGCTTTTCAGGAATACCATGTAGTGTCAGTAGACAGTAGTGTTGCTGATGCGGTAAACATGGGCCTAGCAGTGCAACGTAGTTTAGAAAATATTATAAAGTCTGACACTGGTGTAACAGAACTTGTGCTGGGCGACGAAGGTGGTTTTGCACCACCAGTTACAGACATACGCAAACCACTGGTATACCTACAACGTGCCATAGACGAAAACGGCTACGTGGGCAAACTACGTTTAGCATTAGATGTAGCGGCTTCGTCTTTTTATAGTAACGGCGTGTATGTTATAGATGGCAAGGATTACAGTACGGCCGATATGGTACAACTTTATGCAGAACTGATTGCCGAATTTAATTTATTGTCTATAGAAGACCCGTTTAACGAAGAAGATTTTGCCAGTTTTGCACAACTGAAACAACAACACCCCGGCACCATTGTAATGGGCGACGACCTTACTGTTACAAACAAACAACTTGTGCAACATGCCATAGACAACAACAGCATAAATGCCATGATAATAAAACCAAACCAGATAGGTACACTGACAGAAACATTAGCAACCATGCAACTGGCAAGTAACAACGACATTAAACTTATAGTTAGCCACAGAAGTGGGGAAACAAACGATGATTTTATTGCCGATTTATGTTATGCTTTTTCTTGCTTTGGTTTAAAGTCAGGTTCGCCTATAAAACCCGAAAGAATGGCCAAATATAACAGACTAATAAACATAACATTATAAAATGAAATCAGTAAAAATTGTTGCCACCATTGGTCCGGCAAGTAAAGACTTAGAAACAATACAAAAAATGGCACAAAACAACCTGGGTGTTGTACGCCTAAACTTTTCTTGGGGTACATATGCCGAACATGCTGGCTATATAGCCACTGTACGCCAGGTAGCAAACGAAATGAACATTTCTATACCAATAGTGCAGGACTTGTCAGGCCCGCGTGTACAGGCCACAGACGGCCATGAATTTAAACATGGTTCTACAGATGTACTAACTGAAAAAGACATTCGCGACCTTCATTTTGGCCAAGAACAAAAAGTAGACTACGTAGCTATGTCGTATGTTGGTTCTGCATCTGATATACAAATTTTACGCAACCTAATGCAACAAAACGGTTATGTAGTGCCCATAATAGCTAAAATAGAACGTGCTGTTGCCATAGAAAAAATAGACGAAATTATAGAATCTGCAGACGCCATTATGGTAGCCCGTGGAGACATGGGTAACGAAGTTCCGTTAGAACAAATACCTTTTGTTGAGAAAGAAATAATTGCTAAATGTAAAACTGCTGGTAAACCTGTAATAGTTGCCACACAAATGATGTTGTCCATGACAGAAAACGAAAACCCAACACGTGCCGAAGTTACCGACGTTGCATATGCTGTTTTCTGTGGTGCAGACGCCGTAATGCTGTCCGAAGAATCTGCCCAGGGCAAATACCCAGTAGAATCAGTGGCCATGATGAACCGCATTATAATCGAATCAGAAAAACACCCAAAGTTGTTCGACGGGGTAAATGAGTTGTAGGGAGTATAAAGATAGTTCAAAAATGTTACAATATGAATATGAACCTTGAAAACAGCAACAACTTTAATAAAGGAATTGAAAAACAAAGAATTCTAGATGAAATAAAGAATAATCCGTATGAACCACTAATATTTATATTAGGTATCGCAAATGTAAAGAACGCTGAGGAATTAATAGATAAACTATCGTCTGTTGAAACTAATGCTGGTTTTGAAAAAGTTTTTTCAAAAATCAAGGGATTAAGTAACCTTAAAGATATTAAGGTGGTTTTTAAATCAATAGATTACTTGGGTGATTTAAAACAAGATAAACTTTATCATACAATGGCACGATATAGTGCATCAAGAAAGACATTGCAAATAGATGGTACATATGCCAATGTAGCAGAAGTTGGGGACTTCTATGCAACAATACTTCATGAACTTTTTCATCACGTTTTTAGGGGTGCAGATATTTCTTCAGGCGTAAATATGATTTATGCAATCACTGAAATAAAAAATACTATTCATAAGTTACCAATACATAACAAATATAGGCATCTTTTTCAAACAGTTTTAGATAATATTCCTAAAGAGGAAATAGATAATCACTATGGCTTAAGTTCAGTGGATGAATTCATTAGTGAATCATACTCAAACACAAAATTCCAAAACTTTTTAAAGTCAGTAAACTTAGAAAAAGATAAAAGCACTACTAGTAAGACAATTGATTTATTGCTTTCTGTAGTAACATTAAATGCACGTGTTATTTCACATAAAATATCTGAAAAAGATGCCTTCAGTGCATTCAAAAATATTGATTTAAATTCATTAGATCTATTAGAAAATTTTGAGGAAAATTTAAAAACTGTAGAAAATACTAAATAGCTTTTGTAATATATTAATACTTATTCGGATACTAAATGCGCTATTGTTAATTTATATAACACGAGTCCCTAAATTTACTCATGCTACTGGGAATCTCGTCTTACAGACGCTGTATACCTTTTCGGTGTGTTCGAAATAGAATTTCTTGTTTTGTGTGTCACGAATCACTAAATATAATTTTTCACTGCGTTCAAATTCTATATAAGTGTTCGCGACCCCGGCTCGCGGTGTTTTGTCGTAGTGCTCCAAAACACATCGCTGTGCCTTCACACTTCGCTGTAAATGCAAAGCAGTTTGCATTTACATGCTTGTGTGACTCTACGGGGAATCGAACCCCGATTACAGCCTTGAAAAGGCCGTGTCCTAACCATTAGACGATAGAGCCAAACGCTCGTTCTGCGGTACGCACCACCACAGCAACCATACATATATAGCACATTTTTTTAAAAAAGAAAAGAGTCTGTGCAAAAACCCCATAAAAATATAGCCCTAAGTCCGACTTAGGGTAAAACACACCAAACATGTGGATAACCCAGGTGTTCGACACCCGGGAATCGTGTCAGCCGGACGTTCCATTAAACGGCAGACCTGCACACTGGGAATTTTAGAGCTTGTTGACAAAAAATATGTTAGGTATATAATGTATGTACAAATGGCCATTAGGCCAACCGAGAAGCCCCCCGCAAGGGGGCTTCGTTTGTTTTATTACTTTATCAATTTAATTAATTTATCTTGAATTATGGAAAACTGATTTGGCGATATTTTTCTAAGATAACGGTGAAATCTTTTTGTGCTTAATAGCCTTAATTGTGACAACATAACTGAAAATATTTTACCGTCATGTTCAATATTGTGATAGTATATACCATCTTTTTTCTTTGTACTCATAGGTAATGCCCACGCCAGTCTTTTGTTAAATTTTTTAATTATTAATACGGGTCTTTCGAATAATTCATTTTTACCGTCTTGTTCGTCGCCAATGTTAAGTCCAATTGAACACCACCATATTTCTCTTTCATGGAAAGAGAGGTCTTCGTGCCCAGTATCTTCAAGGTTTATTTTTTCTTTATTCCAAGTTCCAAAATCTTTCATAATATAATTTTATCACTCGTTTTTATATTTAGTCAATAATTTGTTTTGAATAATAAAATGCTATAATATACCTATGTCATTGTATAAAAATGCTTCAAATTTTTTTGATAAACTCGAGGACAATATTCGTGGGCATTTGTCTAAATACCCCATATTTTATTCCTTAATTGGCAGTGTGTTTTTGGTATTGCTATGGCGTGGTATATGGCATACAGCAGACCTGCTAGAAAGTGAGGGTGGGGTATTAGGTTTTCTTTTCCACCCGTTTGTGTCGGCTACTTGGGCTACATGGGGGTTGTTGTTAATAGGTTTGTTTGTGTCTATGTTTGTGGGTGACATGATAATAATGTCCGGTCTACGCCGTTCTAAAAAAGTTACTGAACAAACTGAAGAAGAAATTAAAGTAGAAGAACAAAAAGAAGAATACGCACTAGAGCACATAGAAGAACAACTAAACCGCATCGAGAAAAAAATCGAAGAAGACGAAAAATACCATAAACATCAATAAAAAAAGCCTCATATTTCGAGGCTTTTTGTTTAGTTTAAGGAATGTCTTTTTATATTGTAAAAAGTTCCTGAATATTTTGCTTTTGTCTGCAATGTCTTTCCGCAATGCCAAATAGTAGTATGAATGCTATTATTGGGTGCAAAACGTCTGCATAATAGAGCCAATATCTATCAGATGCAGGGCTCGCGTAACTGTCTGAAAATAATATTGCAAACAAGTTCAGAAAAAGATTCAATATTCCTATTACAACAACAGAATAATTAATTGAATTAAAATTAAACTCTTTGAAATTAAAAAAGGTGACAGACAGTGCTGGCATCGTAAAGATTAAGGAAAGATTCGGATGCCAGAACCATTCTTTAAAGAAGATTGGAATAGCTGTAAGCGTTATACAGCAGAAAATAGATGTAACTGTTTTCCAGGGGTTCGATACTGAAAGAAATTGTGTAGACATAATTTATAAAATTAAATGTTTTAGGATCAAAATATTTAAAATAACAATAACAACAAAAGCTTGACCTGTCAAATGTTTTTTGTTAGGGTAGGGGTAGAAAATTAAATATTCACACCTTAACACCAAACAAATGAACACAACACAACCCCTCAAGATCAATGATTTTATCGATGCATTTACTTATGTAAATGAACACTACGTGTACAATGTACAAAACTACCCGGCAATGGCCAGATTAAATACTGATAAAGACAAATTAGTATTTGCCCTTAAACATGGTTTATTGCATATGCTTAAATCAGTAAACAAAATCGACATGGCTTTACCCCAAGAAAAAATTGATATTGGACGTATTCAGTGGGTTACTACCCCAGATAATGAACTGGGAAATTTAGCACTAGACTCTAAAAAAGCTTTGCTAAAAATGATTGTAAACATGCTTTCTATTGCACATTCTGTTGGCTTTAAAGAATATATGTTTCCTATGATCGAAAAACCAACAGATGAAGATATGATAGCGAATATTGCAATAAAGCAATTAAATACACCTGTTGTGCCGACACTATTAGATACATTTAAGTATTTTATAGAAAAAATCGCTGCTATGCTTGAGGCGTTTGATCATACCGATGAAATAAACATTGTAAAGATTTCAGAATTGGTAACAGGGGTGTATAAATCATTTTTATATTGGTTCGACGCAGAGTGGTTGCCAGAATTTCTTGAACAAATTCCTACAGTTATGAAAAAATAAAGTTCAAATTTTGAAATATTAAAATCCTTAGTAAATACTAAGGATTTTTTTGTAATTAAACCAAAACTCAGTCCTTTGAGAATATGGTTTGACACAATACGTCTTTTCTGTTATGATATGAATAATAAACAAAATACCAAGCACATTAAAAAACCCCACAAACAATGAAATATTTTATAGGAATAAAATTACCCAAAAGTATTGTAGATCAGATTTCTGAAACCGTTACAGGCCTATCAGATAATTTTGTAAAATCTAGACTAGAGCCACACATTACGTTGAAAGGTCCTCAAAATAACGAAGACATTTTACTTATAGAATCTATAGTGCGGTCAGTGGCAAATACTTTCCACCCCTTTGTAGTTTCTATGACAGATGTAAAAATGTTTGGCGAATCTCATCTTGTAATTTCAGCTAAATCAAAAGTTCTACATGAACTTAATGCAAATTTTGCACGTTCATTGGAAAAGTTTAACAATCGTGAAGTTAAGAATTATGATTTTAATAATTACAATCCACATATTACAGTTTCAAAAATATCAGATAATATTACTTTGCCAAAAATTAAGGAAGTAGAGAAAACGGTGGCTACTAGTTTGGGCCTTCCTAAAAGTTTCGCAGTGACAGAAATTTGTATATTCTTGTTTAACGATGTGACTAATATGTATGACAAGACAATAGACATACCGTTAGAACCGTATGCAATGCCTATATCTTGTGAAATGCAGGAAGATGTTGAAACAACTTCAGCCCCATGGAACGCTAATTTCTATGAAAAGGTAGAAGATAGTGAATAAATATTTAAAAGCTCCAGTATTAGGTTACTGGGGCTTTTTTTTAATTCTTCCGCCCGGGAAGCATTGATTTATAGTGGTTTTTGCATGCCTGGGTATATATTGACTTTTCAGTAAAATAGGTGTATAATACAAGAAAGAAAATAATACCAAGCACCTTTAAACCAGTCCAAATAACATGAAATATTCAATAGCCATAAAAATTAATGACGAATTAAAAAACAAGATAGACCAAGCTGTAAAAGGACTATCAGAACATTTTGAAACTTCTGATTTTGAACGTAGTATTACAGTAAAATGGGGCCAAAATAATACTGATATCAATAGTGACAATATACTTGTCGAATCCATTGTTCGCTCTATTGCAAACACGGTATCACCATTTTCTATTAATTTGTCGGAAGTAAAAGCCACTATTGCTTTCTTCGGAATATCTGTTAAATCAGAAGAATTACTAGAACTAAATCAAAAGATGGAAAATTCGTTAGGAATGTTTAACGACCCTCGTGAGAAAAAAAATCTCATTTATGACCCATGTATTTGGGTGGCTAAGATGTCTGATAACATTTCAAATCGTGAGATTAAGTCCGGTTTAAGAAAAGTAACATCTGGTTTGGATTTACCACAAGCGTTTAACGTTTCAGAAATTAATCTGTTTATATTTGACCAAGGCACGGGTAAATATAATGCACCCATACCGATACAGTTATGCGGACAGTAATATTATGAAAAACATAAAGCCCCAGTATTAGGTTACTGGGGCTTTTTTTTAATTCTTCTTTACCCACTGGTAGATGTCTTCTAGGGCTTTTACAGCGTCGCCGGCGGCAATGTTGTTCTGGTGGTACAAACCGTTTGTACAGTCGCCTGCGGCCCATATACCGGCCATACTGGACATTTGGCGCATTGGGTCGACTATAATGTTACCAAACTGTGTTAGGTCAACTAGTTCCTTAACAAAGTCTGTATTAGGTAGTTGACCTATTTCTACAAAAACGCCGGCTGTAGGTAGAGTAACAGGTTCCTGGCCTTCTACAACATAGTCGATAGATTCGACAAATGCATTGCCGTTAACTTTTACTATTGTTGCGTTTTCTATAAGTGTAAGGTTTTTGTGGGCTAGAACTTTTTCTACAGTAACAGGGTCTGCCTTAAAGTTTTTAGTTCTGTTTATAAGCGTTACTGTTTTACAGTATGCCAGTAGTTGTGCTGCAGATTCTAATGCTGCGTTGCCACCACCAACTACAACTACATCCTGGCCTGAAAAAACTGGGCCGTCGCAAGATGCGCAATATGTAACACCCTTATGTTCGAATTTGTCTGCATCGATTGCAGGTAGTTTACGGCGTATAGAACCTGTTGTAACTAATACTGTTTTAGTGTCAAAAGATTCTTCTGCACCTGAATGGTTTTTAGTATGTACTGTAAAATACTCGTGGCCATCAGCGTCTTTTTCTTTAGTTATGTTGTATACCCATAGGCCCTTTTTAATCTCAACAAAGTTACCTTTGTATTCGTTAACATGGGCTTCAAGGCTTTTAGCTAAATTGACACCGGAAATGTGCGGGCTACCTATCCAGTTTTGTATGTCTTCTGAAACTGTAGACTGGCCACCAATCTCGCCAGCTATAAGCATACTGTTAAGTTGTTTGCGTGCTGCATATACTGCTGCACCTGCACCTGCGGGCCCACCGCCGATAATAATTAAATCTTTCATGTGTACATTGTCGCATAAAAAAACCATCTCTACAAGATGTTTTTTTATGCGACAGCTTACAGTTTATAGTTTATAGTGGACAGTTTAAATTAAATTTTCTGTTCACTGTAACCTGTAAACTATTCACTTGTAATTACTTTTTCTGTCTTCGTAGGAATGCTGGAACTGCAGACCAGTCGTCTTCCTCAGGGTTTTCGTCGTCTATAACCGGAGTTTCTACTTTACGCAAGTATTCGTTTTGTGAAGTTGTAATACTTGGTTTGGGTTCCTCGGCAACTATAGGTTGTTGTATTTCTGCGCGAGTAGCTTCACGTTTAAGTGGTAGTACCTGGGCTGAACCTATGTTTGCATTGCGTTCGAACAAAGGTTTTTTAGTCATTGAAGTAGGGAAGCCAGTTGCAATAACGGTAATCTTAACTTCGCCTTTTTTAAGTCTTTCGTCGGTAGACATACCGAATATAACTTTAGCTTCAGCGTCGATAGATTCGGTTATAATTTTAGCTGCTTCGTGGACTTCTAGTATACCTAGGTCGTCGCCACCTGAAACGTTTATCAACACTCCACGTGCACCGTTTATAGATATATCAAGTAGAGGGCTGTTTATAGCGTCGATAGCAGCCTTTTTAGCGCGGTCTTCACCACTGGCAATACCGACGCCCATCAATGCAGAACCTGCGTCATGTAGCACGGCACGAATGTCGGCAAAGTCGACGTTCATAATACCAGGGTTGATAATAAGTTCTGAAATACCTTCTACGGCTTGGCGTAGTACTTCGTCACACATTGCAAAGGCTTGTTTGAAACCAGTGTCCTTAGATGCAATGGTTAGTAGTCTGTCATTTGGTATTACTATCAATGCATCTACTTCTTGTTCTAGTTCGCCAAGTCCGTTTTCTGCTAATGACAAACGTTGGTTACCTTCAAAAGAAAATGGTTTTGTAACAACACCGATGGTTAGTATACCTTGTTCCTTGGCAGCGCGGGCAACTATAGGTGCAGCACCTGTACCAGTACCACCACCCATACCACATGCTATAAACACCATGTCGGCACCTTTTAACACTTCTTGTATTTCAGCTTTTGTTTCTTCTGCGGCGCGTTTGCCGATTTCTGGGTTCATACCAGCACCTAGACCCTTAGTAAGGTTGCGCCCGATGTGTATTTTCTTGTCAGCAAGCGAATTGTGCAAGTCCTGGGTATCAGTGTTCATAACGATAAAGTCAACGCCTTTAACGCCTGAATCTATCATGTGGTTCAAGGCATTTTTACCTGACCCACCAACACCAATAACCTTAATACGTGCGAAACTTTCGATATCTGGATTGATTTTTCCCATAGAATATAGCAATTCACATAAAACATTTATAATACAAACACTCTACCATAAGGCAATATAAAATGAAAGGCAAAATCTAGTTGACAAAAGCAAACTTTGTGCTGTTTTTTAAGGCATTAGTTGAGCTAAAATTCCTTTGAAAAACTTTTTAATGCGTGCAAGTATACCGCCAAAGCCTTCGTCGAATGTATCTGGTTCGGCAATGCTTTTAAATTCTGTATTACATAGTGACGCAACTACAAAGTAACTTGCATCTGGAAGTCTGTTTGCAGTGTTACCCCATATGTCTGGGTCTGGTGTACGTATAGGTAGACGTAGTGTGTCTTTGCCAACGTTTTCTATAAACGGAAACTTGATACCACCACCGGTTAGGTAAATACCAGAAGGTAGTAGACCACTACGTTTTATTTTTTTCAGATGTGCATCTAGTATTTCAAATATATCTGTTAGACGTGCACTGATAATGTCGTCTAGTTTACGTTTAGACACGTCCTGTGGTATACGGCCTTTTTTAATTTCGTCCGCGTCTTCAAAAGGTACCTTTAGGCCAAGTGCAATGTCCTTGGTTATGTCGGTCGAACCAATAGGGAAAACAGCAACAGAAACTGGTAGACCGTTTTCAAACACAGCTATAGAAGTTGTTTCTGCGCCGATGTTTACAACGGCTGCACCAACTGAACGTTGTTGTTCTGTTAGTACTAAACCTGCTTCAGCTAGTGGGCCGGCTACAACGTCTATAACTTCTACACCAGCTAGTGTAACGGCTTCTACACATTCCTCTAGGTGCATGTTCATGCATGAAATAAATAAAACTTTTACTTCAAGTTTAACGCCTTTCATACCTGTTGGTTTGCCCATTACTTCTTTGCCATCTACACGGTAGGCAAAAGGTATGCGGTGTATAGCACGTTTGTTTTCTGTATCTATGCCTTGTTCGCTGTTTATAACTGCATTTTGTATGTCTATGGTTGTTACTTCGCGGTCAGCCTTCGAAGGTGTGGTACTACCAATAGCAACTTCAGATTTAAGTCCGATACCGTTTACGGCTATGTATGCACGTTTTATTTTAAGGCCAGTTTTTTGTTCAGCATCGTGGACTGCTGTTTGTATAGCACGGGCAGCCATTTCACGGTCTACAATGTAGCCTTGTTTTACACCGCGTGACACTGCTGTACCGATGGCTACTAATTTTGGCAATGCGTTTTTGTCAGTTTTAGACGTAACAAAAACACGTACCATAGATGTGCCTATATCAATGCCGACAGTAGTACCTTTCATAATAAGTTCAACAAAAAAAGTTTATTGTTCGTGAACTATCTTGAATTTTTTCACAAACTTTCTTTCTTGTTCTTCCATTATACTACCATGATCTAATCCGTCCAAATGTAGCATGCCGTGGATAAGTAAAAATGCAAAAAAGTTTTCGAAAGTGTCGCCAAAAAGTGGTGCTTCTTTTTTAATTTTAGATAAACATAAAACTATTTCACCTGATGTGTCTGAAAGTGGAAACGCTAATACGTTCGGCACGTAGTCTTTGCTGCGTGTCTGTACATTTATTTGTTGGGCCTTTGCAGGTGGTACGCATACAACAGACAGTTCGTACTTTTTACCTAGTACTGCGTTTTTATATTGGTCTATTGAAAAACCAAAAGGCAAGCCCGGAAGCTTGCTTTTAGATGTGTTTGTAATATCAGTATTACTCATACTACTGTAGGTTAGATCTAAGCTATTTTACCAAGTTTGCGAAGTTTGTCGTTGTTTTTTCGTTTAACAAGACGCTTAAGTGTAGACTTCTTTTCTGCAAGTTTTGATTGTGGGCGTTCTGCATAGCGCTTGCCCTTAACTTTTTGGATTATGCCAGTTTCTTGAACTTTACGAGTAAAACGGCGGATCAAACTGGTGCCGTTTTCGTTTGCATTTTTACTTACTTCAACATTTATCATATGGGTATAAACATATCATAGATATTGGAATTTTGCAATGAGACCCCCTCCGCCTTCGGCACCTCCCCCTTGGCAGGGGGAGGAAATTCCACACAAGTCAGACTTATGGCAAACAAAAAACCCCGGAAAATTCCAGGGGTTAAATTTACTTATTTCTTAGTCTTCCATTATAATCTGCCCTCATATCTGTATCATATAAATTATTAGATCTTAGTGATTCTATTATCTTCCAATTTGCTCCATGTGGGATTTCTGTATGTATTATTAATTCGACAAGAGTTTTTAAACTCTCTTTTACTGTGCATTCATTTATTGCATCAATAACGGATTCGTGAAAAGGTTTACTCATGATTAAATATGTGTTGGTTTAATACACCATAATACTTTCTAGTATAGATGTCAATAATTGGTAAAAAACTGCACAAGTCTAACTTGTGCAGTTTTTTACCAAAGTGTTTTTGGGTTTATTTCCACTGTATACGCTGGGCCGAGAGTCCGGACTACGTTTTGTATGTCCGGGTTCCATTCGTTAAGTTTAAGGTTTATAACCATAACTGTGCGGTATTTTTCTTTTATTTTAGACACCATGGTTGTGGTTAAAACTGGGTTCCATTGGGTAAACATGGCCATAAATTCTGCGCGAGCCTTTTTTGTGCGCTCCTTATTTTCGACAATACTGACTTTTACAATAACACCATATGGTGGGTAGTCCATCATTTTTCTGTCGGTAACTTCGTCTTTGTACAGTGTTATTAGTGAACCTGTTTTTACTTCTTCTAATATGTATTCGGTTGGGTTTTTGGTTTGTATTATCAGAGGTTTACGTGCCAGTGCGTCTAATGTGGTTAGTATACGTACAATGGTTTCGTTTACACGTGCATGTGGTAGGCCAAACAATGTGTCTATAGAAACAACAACAACTTTGTCTACTTTGTTTGTTATGTATGGCAGTATCGGTTCGTTGCAGACTATTATACCGGCTGGTTTTTTATAAAATTCGTCCAATGTTTCGTACATTGCTTTTTCACTTTTTACAGTTGTACTGTCTAGTAGGTAAACGGGCACTGCACCAGCTACAAGTTCGGTGGATTTTTCAAAAACATGTTCAGTGCCTATGCCTATGGGTACCAGGTTCCAACTTTTACATACCGCACAGTAACGTGTGGTGGTTTCTATGTGGTTACATCTGTTGCAACCGTATATAGTTTGGCCTTTCTTTTTATAAAGCGTTAGTGGGGCAGTACAACGTTCGCAACCGACAGGTGTGCCGCAGTCGTGGCAGACTGTTATGGGCGCTATGCCTTTACGTATGCAGAACAACATAACGTGTTCGTTACGGTTACCGATTTCAGAAATAGTTTTAACAAGTGGTGGTGAAAATATTGAAAACTTTTCCTCCAGTGATCTGTCGACAACTTTTATTTCAGCAAGTTTTGGAAAACGCATGTCTATAGGTTCTACACGGCCGTATTCGTGTGCCCAGAACTTTTCTAAAGTTTCTGCACGCAGTAACGAACCACCTAATACCAGTGTTGCACCGGTTATCTGGGCCATGTGTTCGGCAACTATGCGGTAGTCTATCAGTGGTCGGCTAACTGTGTAGTATGCATCGTGGGCTTCGTCTTCTATAACAATAGTTTTAACTAAGTCGTGGTACAGGGCCAAAATGTGCGGTGTCCCTACTAACAGCAGACCGTGGTCTGTTGTATAAACTAGGTTAAATAGTGCCTGTTGTTTTTTAGTGCTGTGTGTACTGTCTATACTGCCTGAAAACTGTTCTATGCCACGTGAAAGTTCTGCAAACAACGCACGTGCACGTTCGCGTGTAGGTGTAACTATTATTATAGATTGGCCACGGGCAAAACTTTCACGTATGCGTGTTTTATATATGCTCATGCGTGCCTCGGGTGTTGCTTGTAAAACTAGAACTTGGTTTTTTGTGCCGTCTTTTTTGTTTTCTGTTTCTTCTGTTTTGTTTTTAGATTTTTTTACTGTAGCTAAAAGTTCCTTTGGTATTATGCCTGCTGTTATACTGCCTACATTTGTTGCATACCAATTAGCCACAGACTTGGCTGTTTCAAATACTGCTGTATGTATAGTCGACGGGCCGACAACTTTATGAACTTTCTTTAACCCGTACGATGCTGTTTTTATTGAACTTTTTTGTGTCTCAAGAGGTGTTACAGATATAACAACACCTGTAATGTAGCTACGACGTAGTGGCGCCTCTACCAGAAAACCAGGTTCTACATGTGCAGCAGTGTAATATGTCAGGGTTTCAGAGCCCCCTTGCATACTGGTTTTGGTAATAGGCATAATTTCGACTACGAACATACCGTTACTATAACAGAAAAATGCTTTTGTTTACTAATGACAAAACTATGTATATATAGAATAAAAAAGCCACTCGTATACAGAGTGGCTTGTTCTAGAAAATATTTCTATCGCTATAGTTCTAAGTAGGCAATGAAATAAGGTTTGTTAGTAAGTCCGTCACCAAGCTTTTTCTTGGTGTACAGAATTTCGTCTAAATCGTCGTCGTCCATTGGCATAATCGATGCCTGGAGCTTATCATTTACAAAAATTACTTTATTCATCTCTTCTTTCTTGGGGTTTATTATTGTATACCCGCGAAAAATTTCATTTCCACTAATTTTTAGACAGAAATGATAGAAATCATTCCTGCTAATATAATGAATTTTCTTATTAGGGTCAGTAGAGTCCAGTATTTCTCTAACTGCATCAATGTCAGTAATTTCAGTAGGGGTTAGTTTTATAACACAAGGGTTATTTGCAAGTTCGATATAACACTGCACGGTTTTATCAGAATTGACTACTACATTCTTTTTATTCATGATCTATGATATTTAAATGTTATTTACTTTTTCTTAACTCTATCAGATACGTGCTATTTTGCAAAATGTGGGTTTTTAGAGTATTGTATATGGGATGATTTTCACCAAAAAACTTGGTATTGACTTGGGTACAGCTAATACGCTGGTTTTTGTGCCTGGGCAGGGTATTGTTATAAACGAACCTTCTGTGGTGGCTATTTCTGAACAAGACAACCGCATATTAGCGGTAGGTATCGAAGCCAAGGAAATGATAGGTAAAACCCCAGACCACATAGTGGCATATAGACCAATGCGCGACGGTGTTATAGCCGACTACCGCGTTACAGAAGCAATGCTACGTTACTTTATAAACAAAGCACTACCGAAATGGAACATATTTAAACCTGACGTACTTATATCAGTACCGGCAGGTATAACATCTACTGAACGCCGTGCTGTTATAGAGAGCGCTGTGCGTGCTGGGGCTAAAAATGCATATCTAATGAAGGAACCTATATTGTCCGCTATAGGTGCAGGTATACCTATATATGAATCTAAAGGTAATGTTGTTGTAGACATAGGTGGTGGTACTACCGATGTAGCAGTAATATCGCTAGGCAGTATTGTTACATGTAAATCTGTAAAATCAGCCGGCGACAAGCTGGACCAGTCTATAATAGACTACATGAAGCGCACATATAACCTGGCCATAGGCGAAAAAACTGCAGAACGAATAAAGCAAACCATAGCGTCAGCAGTACCAATGGAAGAAGAACTTAGTCTAATAGTAAAAGGCCGCGACTATGTCGAAGGTCTACCAAAATCTATCGAAATAAAAACAAACGAAATATGTTCGGCAATGGAGCCAGAACTAAACAAAATGGTTAATGCTATCAAGGACGTACTTTCAGACACTGCACCTGAACTGGCATCGGACATAATAGACCACGGCATTATAATGACAGGTGGCACATCACAGTTACGTAACTTACCTGAACTGGTATATAGAAAAACAGGTGTAAAGGCGCGCCTAGCCGACGAGGCACTGTACTGTGTGGCCAAGGGTACAGGTGAAGCCCTTGCACACCTAGATGTTTATAAAAAAACATTAATATCTAAACGCTAATATGAAACTTACACACCATAGTTATATTGTTGTTAGTGCTACACCAGACGCATTAGTGCCTGTACTGACAGCAGAATTCAAAATATCAATGCCAGAATACAATGTGGTACCTTTTCTAATACCACGCGTAACTATAGACGATGTACGTATGTTGTCTGAATACACATATGGTAGTGCACCACAGATAGTGCTGGTATCTACAGACGACATACTACACGAAGCCCAACAAGCGTTACTAAAGACACTCGAAGAACCTGGCGCGCAAACTAAAATAGTTTTTATAATGCCACATGTTGCACATTTACTACCAACTATAATGTCACGCGTTGAGGTAGTGCATTACGAAGGTATGGATTCAGAAAATATCTATAAAAAAGATATGCAAAAGTTTTTGTCTAACGATGTGCCAACTCGTTTAAAATGGGTAGAGAAGTTTATCAAAGACCACGAAGACCATGAAACTACACGCAGTATTTTGAAAAGGTACATCGATGCAATAACTGAAATAATTTTAAATAAAAAAGGCGTACCAAGTAGAATACTTGAAGATTTGCAATATGCTAGCGCGAACATACTTACACGTGGGTCTTCTATTAAAATGCTTTTAGAACATATTGCTATAACTTTACCAGTTTTATAATCCGTAATACGCTGTAATTTTACAAAACGCGTGCTATAATATACACCTATGACATATCAATTCAACAACCTTAAAGATGCATTCAAAGAAGTCGAAACTTGGTTAGCCAAGGAATTTAGTCAGATACATACTGGTAAAGCTAGTCCGATATTGCTAGATAGTATAACTATCGACAGTTATGGTGCACAGATGCCTGTTAAAAACGTTGCATCTGTAACTATCGAGGACCCACGCACACTACGCATAGCCCCATGGGACAAAACACAGATCAAGGCTATAGAGAAATCTATAATAGACGCAAACATTGGTTTGTCTGTTGTATCTGATTCAGACGGCCTACGCGCTATATTTCCAATGATGACAGGTGAAAACCGCGCCAAGTTAGTAAAGGTGTTGAAGGAACTTCTAGAAGAAGCCCGCATACGTGTACGTAAAGAACGTGAAATAGTTCAAAACGACATACGCGACAAACAAAAAGACGGCGAAATGACAGAAGACGAAGCCTTCAAGGGTAAAGAAGAACTACAAAAACATGTAGACACTGCAAACGGTACACTAGAAGCTATGTTTGCCAAGAAAGAAAACGACATAATGACAGTTTAATTTTAAAATGCTTTCTATTATTATATTTATTGTTATTTTATTGATATTGGTGCTAGTCCACGAGGCTGGGCACTTTATTGTGGCTAAACTTTCCGGCATGCGTGTCGACGAATTTGCTTTTGGTTTTCCACCAAAAATTTTTTCATGGAAAAAGGGCGAAACCACATATTCGTTAAACTCTGTACCGCTGGGTGGGTATGTAAAAATATATGGTGAAGACGGCACAGATGTTGCGAATACAAAAGAATCACGTTCGTTTTCTTCACGGCCATGGTACCTACAGATACTGACACTACTAGCAGGTGTAACTATGAACATGTTGTTGGCTGTTGTTTTGTTTACATCACTGTTTGCATTTGGTACACGCGCTACCGTGGGCGAAAATGTTTCTGAATATGTTTCTAATACTGAAATAACTTTTACCCAAGTTTTTCCTAATAGCCCCGCAGAAACAGCTGGCATAAAACCAGGCTTTGTTGTACATACTGTTAGCGGTGCACCACTACCATTAACTGGTGCCGGCATAATACAAACAGTTACAACAAATAAAAAAGTTGTTATATATGGCAACAACGTTGGTGCAGATTTACAAACATACACCATTACACCGGTTGCAGGTTTTGGTTCTGGCACACAGGGTATAGGTGTAGCGATAGAAACAACTGGCACAGTTAAACTACCGTTAGGTAAAGCAATAGTTGCGGGCACTAAACACACAGGCCAAGTTGCGCATGCATTGTTTAGTGGTACATACCACCTTATAGGTCAGTCATTTACCGGACATGTAGATACTACCCAGGTTTCAGGTCCACTAGGTATAGCAAAAGGTGTAATGACAATGCGTAAAGAAGGCACATTCGACTTCCTTGGCTTTACTGCACTTCTGTCTATAGCACTGGCTGTTATGAACACATTGCCATTTCCTGCATTAGACGGGGGCAGGGTAGTAATGGTTGTTATAGAAGTTATACGTCGTAAAAAAATACCTACGTCGGTACAAGCCTGGGTAAACGGTATAGGTTTCTTGATTTTGATATTACTGATGGTGCTGATAACGATAAAAGACATCCTACACTAAATAAAAACTCTCATTCAAATGAGAGTTTTTATTTAATTATGACATTCTAATATTCTTGAGAATGTTGGAATGTTCTAAATCAATAATACTATTGCCATGAATACTGCAATGCCAATGCGGTACCAGCCGAATGTAGTAAAGTTATGTGTAGATATGTAACGTAGGAATGTTTTAATAGCTATGTATGCGGTTATAAAGGCTGTTATAAAGCCAACGCATAGCAGTAGATATTCGTAATGTGTAAATGAAAAACCATTTTTTATAACTTCTAACCCAGTTGCGGCGGCCATAGTAGGCAATGCAAGTAGGAATGAAAATTCCACTATAGTTTTGCGTGGTATTCCACGTAGTAGACCACCTATAATTAGCGCCCCTGAACGCGACACGCCTGGTATAAACGCTATTGCCTGTATTACACCCAGTAAACCCGCTTCTGATTTGCTTATTACATAATGTTCATCACTTGGAAGTCCGACTTCCAAGTTTTTGTTTTCATTTTTTTCTGTCCACTGTCCACTGTTAACTAACCACTTCTCTGTTGCTAATATTATTATTCCACCTATAAACAAACTAAATATAACCACCCAAGGTGACCCCATTAATAGTTTTATTTTTTTATATAATAATAGACCCAGTATAGCTGTAGGCACAAAACCATAAACTACAGATAAGAAAAGTTTTTTATTAGTAAATAGTTTCCTTATATATAAAACAGCAACAGCAAGTATTGCACCAAGTTGTATTATAACTTCAAAGCTTTTTACAAAAGCAGATTCTGGTATATGTAGTAGTGTGCTGGCTAGTATCATGTGGCCTGTCGAAGACACAGGTAAAAATTCGGTTATACCTTCAATTAGGCCAAGTATAATTGCATGGAAAATATTCATAGATCAAGTATAAGTTATAAAGTTGAAAGTTCAAAGTTATAAAGACTATAACGCAAACTAACGGCCGTTATTTTGCGTTACCGTTACTTTTTTGTAAAATTTTAAAGTAAACCAGACACTGCTAAATACGTGCCAACTATGGCCGCAGTTTCAGCACGAAGTATGTTTGCACCTGTACTGTATATATTCCAGTTTTTTTCTTCAGCTATTTTTTGTTCTGCAGGAGACCAACCACCTTCAGGGCCGACAACTATATAGTTTACAGTGGACAGTTTAGAGTTTACAGGCGATTCTGCAGAATCGTGTCGCGCAGTGTCCATTGAAGCGCGACTTTCAGTATAAGTATCGAAAAAGTATACTGCGCCATCATGATTTTGTTCCGCCCATTTTGTAAAACTAATTGGTTCGTCTATAACAGGCACTGTCATACGTTCAGACTGCTCGGTGGCTTCGCGGGCTATAGTTTGTATACGGGGCATGTTTACGTCTTTTTTAATTGTACGTTCAGAAACTACAGGTACTATACGGTCTACACCTAATTCCGTGGCTTTTTGTATAACCAGGTCAAAGTTTGAGCCTTTTATAATAGACATTACCAATGTAACTTTGTTTTCAGACACGGGTATTATGCCTTTGCTGTTTATGGTACCTGTAATTTCCTTTTTACTTACTACATCTAGTGTTATGTCGTAGTACAGGCCGTCAGTGCCTGCCTCTCCGGCAGGCGGGCAGATACGCACAACTTCACCGGCACGTAGACGTATAACATTGTTCATATGGTGGACAATGTTTGTGTCAGTTATGGTTAGGTTGTTGCCATTTATATGGCATGGGGTAATAAAGTGGTGAATCTTCATATGCCGAGTATAGCACGGTATAGTGGACAGTGAAAAGTTTACAGTTTTTAGTTAGCTTTATCTGTAAACTGTATACTGTAACCTGGTCACTGATAATTTGGTGTGGTAAGATAATGTTTATGAAAGAAATAATTACGTTGCCAGCAAAGTCTGTAAAAGTTAAAAAAAGTTCTGCGGGTTTGGGCTTGTATGCCACTGTTGATATACCTAAGAAAACTTGGATAATAGAATACACCGGTAAAAAAGTTTTAAACAAAGATGTAGAGCAAAACACTACAAAATATTTGTTTGAAATAAACAACCGTTGGACAATAGACGGTGGTACACGCACAAACACTGCCCGTTATATAAACCATGCATGCAAACCTAATGCCGAACCTGAAATAAAGGGCCACCGCATATATATACAAGCCACAAAAAACATTAAAGCTGGTGAAGAAATAACATACAACTATGGTAAAGAATATTTTAATAAATTTATAAAACCATATGGTTGCCGTTGTGCAAGTTGTACAGCTAAAAGGGAACTTGAGAATAAGAAATAAACATTCCAATATTCTGCAGAATACAAGAATGTTTCAATAAAAAAAAAGGCTCTAACTTGAGTTAGGGCCTTTGGTGTTGTTAATCCTTCTTATTTTTCTGTAAGGTGATGGCTTTTTTCATTTCAAATTCAAACTTCTTCTTATCAAAGCGCGAATCATACAGACTATCTATATCTATGTCGTAGTATGCACCTGCGGAAACAATTTCTGAATTTTTTAATCTATCAGAAATTGCAATAAACGGTATGCTTTTGGAATTTAAAATTGGAATATAGTTTAGGGCTGTTGTGTTGGCCCATAGTTTATAACCTACTAAAGCTATTGTTACATCTTGTCTAGTTATAAATTTTTGGAGTTCTACTAAAGATTCTTTTAAATCTTCAGATTCAGGTTCAAAAAACACTGAACTAATTTTTATAGATTGTAAAGATTCTTTCATCTTAATAACAGTCGGGAAGTCTTTATATAATATCAAAATTCTCATAATTGGGGTTGATTTTTTAGTGTACTTTATTACTAGATTATATTATTTATATATAAAGTCAACGTGGCTATATGGTTGCAAAAAAACGTGTTTTAGATTATAATTTTCGAGTATTGTTCCGTTTTAAATATTCCCCTGTTCCGCCGGCTGGCGGATCAGCGGTAAAATAATATTCCCCTGTAGCTCTCCGCCGGCTGGCGGAGGTAGAGAATTAGTTGTATAATTTATACTATGACTTATTATGTATATTGTATCTATAATAGGGAAAATAAAAAAATTTATATAGGACAGACGAAAGATCTTGTTGTTCGATTGGAAATGCACAATGCTCATGTTCTAAAAGGTTATACTTCAAGATATTCTGGAAAATGGGAAGTAATATATAAAGAAATATGCTATTCTCGAGAAGAATCTCTTAAAAGAGAGAGACAGTTGAAATCTTTTAGAGGTAGGGAATTTGTTAAAAAATATATTCCTTTATAGTTGTACGACAAATTCTGATTATTATAAATTAGTGATCAGATATGTTAGATAACATATATTCCCCTGTAGCTCAGCGGTAGAGCAATCGCCTGTTAAGCGATTGGTCGTAGGTTCGATCCCTACCGGGGGAGCAAAGTAAAAAACGTCAGCAATGGCGTTTTTTACTTTGCTCCCCCGAGTG
>CAZUZL010000003.1:73122-77052 GCA_964625065.1 uncultured Candidatus Saccharibacteria bacterium | reverse complement strand
CTTTTCTTTCAAAACGGTTAATAATTTCCCCTAATAAATTACGCTGTATAGCGTCTGGTTTTAATATAATTAATGATTTTTCCATGTTTTCCATAGGGCTATATTAGCAGAAAAAACGTTAAAAACCAAGGATTAGTCACCACCCCCTACCCCCTCCTCAATAAGGACGGGGTTTAACTACCAACCACACATTGACTTTTATGATAATCTTTGATTTAATACACATATAAGCACATTAAAGCTCTAAACTATGGAATATAATTCAATTAAAGTTTGTCTTAGAAATTTTGAAACATCAGTATTGGCTAATACTTCTAATTTTTTTCTTCACGACCAGATACAAAATTTACCGGAAACAAAAGAGTTAAAGAAACACAAAGGCAAAGCATTTGAATTCTTTGGCACTTACTTGGAAAAAGACAGTCTACTCAATGAAGAAATCAACGCGAGTAAAAAAGACGAACTTGGACAGGTCTGGATCAGTTTATTTGTCATATTTATTGTTGAATTTCACCTATGGCAGTCAGATCAACCATCTATTTTTGACCCTATAGAAAAATGGATGCAGTGGTCTTTACTGATACCTACGAGAGTGTAAACATGGTCATACTTAATACTTCTAAAAATTAATCCTTTCTGTTGCAAGAAGGGATTTTTTATTTGTAATATTGTGGTTAATCCCCTCCTTGTGGAGGAGGGGTGGCACTCCTGTGACGGGGTGGTGATTATAAGTATTCTTTAATTCTATCTATAACCGCACTTATGTTTTCATTTACTTCTTTATTTGTAAACCTCAACACATTCATATCTAACCCTTCAAAAAATTTGGTTCTTTCTGCGTCATAGACCATTGCTTCTTTTTCAAAATGTTGTCCACCGTCTAATTCAATTATTAATCTTTTTTTAGGGCAATAAAAATCTGCAATATAAAAACCAACACTATGTTGGCGTCGGAATTTATATTTAAGTTTAGAATTTTTTATATACTGCCACAAAATTACTTCTTGTGGTGTCATAGTGTTTCGTAATTCTTTACGACGAGAATATAATCTTTTGATGTTGTTTAGTGTTTTCATAAATCACCACCTCCCCCTGCGGGTACTCCTCCTCCACAAGGAGGAGATTAACTACACAATTGTTAAAATCTCTGCGTCCCCTTCTGTTATCAACACTGTGTGTTCTGCGTGGGCGGCGTGGCTGCGGTCCATGGTACTTATGGTATATCCATCAGACTCGATAACTGTTTTTATACTACCAGCACCTATCATGGGTTCTATAGCTATAACCATACCGGGCTTTAGCAGGGCGCCAGAACCACGTTTACCGTAGTTTGGTATGTATGGGTCTTCGTGTATATAACGCCCTACACCGTGGCCTGAGATTTCGCGGTATATAGCAACTTTGTGTGGTTTTAGATATTGTTCTATTGCATAACCAATATCCCCAACGCGGTTACCACCACATGCGGCAGCTATGCCGGCCAGTAATGCGCCGTTGGCTGCGTCTACTAGTTCATGGTCGCGTTTAGCACCCTTACCCACTACTACACTAACAGCATGGTCAGTAAACAAGCCCTTGTGTTTTAAACCAAGGTCTAGTGATACTATGTCGCCTTCCTTGATAATAGTTTTTTTGTTTGGTATGCCGTGCACTATCTGGTGGTTTATAGATACACATAAACTACGTGGGTATGGTATAGACGCACCTTCGGGCTGGTAATGCAAAAATGCAGGTACATCGCCCATGTCGTGTATTAACTTGGCGGCATAGGTGTCTAGTTCGTCGGTAGTTATACCGTTTTGCCATTCTTTTAACACCTTTTGTTTTACAGCTTCAAGTACAGTGGCAAGTCTTTTGCCACCTTCGCGTAGTATTTGTATTTCTTCGGGTGTTTTTATAAGTATGCTCATTTTACAATTCTGTAAAAATTAATTTACTAGTTTAATTTTGTTTTTTCTAAGATTTCTCTATGCACGTCTGCTATAGACTGTTCGCCATTTATTTCTACAAAAACATAGTTTGGGTTTTCATGGAAATATGCAATAGAAGGTACAGTGTTCCAGTTAAACCAGTCCAGTCTTTTCTTAATCTGGTTTGGTGTGTCGTCGCCACGGCCACGTTCAGCCAACCTTTTTGCACACCATTCTTCAGAAACTTTTATATATACAACAAAAGGTTTTTGTCTGTTGTAAAAAGTCATAGCACCGTCTAGCATTTGTGCCTCGTGTGGGCGGCGGGCTAAGCCGTCTAAAATCAAGTCTTCTTTACCGGTAATCTGTTCTATCAGTGCACGACCCCAAAGTGATATAGCTAAAAAATCAGGTAACAACAAACCCCGGCCGATGCGGTCCTTGGTTTGTCTACCAGTTAAAGTCTCACTAGTTAGCAGTTCACGGAACTTTGCTCCGGTTTCTATTTTAAGAACATTCCTGCCTTTTTTTTCAAGTACTGTTTTAAGTAGTTCAACCTGTGTGCCCTTGCCGGCACCAGACTGACCAAAGAATATAAATGTATATGGATGCATAAATACAGTGTACAGTGAAAAGTTTACAGTGTACAGTCGATTCTGCGGAATCGCGTCGGACCAACACTCGATTAAAGGGCCGACGAAAAGCAAACAGCAAACTTGCCTGAATTTTGTTCAGGCAAGTTTTGTTTTTAGTATTCTTTCATTGATAGTTGCGCGTCGATACGTTTGATCAAGTCTATAACAACTGAAACAACGATCAACAATGCAGTACCACCTAATGCCAAAGATGTAATGCCTGTAATAGATTTCATTATCAATGGAAACACAGCAATGAAGCCCAGTGACACAGCACCCACTAATGTAATTCTAGTTACAATACGTGAAATGTATTCTGTAGTAGCTTGGCCTGGGCGAATACCCGGTACAAACGCACCACTTTTCTGTAAGTTAGTAGACATTTGTTCTGGGTCAAAAGTAACTGCAGTGTAGAAGTAAGTAAATAGAACTACAAGTGCAAAGTATACAACTGCGTACAACCAACTGTTTTGTAGGAATGCAGTTAGACCATTAGCTATAACGTGTGCCCAGTTATAAGAAAGTCCTGAAAGGAAACTTGCCGCTAACTGAGGGAACAGTAATATAGACAAAGCAAATATAATTGGTATTACACCGGCTTGGTTCATTTTCAAAGGTATAAATGTAGACCCACCACCTATAACACGGTCGCCACGAACTTGTCTTGCATAAGACACTGGTATTGGGCGTTCAGCTTCAGTTATAAACACAACGCCAGCAATCAATGCTAGGCCGGCAATACCATAAGCAATAAGTTCTATTACTTGGCTACTGTTAAGTGTAAATTGCAACTGAGCAATGTGTGTTGGTATAGCAGCAACGATACCAGCGAATATTAAGAATGAAACACCGTTACCGATACCAAATTCAGATAATAGTTCGCCTATCCACATTAACAATATAGAACCACCAGTTATAACTAGAAGGTTAACTACATATGCAAATGGTGAATCTATGGCAATAACACCTTGGCGTGCCAACAATGTTACCAAAGTAAAACCTTGTAACACAGCTAGCGGAACTGCCAACATACGTGAATATTGTGCAAAACGAATACGGCCACGGTCGCCTTCTTCTTGGTACATTTCTTTTAGACGAGGCACCATTATAGTTAGCAACTGCATTATAATAGACGCAGTTATGTATGGACCAACCCCCAACATTATAATAGAAAATGTTGAAAGTCCTCCACCTGAAAATACATTTAGTATACTAAACAACTGGTTACCAGCTAATACGTTTGCAAGTCTAGCTTGGTCTACGCCTGGTATTGGTATTGCCGCTAACATGCGGAACACCACTAAGAAGAAAGCCATAAACAAAACTCGTTTACGTAGATTCTTGTCAGTAAATATTGATTTTAGTTTTGCAAAAAATGTATTCAT
>CAZUZL010000003.1:0-73022 GCA_964625065.1 uncultured Candidatus Saccharibacteria bacterium | reverse complement strand
CCAAGTATTTTAACTGTAGGAAGTGAACCTTCACTACGACGTACTAGGCCACGGTCGAACAACATACCACGAGTTACAACTGTACCTGCTTCTAATTTTTCAAGAGAAGACAAGTTTACTGTTTGTACTTCGTTTGCACTAACAATAGACTTGTTACTGTTTTTACCCATACCACGACGCTTAGGAAGCTTCTTGATAATGTCACGCATTTGCGGACGAGGTTTGTTACCAGCACGAGCTGTTTGACCTTTACCTCCACGGCCAGATGTTTTTCCACGTTTACCACCACGACCTACTTGTTGGGCCTTGCGGTTTGATGCGGGTCGAGAAATTTGATGAATTTGCATATATTAATTCTTACGCTTTTACTTCTTTAGTTGCTTCTTCTGATACCATTTCTTTAGAAATACGCTTGTCTGCGACCTCTGAAAGTGCCATCATAGCTGCACGACCATTGTTTAATTTATTCTTAGAACCAGAGTTTATTTTACCAGTAACATTCTTAAGTCCGGCAAACACTAATATGTCGCGAACTGCTGAACCAGCAACCATACCCTTTCCACGGTTAGGAGTTAGTGTAATTTTTGAACTACAGTATTTTGCAGAAACTTCATGAGGTATAGAGTTTGTTTTTGTAAACTTAACCTTGATCATGTTTTTCTTTGCACTTTTTAGAGCTTTGTTTATAGCCAATGCAGTGTCGGCACCTTTACCAGTACCTAGACCAACTGAACCTTTTTTGTCACCTATTACTAGGGCAACTGCAAAACTCATACGACGTCCACCTGAAACCACACGAGTTACGCGGCGAATGTCCAGAATCTTTTGGTCAAATTCAGGCTTTGGGCGGTCAGCATATGTACGTGGTCCGCGGTCAGAACGACCACCAGCACCACCAGGGCGTGCACCAGAACGAGCTGGTCTAGCACCTGCACCATAACTAGGACGTGATCCAGCATAACCTGTAGAAGGTTTTGCAGATGTAGTTGTATTTGTTGTTTGTGTTTTTGTTTCCATATATTTGAGTTATTAAAACTTAAGGCCGGCACCACGTGCAGCGTCAGCTAATAATTGAACTCGACCGGTATATTTGAAACCGTTACGGTCAAAGACCACTTCGGTTATACCTTTTGCAGCAGCTTCTTTACCGATAGCAGCACCAACTTGTTCTGCATGTTCACGCTTTGTACCTTTTGTAATACTTAGGTCAGAAGCTGAGGCAATAGTTACGCGTTGTTCGTCGTTAATAAGTTGCGCATAGATATGTGCATTTGAACGGAATACTGACAATCGAGGCAATGTAGCAGTACCAAAAATCTTTGAACGGATTTTTGCTTTTAATCGTAAACGTTTTTGTGTTTTTTGTTGTGTAAGTGTTTTCATAATCTAATTCTTTATGCTGACTTCTTACCATCTTTACGACGAATAACTTCACCATCATAACGGAAGCCTTTTCCTTTATATGGTTCTGGTTTTTTCATTGCGCGGATAGAAGCAGTAAATTGGCCGACCAGTTCTTTGTCTATACCTGAAACAGTAATGTTGTTTTTTTCTGCAGTAACAGTTAGACCTTCTGGTATAGGAACTATAACAGGGTGTGAAAATCCAAGTGCAAAGTCGATAGTTTTACCTTTAACTTCTGATTTGAATCCGATACCTTCTAATATTAGTTTCTTAACATAAGGTGTTGTAACACCAGAAATCATGTTGTTTATGTGTGAAGCGTATGTACCCCACAAGGCACGGCCGTATGGTGTGTTACGTTTTAGAGTAAGGTTTATTTCAGACCCATCGATAGTGACACCGATAACATCTAAATCAAACAGTCTCTTAAGTGAACCTAGTTTACCAGTTATAGTCATTGTACTACCTTCAAATGCAGCTGTAATGCCTTCTGGAATTGTGATTGGTTTTTTTGCAAGTCGTGACATATATAATTCTTACCAGATGTTAAAAAGGACTTCACCACCGACCTGGGCTGTTTTGGCGTCCTTGCCTGACAAAATACCTTTTGGTGTTGAAAGCACCACAATACCCTGTCCTTGGCGTACGTTAGTAATAGTGTCTACACCTGAATAAACACGTCGTGATGTTTTAGAAACACGGTCAACATGCTTTATTTTAGGTAGACCAGCACTGTACGCTACACCTAGTGTAAGCGACATTATGCCGTTTTTGTTTTTTACTTCTTCGATACTTGCAAGGTAGCCTTGGTCTTTTAGACACTTAGCTATAGCAAGTTTATGTTTAGAATGAGGAATTGTTATGGTAGGTTTACCAGCATTTCCTGCATTTTTCAACATGTTCATCATGTCTGCAATAGGATCTTTCATATAATAAATTCGTTTAGATTACCAAGAAGACTTGCGAATACCAGGTAACATACCTTCGTTTGCAAGTTCACGGAAACAGATGCGGCAAAGTCCAAAATCACGCATAAATGCGTTACCACGACCACACTTAAAACAGCGATTTTTCGCTCTTGAAGAGAATTTTGGAGTTTTTGCAGCACGGGCTTTAACTGATGTTTTTGCCATATAGTACTGTAATAAATATTAATATAAGGAAGTTCGACTTCCTGTATGGGAATATCTCACGTTAATTCTTGTATTTCCGTAAGCGTATGTTTACCTAAAGCGGTAAACAAAGTGCTGAAGCACAAGAGAAAGCGTGGATTCCCATGCTCTATAAGGGTTTTTGAGGTCAATATCGAGCAAGTTCCATACTATCACCCATTTGCAGAAATGTAAAGAGCGGAAAGTCATAGGACTTTCCGCTCTGGATGTGATTCTTTTTACTTTCTTTCAATGGTAAAATTAGTAGTTCCAGGTATTACATCCCACCGGGCAGCAGAGCCTGGAATAAATCTTCGCAGGCTTTGATACTCTGTATTCATGTAAAGTTCCTCAATTTTCCCTTCATATTCTATATTAAGGGCTCTTTTTCCAAGTTTTCCAATACCAGTCGATAAAATCTTATGCCGATTTTCACCAGCAACAATAGTGTCACCTTTTTTAGCATTTCTGAAATCACTTTCTGAATTGGTTTCTGTGTCTAATTCTGTGTTTGCGCTCATTTTTCTTCTACTTTTTTTTGGGTTTTTTGAAATATCTAACAGTGGTTTTTTTGTTTAACCACCCCTTCCCTATATTATCTCACAAACAAATACAAAAAGCAAGCCCCTGGCTTGCTTTTTGTATTTGTTTCAAACGGATAATTAATTATGACTTAATTTGTTTGTTTTGGTAGCTATTAGTCCTTTTTAAAAGGTAGTCCTAGTAGGTTGAAAAATGCAACAGCTTCTTCGCGAGTTTTCGCAGTAGTAACCATTGTTATACCCATACCGAACACGTCTTTTAGTTCTTCTTCTGCAGCTTCTGGGAATATTGAATGTTCTTTAACAGACATTGTAGCATTACCCATAGCGTCTACTATCTTGTCGTCTATACCACGAAAGTCCTTAGTTCGAGGCAATGCGATGTCGATAAGTTTGTCTAGGAACGAATACATGCGTTCGCCACGTAGTGTTACCATAACACCGATCGGGTCACCAGCACGGATTTTGAATGATGAAACTGATTGTTTAGCTGACTTAACCACAGGCTTTTGACCAGTAATTTTAGCTAGACGGTCTACAACGAAATCGTTCTTATGACGGTCTTTTTTCATCAATGTACCTGTACCTACTGATACAACAATCTTAGTCAACTTAGGGGCTGCAAGTTTGTTTGTGTAGCCAAATGCTTTTTGCATTACTGCAAATGCACCAGCTTCTTTTTGTTTTACGTTTTCCATATATTTTAAATCAGGTTATAGGTTATAGGTTGAAGGTTGTAGGAACATTTCAGTTTGCACTGACACTGTCCGCTATAACCTACTCGCTATGCCCTGCTTATATTACTTTTCTAAACGCACGTTTGATGCGTCTATAGGAAGTGACTTTTCTACGATACTGCCTTTTTCACCGCGACGAGTTGGTTTTGCATGTTTTTTTACAATCGCAACACCGTCAACGATAACTTTGTTTGTTTTACGAAGCACAAGAGTAACTTTACCACTCTTGCCTTTGTCTTTACCTGTTATAACGGTAACTTTGTCTCCTTTTTTAATGTTCATAGTAGTTTAGATTACTTCAGGGGCTAGAGAAATGATTTTCTGGAAGCCGCGTTCTTGTAATTCACGTGGAATAGGTCCGAAGATACGACCACCCTTAGGTTCTTTGGTCTTCTTGTCGATTATAACCACTGCGTTTTCGTCGAAACGAATGTACGAACCGTCTTTACGACGAAACGGACCTCGTGAACGAACAACTACTGCAGTTACAACGTCTTTCTTCTTTACTGCTTTACGTGGTTCAGCAACTTTTACTGAAATAATAACCAAGTCGCCCAGTTCTGCATAACGGCGTTTTGAACCGCCAAGTACTTTGAAGATACGTGCTTGTTTTGCACCACTGTTGTCTGCTACTACTACATTTGTTCCATCTTGCATCATATAAGTAATTCTTTAGATATTATGCGATAACTTCAAAGTGTTTGTCTTTCGACATAGGCTTTGTAGAACGTATTGTTACTTGTTGTCCGACCTTAAACACATTACCTTCGTCATGCGCTTTGTACTTTTTAGTAGACTTCGCATACTTTTGGTATTTAGGGTGTTTTTTGTATGTTGTTACTGCAACAACAATAGTTTTTTGCATCTTGTCAGATACAACGATACCACTGAGTGTTTTTCTGTTTAATGTTTGTTCTTTCATATAATTAGTCGCGTGCAACAACACGTGTTTTTACCGGTAATTTAGTGCCAGCTTTGCGCAAGCCTTCGCGGGCTATTGCTTCTGATACACCATCAACTTCGAATATTATTCGACCTGGGCCAACTTCGACACAGTACCCTTCTGGACTACCCTTACCCTTACCCATACCTACTCCAGCACCCTTTTGGGTAAATGGACGGTCAGGAAAGATGCGGATCCAAATACGGCCTGTTTTGCCTATTGAACGTTGCATTGCTTTACGAGCAGACTCGATTTGTTTAGATTCTACACGTGCTTGAGATGTAGATTTGATAGCAAATGAACCGAACGAAACTGTTGTGCCTCGAGTTTCAACTTTTTTGCGGGCTTCAACACTTTTACGTCCTGATTGCCATTTGCGGTGTTTTACTTTTTTAGGGACCAACATAAAATTAATTTCGTTTAGCTTCTACTTTTTTTGTATCTTGGAAGACCTCTCCACGATAAATCCATACTTTGATACCAAGGTCACCATATGGCATGTGAGCCTTTTCACGTGCATAGTCAATGTCAGCGCGGATAGTTTGAAGTGGAATAGAACCACGTTTAACTTCTTCGGAACGAGCAATATCTGTACCGCCCAAACGGCCAGTAATCCAGATACGTGCGCCCTTAACTCCACGAGCCATCATAACTTTTTCGATAGTAGATTTTAGAACACGGCGGAAAGGAAGGCGTTTTTCAATACCTTCTGCTACCATGTAGCCTACTATTGCTGCATCTGCTTCGGGTTGGTCAACTTCAACAACGTCCAGTTTAAAGTCTGCGTCAACAGCAAGTTTGTTTTTCTTAATAAACTTAGCTACTTCTGACTTTAGTTTAAGCATGCCTTCGCCGTTACGGCCGATCAGCATACCAGGACGTGATGTAAATATAGCAACACGTGTGTGTTTAAGATCGCGTTCTATTTCAATACGTGAAATATAGAAACCGCGAAGCTTCTTTGTTAAAAATTCGCGAATCATAACATCGGCACGAAGGTAAGCTTGGTAAGACTTATCGGCAAACCAGCGAGACTTCCATGGGCGCAATATTACAAGACGATGTGCATAGGGGTGTACGACTTTAGACATATATTATTTTTTAGCTTTTACAGCTTTAGTTACAGGGGTTTTTTGACCAAGGATAATAATAACCTGTGATGTGTGTTTGTGTATCGGTGATGCTGATCCACGAGCACGAGGCATAAAACGTTTAAGTGTTATACCTTTATTTACCATTACATTTTCAACATATAGTTGCTCCTTTGCAGCTTTATGGTTGTTTGTTGCGTTTGCAACTGCTGAATTAAGAAGTTTTTTAAGAGGTTCAGCCGCGCGTTTAGCAAGGAAGTCCAACTCAATAGCAGCATCTGCAACATGTTTACCCTTTATCAAGTTAGCCACAAGGCGAACTTTACGAGGAGATTGACGATAGTTTTCTAGAATTGCTTTCATAATAGTTATTTCTTCTTAGTATCAGTTGATGCTTTTGCCGACTTTGCTGCTGTTATTTCAGCTTCTTTCTTCTTTTGGTCGATTTCTTTTTGCATCTTACCTCCGTGGCGTACGAACTTACGAGTAGGAGAAAATTCGCCTAACTTGTGTCCTACCATGTCTTCACTAACTAGAACAGGCAAATGTGCGCGTCCGTTGTGAACACCAAAAGTAAAGCCGACCATTTCTGGACTTATAACTGCTGCGCGTGACCAAGTGTTAATAGCCGCTGTTTTAAGCGGGTCTTTACCTTGGATTTTCTTCAGAAGGCGTTCATCTAAGAATGGGCCCTTTTTAAGTGATCTTGTCATAATTTAAATTAAATTTCGTCTGATATACATTACTGTATAGGGCAGAACATATTATCCATTTGGACATGTAATGGATGTCAAAATGCTTCTCTATACTATCAGAATGTGTGGAAATGTCAAATAAACCAACGCACCTCTCCCTAACCCTCCCCTTGGCAGGGCGAGGGAACATGAAAACCCAGCATAAAAGCCCCTTTTGGGGGCTTTTATGCTGGGTTTTGTCTATTTATGAACTTGTCTGTCCACTGTAAACTATTCCCTAATCACTAAATTATTGCTTCATTGTACCATTGATCTTTTCAATAGTGCGTGAAGCTGCTTCTTTGCCACCTAGACCAAATGCTAGGCCACCTGCCAATGCCAACATAAATACTATACCAGTAAATAGTGTGCCCATGTATTGTTGTGCAATACCAAGACCTGATAATGCAAAGAAGATAGCAAAAATCCAGATTGCATAGAATGCTACTGTACCCAATGCTTTTGCAGAACCAATGTTTGCACCAGAAGCTGATGCAGTAACTATCTTGCGAGAAGCTTCAGCAATAACTGATGCAACTGCTAGTAACAATGCAGCCACTAGTACTTGTAGTAGGTATGGTAGCAATGCGTTGTTAAGGAATGATGTAACTTCTGTTAAACCAAGGAATTGCATTGATGCAATGAAAAATCCGATGATAATGATCCAGCGGAATAGTCCACCGATAAAACCACCAACTGACAAATGCATACCTGCACGTTCTAAGTTCTTTTCTAAACCTGTAGAACGGAACATACCGTCGATTTTCAAACTATCTACAAGAGACTTGATTGCTTTACCAACGTAATGCGCTAGTATCCATCCAATTATAAAAAGAATAAGTGCAAAAACTAGTTGTGGTATAAAACTAGCAAGAGCCCATTTAAAACTTTGGAAAGAAGCGATGAAAGCATCGCCCCATGATGTGATGTACATAGAAAAATATTAATTAATTAAATAATAACGTTATTTATAAAGGGCATACCTTTATACATACATTATACTCCTTTACAGACAATGTTTTAACGCCCACCAATCAAATATGTGGAAAACTCTGGTGTTACCAGTATCTGTTCGTGTGGAAAGTCCAAAACATCAGACACCAACTTGTCGCGCATGTTCATACGGTATACAAATTCGTCTGTGTCAAACAACGCGTACGATATTTCCTTGCCTATTTCAGTCTGGAAATCACGTACTATACGTTCTACTGCGGGGCGTTTCATTTTGTCGCCTACCATAAACAAATCTAGTCTACTTTCAGAATTTTTCATAAACACACCTGCGGCAACTATCATCTTTATCTTGCCGGCTTTTTTCAAAGACTTTACCAATTGGTCTTTACGTAGAAAATCTGGGTGTAGAATTATAGCTTCTATAGCTACTAAATGTTGGAACGAAGTGTTCAGTACATATGCAGTTTTGCCACGCACAGATTTTTTCTTAAGAAATCCAAAATCTGCCAACGCGCGCAACTCTTTGCTTATAATAGGTGTTTTTAGTTTCAATCTTGTTGCAACTTCTACTACCAAATGTGCTCCGTCCCCGTTTAACAGAAAATACCGCATAGACTTGACTCGCAGTGTGCTTCCGAATAGTTTTCCTAGTGTTTCCATGCCAATATTATACGCCCTTGGCATATATGGGGCAACTTACTGATTACCCCCAGCAACTATGTCGGCAAATTGTCAAATAAAAATGGTCCAAAACCAGAAAAAGCAAAAGCCCGGTCGCCAAAGGCGACCGGGCTTTTAGATAGGACTTTAGGTCCTATCTGGGGTAAGTGGAATTATTTCAATTCTACTGCACCACCTGCTTCTTCGATTTGCTTCTTAAGTGTGTCTGCGTCAGCCTTTTTCATGCCTTCTTTCAAAGTTGCTGGTGCACCGTCTACGATGTCCTTAGCTTCTTTAAGACCTAGTCCAAGAGCTTCCTTAACTACTTTCATAACAGCAATCTTAGCTTCACCTGCTGATGTTAATACAACAGTAAATGCATCTTTTTCTTCTGCTGCTGGGCCTGCAGCTGCTGCTGGGCCTGCTACTGCAGCTGCTGATACTCCGAATTTCTTTTCAAATGTCTTTACTAGTTCGTTAAGTTCTAGAACTGACATTTTTTCGATTTCTGCAACGATACTTGCGAACTTTGCAGGTACTTCAAAATTTGTTTCTTCCATAAAATTTGATTTTAATTAGATTATAATGCTATTTTTTAGCTGCAATTTGGTCAAGCGCTATAACAAAACGCTGTATTGGCGAATTGATAACGTTTGCAAACATGCCACGTAGGCCTTGCATGCCTGGAATCATAGCGATTTCCATCATTTCTGCTTGAGTTTTGTATTCTCCATCGAACACTCCACCGACGATACTTACGTAGTCTTTGTGTGTCTTTTGGAATTCATATACTCCACGAGCTGGTGCTATTTCGTCTGTACCATATGCAACAGCAACTTGGTTACCTAGTTCAGGCATTTCGCCTTTATAGTTGTTAGCAGTCAAAACACGCTTTAGAAGTGTCTTTTTGGCTACTTTGTACCCTACTTGCTCGTTACGTAGATCACTACGAAGTGCATTCGCATCTTTCACAGTAAGTTTGTCGAATTTAACGAATACAAGGGTTTTTACATCCTTGATTAGGTTCGCTAATTGATCAACAACTTCTACTTTTTTGTTTTTAGTTAAAGCCATGGTTTTTGATTTCCCCAGAAATCATGCCGGCCGGTGTCCATTAAAGGACGGCCAACTTTAATTTCAGGAGTATTTTTAATAAATAACGACCTAAAACCCTTATTTCTAAAGGTGTAATGCAAAATAGGACTATTCTATATCTTTTGCCTATACATGGCCCCTATGGGGCATATATGCGCAATAATCTAGTATTTGTACCTCGGTAGGGCTTGTGGGCAGATCTCTCTCCCCGGCCTACTGTCTTTAGCGTTACCAACACACATTAACACAAAACCCCATCCCCCGCAACCCTGTGGATAACCCAGACGTTGGACGTCTGGGTTATCCACAGGCATATAAAAACACCTTATTTTGCAAGGTGTTTTTATATGGGTTCTATTTAATTTGAGATTTCAATTCTTTTTCAACTATTTTCCTTTGGACAAAAACTCGCAGCTGTAGAAGTCCTAAAATAAACAGCAAGCCAAAATAAACCATGAAAAATGTTTCGTCTCTACTTTCTCCTCCACAGAAACTCCAACATGAATTACTTGAGGTTGGCGGAACAAACTTAATATAAATATTTGATATTACATATAAAAGATATCCAATAATCCATGCTTTAAAGATCTTTTCTCTAAAGAGAATTATGGGCAAAACCACAAAAATTCCAAAAAATTGAAGTGAATATATATCGGAAAAAATCAATTTATCAACAAAATAAAACAATCCTAGGGATATAACTGCGGCTATGATTTTTAAATAAATATTTTTCATTTTAATAATTAAATAATCTTTTAATAAATTTCCACAAATCAAAATTTACACTATCACCTACATTGGCTGACATAGGCATTATATTTGTCTCAATACTATCTGTAGGCGCGGCTACAGTATTGGTATTTGTATTAATTTGTTTATTTACAAACTGAACTGGCTTTTTTATTATAACATTTTTGCTTCTAGTTCGTACCGCTACAGTTTTGTTTACATTTTGCTGCATATCTGTAGTTTTTACTTTTTCAGTATCTAAAATGGGTTTGCCACCTTGTACTATAGGCTTGACCACAACTATCTCAGTATTTTCTTTTTTCGGATGCAAATCTATAACCTCACTATTACTATTTATCTTTAAATCCGGTTCATTGTCATTATTGTTATCTAACAATATTTCCTGGGGCAGTGTTGTTAGATCGACCGTGCTACTGGTGTCTGTGGTTATGGGCACATCTTTAAACTCAACACTGTCAGTTTTATTGTCATTTTCGTAGTTATCTATATTTAAGGTAAATGTACCTGTGTCATAACCGTCTAATTTTAATGTATAGGTGCCTTCATTTGGTATTGTTATATACTTGTCTTCCCCTAATGCCATATACGAAGAATTTGGTATTTCCTGTTCTACACAGTCCATATCTGGATAGTCAGGGTCTACACACGGGCCGGTATGTCTACCCTGTTGGTCGTATACATCTATATTCACGGGCGAATGCATGGAAATATGTTTTGTTTTAATTGTGGGTAAAGAATTTTTTTCGATAACATAGGGTATTGGTTCATCCACACCTGTAACAATGTTTTCAACTAATTTTTTTATACTGTTGTTCTGCAGCATATATGCATGGTCAAAGTTTACATTATTGTCTTTATTATAAGAATTCATGTCGACATAATATCTAGTACCAGGCAGTACAGCACTAGATGAGTTTAATACAACTTTATCTCCGTCTACAGTTGTAGTAATTTCTGGAACTAGAAACTGTCTATCAGTACATACATCAAGCAGGCAATGTGTATTTCTAGAATATTTAATACCAGAAACTGTAGGCAACCCAGTTCCTGAAATTTCATATATTTTTATAAAGCTAGGTATAGTATAGTTATCTATTATACTATGTAAATTCTCAGCCTTATTATACAAAGACTCATTACCCATAGCCGGTATGTTAATATTATCAAAATCTGGAATAGTTCTATCATCACTGGTTGAAAGTATGAAATCTTTTAATTCTTTATACGTGTCTATACTATTACCGTAACCATTAATAATACCAGCAAAATCACCAATAGAATTATCGAAACTAATTATTGGCGTAGTATTATTTTTAAATGACTTACTTGAAGGAATCAGTGAATACGCCCCTGGTATATTTAATGCCAACTCTCTGTTATATTTCCGTGGTGCCAAAACACCAAACAACCCATCAAAATCTAAACCATGTAGTAGTGCAACCAAACCCTGTGGTGTGCCTAGTTCCGGCGACCCAACTAAAACGACATTGTCTAACAAATCTGCCTCACCTTTATCTTCTAATTTCTTTACTAAATATTTTATCAATAAACCTCCGTTTGAATGCCCTACCAAACTAACTTTACCAGTGTCAGAATCATGGACCATACGTTCTAGTTCAGTAATAATATTTTTTGTTTCATTTTCTAAAACTACCCCGCCATCTACAATATCGTCTACGCTCATACGCCAGTCGTATGGTACGGGTTGCCATTCATGTATTTTATCTGTATTTACTAAATTATCTAAATCATCAGAAAATGCTTTGTAAATTTGTCTTCTCAAAAAAGGGGCATTTCCAACCAAATTCGTTTCCTTTATTATATCCCTCGTATAAACATCATTTATACTATTTCCATCTGTATTCGCATATAAATCGGCCACATCACTAGCTGTATTTGGTTCCCACAACTGGTCTTCTATACCCAGGCTGTTTTTCATGTACAACCTACTACCCTCTATACCAGGGAAAAACATCACACTCGAACAACATTCGGGTAGTACTGGTTTTATAACTACGTCACCATCACCAGGAAAAACTTCCGTGGTTAACCACGGGCTTATAATAGTCTTAGTTCCATAATATATTTGTGCGCCTTTGCTTGTTGGGTTCGCGTCTGAATGTGGTCCACTTGGGTCGCCATAGTAGTTTGCACCTACAGTATAGTCACCAACTATACTGTTGCCACCGAAGACAGCGCCAACTGTGTTATTAGTTTTAAATGTATTGTTTTCAACTTTAAAATTTACATTAACTAAACCTTGTTTGGTTGAATATTGGAAGTATCCACCCTGGTACATACCGTCAAAATAGTTATATGTGGCATGTATAAAAGCACTATTTCCTGTAAATTTCTCGAACGGGTTCCCGCTCGTACCAAAGTTACCGCTTATTCCGAATCTTCCATTTCTGAAATATGTATTTTGTACATCCAAAACACCATATTCACCATAAGCAATTCCGTTATTCATATCAGAAAAATCAGAATGGTTTATATATATTTTTCCACCACGTAACAATAAAACGCAAATATGAAAAGTTTTACAACTCATCCATTCTGTATATAGCTCACCTTCATTTGTAACATTAAACCCAACACTACTAGTATACGGCACCTGGGTTCCAGAAATATTAACAGGGTTGGCCTTTGTTCCATTTACATATACTTTTCCTCCATTTACTTTAATTTCAGAATTAAAAACCACTGTAGTACCAGCTTCAATTGTTAATTTTCCATTACCAGATACTGAGACATTTCGCCCTATAATATATGGGCTGTTTTCCTTTTTCCAGACAACATCTGAAATTATATTTATATCCTTTATATTAGTTACTATAGGTGCGGGGGTTTCTATATCTACAGAGTATGTTGTAGTTTTACCACTAACATCTATAGTAACAATCTGGCCTTTGACAGGTAAACTACTGTCAAACCCTGTTATGTTTGTCTGTGTTATGTTTTCAGTCTTAGTACTGCCATCACTATATGTACCTGTTACAACTAGCCCTGTTATGTCCAACGTATCACCCACTTTATAGACCAACTTAGTAGCGGGTGTAGTTATATTTATACTTGAAATTGTTGGCGGTATATATAACTCAGACACCACTCCTACAGACATGGGTAAAGCTAGCCCGACTATACTGTCAGTACTAGACAGCATAATGTCTGAATTTGTAATCGAAGCAATAGCAACGGGTCGAACCCAAACAGAACCCCATGTTAAAGTATTCCTGGCAGATGTGCTCTGTGAAGTTATTGTAAAATAAATTGAATTTGCAGTTGTAACAGAAGGTATAAAATCACCAGAATTTAAATGGTTTATATTTGTGGCAGAATTACCAGTACTGCTAGTTACAGTAACTGTAGCAGGGTTTGTTGTATCAAACTCAAAACCTGTTGGTGCAGTTATGGTAACAGTGCCAGACTTTATATTACCCACACCGCCTTCTGCAATAGAAAAATCGGTAAGCTTAGTATATACACCACTACCGCCGACACCTGCTGTATCGGCTGGAATATCAGTTCCACCTGAAAAAGTAGTTAGACTAACCTCCCCTGAGGCAAAAGAAATAAATGGAAAAACAAACAAAACGATACAGAAAGACAAAGCGATACCTTTACATATACGCATATTTAATATATTTATTCTATTATAAAAATATTATCTAATTAATTTAGCAACATGTCCATAATACTCCACCCCACCTGTGGATAACCCAGGTGTTCAGCACCTGGGAAATTGACTATGGCAATAAATCTTCCGCTGATAAAGTAGTCCTCCCTCTTTCTTCACGTATTATATTTATAATTTCAAGACACTCTTTTTTAAAATTCTCATTACCGTTGTAAAATCTTAATAATTCTTCAGCTTCTTTTTTGGAAACTATATCAAAATTCATTGAGTCATATTCTGCACTACTGGTTTTAACCAAGTGCCTTTTATCTTCAGGTATATCATGAACTAGGTCATTCATATTTCCATATGGGCGTATTTTTATTAAATATTGATCACTATCAATAACATGGGATTTAAATGGTCCTTGAAATAGAACCCCGCTTCGCTCATAAATTTTATTAAAATAGTTAGTATACCCACCCAATAAACGTTTAAAAAATTCAGATACACCACCGTCAACTTCCTGTTTTACAATAAAATGAAAATGATTTGGTAAAAAACTATAGCAAACAATTGAAACCAGAGGATTATTGTCATCTCCCGCTATTCCCAGGTGTTCAGCACCTGGGTTATACACATACTTATCGCGAATACTTCCTGTTGGTTTTATTCTATTGAACTCTTTCACACTCAATACAAAACGTTCAAGATCATCTTTACTCATAAAGACATCTCTTTTATCTACGCCCCTATTATAGATATGATAGACCTCGCCCGTTACCAATGGATGTTTTCTCATATTTTAATTATAAATCTTTATCTTTATTTTTCCAGGTGTCGAACACCTGGGTTATCCACAATGTTGCTAAAGTACCACCCCGCTGCACTATTAAAGGTGGACTTTTTATTAAGTGGTGGTAAAGTTAGATTATATATGAATCAAAAATTTACCCCTGAACAAATGAGAAATCATTGCAAGAAGACTTTGGATCAATGTCGTACTCTATACGATTGTATCGGTAAGGTTTATTGTCCTTGTCTTAATGCTGACGTATTTTTTAATGCTCAGGGATTCCATCACTTCAAATATCATGGTGGAGGCGAAGCAAGAACAGTTGCGGACATTCTACATAAAATAAAGCTTTTTCCATTAGTTATACCCGTGCTAAAGCAATGTACTTCAATATTTGAATATGAGAAAAAGATTGAGCCAATTGGACGCAATAGTAAAAGACCAAAAAAAGAAGTGGAATATTGGACAGTTGTCGCTACAGTAGGAAGGAATAATGATGTCAAAGTTAAAGTAGTATTAAAAAAAACTGGCGCTGGAAATATCATATTCTGGAGTGTAATGAGACTCAGAAAATAAAAAATACCCCGTGAGGGGCATTCTTTATTGTGCTTGGCTTCGGCTTAGAGATCTCTTGTCCGAACAAGGCTTTCGCCCACAAGCACATCACTAGTATACACTATTAATCGATTATGTCAATATATAGTAGATACCAAAAATGTGCCAATCGACTACTCTTTCAGTATATAAAAATGGGGCAAAAGATGCAACCTGATTAAAATTATCTTGTGGATAACACTCGCGAATATTTTGTCGATAAATTACCCTCTCCTTGGAAATTCTATTGTAAATTTTCACTGCTTTTTCTCAAATAATTTTCCGGGTGTCGAACACCTGGGTTATCCACAGGTTGGTTATTTTTTAGTAGATGTATTGCCAGAAGCGGTTTCGGTGGGTGCGTCGAATAGTGTGGCCAAGGTTCCGCCTCGCTGTTCTGATATATAATACAAAGTAACAAGAGCCACGCCGATAATAGCCGAGAAACCGATTATTTTAGCTAGTGCACTGGCTTTAAATTTCATATATTTATTATAACACAGTATTGTCTAATAATTATAATTATGCAGAATCGCCTAGTTATCCACAGATTTTATGAGTGTATGAGAAATACAAAATATAAAAACCCTTAATGTATAAGGATTTTTATATTTTACAGGGGTTGGACCCCTAAGTTATCCACAGATGTTATTTCTGAATAAGTATTGTAGCTACGTTTTGTTGGTTGTTACAGTCTACATATACAGTTTCAGGTAGGTTTGTACTTGAAAGTGTTATAAGTTTAAAGTCGTATGCATTTATAGTGTATGTACTTCCTACTTTTACTGTACGTACTACTGGACCGCGATTGTCTACCATTATAGTAGTGCCGTTTTTAAAGGTTGAAGTTCGTGGTGTTGCAGCACAAGCATCTGTAGAACCAAGCTGTATGCGAGAGTCTTTATATGTAACCAAAGCTTGTTCGTATGATATAGATACAGCAGAAACACCTGCAGTAGCCTTTTTAACAGGTTTTACATTAGTTTCTGGAGTGTTACCATCTAACACTGTTTCGTCAGTGGTTACTGGTGCAACAGGTGCAACCGGACGTGGTTTATGTTTACTAAAAGCAATAACACATATAATGATAACAACGATAAAACCAATAGCAATAAGGATATTTTTCTTATTGGTCTGTATAATATTTTTTATTTTTTCCATTTTGGCAGTATAGCACAAACTATAAATTTTGCACCTGTTTTGATAAAACATGTGGGTCGCGTTTCAATCGACATTACGCGACACAATTGCTGGGGCAATCACCTGTGGATAAATCAGGGACTCAGCCCCTGTAAAAATAGGAATACAAAAAACCACCCCGAAGGGTGGTTTTTTGCCGATAGCGATCTCCATTAAGGTGATCAGTACCGAGTCGATTTTAAGTTTCGATAAACTTTCCGTCAGCGCTCAGTAAATATCTAAGGTTAGTTAGACTTTGTTTGAGTTGATGAAGGGTATGTGTTCAATTGAGCACCTGTGATACCTGTTACAGCACCAATAGTGTCTGTCCACAAGAATGAAGCTTTAGCACCTAGGCCAAATGTTTCGTTCATTGTGTTTGAACCACCTGCTACTGAAGCAAATGTTGCCCAAACTGTAAATGTTTCTGAAGTTCCTTTTTGTATAACGCGTGATGCGGTATTGAATAGGAATGTTCCTGAAGCACTTAGACCAGCTGAACCGTTTACTCCACCTGTACCAACGATAACTGTGTTACCTGTTGAGTCGCGAAGTTCGATTGTACCAGCTGTGATTGTAGCTGCACCAGAGATTGAAACTGTTACTGGAATAGCTTCAAGCTTGATGTCACCTGCTGCATCTGCAGCTATTGTGAATGTACCAATTTGGATATTTCCATTAGTAAATCCAGAACCATTTGAACCAGTCATAGAGATAGTTGGTTTTGATGCAACTAGTTTATGAGTAGCTGTTATAGCTGTAGGAGATATTGTTTGAACAGCTGTACCGTCAAAGTAAGTTACAGTTGTGATTTGAGCTGTAGCAGTTGAGTTTGAAACACCTGCACATCCACCACCTGAAGCACCTACACAAACTAGAGAAACTGTCATAGGTACGTTAATACCTGAAGCATCTGCTGGTACTACTATGTTTACATTGTAAAGAGTAGCTGTTGTTGTAGAAACTTGTGCTGTTACACCGTTCATTGTTACTGAACCGATTGTATTAGCAGGTACTGTTACTGTAACATCCTTAATTACTGCACCACCGATTAGAGTGTTAGCCTTAATGTTGAATGTACCGATTTGTACTGATGATTGACCACCAACTAGGAATTGAGCAACCATTGATGATGAAGGAACAAATGTAACTCCACCTGCAATGATACTTGCAACGTTAGCTGTGATTGTTGAACCAGTTACAGCTGATGATGTTGTTGTAACCATTGAAGTGTTACCACGGTAAGTGATTGTCATTGCTGGAATCACTGTGTATGTAGCAGCACTTGAACCAATGTCAGCATAAACATCTATAGTCTTTGTTGAAGATTTAGAAACAGGCAAAGTAACTGAGAAGTTATTTGTTGCTGTTGGATTTCCAATAGGAGTACCTATAACAGTACTACCATCTTTCAAAGTGATGTTTGTGATTTGATTGTTAGTTATCATTGTACCAGTTATACCAACAGTAATGTTATTTACTGTTATATCTTCTGCAGAAGCAGTTGAGATAGTGTATGTACCGATTTTAACACCTGCTTTGTTAGGAGCAATTGAAGATGCTGCCCAACCTGAAGTCTGAGCGAAAGTAACGTTACTTGATGAAACTGTTAGAGATTGACCACTAGCTGATGCTGTTGATGTCAATTGTCCTGAAGTTACACCTTGTGCGTTATTTGAACCAACTGCAAGGTCAAACTTGATTGTACCAGCTGTATAGTTTATGTTTGTATCATTAACTACATCTCCACGTATTTCTACGGTTACAGAAGAACCAGCAGTTACTATAAGATTTGAACCTAGACTACTAAATGTAAGTGCTGAACCATGAGTAGAAGTTTGGTTTGAACCAACTTGTCCACCATTTATGTACAAACCTACGTTTGCAAGTTTTGTTGTTGAACCACTTGCAGTAGCACCACCAGTCAATGAAGGTGTAAATGTAAGAGTTGAAACTTTTACATCTTCACCGTATGCAGTGAACTTGTATGCTGCCATCTTAGCACCTGTTGAACCACCAACTAGAGTAGTTGAGTTGTTGAACGAAGTGTCTTGATTAACAGTTAGTGTACCATTGTTTATAGTAACCAAACCGCCAAGCATATTTGAAACTGGAAGACTTGAGTAAGTTGTAGTTAGACCAACAACATTTCCACCTTGTACTTGTCCATCTTTGATCACTAGATCAGCTGATTTTTCAAGTGATAGGTAGAAGTTGCGGTATGCACCAGCAACTACATCTCCGCGAACTTCGATTGAGTGTGATCCTGTAGTCAAAACAAATGGATTACCTGAAAGATCAAAAACAAATTGATTGTTAGCGTTGATTGAAGCAGATGATAGTTTGATTCCGTCTACGAACAAACCTACGTTTGTAAGTGTGTTTGAAGGAGCTGAACCGATCATCTTAACAGTCATACCATTAAGTTTTGAACTGTGTAGTCCGATACTTAATGTGTTTGACCATAGACTTTGGTTCATAGAACCAGCGTTTATAGTTGCAGCTGCAGGTGAAGGTGAAGCTACTGTAAGAGCAGCTGTACCAACTAGACCTGAACCAATTGCAATGTACATGTCATTGCCTTTTACGTTTACACTACTTACTGAAGTACCTACAGTCAATGAAGTAACCGCAACTGAAACACTGTAGTCAGCTACAGAAACATCAGCTTTCACTGAGATTGTTCTTGAGCCGCTAACAGATAAGTTAAGGTTATTCATTGTTAGAGTACTGTTTGTACTGAATGTGTAACCATCAGTTAAACGAGTAGCACCATCGTACAAGTATACGTTTGAAAGTGTACTTGAGTTAGAGATACCACCACGAGTCAAAGTAACAGAGTTAACTACACCTGAACCTGTGAAGGTAAAGTGTGCAAGATCAGCTGCTGCTTGACCAGTAATAACTGTACCTGCAGCAGGATTGTCAGAAGACAAACTTACTGTAACAGGACCTGATTGATTGTTATTGTTGTTATTATTGTTATTAGTACCACAACCTGCTGCGATAGCAGCACGTGTAGCTGGGCCAACTTGGCCAACTTGACTAATACCCATTTTTGCTTGGAAAGCTATAACAGCTCTCTTTGTAGCTGGTCCGAAGTATGTAGTTTCGTAACCTGCTGAACCTGCGCCTGTTGCTGCCACTTTAGTGTCAGATGAACATGCGTTTAGGAATTGTTGAAGTTCCTTAACTTGTGCTCCACGTGAACCAAGTTTAAGTGTACTTGTGATAGCAGCACTAGCTACAGAACCGATAAGGGTTGTTGCAACTAATGATACACCTACAAGTGCTTTCATTGTTTTTATATTCATATTAAATAAATTGAGACCACACAACATATGTACTATACATTGTATGGCGGCTGTGTTTGTACTTCGACAAAAGTACACACGAGCCTTACTATCTGCCGTGTCGACATGGCCGAACACGGACGGATTTTTGTTAACTAGATCAAAACACCAATATCGGCATCATAGGGGTGTTTCTCTATTCTGTTATCAAAGTTCGATCCGTCTTCGGAACTGTGTATATATGGTCGATAGTCCACCTATAAACAGTATTTATATATTATCATTTAGTATGTGCATATGCAAGCATAATACCAATTCTGTGGACAAGCCCCAGTGGTACAAATGCGTGCATATTTTACATGTTTAATGATATGTACATTTTGACCAGCCACCCCATATAAACAGACTGGTAGGTCGATAATGATGACGTTTTAAACACCCTAATATTACAACAACCTGGTGGTGCCAGGTTGTTGTAATATGTTGATATTTATTGGTTTTTATGGTCTAAGAGACAACGTATTTTGACCATCTTTTTTCCCCTATTTTCTTAAGGACACCTGATGCAACCAGGTCGGCAAGTTCGCGTTGAATAGTCTTTTCACTGATGTTCGGAAATGCATGAGTTATGTCCTTTATCATTACAGAACTATCACCAGTAACGCTATTTTTATGTCCACGAACCATGTCCATTATCTTGGTTTTACGGTCTTCATGTTTTTCATGATTAGAGACATATACCCCACGGTTTACATGTCCTTTATTGTCCGTTACACCAAATGAAATCTGTTTAGAGAAAACTGGCTGTTTGTTTTTAGAAAAAGTATTTGAAATATTGTTTGGGCTAAAAACTGTTGGGCGGTTTGTAGGTGTTGGGTTTGGTAAATGGTCGGCAAAAAGTTGGTCTGGAAAACGAATGCCGCTTAACAAATTGTCTTCTAAAGTTGTTTGGTGGATGTAGGTCTGGATGTATTTTTGAAGTAGCGATATTTCAGTGTCTAGTATGGTGGCGTTCATTTTAGAAACGAAACCTAGGTCGCGTGCAATGTGTACCAAGTCTGTAACTAAACTGAATTTTTCATGGACATCGTTAAGTAAGGTTTTGTGGTCTGTATTTGAAATATGTCTGATTTGGTTTACGTCCTTAAGTATTGAAATTGAACTTGTCCGTAATTCATGACGGATTGGGTCGTTGACCTTTATATATTCGGTAACCATGTATATAGCGGTTACTATATTTTTTGTCTTTTTAGTAATGGGATTTATGTTGTCCATGATACTTCACATATGTCTTTTAAAACATTCCGACCGGATTGTGCGTCCATTATATACCCATAAGGACATTTGTAAAGTACATGAGTCACCACCTCGGCCTACGGCCACTCCTCCTCAACAAGGAGGAGATTAATTCCTTGGTTTACAAAGGTTTTTTTGTTAAAATGTGTAGATAATGGCAAAAGAAACTAAGAAAAATAACCCGAAAAAAGAGACCGAGGATACAGAGAAAACTTCACGTCTGAAGGATGCTACACGGCATGGTATATACGCTGTAATTTACTTTATAGTTTGTTTACTTTTAGTGCTGGCGGCATTGGGCAAGGCAGGTGTTGCGGGCGACGTTATATTCCGTGCATTTTCAAGTTTGTTTGGGTTTGGATACTATTTGTTGCCTATAGTTTCTGCCATGTTGGGTGTGTCGTATATACGTTCGACCATACCTGAACTACCACTACTACACACCATTTCGGGCGGTGTGTTGCTACTATCTGCATTAGGTACGATGGAGATTTTCGGTGGTGCAACTATGCGCATAGGTGGGCTTTTTGGCCACTGGATTGCGTTACCTTTTGTTGCGCTGTTTGATACCACAGTTGCAGTTATTATAATGCTGGGGTTGGTGTTGATATCAAGTTTTATACTGTTCGACTACAGACCAAGTATTGGTACTATTACTGCCCGCATAGCTGGTTTGTTTAAGAAGAAAGAACCCGAGTTCGACCCAAACCGCGAACCTACTATAACTGATGGATCTGTACCAACCGAACCAATAAAAACTTCTGCAGAAAAACAAGAAGAGGAAGAAAAGGTTATTCAAAAGAAGACTAAAGAAACAGCGACCGAAGAAGAAATGGTAATTAATAAAAAGCCATTCAAAACCCACAACTACGATGCCCCACCGATAGCACTATTAGAACCAGACAGTGGCAAAGCAAACGTTGGTGACGTGAAGGCAAATGCAAATATTATAAAACGCACACTACTGAACTTTGGTATTGAAGTTGAAATGGATGAAGTTACAACTGGACCTACTTTTACACAGTACGCATTGAAACCAGCAGCAGGTGTAAAACTGTCCCGCATTGCAGGGCTACAGTCCGACCTAGCACTGGCACTGGCTGCCCACCCTGTTCGTATCGAAGCACCAATACCAGGCAAGTCGTTGGTAGGTATTGAAATACCAAACAAGACCAAAGCAACTGTTGGACTGGGTTCACTTATGGCCGATGAGAGATTTAAAAACGCATCTAAACCACTGACCGTAGCACTGGGCCGTGACGTTGCTGGACGACCACACTTTGTAAACTTGGCCAAGGCACCACATGCATTGATAGCCGGTACAACAGGGTCTGGTAAGTCTGTAACTATACACGCCATTATCAACTCGTTGATATACCGCAACGGACCTGAAGACCTAAAGATGATATTTGTGGACCCTAAACGTGTTGAACTAACTCTATACAACAACATACCCCATCTACTAACACCTGTTATTACTGATGCTAAGAAAGCCATACTGGCACTTAAATGGGCAGCAAAGGAAATGGATCGACGTTACGACCTACTACAAGCTGAAAGTGTACGTGACATTGAAAGTTACCACGCAAACATTTCTGGCGGTAAAACAAATAAGGGTGACGATGGAGAAAGGATGCCGTACATTGTTATAATCATCGACGAATTGGCCGACATAATGCAGGCATACCCACGCGAACTAGAAGCCGGCATTGTACGCCTGGCACAGATGTCGCGTGCTGTTGGTATACACCTTATACTGTCTACACAACGCCCTGAGGTGCAAGTTATAACAGGGTTGATCAAGGCGAACGTACCTACACGTATTGCACTACGCGTACCGACACAGATGGATTCGCGTACTATATTAGACGCATCTGGTGCTGAAAAACTTCTTGGCCAAGGTGACATGCTGTATTCAGGTGGCGAGGGCCAACCTTCCCGCTTACAGTCGGCATACATATCTGAACAAGAAGTTAAAAAAGTTGTTGCATATCTGAAGGATGCATACCGCGAGGAACTTCAAGACACAATAGAACTGTCGGGTACACCAACTATGGATAAAACCATATTTGACTCTACACTAGACGGCGACAAAAACAGCGAGGACGACGACCTATATGAACAAGCTCGTCAGATTGTTATCGAAACACGTAAAGCGTCGACTTCTTTCCTACAACGTAAACTGGGTATCGGTTATGCACGTGCTGCCCGACTGATAGATATACTAGAGGAACGCGGTGTAGTAGGCCCAGGTAACGGAGCCAAGCCACGTGACGTATTAGAAGGTGGGGTTATGCGTGACGAAGCAGGCCAAAATATTATATCGAATAATGCAGATATGCTATAATATGACTACCTATATGCAACGAAACTACAAGACAATGTTACGCAATGCAACCCTTTGGGTGTTTGCATTTACTGTCGTCAGTTATGGTGTATACCGTTTCTACCCATACATGCGTGGTGTAGAACTGTCCGTAAACAACATACACACTGGAGACACAGTAACAACACCTACCCTAACACTGTCAGGCACTGCCCCACGGGCACACACATTAGAGATAAACAACAGCCCTATTAGCATAGACAAACAAGGAAACTTCAGCGAACCGATACTACTACCAGACGGCTACAATATAGTTACGGTTTCAGCTGAAGATGCTTTTGGTAAAAGTTCCGAGCTGGTGTATCATATAGTAGTAAAGGATGCGGTTAAAAGTTCTGTCGGATTTGCAGGGAAAGAAAAAACATTTACTATTTTAGACTAAAACAACATTATGGCTATCACAAAAAAAGTTAAAGTACCAAAAAGTGAACTAGGTAGTGTAAACATCGAAGACACAATAAAAGCAATACAGACCAAGTTTGGCGAAGGCGCCATTATGAAACTTGGCGATTCACCCAAGGTAGACATTAATGTTATACCAACAGGTTCCATCGGATTAGACATTGCGCTAGGTGTTGGTGGTATGCCCCGCGGACGTATTATAGAAATATTCGGACCAGAATCCTCAGGTAAGACTACCCTAGCCCTACACATAGTAGCTGAAGCACAGAAAATGGGCGGTGTGTGTGCATATATAGATGCTGAACATGCCATGGACCCTGACTATGCAGGCAAACTTGGAGTTAAAATAAACGAATTACTAATATCACAACCTGATACTGGTGAACAAGGTTTGGAAATTACCGAGAGCTTGGTACGTTCGGGTAAAATAGACGTTGTAGTAGTAGACTCTGTGGCAGCACTAACACCTAAGGACGAAATCGAGGGCGACATGGGCCAACAACACATGGGTAAACAAGCCCGTTTAATGTCCCAGGCATTACGTAAACTAACTAGTATTGTTGCACGTTCTAAAACAGTTGTTATATTTATAAACCAGATTCGTATGCAAATAGGTGTTATGTTTGGTAACCCTGAAACTACCCCAGGTGGAAAAGCCTTGAAGTTTTACACATCAGTACGTTTAGACATACGCCGTATTGCCCAGATTAAAAAAGGTGAAGAAGTAGTAGGTAGTCGTACACGTGTAAAGGTGGTTAAAAACAAAGTCGCTGCCCCATTTAAACAAACAGAATTTGATATTATATATGGCGAAGGTATCAGTCTAGAGGGCGAACTTATTGCCTTAGGTGAAAAACTTGGTGTTATAGTTAAATCCGGCACATCATACAGTTACATGCCAGAAGTAAAAGAAAAGAAGGCAGGTAAAAAAGGTACTGAAGAAACCCCTTCTACTGACGAAGATGGCACAAGTGAAGGCATAAAACTAGGCCGTGGATATGACGCAACACGTACATTTATGAAAGAAAATCCAAAACTTCGCGATGAAATACTAAAAGTAATACGTAAACGTATGAAAGAAGTAGTAATGGAAACTGGTAGCGAATAGTCGATATTTTATACAAAATAAAACTGTAAACGATATGAACAATTTTGAAAACGGATACCACGGTAACAATGAAGACTTACCCGCGCGAACAGCATATAACGGAAACTCACATGTTTATAAAGACAACCTAGACAATATTGTAGACCCAGATAGTACTGACCCCTACCGTGAACTTTTTGGTAGTAAAAAGGAACAGGAAAAAGGAGCTACTATTTATAGAGAAAACGATATTGAAGACGAAAACTTTATACCCCGTTACCTACTGGAAAACCCTGAATAACAAATAAAAAAAGCGGTGTATATTATACACCGCTTTTTTTATTATTAAATTATCTGAATCATAAAAATCAATACCCTGCCAGAACTAATGTCTGTCAGGGTATGGGTTAGGTTCTAATGTTTTATATAAACAGATTTAGAACCTTTATGAATTTAGGGGTTGTGCAAACTATTGCACCAGCTAACGCCGTGGCGTTTTGAGGTCTGCCTTTTATGAAATAGATTAATCTTTCTTTTTTCTCTTTCAAAAAAGTATCCAGAGCAAACACTGAGAGGACTAAGAATAGCCCAAGGTGAAATAATGTCTTCATACTATTAGGATTTGAGCTTTTGTACTCTTGCTATGTAATATACCACACCAGTATTTTGTAGTCCATGGTTTATCCCCCACCTTGAAAAAAAACCCGTTAGGGGGTATACTAGGCACCTATGGCAATGTTAGCATACAGTGAAATAAAAGAACGCAAAGTAATAATATACGAAGGCGAACCTTATGAAGTTTTAAGTTCATGGGTTTTCCGCAAACAACAACGTAAACCTGTTAACGCGACAAAGATTAAAAACCTACTTACTGGCCGTGTAGCTGAAGTGTCTTTCCATGTGTCTGACAAGGTAGACGAAGCTGAACTTGGTAAACGTAAAGTTAAATTCCTTTTTGAAAACAAAGGTGAACTTACCTTCTGTGAAGAAAACGACCCAGCTAAACGCTTTCCTATACCAAAAGAAAAAATTGGTACCCCTGCCAAGTTTCTAGCACCAAACATGACAGTAGACCTAGTTACATACGAAGATGAAGACGAAAACGAAATAATAATTGGTGTTTCATTACCTATTAAAATGACTTTCGTTATCAAAGAAGCCCCACCAGCTATAAAAGGCAGTACTGCAACTGGAGGTAACAAAGTTGCAACACTAGAAGGTGGCGCAAACATAAACGTACCGATGTTTCTAGAAGCCGGCGACAAGATTGTCGTAAACACAGAAACTGGGGAATATGTCGAGCGTGGCTAATAAAAAAGACCCACTAATGGGTCTTTTTTATTAGCCACGCGAAAACTCGCGCACCTCTCCCTAACCCTCCCCTTAGCAGGGCGAGGGAACAACAACAAAACAAAAACACCACTAAATATTTAGTGGTGTTTTTGTTTTTTCCTCCCTTGATAAGGGGAGGTGTCTGAAAGACGGAGGGGTTTCTATTTAGCTACGAACGGTAGCAAGCCCATAAAACGAGCGCGTTTTACTGCTGTAGTAAGTTTGCGTTGGTTAGAGGCTGAAAGACCTGAGCGACGGCGACCGATCATACGGGCGTTTGGCGCAAGGAATTTCTTAAGAATATCGGTATCTTTATAGTCGATAAACTTTATGTTATTTGAGGTAAAAAAGTCTTGTTTCATATATTTTTAATAGTAGTTATTAGAACGGAATGTCTTCTACGTTGATATCTTCTTCTGGGTATTCGATTGCATCCATGTCGTCTGATTGAGACGCCTTTGCAGGGGTAGATTCAGTAGCAGGTGCAGACGCCGGGCGTACTGCACTACCGTCTACTTTTGGACCAAATTGGAATGTATCGGCAATTATTTCGGTGCGGTATTTTTTAACACCAGCGGCATCGTCCCATGAACGGGTTTGAATGCGACCTTCAACATATAACGAACCACCTTTTTTACAATACTGGGCAATAAGTTCTGCTTGTTTACCAAACGCTACTAGGTTGTGGTATTCTACAGCTTCTTTCTTGGCACCATTAGTGTCTTTCCAGGTACGGTTTGTTGCTAGTGAAAATGATGTTACCTTCATTCCTGATGGTAGGGCCTTCATTTCAGGGTCGCGAGTCAGGTTGCCCATAATTGTTGCTTTATTGATATACATAGAGAATTCGTTTTTTAATTAATTAACTTGTTGTTTCAATAGTGTCAGTATTTTCTGTTGCTACATCTTCTATTATAGCTTCATCAGAGATAGTTGCAATTTCTTCTACAACTGATTCGTCTCCGATAACAATAGGGTCTGCACCAGCGGCACTGCCGTCTGTAGGAGCATGTTTACGTGATTCACGTTTTGGTGCAACTTTTTTAGGTGCTAATGTACTTTCTTTTACTGTCTTTATTAACAAGTAACGAACTAGGTCGTCGTCGCGGTCTAATGTCATTTTAACTGCTTCTAAAACGGTTGCAGGTGCTTCCATTTTGAACCAACCAAAATATGCATTGTTTACACGTTCGTGTTTGTTGTTTATAACCTTTATCATTGTATACGCCAAACTTATAAATTCTGGGTATTCTTCTGAAATAAATGTACTACCTGACTTTTCCATTAACGCTTTTAAAGCAGTTACTTTTTTTGACACATCTCCTTCCGGAATTGTTGGCATCAAAAGGTATGAAAACTCGTATACCTGGGTTTTTGTATCTTCCATATTTTTTATTATTTATTAAAAGTTCCTACTTCGGACTTTGTAAACAGTTATGCGCCAAGCATATGCCAGGCAACTGCTCAAATAGGACTATGCCGGCTACTATAGCAAATATTAGGCAATTAGTCAAAGACAGTGCCCCTTATACCTCACCCCCGGCCCCCTCTCCTACGTAGGAGAGGGGTGAAGTGCAAAGCACTTGGGGTGAGGTACGAATAACTAACTAGACCCCGAAAACTCTAATAGCGTTTTGGTTTAATTGCAGGCGTACCATTTCTGGGTCTAGATCCTTTATTTCAGCTATTTTTTTATATATTTCCACCACATAGTCTGGTTGGCAACGTTTGCCACGGTATGGCACAGGTGCAGCAAAAGGCGCGTCAGTTTCGGCCATTATGTTTTCTAGTGGCAAGTATTTTATAACTTCATTGTATTCATCTGTAAAAGTTATAGGCCCATCAAAAGACGCAGTGTACCCCGCGTACACAATGCGTTTAGCCACAGTAATGTCGCCTACAAAAAAATGAAAGTTTACAACAAGATGTTTGCTTTTTGGTGTTTGCTTATAGGGTTCTAAAATATCTAAAACATCGTTATAAGCGTCCATACTACCCTTTGACGGGCGGGCATGTATCATTAAAGGTTTTTCTACATCTATTGCAAGTTCAATGTGTTTTATAAAAATTTCTTTTTGTTTCTGCTTTGTATTTTTTATCTCGTCTTCAGTACCATCTAGTCTAAAATAATCTAAACCAGTTTCCCCTATTGCAACAACTTTTTTATGTTCTGCGAGTTTTTTGTATTCTTCTTTATTAAATATTTCGTTTACATTGTCTGCTGGGTGTAGGCCGACACATGCATATAAATTTTCATATTTTTCTGCTAGTTCTATAGCAAGTTTTGAACTTTCAAAGTCTACACCTACTGTTATAGTTGCTATACCCTGTTGGTTCATTTGTTCTATTACTTGTGCCCGGTCAGTATCAAACTGGCCTAGGTTAAGGTGCGAATGCACGTCGATGTAGTTGAATTCCATAGGGGTATTATATAGTAAACAATAAAAAAAGCACCTTGGGGGCAAGGTGCTCTAAAATAAAAATATTTGATTTAAAACTACAATAAATCTTCTGTGTTAAAATGAAAATTTACAATGTCATCTTTTTTATTTTTATGGCAATCGATTTTTGCAAATCCTTTCCACAGAATATTAATTTCCGAACAAACATTAGATAATTGTTCGATATTTTCTATACCACAATTTGCGAAATCTTTCATATAAACACTACATGAATTATTAATACCGGTAGTAACAACGATTTTGTCTTTTTCGACAACAAACACATACAGTATTCCATCTACCATGCTAAAAAGCAATGGCCCTAGGTGGTTTCCGTCACCAGTAGTTAACGCATGAAGTATTTCCTTGGATTTACATACATGCAATTTGTCGTAAAGTTTTTTGACAACTGAATTTATCAACTGTACTCGAAGGTTAGATATTTTGTTGTCATATTCTTTGCTTTTAGTTTGATCTTTCAAAAGCACTAAACTACATAAAGCAGATAATGCGGTTTTTCCTTCCGGACCAATAAAATTAGCCAGTTTGTCTAGCCTTTTTTGATATTCAAATTTTTCCATGATACTATAATTTTTGTTTATAGTACTTGCTTTGTAGTTGGATGTCAAGATACTGTAGTCTAATTCAACCTTTCCCACCGGCCCCTCTCTAAAATTAATCCTTTCTCAAAAACAAAGGTTCTATGGGCATTTTACCTGATGCAATTGTTTCTAGTATTTTTTTACTTGTTGTAGGTAGCACTGGTGCCAACATAGTACCAATGTTATGTAGCTTTATAACTAGTTCGTTTATTATTTCTATGGCTTCTTCTTTGTTAGTTTTAACTAATTTAAAAGGTTCTTTATTCTGTATAAGTTCGTCTAGTTCAGTTACGTGCGCAAAAACAATTTGCATTGCTTCTTGAATATTAAAACTTTCCATAGCTGTTAGCACTGGTGCCCAGTCAGCAGTAAGTTGCATTGGTGGAATTTGTGGAAATGTTTCTAAGTTTGTTTCCGCCATTTTCATTATGCGGTTTGTTAGGTTACCTATACCGTTAGCAAGTTTAGCATTATAGAAATCTTTGAAACGACTAATAGTAAATGGTGAATCTTCAAAAGATGAAGCTTCTGACAACAAAAAACATCGCAACGCATCTGTGCCGTATTCGGCAACAACATCGCGTGGGTCTATGCCATTACCCAGTGTTTTAGACATGCGCACACCACCTTCGGCAGTAATAAAACCGTTCACCACTATCTGATGTGAACATGGTAAATCTGCAGCCATTAGCATTGCCTGCCACATTGCAGACTGAAAACGTGTATTGTCTTTACCACAGTACTGTGTGGGTGTTCCATTAACCCAGTATTTTTCAAAGTTGCCACCTTCGTCAGGCCAACCTAGTGTTGAAATATAGTTAGTTAATGCATCGAACCAAACATACATAACCTGGTCTTCGTCCCCTGGTACTGGTACACCCCAAGGCATTTTCGACTTCATGCGTGATATAGAAAAGTCCTGCAACCCACCAACAACAAAAGACTTCATTTCGTTGAAACGAAATTCTGGTATAACAAAGTTTGGGTTTTTAGTATAAAAATCTAATAATTTTTGTCCAAATTCTGAATACTTAAAAAAGTAATTTTCTTCTTGTATTATTTGTAGTGGTCTACCTGGGTGGTCTTTACATTCGCCATTAGCGTCCAGTTCTGAATCTGTTTTTTCAATTTCGCAACCTACACAGTATTTAGCTTCGTAGTTTTTCTTGTATATGTAACCGTTGTTCTGTACACGGCGCCATAGTTCCTGGGCAGCCGATTCGTGGTGTTTGTCTGTAGTGCGTATAAAATGTATATCATTAGAAACACCAAACATTTCTAGTTGTTCTTTGAATATTGCAAAACCTTTGTCCACAAATTCCTGCGGTGTTATACCCATTTCTGTAGCTTTTTCATAAATCTTTAAACCATGTTCGTCTGTACCGGTGTTGAAAAATACATCATACCCAAGTATTTTTTTATATCTTGCTATTGCATCTGCCCGAACAAATTCCAAAGCGTGCCCCATGTGTAACGGCGCATTAACGTATGGTAATGTTGTTGTAATATAAAAGTTTTTTTGCATAAATTTAATCGTGTTCGTTCGCCCCTGCTATAGGTTCTATAACGCGCTGTTCTGATAGTTTTTTCTGGTCGGTTATTTTCTGTTCGTAAACATCGTCTAGCATTTCTAACACCAAGACAGCAACAGGCATAGCCAATATAAGCCCTATAAACCCGCCCAGTGCCCCACCCATAAGCAATGCCAGTATAACAACTAATGGTGGTACACCTATCATTTTCTTAAACAAAACTGGAACTAATACATAGTTTTCAAACTGTTGTATAGCAACAAAAGAAACTAATACACCCAGCGCAGTAGATGCGCCGTTGTTAAACAACGCAACTGCTGCCGCAGGTATAACAGCAAATGTAATACCGTACGGAATAAGTTCTAATATACCTGACAGTATAGCTAACACCAAAGCGTATTTAACATGGAACAAACTAAGTATAATAAAAGCTGTTACACCAACAAATACACCTAACATTAGCTGGCCCTGCATCCAACGTGCTATCTTTTTCTCAGTTCTTTCCCATAGACCTATTACGTATTCTTCGTATCTAGCTGGTGCGATGGTGCGTATAAATGTTTCTATACTTCTTTCTTGCATTGAAAGGAAAAAAGAAATAACAAGAACTAACACAAACTGCACAACAGCAGAAAAAACGTTACCAATAGAACCAAGTATACCCGATGAAATACTACCCGCTACACCCTTTGCACCTGACAAAACTTGTGTAACAGATGCATTGTTACCCAAACCTTGGAACAACAGTGTGGCTTTGTCAGCCAAACCGTTTGCTTTAAACGATTGAACGTATTCATTATTAGGTACAACTTTTACCAACTGGTCTGCCAAAGACGAAACTTGGTCTGCTAGTAGTGGAACTACGAAATACATAATTAAACCCAAACCAACTAAACCAATAAGGTACGCAACGATAACAACAAATGTTCTGGAAAGTCCAAACCTGCGTTTAAGTGAATTTGCAACTACTTCCATAAAAGAAGCAATGATTATAGATAAGCCTATAACCAACAACACGCCCCTGGTATACCAGGCTATATAAAAACCGATCAATACGAAAATAGTTCGTACAATAGTACCTGTTGAAATAGATATTGGTTGTTTGTTGTTCATACCCCTATATTACACCGACTATGGTTAAAATGAAAGCACTGTCAGTGCTAATGTATTAAAAACTTGGTATAAAACACACATAGATGTATAATATTTTGATGCAAAATACAAATATAGACTTGCCTTTTACCGACCAAATGGTGGCAGATGCAAAACAGATGATAGACAGTGCCCAAACAATATGTTTAAACTTCCACCCCAGCCCTGATGGCGACAGCTATGGTTCTGCGCTAGGTATGGCACATGCACTGCGTGCTGTAGGCAAAACTGTAACTGTATACCAAGGCGACTTGCCACCACCACGCTGGACAAATATATTCCCTGGCTACGAAACAGTGGTTCAAGAAAACATAGTTTCTGAAAACCTTGCTAAACACGACCTGTATATAACAGTCGACAGTGCAACACCAACACAAATATGTAAGGAACCTGGTTTTACCCTACCAGACATGCCAATACTAGTTATAGACCACCACCACACTGAAAGACCTTATGGAACATTGCGTTTAGTTGATGTAGAAGTTTCTTCATGTGCGGAATTAATATTTTACTTATTACCTAAACTTGGGCTTCCGCTAACTAGTGACACTGCAACATGTTTGTACATGGGTATGTATAGCGACACTGTTGGGCTACGTATAAACGATGTTACAGAAAAAACAGTTTCTGCAATGGCACAGTGTTACCCACTGACAACTAATATACAACCGCGTATTATTGCGTCTTTGCAAAACTATGGCAGAAAAGAATTAGATTTAATTTCAGTTGGATTAACAAAACGTGAATACGTAGATAACAACAGACTTTGTTTAATAATTTTAAACTATAACGACATATTAAATGTTGGATTAGAAAAACCAACCACGTATTTTATTACAAGTTTCCTGGCTGGTAGAATGTACGATGCAAAAAACCTTTGTGTTGCATTTGAAACAACACCGAACAATTTCCGAGTTAGTGCACGTTCAGACAGTGGTGAACATGACGTTTCGTATGACATGAATCTGTTTATGAACAAACTAGGTGGCGGTGGCCACAAAGGTTCAGCTGGTGCGTTATTTGTAGCCGAAACGCCTGACGATGCCCGCGCGCAAATACTAAAAGCCTGGTCAGACACACAATAATAAAAACAAAAAATGGGCCAAGGGACCCATTTATTGAACAAAAACTAATGAAAAAAAAGTAAACTGCTCTGGCCCTGATGGGCGCAAAGAACACGTTTATGTATAAACTGTATACCTATTATTAAAACATGTCAATACCCACTGACGTGTTTTAATATACTTTAAATCAAAGACTTTTTAAGGAAATCCGCAAGTTCAGTTATAGCTATACGTTGTTGTGTACCAGTGTCGCGGTCACGTACAGTAACAGTGTCTAACAGGTCAGGGTTTTCGCCTAATGTGTCAAAGTCTACAACTATACAGTATGGTGTACCTATTTCGTCTTGGCGTCGGTAACGCTTACCTATGTTACCGTTGTCGTCCCAGGAAATATTGCCGAATTGTTTTTTCAAATCAGTAAATACTAATCTTGCTTTATCTACAAGTTCAACTTTGTTTTTCAATAGTGGCGACACAGCACACAAAACAGGTGCAATTGATGGTTTTAATTTCAAATACTCTCTCTTTTCACCATTCATTTCGTCTTCGGTGTATGCTTCCATAAGAGTAAACAAAACTGCACGGTCTACACCACCAGAACATTCGATATCATATGGTATGTATCTTTCTTTTGTTTCTTCGTCATAGTACGACAAATCAATTTTTGAATATTCACTATGGCGACGCAAATCCCAGTCTCCGCGGTGGTGTATACCCCAGGCTTCTTTCCAGCCAACGCCAGGCATGTTGTATTCTATGTCCCAAGCGTCCTTTGCATAGTGGGCACGTTCATCTAACGCATGCTGGCGTAGACGTAAACTTTCTTTTTTAAAACCAAGACCATAATACCAAGCTAGTGCAGATTCTTTCCAGTATTCAAATATTTTTTGAGCATCTTCATCTACAGGTTTTACGTAATATTGAATTTCCATTTGTTCAAATTCACGCTGACGGAAAAGAAAATCGCGTGGAGTTATTTCATTACGAAAAGCTTTACCTATTTGACCAACACCAAAAGGTAGTTTCGGATGCATCGAGTCCAAAATATTTTTAAAGTTTACATGCACTCCCTGGGTTATTTCTCCACGTAAATACACGTTGGTTGCAGTTGCTTCTGATGCACCAAGTTTAGTGCTTACAAGTAAATTAAAAACACGTGGTTCTGACCATGTTACTTTTTCTTTATGATTTTTTTCATGGTCGTCTATTGCTTCTGGTTGGTCGGCACGTACACGTTCGTTACAAATTTTACATTCTACTAATGGGTCGGTAAAAAGTTCTAAATGACCTGAAGCTTCCCATACTTTTTCAGGCATTAATATTGCAGCACTTATAGGGTAAATGTCTTCTCTGTCAGCAATGAAAGTTTTCCAAAAATATTGTTTTATATTATGTCGTAATTCAACACCTAATGGACCGTAATCCCATATACCAGCCAGGCCACCATATATTTCAGAGCCTTGGTAAATAAACCCACGGCGTTTGGCCAGTGAAGTTATTTTGTCCATTAGTGTGTCTTTATCCATTTCCCCACTATAGCAGATCTGGGGTTATTTTTAAAGACCGTATTACTTAACCACCTTGCCGTCACCTGCGCCTTCTATACGGCGTAATGTAACAGGGTCGCGGGTTATACGAACGTTCGATGTAGTGTACGAATCAGTTCCAGTAAAAGTAGACTGTGTTAGTAGTGTTGGCACACTGCCTACGTCTGTAGTAGTTGGTGTTAGATTAACCTTGAAAAACACTTGCCTACGAACAGTGTCGCTGGGGTTTTTCTTTAATGTGCCGACACGCCAAGTAACTTCACGTGAAGAACTGTTATATGTAACAACTTCGTCTTTCGGAGAAAAATCGGACGCCCATTCTACATTGCGTGGTAATATACCTTTTACAACACCGTTGTCTACTGGGTTTGTTGTGTTAGATAGTACCCAACCAACAGTATATGTTGTTGTACTTCCAGCTACTGGTGGATTTGCACCAGTGTTTTTTAAAGGACCAGATGTAAAATACCCAACCGCATCTAAATCTACTTGTGCACCAAGGCGGAAAATTTTTCTATCTAATGCTGAAAGCGATGTTACAGAATTAACAGAATCTATAGGTGTGCCTGTTACTGAAACAGTTACAACTATGTCGCCACCTACACCCGTACCGCCTGGTAATGCAGAAAAATTAAAATCCACATAACCATTACCCCCTGGTGCTATGTCTGCTAGTGCTAGCGTTTGGTCTGAATTCCAAACTATAGTAGACTTTGATTCGTCATAAGTACCAAAATTTGTTTTAACACTTTTTTTATCAAAGGCACTACCTGAAATAGTTGCCGTTATAACACTGTCGTGCACAACTGTGTTTGTGTTGTTTGTATATGAAATAGATACTGGCACATCAGAACCAGAACCAATAGCGTACACATCTGAAGTAGTGCCGTTATATGTTATGTGTGTATCTAAGAAAGCTTTGTCTATTAGAACTGTTTGTAAACTTTGTGCATACAATGCGCCCAGACCATGTGCACCGTTTTTGTCTTGTTCGCCTATGTAAATATGAAAGACCTTTTCGTCGCCACTGATACCGTTTAATGTACCTGTTATACTTATTTCTTTTTTAGTGCCTTTTATCAAGTCGCCCAAACTCCATAGGTTGTTACCACTAAACGCACCAGGTTCAGACTTTTGGAAACTAAAACCAGGTGGAAAGTCTACAGAAACAGCCATGTTTTTAAGCAAGTCTTCTGAAGTCGGGTTTATAGAAATAATAAATGTATATGGTTGGTTAGACACAACAGTTGTTGCCCCGTCTATGCCTATAGATAATGAGGACCCTGACAATGTAACTTCTTTTTGAATTTGTTTTGTAAACAATGCATTAGAACCAGCTATGTGGTATTCCAACATTATACTGATGGGTTTTATGCTTCCAGATTCACCATATAAAACTAGTGGTATAACTGTACGTTTTGTTTCGCCTGGTGTTATGGTGCCTATGTCCATTTTAGCCCGAAGTTTTTCACCCTTGTCGCTGGCGTCTTTAGGGTATGTAACTATAATGTCTGCCAGTTCTAGTTGGGCACGGTTTCTGTTTGTTGTTGCAACTTCCAAAGAAAACTGTTCGCCACCCTGAGCAAAAGAGTTACCTAAAATGGTTAGGTCTATACGGTCGTTTGAAACGATATTTGTTTTTTGCTGTAGAGAATAGTACAAAAACCCAATAGCAATAACTAGGAATGAAAATGAAATTATAAAAAATGTTCTAAAAAAAGTTTTATGGCCTAACATGTTTTTTGCTTTTTTTACCGCACTGCTTTGTGCCCATTCGTGGTTTACATTAAAACTTTCTCCATGTAGTACCCCACCGTCTGGGCTGGGTAACACTTCGTCTGGTTTTGACATAAAAAGTTTTGACTTTATGTCTTCTATTCTATGTGTAGAGTTTTTGTTTTCATCTTCCATATATTTTTATTATATCACATTACAATTGTGTTTCATCCAATAGCGTGTTTATGTTGCGAACTATATCTGCACGTTCCATGGTTTGCCCATATGTACGTAATTGTTCTATGTTACCTACTATTAGTACGTCGGTAAATTCGCGGTTCCAGTAACCTAAGTGAAACAAAATTCTAGCTACTAATGCCAGTTCAAAAACACCTTCTGCCAGGTATGGGTACAGTAAAATTATTTCATTAAAAAGTGGTTCGTTTGGTTCTTCTTCTGGAATAAGGCGCAACAATATAGACGCTATACGTGCAGACACACGGCGTATATCTATGTCTGACACATCATGGCTTTGTGTACTACCAATGCGCCACATGGCACGACCGCGCACCATGTCCACCTTGGCAAACTTGTATAGCACTATAGCCAGACGTGCCTTAGACTGCAGTTTACGCACGGCCTGTGCTGTAGCCACAACCATACCTAATTCACGTGTAAACAGCTTGTATGCCCTATTATGCTCGCCCAAGGGCTTCTCAGCACAAACAAATGCAGTTGTGTGGTATATGTGGTGTGCCATAATTAGAGCCTTATTATACCAAATAAAACCCATCTAAACGAAATCGAAAACTTGTATTTGTTGGGTTATTTATACTTGACAAATACCATAAAAAGGTATATAATACAGGTAACACTAATAGATTTTTAACTAAATTAATACCATACACATGAACAATATTCCTGAATTTACCCCGACAAAAAACAATTTGAATAAATCAAATTATGTACAACAATGGTGCCTTGTAAGCACACCAAAAGAAAAGGGTGCAGACCCTAATTACTTGGTTAAGCTTACAACTACGCAAAACATAGTCATATATTTTTGGATGACAAAATTAGGAGTATTCCTGAAAATGTCTGATAAAAATGAATGGGATGCATGTTGCAGACATTGGAATCCAAAGCCAACAGCAGTGTTGTTGCCAATTGCACAAGAAAAAAACGTTGCTAAAATCGAAGCATTCATAAAAGAATGTGTAGAAAATGGCAGAGAAGTATCTAAAACAACATGGGACGCAATGATAGCTTCCGAAAAGGCAAAAGAAGATGCCATTAAGGCTGAAATTGAGAAGCAAGCAAAGAAACGTGAAGCAAAGGCTAAAGAAAAAGAAGAGAACGAAAAATTCAAACAGAAAACTCAATTAAAGATTAAGGAACTTCAAGCCGAAGTAAAACCTACAACTTTTGGAGAAATTTTCGGAAATCTACTTTCAGTATTCTCATCCAATAAAAAAACACCGAACAAGAAGACAAGCCAACGGAAAAAAGTTGCCTAAAAACAACCTTTCCAACGCAAAAGCCGGACGTATTATACGCCCGGCTTTTTTTATTTCTATTTTTCTATACTTACTTTATACATTTCTGTGCCTATTGCTGTATCCACTTCCCCGTCTGTAAATACAATGGTATTTACGCCAACAGTTTTTTTCAAATCTGTTTCAAATTTTACTATTAGGTCTTTTGCATTTTCAGAAATTTTTAGACTAACTATTTCGTCGGGTGTTAGGCCCATGTCTTTACGCATGTCTTGTAATGCACGAACAAGTTCGCGGTAGTTACCTTCAGTTTTTAGTTCTGGTGTTATGTCAGTGTCTAATATAAATTCAGCGCCATAAAAAACTTGTTTGATATTAAGTTCGTCTTTTATTATTTCTTCATATTCATTATCTAAATTTTGATTTACAACTGTTATAGACAACAATGGCTGGCGTACTGGTATTGTAGACTTTTTACGCAAAGCATTACCTTCGGTACAAATGTCGCGGATTTTTTGCATGTTTTCTAAAACCCCCTCTAGCTCCCCCTTATCAAGGGGAGAATCCGGCCAGTTAGCTAAATGTACGGAGACAGTATCTTTTTCGTCGCGTATTTTCTGCCACAAATCTTCTGCATAGAACGGCGCGAATGGAGCCATGAATTTTGCTAATTCGGTAAATACATAATGTGTAGTTGCTAAGGCTGGACCATAAACAACTACATCGTCTGACTTGAACCTGTCGCGTGAACGACGTATATACCAAGTAGAAAAGTCTGCAATAAATTCGCGTAGTGCACGCACTGGGTTAAATATATTATATTCGTCCAAAGACTTTGTAGAATCTGAAATTAGTTGGTTTAGTCGTGCAACTACCCACTGGTCTAGTACATTTACACTGGTGTTACCTATTACATAGTCTTTGTCTTTATATAGTTCAAACAACTTGTAACAGTTATCTAGCAGTGTAAACACTTTACCGTGCAATTCAGCTACGGTTTTTTCGTCGAAGTTTTTACTGTCGCCTGGTTGGTTTACACTGTACATCCATAGGCGTATTGTGTCGGCTCCGTATTTGTCGAACATGGTCCATGGGTCTACTACGTTACCTTTTGACTTAGACATTTTTAAACCTTGGGCGTCTAGTATATGGCCCAAACAAATTACATTTTTATATGCATTACGTGGCGCGTCAGACAGCATATTAGACACTGCATGCAATGTATAGAACCAACCACGTGTTTGGTCTATAGCTTCAGAAATGTAGTCGGCTGGAGCTGGATTAAAATCCATAACTTCACCTAGTTTGTGTGACTGGGCATATGGCATAGACCCAGAGTCGAACCATACGTCCATAACTTCTTTTGTTCGAACCATTTTGTTTCCGGATTCATCTACTAGTTCTACATTGTCTATAAATGGTTTATGGAAATCTAGTTCAAAGTTTTCATTATGCGGAAGTGGTACAAAGTTTACTTTGCGTATTTCTGCATTATCAAAGTTTTTGTAACTTCGTGTTACGTCGAACAATGTGTCTAATGTGTACCCTGCAGTAACTAGTTCTATGGCACGTGTCGGTGCACCATGGGAAACAATTAATATATTTTTACCTTTGTATTTATTTTCAATATCGTACATAAATGCACCTGCACGTACTAATACGTCGGCATAGGATTCACCACCGGCTGTTTTAAAGTTATATCTATCAGCCTGGGCGTTACGAACTTTAAAATAGTCTTCTATTAGTTTACCGTCAAATTCGCTACCTACATTCCATTCACCTAAACGTGCGTCGGTAACAATGTCAGATTCATTTAGACCTAAAACACCAGCTGCAATTTTTGCAGTTTCTAATGTACGGTAAAACGGTGACGCTATTATAAGGTCTATTTTTTTATCTGTATGTGCTGACGCAGACTGTTTAACTTGTTCTATACCTGTGTCATTCAAACCGTCTTTACTATCTACATTACAAGACCAAGTACCGGCAACGTTGTGGTGTGTTAAACCATGGCGCATAACATAGTATTTATTACCAGAAGTCTGTGTATGTTTTTTTAATTTATCTAACGAATCGACAACAACATAACCACCGTCAGACTTTTGCCATATTGGTAGTGGTGTACCCCAGTACCTGTCGCGTGACAGTGCCCAGTCGCGTATACCGTCTAGCCATTCGCCAAAACGACCTTCCTTTATATGGTCTGGTTCCCAATTTATGTTTTCATTTGCATCTAATAGTTGCTGGCGTAATGCAGACATACGGAAATACCAAGACGAACGTGCGTAGTACAGTAGTGGTGTGTCGCAACGCCAACAGTGTGGGTAACTGTGCATGTGGTTTTCTTTTTTAAACAACAAACCACGTGCAGTTAGTTCGTCTATTATATCCACTGCCAATGTGGGTTTACCCTTGTCGTCTACTTCTTTAACATATCTACCCTCAAGGAAACCAGTACCTGAAATAAATTTACCTTCTTCGTTTACAGTGTGGAACTTTGGTAGTTCGTATTTTGTACCTAAGTCAAAGTCGTCGGCACCATACATAACAGCAGTGTGTACTATACCTGTACCGTCTGTAGTAGTAACAAAGTCTGCTGCGTAAACTTTAAAAGCATTTACAAAGTTTGAGCTGTTTGCTGTTTGCTGGTAGATTTCAGACAAGTATGGGTATAGTGGTTCGTATTGCATATCAACCATTTCACTACCCTTGTGTTCGGCTATTATTTCGTAACCTTCACCTAATACTGAAATTCTTTCTTTGGCAACCACAAGCACTTCATTGTCTTTCTTAGCCTCTACATAATCTATATCTGCACCAACTGCAAGAGCAACGTTACCAGGTAGTGTCCATGGTGTTGTAGTCCATGCCACGAAGTACCCGTTTTCTACACCAACAATTTTAAACTTTACGTAAACAGACAGATCCTTCACATCTTTATACGCACCAGGCTGGTTTAGTTCGTGTGAAGACAGTGCTGTGCCACAACGTGTACACCAAGGTAGAACCTTGAAGTCTTTATACAAATAACCACGTTCGTTGGCACGGCCAACTACACCCCATAGGGCTTCGATGTAACTGTTTTGGTATGTAACATACGGGCGTTGCATGTCTACCCAGTAGCCCATGCGTGCAGTAAAACTGTTCCACATGTCTAGATAGTCCCATACACTTTCTTTACACTTTTTATTAAATGCCTCTATGCCATATTCTTCTATTTCTTTTTTAGATTTTAAACCAAGCATTTTTTCTACTTGTAGTTCTACTGGTAGACCGTGTGTGTCCCAGCCACCCTTACGACTAACATGGTACCCGCGCATAGTTTTGTAACGTGGAATAATGTCCTTAAACGAACGCGCTTCAAGGTGGTGTATACCAGGTTTACCATTAGCAGTTGGTGGGCCTTCGTAGAAAACGTATTCACCTGCGTCAGTGGGTTTTTCTAAAGTCTTATTGAAAATATTATTTTCTTTCCAGAATTCTAAAACCGCTTCTTCACGAAATGATATTGCTGATTTATTTAAATTTTCTTGATTATTTGTATTTTGCATATATTTAAAAATTAAAAACTCGTCCACAGAAAACAACAAATGTTGCCTTCCAAGGACGAGTTTCTACTCGTGGTACCACCTTAGTTACTTCTTAATTAATGGGTTCTACGCCGTTGCCGGTTCTTCCCAAAGTCTGCCCTTTTATACAGGACTAAACGGTGATGCCCTTATAAAAGGCCGTTTATAACTTGTACTTAAACAATACTACAAAAAAAGAAAAACCGCAACGAATCAACGTTGCGGTTAGTTATTCACATACAGTAAAATGAAATAATAGGACTTTTAGTTCTTAATAAACCTAATTGCATGCCTGTTACCAGAAACGATTAAATTTATTACATAAATACCTTTCGGTATTTCGGAAATATCTACTTCATATTTGTTTTCCCCTACTGTAGGAGAAACATCAAAACTTTTTATAACAGAACCAACATTGTCGGATAGTGTTATTGTAGTAAGAGATTTCTCGAAACTAGTGAATACAACATTTATGGTGTTGTTAGCAGGGTTTGGAAAAATTGCAATAACAGTTTTACTGTTATACATCTTCACAACTGCTACATTACTGTAGCTGTTGTTTTTGTCATAATCTACCTGTTTAACCCGGTAGTAGATAACGTTCGAAGTAACCGTACTAGCATCAACATAGGAATACTTCCGTATGTTATTGCTATTATTGGCACCTTTTTCGGTACCAATAGGTACAAAGTTTGTACCATCCAAGCTCTTCTCTATTTCAAAAAGTTCATTGTTTTTTTCAGTAGCAGTTGCCCAGTTTAAAATAATATCTTTACCTACAGCATTAGCAGTGAAGGAAATAAATTTAACAGGCAAAGGACTGTTGGATGAATTAGTGTCCGGACTTGCTAATGTCCAATCGTCGTCTCCGAAAGGTATGTTTACATTACTAAATGTAACAGTATTACCTGACACAGTTGAGCCTGTAACAACTGACCATGGCGTTCCATTTGGTGCACCCACAGCTCGGGTAACTAAATAATAAGTTCCACCACTTTTAGGATTACCATAACTTACATAATTTGAAAAAGTGAAGGTAAAATTAGCAGTATGACTTACAGAGCTAAAAAAGTCATTTTCAATTCTCCAAAGATCCCACCGACCAATAAGTCCTGTTGTACCAGGTATATTCGCAACATCTGTTGTGTTTATATTACCAGGAGAACCTGATAGGTCGTAGAAAGTAAGTGCTGTGCCTGTGTAAGAAGAGAAGTTTAAAGTTAGTCCGTCGTTGTTTGTATAAGTCCCTGATGAACTTATTGTAATAGGGCTGGAGTACGCCTTGTTTGTAGATAAAACAAGTAAAATAAATGTTAAAATAGAGATTTTTAATAGATAGTTTTTCATGATTATAAAAGATTGTTTGGTTTACACAACTATACAACATAAATACAAAAAACACCATAGCTGGTGTTTTTTGTTTATACTTAAATACTTTATTTACAAACTTTTACTTTTACCATTTTACCTTTACTGTTTTTCTTAGAAACTGTACTACAAACCTGTTTTTTAACTGATTTAGAAAAGTTTACAGTTACAGGGCCGTACTGTGTATAGTTACCTGTTGGCGAATACACTCGGCCATATAGTAAACCTGTGTTTGCTGTGCCAGGCAACAATACTGTAGAATTTTTAGCAAAACTTTCTATACCTCCACCTATAAAATCTGCATTAGTAGAAAAACTCATACCAGTAACATCTGTTACATCAGACCATTGTATTTTTGCACTATGCCCTGTAGTACCCACAACACTAAACGATGCCGGCATACCTGCTACACCCTTTGGGTATACAGAAGGTACCATACCAGAACCCTTTGGGTTAACTAACATACTAAAGGCATAAGACAATGTTTCGAAAATACCATGTATACCTGAATCTGTGGCTTTGACGTTAAACGAATATGTACCCGGTGTTGTTGCTGTACCTGTTAGATTACTGCCTGACAAAGACAAACCTGTTGGTAAACTACCCCCTGTTAAAGTCATACTAACTGTTTGCTGTTCTCCTGTAACTGGAAAAGATGCTGTATAAGAATTGTTTTGTATAGCAGTTGTTAGTGTACCGTCGACTAGTGTTACTGTTGGTTGGAAAATTAAAACACGTGCATTTGTACTGTCGCCTACATAAAGGCGTTTATTAGCAGAATCGAAATCTATACCATGTGCTGTGCCCATGGTTGCTGCGGTTACGGTAGAATTTACTGTAGTAAAATCGTCTGCACCAAATATATATGTTGCTGCCATACCAGTACTAACACCAGAACTGGTGTCGAATATCATTACACGATGGTTGTTTTCGTCAGAAACATAAAGGTAACCGGTTGTAGAGTCGTAACTTAAGCCACCTGGCCAGTTGAATGTAGAACTTGTTGTGCCTGTTGTAGCAGTTGTAAAACCAGTTTGACCTATTACATATGAAGCCGCCATACCGTTTGATAATACCGATGTGTCGTAGACTTTTATTCTATTACCTGCATATTCTGAAACATACAAACGGTTATGTGTACTGTCTAGAGCCAGCCCAAGTGCCCCGTTTATTTTAATGTCGCTGTTACCACTGGTTGCTGTAATAAAGTCTGGTTGACCTAATACACATGAAGCGTTCATGTTGTCTACTAAACCTGTTGTTGTTGCACCACAGACTGTCATACCTGAAGCCACACCTGGACGGGCGTCGTATGCCATGACACGGTTGTGTGACAGGTCAGATACATACAACAAACCACTGGTGTTGTCGTACAGCATGTCAAAAGGAAAATACAAGTTTTTCTGTGTTCTAGATACACTACTTACACATGTAGTAAGGTTTGTTTGACCTAGTACATTTGTAGCGGCCATACCGTCTGTTATGCCCCCTGAAAGGTCAAAAACCATAACACGCGAATTTGTACCAGAATGGTTTGAAACAACAAACAAACGGTTGTTAGTAGAATCGTATTCTATACCTGAAGGCGAACCCACACTGGTAGCAGTACACGCAACTGCAGCTGTTGCAGTTAAACTTGCTTGACCTATAACATTGTCTGCATCGTGGTCTATAAGGTTGTTACTAGAGTCTAAATTATAAACAAGTACGCGGTTGTTATTACGATCTGCTACAAACAACCTGTGGTTTACAGTGTCTAGTTTTATAGAACGAACTTCAGAACCCAAACCACGAGCACCAACACTGCCACCATTGTTAGCATTACTTGTTGTAAACGCAGCTGCATCGCCAGCTGTTCGTTGTCCGATTACGTCGGACGCATTATACGCAGCAAAAACATGTGTTGAGTTAAAAAACAAAACAATTGCTACTATAGTTAAAACAAATTTCTTCATAGGACAATTTATAGATACATTAATAATATCTATAGATTATAACATATTATGTATAAAAAACACATTGCGTCGCGCTTATAGGACGTGGCGCGACGTGATTGAGTCGGGTAAATACGGACAGTACCCGACATGATTTTGCAAAATCAAAAATTACATTTTCTCTGGCACTGATATACCCAGTAGGTTTATACTTTTTTCTAAGACTTTAACCACTGTGTCTGTGATAAAAACATTATGTTGTGTTTGTTGTGCGTCGTCGCCAAGAATTTTAGTATTTGCATACCAGGCATTAAACAAATGTGCCAGTTCTACACTATACCCTGTTATGTAGTGTGGTGCCCATTCAGATATGCTTTTTTCAACAATAAACGGAAAACGTGACAAATGTTTTTCAAGTTCATTTGCAGTCGCCTGTTCTTTTAACATACCAACTATATTTTGTTGTTTGGCTTTTTCTAATATAGATTTAGCACGCACTGTTGTGTACTGCAGGTACGGACCACTGTCGCCTTCGAACGATAACGATGTTTCTGGGTCAAAGTCTACATTACTACCTGCACGTGCACGTAATATACTGAACTTTAATGCACCTATAGCAATAGCATCTGAAGTTACTGCGTCCAGTGTATTGTTTTTTTCTTTAACTTCTTCGACAATAGTGTCTACTAATACAGACGCAATAGGTACCCCACCTAAACGTGAAGACATTTTTTGACCTTTGAATGTCATACGTCCGTGTGTACGGTGTACAGTTTTTTGTTCCCATTCTTTATTTATTTTACCAGCAGCATTTTTAACAACATTAAAATATGCTGTTTGTTCGTGGTCGGTTATAAATATAGACACGTCAGGGGTGTAGCGTTCAAACTTCAACGACAATAGGCCCAAGTCTTTGGCTTCGTATGTTGGGTAACCTTCGCTGTTTATAAACACACGTGTATGTAAACCTTCTTTTTCGCCTTCGTATACAACAGCACCCTCGCTTTGGGTAAACACTGGGCCAATATTGTCCATAACTATTTTTCTACCAACAGCACCTGCTTCAGATTCGTATATGTATGCATCAAAATGCGAACCAAGGCGTGTGGCCACGTTTTTAAAATATGTAAGGTTTATTTCTTTACCTATTTCATATGCATCCAGTTCAGGTGAAGGTGTTTTTTCGTATAGGTGTTTTGCAATTTCTTTTATTCTATTTTGTGTTTCTGGGTTGTCTTCAAATGCTTTTGTACCACGTACATAGCATGTACCTATATAATCAAGTTTTTCAGTATCGGTTACACATGACTGTAATTTTTCTATTCCATCTTCTAATATTATGTACACAGCCTTGGCAATACCAAGTGAAACGTCTGATGGGTACGAAATAACAGTTACACCTGCCCCACTGACCTTAGCAATTCTACTTATAGATTCGCCAATGGCATTGTTCATAACATGACCAATATGAAAAGGTTTAAATAAATTTATACTAGAATGTTCGACAAGTATTTTTTTACCTGCATACATACTACTGTTGCCATAGTTTTTATTTTCAGAAATTTCCGCCAAGTTTTTTATAAAATATTCGTCAGCAACATAAAAGTTTATAAAACCAGGACCGGCAATAGTAATATTAGAAATGAACCCCCTCCGGCCTTCGGCCACCTCCCCCTTCGCAGGGGGCGGGATAACTTCCAAATTAGTTTTTAAAATGCCAACTAATTCTTCAGCAAAAACTTTTGGGTTTTTACCCAACTGTTTTGCATACACCATAGCCACGTTTGTAGCAAAGTCGCCATGGGCACTGTTGGCTGGAAATTCAAGTTGTACAACAGCATCAGAAATACCCACCCCAACTAGGGCACCCTGTACAGCACTGGTTATTATGTCGCGTATCATATAGGGGCAGTATACCCCGTAGTGAAAAATTTACCAAACATATTTTGTGGTTAGTTTAATTTTAGTGATTTTTACTACGGGGCAGGCCGGGTAGTGAGGCAAGTCTACTACCCGGCAGGCCCGTACAACGACTTTTAACAAACGCCAAAACTTGCATCTATGCTATAAATATGTACACTTAAAGAAAATTCTAAATATGGAAACATACCTAGTAGTCGCAGCTTCTGATAACGGAGTTATCGGAATTGAAAACAAAATCCCATGGAGGCTACCGCGCGATATGGAGTATTTTAAACAAAGAACATCATATGCTGATGAAAATAAAACACCTGTAGTTATAATGGGTCGTAAAACATTCGACTCTATACCTAAGAAGTTTAAACCTCTTCCTGGTAGACATAATATTGTTATAACCAGGAATAAAGACATCGAAAAAACTTCTGGTGTAACTTATGTAAACAGCTTAGAACAAGCAATGTCTGAAGCTCGTAAAATTACATCTCACACATACATTATTGGTGGGGCGGAGATTTACAAACAAGCTTTAGAATCAAACATCGTGGACGCAATATTTATTACAAGAGTTTTAGTAACTGTAGATGGTGACGCATTTTTTGCACCCATCGACGAAACTAAGTTTAAAAATACTCTTTACCGTGAATATGCAAGTGATGCTGAAAACAAGCACGCTATGCGTTTCGAAACATGGGTTATATTATAACCCAAAAACCAAGCCCCCTACCCAAACGTAGGGTGCTTTTTTTCTATTTTGACAAATCTCTATATTGGTGTAGAGTATAATAAATTAAACCAATTCTTTTATGAAACCTAAAAATACAGAAAAACAATATCTGCATGAATGCGGACAAGCCCAAGAGGTTTTCAAAAATAAAAACAAAGATTATGGAACTTCTTGGACCAGTATGCGACCAAGTTCTCACACTGATCAGATATACATCAAAGCGTTACGAATACGCAGTATAGAGGAAAAGAAAGAACAAAAAGTTGCAGACAGCATACCAGGCGAATATATTGGTATATACAACTATGCAATTATGGCAATAATGCGCCTTCGTTTAAAAGAAAAAATCGAAACTACATTAAAGGAAGATATGGAAAAAGCATACCTTTCTATATGTACAGAGATTTTTGAGCTAATGAAGAAGAAAAACCACGACTATGGCGGAGCTTGGCGAATTATTAGAATCAGCTCTTTGACGGATTTAATTATTCAAAAAATAATTCGTGTAAAAGAGATCGAGGACAACAATGGCGTTGTTGCTGTGTCAGAAGGACTGGAAGCAAATTATATGGATATGGCAAACTACGCTATATTTGCAATGATTAGACTTTCTGAAAAATAAAATTACAAAAAACCTAAAAATTAACCCGTATTAAGTTACGGGTTTTTTGTTTGACAAATAACAGAAAGAGTGTAAAGTACGTATAAATTAAACCCTTCTTTATCATGAAACAATATTTAAATTTACTACAAACCATCCAGAACCAAGGTTACTTTACTGGTGACAGAACCGGTGTTGGTACGCAGGCATTACCTGGTCATGCATACACATGCGAACTAAACATGGACGACAACGGTGTTGTACATAATTACCCACTATTAACAACTAAAAAAATGTTTATGCGCGGGACATTCGAGGAATTGATGTGGAAACTCCGCGGAGAAACAAACATTCAGAGTTTGGTAAAAAAAGACATAAACATTTGGACTGAATGGCCATTTAAAAAATGGCTGGATAAAACCGGACTGGCTGGTACATTCCCTATGTTTATAGATGATGAAAAAAGTGACTACACCGACAAATGGAAAGAAAAGATTTCTGAATTCAAAACAATGATTATTAATGATGATGATTTTGCAAAAGAATTCGGAGAACTTGGTCCAACATACGGCCATAACTTTCGTCGTTTTGGTGAAGTCAAAACACCAGAAGGAGAAATTTACCGTGAGGGCATCGACCAACTTATGGAAACTATTGAAAAAATTCGCAACAAACCGGAAGACCGCCGTAATATAATTACACTGTGGGACCCGCATGCGAATAAGAATTCTTTACTACCACCCTGCCCTTGTTTTTACCAAGTATTTGCAAACCAAGAAGGCATACTGCACATGAATTTATACCAAAGAAGTTGCGATACATTTCTTGGTGTACCTTTCAACACAGCACAAGATTCCCTGTTACTGATACTATTGGCAAAAGTTACTGGAAGGAAACCAAAAATATTTAATCATTTTTTTGGCGACGCACACATTTACAATAATCACAAGAACCAAGTTGCAAAACAACTTTCCAGGGAACCATTTGCATTACCTTCGATTAAAATAAATCGAGAAACCAAAAACATTCTTGATTTCGAGTTTGATGACATTGAATTAATCAACTATCAATGCCATTCTGGTATAAAAGCCCCGGTTGCAGTTTAAATATTAAATTTTAATAACGCTAAAGCCCTTCTGTAACGGAAGGGCTTTTTTAGTTGACAAAATTCTAAATATAGGTAAAGTTAAGAAAATTAAACCCAATAACCCATGATCATTTCAGACAGTAAAATACTAGAAAACATTGAAAACAAAAGAATTGTTATTACTCCTTTCGATAGAAAAAACCTAGGGAGTAATTCTTATGATGTACATCTTGGCAACAAATTAGGTGGATACGTAGACAATGTCATAGATGCAAAGCTACATAACAAAATTAAACTTTGGGAAATACCAGAGGAAGGTTTTGTACTTAGACCAGGTAACCTATACCTTGGCTCTACACTTGAATATACCGAGACCTACGACCACATACCATTTATCGATGGTAAATCTAGTACTGGTAGACTTGGTATAGACATACACGCAACGGCCGGCAAGGGAGACGTTGGTTTCAAAGGATACTGGACGCTTGAAATTTCAAGCACAAAGCCTGTACGAATTTACGCAGGTATGCCCATAGGTCAATTAATCTTTTATGTTATCGAGGGGGTTGTGATAAACCCTTACGATAAAAAAGAAAATGCCAAATATGCTGACCAAGGTAAAGATCCGGTTGAAAGTATGATGTGGAAAAATTTTATTTAAGAAGCATGACTTTTAAAATCACAAAGCCATTACATAATTATGTAGTGGTTTTTTTATTACAAAAAAACAAACCCCTTTTATGGGGTTTGTTTTTTAAAGTGTATTAAACTACTGTGATACCTGCAGATCGTGCAGAACCTTCGATAATTTTCATTGCACCTTCTATGTCCTTGGCATTAAGGTCGGCCATTTTTAGTTCAGCTATTTCGCGAACTTGAGCCTTTGTTATTTTACCAACTTTTTGTGTATTTGGTTTGCCTGAACCTTTTTCAAGGCCGGCTGCCTTAAGTATTAGTCCATGAGCTGGTGGAGTTGTTACACGGAAATCGTATGAACGGTCTTCGTAAACTTCTAGTTTAACACCAACGATGTTACCTGCCATAGACTGTGTAGCGGCGTTAAATTTAGTACAAAAGTCCTGAATGTTAACACCAGCTTGCCCAAGAGCAGGTCCAAGTGGTGGAGCTGGAGTAGCTTTTGCTGCAGGTATTTGAAGTTTTACTTTTTTAAGTATTTTCTTTGCGGCCATATATATTAAAAGTTTGTAGTTTACAGTGTACAGTGTACAGCGGAAACAACATCCTGAAAATTAAATTTATAATAATTGAAGCTGTGCGTAACGTAGTGTACTATATCACAATTTACTAAAATTACAAGCGTGGCTAACTTTTGTATTTTACCTATCTGTAACCTGTAAACTATAAACTGTACACTTGTTACTACAGCTTTCTCATCTGTAGGAAGTCTAGTTCAACTGGTGTTTCGCGTCCGAACATAGAAACTAGTACCTTTACCTTGCCACGTTCGCGGTCTATGTCTTCTACTTTACCTTCTAGGTCCTTAAATGGGCCTTCGGTAATTATAATTAGTTCACCTACAGTTAAGTCCATCATGTGGCGTGGAGTACCTTCGTCTTTACCACGGAATAGAAAAGCTAATTCAGATTCAGTAAGTGGCACTGGGTTTACACCTGAACCAACGAACCCAGTAACACGTGGTGTGTTACGAACAACGAACCATGAATCGTCGTCCACTATCATGTCTACTAGAATATAACCTGGGTATATTTTTTCTTCGACTTCTACACGTTTACCATGTTTGATTTTTATTTTCTTTTCTGTTGGAACTACAACATCAAAAATTTTGTCACTAACACCTAACGATTCTATACGTTGTTTTAAGTTTCGAAGCACTGCGTTTTCGTAACCAGAATATGTATGTATTGCATACCATTTACGTGCGCCTTGTGTGTCTTGTTTAGCCATAAATTTAATTTAAATTATTTCAAGTTAATATTAATTGAGAATAAACGCTAGTGCTTGGGCAAAAACATAGTCTAGTGCGCCCAGGAAATATGCAATAACAACTGACAACACCATAACTAATATAGTTACAGTTATAACTTGTTTTTTAGTTGGCCAAACAACGTTTTTAAGTTCGTTTTTTGTGTCTTTTATGTAGGTAAACATGGTTTAATCTTAATTTAATTCTTATAAATTTTTGTAATTTTCTTTACAATTTTAAAAGGCCTTTTGGGCCCTTTTTGGACCCCCTAGGCCCCCTGATGCATGTATTATATCATACCCTAGAAAACAACGCAACATCACACTGTAGACCCTTTATTGTATGAATATTATAGTGAATATATTAATTATAATTCGTAACCACAAATAAACTTGCATTGTATAATACATAGTGTATACTATATGTATTAGTGGCTTCGGCCTCCGAGAAAGCCCCCGTAAGGGGGCTTTCGATTTTATAATAATGTATTTTTTACTCTTTTAATAACTTCCTTAAAATCAAATTCAGAAATAGAACCAATTTTACGCAATAGTCTTTTAGTGCTTATTGTTTTTATTTGAGAAAGTATTACCCAAGACTTTATTGTTTCATGTTCTAATTTATAGTGGTATTTATTTTGTTTTTCTTTTGTAGTAAGTGGTAACACCCATACCATATCGGCATTGAATTTTTTAATTATTAGCATTGGTCTTTCGAAATTTTCATTCTTTCCATCTGATTCAACTCCAATATTAAGTCCAGCGGAACACCACCATATTTCACGAGGATAGAAGAAAAGGTCTCGATTAACAACCTTGTTTTCTATGTATTTTTTCTCTTTATTCCATACATCAAAATCTTTCATATATATTAAATTTATATCTTTATTTTATCAAACTCAACTTTAAAAACCAAGAATACTACTGATTTTCTTCGCATTACCCCAGGCCAGCATACCCATGTACGAAGTCTTTGTTTGTTCGATGTTTTTACTATTTTTTATTTTTCTAAACATTCTGTGTTTTGTACTAGTTCGTAACACTCTATGCCCACCAAATTCTACCCACCCAAGGAAATCTACCCCGGAATAAATAGTTTTAATGTAAACCTTATCAGGGTGTAATTGTAGTTTTAGATTTTGCATAAGAAAGCTTTCTAACTTTGGTAATATATTTTCTAAATACTGTTTAGTATCTGCAACAATAACAAAGTCGTCAGCGTAACGTATGTAATGCTGTATTTTTAACTCCCTCTTTATAAACTGGTCAAATTCGTTCATGTATATGTTTACCAGTAGTTGTGAAGTCAGGTTACCTAAAGGTAAACCTATTTCACTGCTTGATTTTTTATGTGGAGTTTGGTTAGTTTTAAAACTGTCTACTATACTGCACAACAGATTCCGAATATCAACATCATTTATATATTTTTCTAAAATACTTTTTAATATAGCGTGGTCTATGTTTGCAAAGAATTTGCGTATATCGCATTTTAATACAAAGCACTGTTTGGTTTTATTTTTACTAACTTTTAGTACAAAACTACGAAACCTTTGTATGCCTTTGTGTGTACCTTTTCCGAAACGACACGAATACGAATCGTATATAAAAATAGTGTCAAAGAACGGATATAATTCGTTATATAACAAGTGGTGCAGTACCCTGTCCCGGACAGATGCTTTGTGTATGTCGCGGGGTTTTGGGTCGTTTATTTTAAAATGACTATATTTAGAATGAATATAATTTTTATTTACCAAATCAGTATACAGGTCAAAAACATTGTCCATCATTTTACTGCCGAACATTATTACATCTGGTTTTTTAGATTTATCTTTGACAAAACTTTTCCACGCAGAAAATATGTTTTCTATATTTACTATTTGTTTGTAGGTTTTGGTAAACTTTTTCATGTTATACTACTGTACTATGAATATTACCCCCCCCCCGCAACACCGCAAGTGTTGCAAAAGGCACAAAGCATATATAAACTGTGGTTTGTTTTATACACCGATTTTCCGCGTACCCACAGGTACACACTGGGTTCTAAAATAGAAGATTATTTTTTAAATTTACTTGAACATATATTTTTTGCATTGTATTTAGATATACACCGTAAAGTTATACGACTGGAACATGCTATAAGCAAACTAGATGCATTAAAATTTTTCTTGCAACTAGCATTTGAAAACAAATGTATACCAGAGAAAAAATATATTGAAATATCTACACAACTACAAGAAATAGGTCGTATGTTAGGTGGTTGGAAAAAAGGCATAGAAAAGAAAATTTTAGAACAAAAAACTCCCTCATATAAATAATAGAGGAAGAAAAACATTGTTTCTAAAAGAAGCACCATTACCGGCATTCCACTCATTGCTCGGATTGTACTTGTTGACGTTCACGTTGAGCTGGCCATCGTCGTTGCGATAGGCGTTGAAGCGGTTTTGTGGGCATACCCATCTATACCACTGCCAACCTGAATATTTTTATATATAAAAGCTGTGCTGTATATTATTCTGGACATAAAAGTCCACCAGGCATACCCACCAACAATAATTATTTTTTATTATAAAAGACATACATAGACACTACTAATGGCCGTAACCATCAATATTCTGCCATATATATTTTTATGACAAAAGTCTAAAGCCTTAACCACAGACATTTCTTTATCACTATATCAGTATACAAAATATTAATGTATTTTAAAATACAAAATTAAAAAGAGTCTAAGTACCAAAGGTACAAAGACTCTTATTTTCTAAGCAACAATATTTCAGTTGCTAAAAGAAGCACCATCACCGGCATCCCACTCAAAGCTCGGAAAGTACTCGTTGACGCTCACGCTGAGCCGGCCACCGCCGCTGCGACCGGCGTAGAAGCGGTACACTGTATCATCTCCATCTATTTTGAAGTACACAATAACACCCAAACCTTTAACATCAACTTCGCCCATCAACACCGCTTGTTCGATGATCTTTATGGCTTCTAACCAGCTATAAATTTTCTTGATAGAAAGATTTTCGGCTTCCTGTAAAATTTGTGCATGGGTCAAAGTCTGGGTAAAGCGTTGGATAGTCGAGGAAGACTCGGCAGTAATTGACGGCATAGTCTTGCCATCGAACCAGCCCAGGATGTCGTCGTCGAACCAGGGTTCGGGGTTTTTCTTATCTTTTTCTCTGGCAATGATGTTTTTCCACAAACCTTCCAAAGATTTTTCAGAAACAGTAAATGTTTCAGTGGCCTGTACAGTAAGGGTGATACCCTTTTTAAAAACATTTGAAATATATTTTCCGATGTTTTTGATGCGGTATATCGCGTCCTGTAAGATGGTTTTGGCTTCGGCACTAATGTTACCGTTTACGTGCGACTCAAGTATGGCCGCTAATTCGTTATTTTCTATCATTATATGTGGGGTTTAAAAATTAAAAAACTAGTTTATTTATACCTGTATTATATACTTTTTCATGTATTTTGTCAATGGCTTCGATATATACAAAATACCCTTTTTATATAAGGGTATTTTGTATTAAAATCACCACCTCCCCCTGCGGGGACTCCTCCTCCACAAGGAGGAGATTAACTACCGAATTTCGTAAGAAATTGTTACGTTTGAAGTAATCTTGTTTTCCCCTACTGAAATGTTTGTTGTAGGTGCTGCTGCTACCATGGCCTTAGTGTCGTACATATTACCACCAGATTCACTGTACATTGGGTTTGCGTAACCGTCTTCGTTGAAACTAACTATGCGTACCAATTTTACACCCAAATCTTTTGCTAATGTTTCTGCTTTTGCTTTTGCATCTGCAATTGCAATTTTTCTAGCTTCTGCTTTTAGTGCTTCGTCGTTGTCTATTTGTAGATTTGGACCAGACACATCTACTGAACCAACTTTACTTAATGCGTCGTATACTGCACCTGCATCGTCTACATTGCGTACCTTTATAACAAGTTGTTCGTTTGTTGTATAACCAACAATAACATTTTTACCTGTTGGTTGTGGACAAGGTGTAGTTATACAGTATATTGTAGGCTGTTTGTATTCGTATTTTGGGTTTGTACTAATGTAGTCTGTTTTAATGTCTTTGTCTGCAATTTTAAAAGGGGCTAGTACTTCGGTAACTTTTTGTTTTAATGCAGCTTGTTTTGTAACAGCATCTGCACGTGTTATACCCTCGCCGTTTATACTTGCTGTTAATACTGCTACGTCTGGACTGGCAGTAACTTCGCCTTTACCTGTAAAACTAATAACGTTTACAGCTGGTGTGTCGCTACCTAATAGGTTAAACTTTTTAACTTCTGTAAAAATAAGTGTAATTAAAAATACTGCTACTATACCGGCTAGTATAAAACCGGCTTTCAATATGTTCTGTTTTTGTTGTTCTGGTATCATATTTTTCCCAAATAGGGTTGTTAATCTAATATGTATCCATTATAGCACAACATAGGTGTAGGTAATTATTCGTAACGTAACGCTTCGATAGGGCTAAGTTTAGCTGCGTTTCTAGCTGGAAACACTCCGAAACCTATACCAATAGCACACGACACAGCCATAGCAACAACAACACCACGCACCGGTACAATATACGCCCATGCAAAACCAAATGCCTGTGCCCCACGCGCCACACCATATGCCAGTAGCGCGCCGAATAAAACGCCGATAATACCACCGACTACAGTTAGTAAAACTGATTCAATTAAAAATTCTAACAGTATGTTTGTATTGGTTGCACCGAGCGCCTTCTTTAAACCTATTTCTGCTGTGCGTTCGGTAACCACAACATACATAATATTCATAACACCTACACCACCTACTAGTAACGATATTGCCGCAATAGCTAGTAGTAAAATCTGTGCTGCAGAAAGTATAGTTGCAAAAGTACTAACATTCTGCGCCTGGGTTTGCACTTTGAAGTCGTCTTTGGCTGGGTCAGAAATATTGTGGTTACTGCGTAACACATCGGCGATGTCTGCCGAAGTAGTGTCTGCTATTGTATTGTCAGTTAGTGAAGCAATTAAATAAAAATAATAATCTATGCCAAGTATTTTTTTCTGTAATGTTGAAGCTGGTATAAAAATTTCGTCGTCTTCGCTGACACCACCCAAACCACCTTTGGGTGCATACACACCAACCACTGAAAAAGCGTAGTCGCCTACGCGAATGGTTTTACCTAATGGGTCCTGCAGTCCAAACAAATTGTCTGCCAAACTACTACCCAATACAGCTACTTGAGCTAACGAACGGTCTTCGTCTTTTGTATAACCACGACCATGTGCTATTACACCTTTGTCTATATCAAAACGTTCAGCATCGGCACCCATTACATATGCACTTTTAATGATGTTGTCGTACGAAACAGTTACCTGCCCAGTAGATATTCCATAAGCACCAGATACATTTGATATTCTAGAAATATCAGTTATGTCTTTTTTCTTTAATGTTGTTATAGCTACACCCTGGTTGGCCTGGTCTGCACCGCCACCACCGTTGGCACGGCGTTTTGTGTCTGGTGGAACTTGGGTTTGTATAGTTACTGTGTTTGTACCAATTTGCGCAACTTGGGTGTTTATATAAGACTTGAAACCTTCCCCTGCTGAAACAACTAAAACAACAACAGAAATACCAATAACAATACCCAACATAGTTAATGCTGTTCTAGATTTCGATGCGGTAAGTCCGCGAATTGCTTGGTTAAATGTATGCATAAAATTATTCTTTGCGAAGTGCATCTATAGGGTTAAGTTTCGACGCTTTTACTGCCGGGTACAGACCAAACACAACACCTGTAGCAACTGAAACAAACAGTGCTAAACTAACAGCTGTTGGCGAAATAATAAACGCCCAGTCATACCCCGCATAACGAACACCAATGGTAATAAGAAAAGAAACAATTACACCGAACACTATACCTATAATACCACCTGTTACTGTAAGTAATATTGCTTCTAATAAAAACTGGTTACGAATGCGTTCACCCGTTGCACCTATGGCTTTACGTAAACCTATTTCACGAGTGCGTTCTGTAACTGTAACTAACATAATGTTCATTATACCTATACCGCCCACAACCAACGCAACAGAAGCCATAACACCCAGGAACATGCGTAGGCCGTCTGTAATACCACTTAGTACTTTTATAAGTTCAGCTGTACTACGCACAGAAAAATCGTCGCCCTCTGGTGCATTACGTATGTTATGTTCGCGACGCAAAACACTTTCCATGTCAGATATGGTTTGGTCTATATATGCCACGTCATCTACTTTTACCCGTAAATATTCTAAGTAACTAATACCTAACAACTGACGTTGCCCAACTAGTATGGGCATATATATTTGGTCGTCTTGGTTTTGGAAAAACACTGTACCTTGTGGCGCAGCAACACCTATAACATGTAACAATACGCTGGTTGTTTCTATACCATCTGTACGAGTAACTTTTATAATTTTACCAAGTGCTTCGCCTGTACCAAAAAGAGTGGTGCGAACATCAGAACCTAGTACCACAACCTGCGCACCAGTAGCGCCTTCGTCTATAGAAAAAAACCTGCCTTCTGAAATAGGTATGTTTTGCACCAAAGGGTATTCGCCACTTGTTGCTGAAAACTGTGTGTCTACACTTTCGCGTCCAGCAATTACAGTTGCACTACCACGAACAAGTGGTGCAAAATATGTAGCATGCGGTACAGAACCAGTGTCTTTTAATGCCTGCACGTCGTGCATGGTTAGTGTGGTAATACGTACACCTAACACAGATGCAGGTGGGCCGTTTTCGTTACTTTTTCCGGGCGACACGGCAACAATGTTTGAACCAAATTTACTAACCTGCCCCACTATTAACTGCTGTGCACCAGCCCCTAATGAAACGATAATAATAACACCAGCAACACCAATAATAATACCAAGCATGGTTAAAAAAGTTCGGCTTTTTCTAGCACGAAAACCTTTTAATGTTTGTATAATATTAGCACGCAAATTATGCATGTTAGTCTTCGGTTACTATGTTTTGTGCACGACGTTGTGTGGCCACAATTTCGTCGGATTCGATTCGACCGTCGCGTACAAATATAATGCGTTTTGCATGTTCTGCAACAACGCGGTCATGTGTAACTAAAATAATAGTTTTACCGGCATCGTTTAAGTTTTGCAAAATATGCATTACAGTTGCCCCGCTTTTAGAATCTAGGTTACCTGTTGGTTCGTCAGCAAATATTACAGCCGGGTTGTTAACCAATGCACGAGCTATAGCTACACGTTGTTTTTGCCCACCAGAAATTTGGTTGGACATATAACCCATACGGTGCTGTAGACCAACTGCTATCAAAGCTTTTTCAGCTGGTGTTGTAGAATCTTTAACACTGTCGTCGTATAACAATGGCAATGCAACGTTTTCTAATACTGTTGTGCGTGGCAGTAAATTAAAAGACTGAAACACAAACCCTATACGTCGGTTGCGTATAGCCGCAAGTTCGTTGTCTGTAAATGTAGTTGTGTCTATGCCGTCGAATAAATATTTGCCATCTGTAGAACGATCTAGAAAACCCAGTATGTGCATTAGTGTAGATTTGCCAGAACCAGACGGGCCCATAATAGCAATAAATTCGCCTTCATCAACACCAATATTAATATCAAAAAGCACCGGAGTGTCTATACCTTCGTTATGGTACACTTTTTTAATATCAGTAAGTTGTATTAGATTCATTTTTTATTTTACTGCTGTTTTAACTTCGCCCACTATCTGGTCGCCTGACTGTACCCCACTTAAAACTTCTACTAACCCACCGTCAGCATTTAAACCTAGTGTTACGTCGCGGTTTTCTGTTGTGTGTTTAGATGCATTTGTTAATACAACAACGTATTTTTTGCCGTCTAGTTCGCGTATAAATCTAGCTGGTATAGCTACTACACCTTTTTTTTCTGCAACCAGTATTGTCATACTTGCTGTCATGCCTGGACGTACAACAACTGTACCGTCTAGTGCAACTTTAACTTTGTAGTTAACCACACCCGAGACAAGTGTAGACGAAATGTCTATAGATGTAACAGACCCCTTGTAAGACATTTCTGGGCCAGTAGCATCGAAGAATATTGTTACCGGTTGACCCACAACAACGTCGCTTATGTTTGCTTCGTTAATGTTTGCTTCTACATATAAGTGGTCTACGTCTTGTAGTGTCATTACACTTTTTAATGCTTGGGCCAAGTCGCCAACGTGTGCATCTATTTTAGTTATAGTACCGTCTGCTGGTGCACGTAGTATACGTTTTTCTAATGTTGCAACTGCGTTTTGGTAGTTACCTTGTGCTGTTAGTATGTTTGCTTCAGCCACAGCCATGTCTGTTGTGCGGGCTTTAGAAACCTTCAAGTCGTAGTCTGCCTGACGTGACGCAACTAACGCTTTTGCAGTTGCTATGGCTGCGTCCTGTGCAGAAACAGCGGCTAGATATGCATTGTAGTTAGCAACAAATGTAGCAGACTGTTTGTTAGGCACACTAACTGTCCACTGTACACCTGAAACAGTTGTGGCTGGAAATTGTATAAACAACCCCCTAGACCCTAGTGGTACAGAAGACGTAGCAGAAGCCGTACCTGAACCTGTTTCTAAACCTGAAGCAGAAAAATAGTTGCCTGAACCTGTTGCATAAACATTGATTGTATATACACCTTCTTCGTCGCTAGTGTATGCCCCAGAAATAGTTGGTGCTGTCATGGTAGAAATTATGCCTGGTGCTAGTTCTGCAACTAGACCACTGCTTAAGTATGCGCGTTTTGCATTAGACACTATGGTAGCCTGCTGTAGTATTGTGCGGGCCAAGTCTGCTTTGGCATTGTCTAGTGCTGTTTTAACAACAGCCATTTCTGCATCTGTTGCACCCTCTAATAGTTTCTGGTAGTTAGCCTGGGCTACACGTAGTTGGCCTAATGCAGATGTAACTGCAGCGGCTTCGTTACCTTGTTCTAGGCGTGCCAACACAGCACCCTTTTTAACTTTCTGGCCTATAGCAACTGGTATGTCGTGTATAACACCACTAGCTATAAAAGACATAGCTAGGTCTGTACTACTGGTTACCTGTCCTGTTGCCAGTACTGTTTGTTGCAAGTCTTTAACTTCAGCTGTAGCCAAAGTTTCTACAATAGGTTTTGGTTTAAATATTAAATACAAAACTATACATAATACAATACCAAGAACAACAAACCATTTGTTTCTTTTCTTAGACCAGAACAATTTTATTTTTTCAGTAAATGACATATGTATAATTTATAATTAATTATTTAATTTCTTTCAAAGTTATTTCAAAAACAAGGTCGGTGTTTGGTTTTATCAAAGCACCTGCACCATGTGTACCATAACCTAGGGCACTAGGAATAAATACACTTCGTGTTTCGCCGACTTTCATACCTGCCATACCACGGTCGAAACCTACTATTAACCCAGGTGCACCTACTGTCATAGGTGGTAATGTACCTTGGTCGAACACTGTACCGTCTACTAACATGCCTTTGTATGCAACTACAATACTGTCGCCTGCTTTACTAACGGCAGTACCTGTACCTTCTGCTAACATTGTTATTTTAAGCCCGTCTGCGCGTGTTACTGTTTCGTTTACTTTAGTTGGGTAGTCCATATTTTTTTTAGTTTGATTATTATTAGTTGGGTTTACTGTTGGGTTTACATTGCCTTCGGCAGGGTTACTGCCTGCTGGGGGGTTCATGGTTGTAGTATTTGGAGTTTCGTTTATGTTTTGGTCGGTGTTGTTTTTAGTACCACTGTAGCGGACTATACCTATAACCACCAAAACAGTTAGAACCATAACACCTAAAATCCAAAATATTGTTTTGTTGTCATTATTCATAGTATTTTTATATTTATTACTAATAGTCTATGTAGTATAGCATATTTTGCCATAATATGTATTATGTATATATGGAAAAAGCTATAGAAATATTTGACGCAGCTATGACAACAGGCACTGAAAAACTTGGTGGTGTTGCCAATGTTATATTTACCATTATTGCCAAGGTGGTAGAACTGGTGCTATTTGCAGCATTGGCAATGCTTTTTATACCAGCATATTTGATTGTTACATATTTAAATAAAACATGGACCACATTACTGGCAAAACTTTTTAAACTGTAATTTATTTTAATATATATTTTCTAATATATTTCATTGCAAATGGCACTATAAAAACCACAGCTAGCATTAGTAACAGTACGAAACGTTCTACATTAGCTATTGAAACTGTGTTACCAAAGAAATACCCAACAGAAACTACAACAGAAACCCACACTACCCCACCGACAATACTGAACACAGTAAACTTGTTTTTTTTCATATTAGCTATACCTGCTAAAAAAGGCATAATAGTTCTGACTATAGGTACAAACCTGGACAAAAAAACTGAAACAGAACCATAGTTACTAAAAAACTTTTCAGACCTTCTAAAATATTCTGGTTTTATGTATTTTGTATAACCAACGCGTATCCATTTTTGGCCAAAATATTTACCTAACCAGTAACCCACCAAGTTGCCTAATATTGCAGACACTATTAACACTGGTAGTAACACATGCGCGTCCAGTAAACCGTACGATATGTATATACCCAACGAAAACAAAAGGCTGTCGCCTGGTAGAAAGAAGAAGAACACAATCGCTGATTCTAAAAACAAAATTAGACCCACAAGTACATATATAGTTTCCGGCGAGAGCGAACTTATCAAGTGCTGTATCATAAAAACCATTATAACATAAAAAACAAAACACCTTGTATGGTGTTTTGTTTTTTATAAAATAAATATTTTATTGTTGCAAAGCTGTTTTTAATGTAGCTTTTGCGGCTTCCATTGTAGTTTTAAATGCATCTTCAGCGGCCTTTACAGCAGTGTCGCGAACTGTTTTTGCAGCAGTTATAGAAGTGTCAGCTACAAGTGCTTTGCGTGCTGTTTCTAATGCTGTTTTAGCAGTTTTTACAGCTGTTTTGTATGTTAATTGCGCATCTTTACTAGATGTACCACTAGCACAGTCTGTTTTAGCTTTTTCTGCAGCAGCAGTTACTGCTGTTTTGTATGTTGCAGTTAATGCGTCTACTTGTGTTTGGCGTGTTGCTATAGCAGTTACAGTTGCATCGCGGAAAGCTTTTACTGCAGCATCTATTGCACTGCGGCGTGTTGCTACAGCTGTGTCTAATGTTGTTTTATATGTTGCTAACGCTGTTTTTTGTGCATCAGTTAAAACTTTGCCCATCATTTGACCGTTTTTGTCTTCACGTTTCTGATCTGAATTAGTACGGTTTTCCATACGTTTTTGGTCAACTACGTTTTGACGTTCAACTTTTTTCTTTTCTTGAAGGTCTTTGTTGTCTAGTCTTTTGTTTTCTGATTCGGCAAACTTTTGTTCAGTTTTTGCACCGATTTTAGTTATGTCTGCACAGAAACCACGTAGTTTTACAGGTGCTGTTGTTGTAACACTAGTTAGTGTTGGTTCTGGTGTTTGTGTTCCGTTGTTTTCGCTTTCAGCAAAGGCCAACATAGGTACTAACATACCTGCCATTAGTATTCCAGATATAATTTTCTTAGATTGCATATATGTGAATTTCTTTTATTTAATCAAGTAATATAGGGTCTGTCGACGGTATATACCCCGTCTTGATATTATAACATATAAAGTTACTTACAAAACAATAGTGCCAGGCGGATGTCTTCGAAACTTAGTTTATGGCCGGACTTTTCCAATGTTATTTTTATTGGGGTTAGTTTGTTTTTATCTGCTGGTTTTAGTTTTTCTTGGATTTCTGAAATTAAACGAATATGTTTTTCGTCGGGTTTCATGTGGTCTATTTTTACATCTGGGTATTGGTCTACTATTTGTTCTATATGGCTAATAACAGTACCGGTGGTTAGGTTACGTGTGTCGGCAATTTGTTTTATGGTTTTACCATCTTGAACAAGTTCTAATGTTTTTAACAGTGTCGGTATTTTTTTAGCTTTACCACTTGCGTCTACTGTTTTAGTTACATCTATACTACCCCCCATCTGTACAATAAAAGTTTGTTCCATTTCTGTTTGTGCCTGCGGTGTAAGGTCGGCAAATAGCAGTTCGTTTTTATTACTTTCAGTACGTAGGTATTTGTCGTACAACAAAACTTCGGGGTCTACAGCCAATGCATTAGGGTTAAAACCAATTAGCCGTATACCAGCCAATGTACGCACACGTGACAGGGCTACATAACCCATACCGTATGTAAATGTATTAGTTAAGTCTATTTCTGCATGGTCTAACGACATACCCTGGCTTTTATGTATAGTTATAGCCCACGCTAAACGTAGTGGTAACTGTGCCAATGAGGCTTTAACTTTATTGTCTTCTTCTATTGCCCATGTTGCTGGACTAACCATTATTTCTTTCTTAGAAGTATAAGTTGTAACTATCGGCATACCGGTTTCAGTAAAACCACTTACCCACCCACGTGTGCCGTTTACATAACCTTCTTCGAAATTGTTTTTAATAAACATTACTTCAGCACCTTCTTTTATAATTAAAGTTTCTTGAGCAAGGCAACTTTTTTTCAAAATATCTACTATTGTGTCTTTGCCTGTTGTAGACATTCTATACACATGTGACCCTGTGGTTAAGGCTTCAAGTTCATTGTTGTTTTCTGCGTCTACGTTTTTATTATGTGTATATAGTTTTGTTGGTCGAACATCGTCGCCCAATGTTGCCTGGTAACGTTGTTGCAACATGTCCATGTGGCCTTCGTCGATAGTGTTGTCACGTATTGCATTTAGTAACAGTGTAAACTGTTCGTCTTCCTGGCGGTGTTGTTCGTCTATATAACAAATGGCCAGACCCATGTTTTTCCAGACGTTAGAATGTATAACCATGTCGCGCGCACTAATGTCGCCACCTTTTGTTACTGGTGGAAGTTGGAAAAAGTCGCCACACAATATAACCTGTAAACCACCAAAAGGTTTGTCTACACGTTTAAATTTACGGCAAACTTTGTCTACCATATCCAAACGGTGCGCATGCAGCATAGAAACTTCGTCTATAATCAAAACGCGCGCTTGTTCAAAACGTTTCCATAAATATTGTTTTTCTTCTAACTGTTCCATGTCGTACGGGTCCAGTTTTTCGCGCACACCTATACCCGCCCAACCGTGTATAGTCATACCAGACATGTGCGTAGCGGCAATACCGGTCGACGCTGTAACGGCAACTGGTACGTCGTGTTCCTTTAAATATGCAATGTATCTGTTTAATAAATATGTTTTACCAGACCCAGCGCTACCAGTAAGGTAAACATTTACCCCGGTTTTCATTATTTTTAAAGCTTGGTCTTGGGTCATAATATAGTAATAAGTGACTAGTAAAAAGCGAACAGGGGTAGTAACTATTTAAACTCTGGTTTTAATACTGTGGTTAATTCTGTCAGTGGAATTGGAATTTCTATATTACCATATACATATGGCAGTGCTTGGTATTGCTGGAATATTATAACTAATGTGTCTTTGGTTAATTCAAATGCAGCGTAGTTTTCAACAGTTGGTGCAACACCTTCGTCGAACCATGCTGTAGGTAGCCCATCTGTATAGTCTGGGTTGTTTTTTATGTAGTCGACTGTTTTTTTAGAAACTAAGTCTAAGCCTTTTGTAGAATCTGTAAACAAATCTGTTACGGCTAGTATTTTTTCGTCGGGTGTAAATGTATATGTTTCAACAAAGTTGCCACCATGTGCCCCACCTGTAAATGCGTACGAATCTATACGGTGTGTAACTGTATTTTTACCTGCTGTGTTTACATATTTTATTACAAGTTGGTATTGTCTGTCAGCTGTAAGTCCAATGTTTTCTAGTTCAGTTGGTGTATATTTTGAAAAGTCGTTTTCTGTTTTAAAAGCTTGTATTATGTCTAGTACACTTTGTTTTACATTTGCAGAACCAACACCAGTTGTTGGGTATTCGGCTGTTATGTCTAAATAAGGTGCGGTTTTGTCTTCTATTTTTATAATACCTAGTTCGTCTGCGGTGTTTTGACTTGTGTCTACATTTGTATTTTCGTTGTTATTTGTTTTGTTTTCAAATTTATTACCCAAAAACCCTATACCAACTGCAACCAACAATATACCAAAACTAACAAGTAGTTGGGTTAATAGTTGTTTTTTCTCTTCAGGCTTAAATATAGGTGTTTTTTCATTATTCATAAATACAGTATAACACGTTTGCTAAACCTATGTTTTACTATTCAGAAATAACAGTACTACGCATTTTTTTAGTATAGTAATAAGCAATATAAAATATAATTGCAAACAAACTTAATAACAGCATTTTAGACAACACCGAAGAAACTTGACTGTAAACATGCCCAAAGAAATAGCCAATAGACAGCAATAACCCAGACCAAACCAACTGACCAAAAAAATTAATAACTATAAACCGCGCATATGGTATGCGTACAATACCCGCTGTGGCCAACACAACCATACCTAAACCCATACCGTTTGTAAGTTTAGAAAAAATAAGTATTTTGTGTTTATGTTTATGAAACGAAGTTTCTATTTTGCTTAAACCTTGTTCTGAAATATTAAACCACCTTTTGAATTTTTTGATTAGGTTGTGGCCATAGTAGTAGCCCAGCATGTACAAAACAGTGTCACCTATTAGGTCGCCTGACATTAGCGCAATGTAGACTGGCAAAAAACTAAAATGCCCCAGGCGTAGCAAAACACCCATTAACACTGATAAAACAGGGCCTTCAGCAATACCAACAAAAGCAATAACGACGTATACTATATATGCATGATTTGCACCAAATTCCACAAGCCAATTTTCCATATTAGTAATGATAGCACATAAAAATTAATCGCCAATTAGAAAACTTGAATAAAGCAATAAAATATGCTTTAATAGTACCGTTCAGATGGAACGATGGTGCCTATGGTGTAATGGTTAACACTGGGGTTTGTGGAACCCTCGATTCGGGTTCAATTCCCGATAGGCACCCAAAAATAACGAGGACTATGTGTAACATTGGACGACTATATTTTTGGTGTGCCTATCGGGATATTGAAAGACGGAGCCGGGGCACCCTTCGGGTCGGCGAGTCGGGGTCGCGAAAAATTTTCTCCTGAAAATTTATTTGTGACCAATTCCCGACTTAACTGACGAAGGAAATATCCGGGACCCCAAGAAATTTCTAATTATCCCCGTCTATATCCCTATTAGTAAAAAATATATAATGATTATGGAAAAATATCCTCATATAAAATCTGTTGCCATCTTGCAATACAAAGAAATTAAGCAGGATATTTTAGATGCAATAAATTCTGCAAAATCCAGTATATATTGCGAATTATCAGGTTTGTCTGATATTGACATTATTACTTCTATCGAAAATAAAGTGGACGAGAAAATACCTCTAACTATTATCTTTGACGAGAAGAAATATACTGAGGGTGAAATTGTTTTACCGAAAAAGACATTATTTACTAAGTACAAAATGATATCTGAATACCGTTTACATTCAAAATATATAATCATCGATAATTTATTTGTTTATATATTTACAACGTCCCTTCAAGAAAAGTTTAACCAACAAAATCCTTACGACACTATGGTTAAAATACAAAACAGCAATATCGCAATGATGTTGTCTAAAGAATTTATATCAAAAAATGAATCTGTTGAACTACTGAAATTAGGCATCGTGATCCGCGACCCAAAAACTAAGATTGATACAATTAACGAGATGTGGAAATCACATATGCATGAAGCAAATTCTATTATTTGTTACTTTAAATCATGCAGCAAAGAATGCAAAATTATGGGTGATTTCCGAGATATTTCTACAAAAATACCTATAAAATTTATTCTATCTCCGAAATACAAAGAAAATAATTTCGGTTCCTTTGGTAACGTAGAAGTAACCTTTTCAGATAAAAAACCTGATCGCTTACACACAAACATTGCTTTTATTGATAGCACAATTTATTGTGGAACATGGTACCCCTCTAAAAGATGCTCGACAGAAATTGAGATTGAAACACCCTACAAAAAATCTCGAGAATTGGGTATATGGATAGATCCAAACAAAGATGTTATAAATACTTTTTTAAATAAATTACAAAAAATATAAAACAACCCGTAAAAACTGGTTGTTTTATATTTAAGATTTAAAAAATTTCTTTTTATTCTTTTTCAAGTATGTAACTAATCCGTCGTTAAATACTTGTGCAAATGTATCTATATTTTTTATTTTTCTTTGTTTTAAATCTACAAACATATCTATCGATACGTTTCTCTTTTTCCAATGATCTTGTTCAGATAAAATTATAGAAAACACTGGTTCGAGTTTTTCTATAACGTAAACAAATTTTGCTTCATCATCATTCCTTTTTTCATAAGTTTCTATTAGTTTCCATATAGATTTTAGGTTAGGAAATTCTTTTTTAAGACGCATTAAAGACTTATGTTCTTTTGCTTCTTTGTCAGACTGTTTATATTTAGAATATATAGACTTGTCCCCTGCGTATATTTCTACCATGTCATGAACTAAAGCATACTGAATAACCTTGTTAACATCGTATTTTAATTTGTATTCCTCGATAACCATCCAACAAAGCATGGCAACACGAAAAGAATGTTCTACATCATTATCGGGTTCTGAATGTTTATGTATAGAAGACAAGTCACGGTATATTAAGTTAAATTTCTTAAGTAATTTCTGAAAATTAAGTATGTTTTGGAAATGGTTCATACACGAAATATACCACAACAGTAAAACAAAACAACCAGGTACTGAGACCTGGCTGTAGTAGAGTATTATGATCTTTAATTTATCCTCCTAAAATTTCGCTCACCGAAAAGGTAACCAAAACCTTAAAATGAATCTATTTAAATCATATACCTTTTATATGTCTAGTCAAGTCTAGTATGTGGGGGCATTGTCGCCTACCCCAGACACATGGTTTGCATACCGTGCGCAGGCGTACAGTAGACTAGAAAGCCGGTTTAAGTACTGCAATGTTTCTGGTTGTATTGTTCTACTTATTTCAGTACTATTTTGTTCAGAAACTTTTATAACTACGCGTTCTGCACGTCGTGATATTGCCCGGGCAGTGTCGAAAAGTGCTGCTAATTCTGTACCCCCAGAAACAAAGAATGTAGTAATGGGTGGTAGAGAAGTTTCTATATCATTAATAATTTTTTCTATTTCTTCTATACTTTTTTGTTCGATGCTTTTGCCTGCACCAGCCAATTGGGCCTGAATAATAAATAAATTATTCTGTACGTTATGTATTATTGAAACTAAATCTATAAACTGTTCACTAATAACTGCAAACTGGCTCTTCACTTTGCATAGACCTAGAAAAGAATTTAATTCGTCTACGGTACCTAATGCGTCGAACAATATGTCTGATTTAGAAACACGCACACCAGATGGTGAGTCGAAAAGTTTAGTTGTTCCTTTGTCACCCTTGCCTGTATATAGCATTAATTAAAAGTAATAAGCATTTTTAAAATAGATGCCATACTGACAGTAAGTTTAAAAGAAACTATAGTTAACAATATGGCAACAACTTCCTGACTAACACACCAACGGCACCATGCACCTATTTTCTTTTGTAGATATAACAAACGTACAGATATAATGGCACCAAGCGGTATTAAAGTAAACACAACACTGGTAAACCATGTGTTTACTGTCATTAGGCCAGCAGATATGTTTATACCTTGGGCTGTTACATAGTATGTAATAATAATTAAATTAAACACACTTGCAGTTAGAACAAGTAAATAAAACAAACTACCCCACAGCGCTAGTGGCACGCGTAAAAATGTAGAATACGGACTATTAGTAACCCTTTCGCAACCACTGCCATTACGGGCACACATGGTTGATCTGTGGCGTATTTTGTCGACTAGTAGTTTAGTTGAAATAAAAAGACCAACAAACGACAAAACGCTCGCAGCCCATAAAACATGTTGTATTGTATACCATTGCATTTGGCTATTGTACCACAAACAAACTATAAGAAAAACGACACAATAACAGACACAGCAGTTAGACCCATAAGTAAAATAGTTAGCCAACCGATAGTTTTAACAAGGCGCGAATTTGCTCTATTACCCATAACTTCTGGGTTACTTGATAGCTTAACTATAAAATACAAAACTATAGGTGCAATAATACCGTTTAGTACTGCAGAATATATCAATGCCTTTATTGGGTCTATGCCGACAAAGTTTAAAACTATACCAACTATAGTTGCTAATGCTATAACACCATAAAACGCGTAGGCTTCCTTAAGTTTACGGTACAAGCCAAACTTCCAACCCATAGATTCTGAAACTGCATACGCAGAAGACCCAGCTAATACAGGTATAGCCAACATACCAGTACCTAAAATACCGATGGCAAATAATATAAATGCAAAGTTACCAGCCAATGGGCGTAGCGCCTGTGCAGCATCTGCAGCAGTAGTTATGGTTATACCCTGTGAAAACAATGTTGCACCTGTTGTAGCTATAATAAAAAACATAACTACGTTTGATATAAACATACCGCTCCATACGTCGGTACGCATTTTTTTAACCTCCATATCAGACAGATTATGTTTACGTGGCAGTGTTGGGTCGGACGAAAGTATTTCTTCTTCAACTTCCTGAGATGTTTGCCAGAAGAATAAATACGGCGATATTGTTGTACCTAATATGCCACAAATTAAAAATATCTGGTCTTTAGAAAATGTTATATGTGGTATAACTGTATTTTTTAATACCATCGCCCAGTCCATATGTACAAACAAAGCTGTTGCAACATACGAAAACAAAACTAGGGCTAAATATTTTAAATATTTAGCGTATGTTTTATAGTCTACAAAAACTTGTAATAACAAACCCCCTACCCCAAACAATATTACAAGTAATGCAAAAGACACGTTTGGTAAAACCAACTGTACGCCTTTGGCCATTGCACCCAGGTCTGCACCAATATTAAAAATGTTTGCAACAAGAAGTAAAAATGTAGCTGTGTATAAAATCTTCTTAGGGTAATGCGTGCGTATATTTGCAGCCAGGCCCTGGCCAGTTGCCAAACCAATACGTGCGCACATTTCCTGAACTACTGCCATAAGTGGGAATGTAAACAAAGACATCCACAACAAAGAAAAACCATATGTTGCCCCTGCTTGCGAATATGTGGCTATACCAGACGGGTCGTCGTCCGATGCACCGGTAGTTAGTCCAGGACCAAGAGTTTCCCAATATTCTTCAACTTCGTTTTTCATAATATATAGTTTAGCATAAAAATTTTAAAATTAGACAAATAAAAATACTTACATGTGTAAGTATTTTTATAAAGTTTCTTAAAATTATTCTGTAACAGCTTCGATTATTGCTTCTGCTTCTTCTGTGGCTGAAACAACTATACCTTTTTTAGCTGATGTAACAACTGCGCGAAGGCGTTTTGCAACTTCTTTAACAGCTTTGTCGCGGATGAAGTAAAGTTTAGCACGACGAGTTTTAGCACGCTTCAATATTTCTACTGAATCTACTGCTGGAGAATAAAGTGGAAAAATACGTTCTACACCAACACCGTTTGATACTTTGCGAACAGTGTATGTTGCACCTGCGTCTTTGCCGTGTTTGCGGGCAAGTACCAAGCCTTCAAAAGCCTGTAGACGAGTCTTACCTTTTTCGATAATTTTACTCCATACGCGAATAGTGTCGCCAGCTTTGAAGTCCAAAGCTTTGCGTTCGTCGATATTTACCGGAGATTTGATTGTTGCGTTCATAGCCGATACTCTAGCATATTTAGCCAAGTATCGCAAGTTGGAAATAATTAGTATTTTTTAAGTTTCCTCCCCTTGATAAGGGGGAGGTGCCCGACAGGGCGGAGGGGGTTTATGCGTCTATTTGCACCCCAGCTTCAGCACTAATAAAATCTGCAGGTAATGGGGCTTCAAAAACATGCACATTTCCAGGGGAAATAGATATTTTTAACTTCATACTGTGTAGGGCAACACGTTCAAAACCAAGTAATTTAGGCTTTTGGCCAGCATATAAATAATCTGCAACTATAGGGTGGTTTATATACACAAAATGTGCCCGTAGTTGGTGCGTACGGCCTGTCATGGGGTAGGCTTCTACATATGTAACCTTTTCCCCGGAACTGTCCTTACCGCGGTTTATAACACGGTATTGGGTATTAGCTTCGCGTATAGCAGTATGCCCACCACGTCCGGCTACCCATTTACGTATGTCGCCACTGTTACGCCCTATCGGTGCGTCGATAGTACCCATATCTTTTGTTACATGTCCATATAAAAATGCACGGTAAGTTTTCTGTATTTTATGTTCTAAAAATTGTTTTTTAAGGTAGCCAAAACTTCTGTCGTTTTTAGCCAGTATCATTACACCAGAAGTTTCTTTGTCTAATCGGTGCACTATACCTGGGCGTGGTATTTTAACCACTTCATTGGTTTTTTGGTCGGTCCATTCCATATGTTCGCCCACACCAACTAGTGCTGGGTAGTGTTCTGTAACCCAGTCTGCCAGACTGTAGTAGTCGCCACGGCCGTCGCCATGCACAACAAGGCCGGCTGGTTTGTTTATAACCAGAACATCGTCGTTTTCATATAGCACAGTTGGGGCTAGTTTTATAATATCCATTGGTAAACTATACCCTATTAGTAGTAAAAATACTATGCTGCGTCCTCTATATCTTTATCCAGGTCAGTTTCTATATATGTAGGGTGTTTTTCCTCTTCTTTTTGAAGCATTTTAAATTCAGCTATCAAGTAGTCCATGTGTGCCGAAACATCATCTTCATGACGTGCATCAAGTATTTTTTTCAAATCAGGGTTTTTCCACGACAGTTCCTTTATAGACGAAACAATGTCGGTATATTTCTTAAAAATGTCATTTTTTGATTCTTCGGCAAAAGCCGCCAGTTTTTCGCATTGAATTATCATTTGGTTCATAATGGCAAACTTTTGCGGAGTATTCTTAAATGATTCCATAATACCTGGTTCGTCGATATGTTTTATCATGGTTGCAAAATCTTTGACATCATTAATGTTGAAGTACAATATTGTTTTTGGCACAGCAAATTCCTTCATCTTTTCACCTTTGTGGTTTTTAAAGTATTTTATTTTTGTTTTATGGCCTTTTGATATACCTCGAAGAATACCAAAAAGTTTCTGTTTGTATTGTTCGCTTAATAAACCACGGTACGTAACGTCGATACCAAGAGCTAAAAAACTTGATTCACCTTCTTTTCTTATTTCTAAAACTTCGTCTACACCACGTTTTACGTCATCAAACTGTGATGTTGGTTCGATAGTAACACTGTTGCCATACCAACCCATGTTAGCACCATATGTAACTGAACGTTCAATAATTGTCGCTATTTTTTTTGACTTTTCTGCACGAATAGCTTCTGGGCCTTCCATTGCTGCCATTTTGGCTTTAAATTCTTGCTGTCGAACTTTTAAGCCCTTTGGACCATACAAGTCTTCTTTTATTGCGTCTTTACCACCTTTAACAATGTCTGCAAATTCATTATAGTATTCGTCAGTTTCTTCTTCTGAACTATTTTCCTTACCTAACGTCAAAGACCGTTGGTAAATAACTTCCAGTTCAGCATCATTCTTAAAAATATCTTTTTCTACTGCATCAAAAAAACGGTTTTCTTCAAGTCTTTTTCTTAAATCCTCATCTTCGATAGTTTTTAGTCCATCTAGTTTTCTAAACTGAGTTTCATGTACTATTACTTCTTTAACAACAGGAATTGGTTTTTCTTTTACCACAGGTGCGGGTGGTTTTATAATGTTTTCTTTCTTTAGTTCTGCCACAACTTCATCTATGGTTATACCTCCGATTAAGAAACTCTTTTTCTTAGCCAGCATGTCACGGGCCGAATCTTCGGTCAGTTCAGTGTCTGGGTTATCGGTGGTCCATTTTATGTGAACTTTGTTAGCTGCAATACCAGCTTTTGAAGAAAATACTTTTGCACCATCTGGTTTAGGTTCTGTGTTAAATGGGTTTAGGTTCATATCTGTATTTTAGAACAAATCATAAAAAAGGCCTAATGGTGTTTATGTTCATATTAAGAGGGATTTTCATTCGTTAGTTTGAGGGATTTTCATCTTCTTACAGAAGCTGTACACCTTTTGGATTTATGTGCGATGAGGGATTTTCGACTACCGTCGCGGGTACTTTTCTATCTCGCAAAACTCGATAAAGAAAAGTCTTTCAAATCCCCCACGCAAGTAAAGCAGTTTACT
>CAZUZL010000002.1:57125-122451 GCA_964625065.1 uncultured Candidatus Saccharibacteria bacterium | reverse complement strand
ATATAAGCCCTGGTGAATGTCGGCCGTAACTATAACGGTCCTAAGGTAGCGAAATTCCTTGTCTGGTAAGTTCAGACGCGCACGAATAGTGTAACGACTGGGAAACTGTCTCGGGGACTTGCTCGGTGAAAATACAGTGGCGGTGAAGATGCCGCCTACCTGCAGTTAGACGAAAAGACCCTAGAAGCTTTACTATAGCTTGGTATTGAGTGTACGTTTTTGCTGCGTAGAATAGATGGGAGGATTTGAAGCGTTGCTTTCGGGGAACGTGGATCCGTCAGTGAAATACCATTCTTTAAAAATGTACAATCTAACCCCTTTCGGGAAAACCGGAGAGGAACAGTACCTGGTGGGTAGTTTTAGTGGGGCGCTATCCTCCTAAAAAGTAACGGAGGAGTTTACAAAGGTCAGCTAGGTGCGAATGGAAACCGTACCGATAGTGTAATGGCACAAGCTGGCTTGACTGTGAGACGTGCATGTCAAACAGGTGCGAAAGCAGAACATAGTGAACCGAAGGTCCGCGTTAGATGCGGCCTGAGATTAACGGATAAAAGTTACTCTAGGGATAACAGGCTGGTACTGCCTAAGAGTCCATATCGACGGCAGTGTTCGGCACCTCGATGTCGGCTCATCTTATCCTGGGGCTGGAGCAGGTCCCAAGGGTTTGGCTGTTCGCCAATTAAAAAGATACGCGAGCTGGGTTCAGACCGTTCACTCTCTAAATTTATTTAGAGAGTAATCGATCAGAGAACCATCGAAGATACACTTGGAGTGTGAATCAATCTGAATCATATTCGAGGGAAGAGTGTTATCAAATATAAGGACCAACACAAAGAAGTAGAAGAAAAATTATGTATGTCTTTTCGTCAACAAAGATAGAGAGAAACCACACGGCGGTGCACACGAGAAATTGTGTGACATTGAATCAACTAATATCGGTAAAACCCGAAGCGAAAAAAGCGAGACTGCGGTCCGCGCGATTTCGCAGGGCGATCCCGAGGGAATTTGGATTTATCCAATGCCCGTAGAGACTACACGTTGATGTGCTGACTAACGAAAGTTAAAAGTACAAGATATAGTCCAATCCCCTTGGTAACAAGGGTAAAAGATGCGTGAGACAGGTTGGTCTCCTATCTACTGCAGGCGTTGATTATTGAGAAGAGTTGCCCCTAGTACGAGAGGACCGGGGTGAACTGACCTCTGGTCTATCGGCTGTCCTACCAAGGGCATTGTCGAGTAGCTATGTCGGGAACGGATAACCGCTGAAAGCATATAAGCAGGAAGCCGACTTCAAGATTAATAATCGTCTGAGGGCCGTGGGAGATGACCACGTTGATAGGCACTAAGTGTAAGTACAGTAATGTATTTAGCTGAGGTGTACTAATTACCCAAGTTCCTATTAGGAAATCTGAATATCACATGCGTTGTCGCACCTATTTCTGGTTGCAGCACGCACAGTAATATGTGAATTACAACACTATTAGGAAAAATACAGTTTGCAAATACCTTTGGTTCGCTAAATATTGAATATTTAGTTCTGGTGACTCGACGCAGTGGCCACACCCGTTCTCATTCCGAATACGGCAGTTAAGCACTGTAGTGGTGATGATACTCCTTGTGGGGAAAGTAACTAGTCGCCGGAACTAAGTATTTAAGAAAAACTCAAAAGACTTTAAAAATTAAAGTCCTCGGGTCGCATCACGGACGCTCTTTAATAAGAGCAGTTTTTGTGTTGATGCTCAACCAGACTTTTAAAATTTAAAGTCTTTTGAGTTTTTCTCTAGAGAGATTTTCAATTTTCTGTGTGGGTATGTTTAACTTAAAAAATCTGGTAAATATAGCGTATTCAGAAGCCTTTCGGAGAACGACTGAAATACTTTTGAGTATAAGATTTATAAGTCGTTCGAGAACGAGACAAATTTTCCTGGTAAGGAAAATTATGTTGTGCTGATGAATATGCTATATTTACCAGATTTTTATATGGTAAAATATCACTATGTCATGGGGAACTGAAAGACGAAATACGATTGTGTTTGCGGTGTTTTTGCTGATTGCAATTCCGACTGTTTTGTACTACATCGTATTTAATTACGAAGCTCCGACTTGTATGGATGGTAAAAAGAACGGGTCGGAATCTGGCGTTGATTGTGGCGGATCTTGTGCGCTTATTTGCGCGGGACAGGGTATAGATCCGTATGTGCGATGGCAGAGATATTTTCAGGTTGCTCCTGGTATGTACAACGCAGTTGCTTATGTTGAAAATCAAAATTCGGATGCGGGCAGCGGATTCTTCAATTACAAATTTACGCTGTACGACGTCGAGAATGCCATTATTGGAGAGCGATTTGGTAAGGCGCGCCTTCGACCGAAGGAAATTATTCCAATCATGCAAAATGCGGTGAGCACAGGGAAACTTACTCCTGCGCGTATGAATTTTGAAATCCTTGATCAGATTGTGTGGCAAAAGGAAAAAACTAGGGATAATGTCGTCATGGTTGCCGACGAAAAGTTGTCCGAGACAGATTCATCAACTAAAATTACTGCGCGCCTCAGCAATATCAGTCTTGGTGCTATGCGGGACGTGACTGCTGTAGTTATTTTGTATGATAAAAATAATAATGCGATTGGAGTTTCAAGTACCTATGTCGAGGAGATTCAACCGAATGGTTTCAAAGATGTTTCGTTTACTTGGCCTCGCTCTTTCAATAATCAAATTGTCCGGTTTGAGGTGACTCCTTTGTATGAATCTCGCTAAGTTTTTCAAAAGCTGGTTTTTTGGTATTGACTGGGCAATGATGGTTCCAGTTTTTTTGATTGTGTTTTTTGGTCTTATGACTATGAATTCTTTTGTGGGGGAGAATCCATTTTTTAATCGGCAATTGATTTGGCTCGGTGTTTCTTGCGTTGCTTTCACATTCTGTAGCATGATCGATTTCAAGTTTCTACGTCGGACCAATGTGGTAGTCTGGCTCTATGCGATTGCATTTGTATTGCTCGCTATTTTGTTCGGATTGGGGTCTGTGTATTCCGGCGCACAGTCGTGGTTTAATCTTGGTTCATTTTCGTTTCAGCCGGCTGAAGTTGCGAAGCTCGTGCTCGTGATCACTATGGCGAAATATTTTTCTCGGCGGCACATCGAAATTAGAAATTTCCGTCATTTGATTGTGTCTGGGGCGTATGCCTTCATCTTATTCATGATGATCTTTTTGCAGCCCGATTTTGGGTCTGCACTCATCATTTTTTGTGTGTGGTTTGGGATGGTGATGGTGTCTGGACTCTCAAAAAAGCATCTCGCTATGCTTGTGACTATAGGTGCAGTGACGTTTGCACTCCTGTGGTCATTTGTGCTTGCTGATTATCAAAAAGCGCGCGTAATGAACTTCCTCAATCCAATGCAGGACATTCGTGGTACAGGGTATAACGCGTATCAGGCCATGGTGACGGTGGGATCGGGCGAAGTCTTTGGTAAGGGTTTGGGGTATGGAACTCAATCTCGTCTTTCTTTCTTGCCGGAATATCAAACTGACTTTATTTTCGCTGCTTTTGCCGAGGAATGGGGCTTTGTTGGGGTAATAATCTTATTCATGCTATATGGAATGCTCATTTGGCGTACTTTGGCAAACTCTGTGCGCGGCGCCACTAATTTCGAGTCATTTTTTGGGATGGGTGTGGCGATTATGTTTATGAGTCATTTCATTATTCATGTCGGGATGAATATCGGTTTGATGCCAATTACGGGACTAACCTTGCCATTTATGAGTTATGGGGGGACGAACCTGCTAGTCTCATTCATCGCTCTCGGGATCCTGATGAGTATGAAACGATATGCACGGACAACACATCGCGATTTGTCGCGAAATGAGTTGGTAGGGTTTTAGTCGGTAGAGATATCAGACTTATTCGCTCGTTACACATTTTACTGTAGTTGACGGTGCTGCGTTATTTGAGTTGTTGTAGAAGGGTAGATGTGCAAAAGTAGATAAATTTTCTGGTGTAAAAGAAATTGCATAAGGGGCATTTTCTTGACCGACACATTTTATATTGGATTGAGTGTAAAATCCTACAGATCCCGTGGTTGGTTGGGGTATGTTTGGGATAAATTCCTGTATGTTTGTCAGGACTGTTGCGTAACCAGGAGCACCAGAATATGTACCAAGATAATTTCTCGCTATGTAGGAAGCGTAAGTACCTCCTGCTGGATACACCCCATACTTCAACTTATATGACTCTACCGCTTTTTGTAACTCCAAAACTCCAGAAAATAGTGCTCGATCCCGTGCCTTTGCTCGTGCATCATTCAGAGCACCGAGAATGACGATGGATAAGAGTGAGATGATAGAAACTACAACTAGAAGTTCGATTAAAGTAAAACCTTGTTTGGATGTGTTGCCTCTCATGTAATTATATATTGTTAGCTTCTGCATCTAATAATTCTGTGTCGATATCTCCGATCGGTATGATACTTTTGTTGTCATTGAAAAACATCATGGCTGCAAGAATGAAGAATATAATTGCCATAATAAGAAGGAATATTTCTGCCGCAGCTTCGTTTTTGACCAAACCTTTTCTAACCAACCAGCTAGTGAGGCCAGTGTTGGAATTTGTTGAGTAACTTTGCACCCGATAATTTGAATCCTCGAATTGTATATCGCTCATGTTTTAAATTATATCATATGATTAGCGGATGAGGCCAACCATCTTTTATTTGCCAGAGAGACACTTAGCATAACTAGCAAAAGAGATCGCTCCTGTGGTAGTAGTTCTGCGACCACTCGGTAGGTTTGAAAATGAACTCATATTTTCAGGTGTGAATAGGATCATGTATGGCGCTGTTAGGTTGTCAGTACAAGTGAAGCTAGGACTATGATAAAATGAAACAAAACCACCAACAGCAGTTGGTTGAGGCATATCTGGAATAAATTCTCTAATTTGAGGTAGTATGTAGTCGCGCTGGACATCATTATTTGATGAATATGCCCCATCCGAATCTCGAGTAATATTTACGTTTGCTTGTCCATCGGATCTTTGCGGGTACACCCCATACTTTAACTTATATAACTCGACTGCTTTTTGTAATTCTAAAACTCCCGAAAAGAGCGCGCGATCCCGTGCTTTTACGCGTGCGTCCTGGAGTGCGCCCAAAATGACACTTGAAAGTAATGCGATAATGGAGACAACTACGAGTAGTTCAATGAGGGTGAAACCATATTTTTTGTTGGTATTAGACATGAAAAATATTATATCATTTTTAAAATAGCATTGGATAGAGATTGGGGATCTCTTGGGGGCACGATTATATTTGGAGTTTTGTTAAAATATTCCGGAATTCCGCCGACCTCAGTTGCGATTATCGGTAATTTTGCTTGCTCTGCTTCTAATAAAACATATGGCAATCCCTCTTTGATAGAAGGGAGGAGAAACATGTCAAAAGCCCCGAGTAATTTTGATGCATCCGATACGTATCCAACTAGAAATATTTTATTTTGTAGATTGTACTTCAGAATTTCACGTTGGAGTATTGTGCGCGCTTCACCCTCTCCAATAATCACCCAGACGAAATTTTGATCACGAATATTTCTGATTGCCTCGATGCCGAACCCGAGACCTTTGTTTTTGTGAAGTTCGGCTATTGTTCCAACCCATCTTTTATTGATATGTTCGCGCAGAGCGGGGAGCTTGCTGGTGAGAATATTTCGTGCATCGGATGTAATGGAGAAATCAATCGGTGCGATTCGCAGTTTTTCCACACGAATCTTTCTTGAGCACCCCCGCCATCGAGATACTTGATCGCGTTCAAAATTAGATAGCACAATAACTTCGTGACACATCAAGATAGTGAAATATGAAATTACTGTAATTATAAATTTGCTAATTGGATTACGATCTTCATTGAAAGCCCATCCGTGCGCAGTAAAGATTATTTTAGCTTTTTGTTTTGAAAAAAGGTTATGAAGTCGACCAGCTAAAGCCCCGATTGCTCCAATTTTGGAACTATTTAAATGGATAATGTTTGGTTTCGTGCTGCGATATGTTTTGAGTAGTGTAGCGAAAACAGAAAATTCCTTGAAGATGTTAATATCCCTTTCCAAGTTTGGTATGTGATAAACTGGTACACCTATTTTTTCGAGACGATCACATAATTCACCGTTACCTCCAGCAAGCACCGCTACTTTTGCATCAGGATATCTGGCTCGCATCGCAGCTTGGTCGTACACATATTTCTGAGCACCACCCCAATTTGATTTTGTGATTACGTATAGAGTTTTCATTGAATTTAGTATAGTATATCTATATTATAGCAATATGAATATAGTCAACAAAAAAGAACCCCTGATTCTGTTGTGTGGAGACCTATTTGTGCTTTATGTTTCTATTTGGATTACCTTGCTGGTTCGTCATATCGAGTTACCAGACTTGGGTGGGCTTATTGGTCACATTCAACCATTTTCTATACTATTTTTGGCTTGGATAGCGATTTTCTATGTCGCAGGCCTCTATGACCGTTTTAATGTAGTTGCCAAAAGACATCTACCAAAACTCCTCGTTACTACGCAAATTGTGAATATTGTTCTTGCGATTGTCTTTTTCTATTTCATTCCGGCTTTTTCGATTACACCTAAAATTACGTTGTTTATTTACCTGATTGTTTCGCTTGGTTTACTTGCAGGCTGGAGAATTTTTGTTCGACCGCTTTTTTATCGCGGTGAGCGCGAAAAATCTCTTCTTATCGCACATGGGGAAGAGATGATTGAATTAAAGAATGAGGTGAATCGTGGTAAATACGGTTTTTATTTCACAAACTACATTAATCTGGATAAAGTTGATTCGCTCAATTTACAAGACGAAATCGTCGCTTTCATTTACTCCGAAGATATCAAAAATGTGGTGATTGATTCAGAAAATGTCAAAATCCAACCACTTCTCAATCGGTTCTACAATTTAATGTTTTCAAAAGTTCGTTTTGTTGATATGCATACAGTGTATGAACAGGTATTTGCAAAGATCCCGATTTCCATTGTTGGTCATGGATGGTTTTTGAGACATATTACTACTGATACTCATATGATGTACGATGGGATTAAACGCGTGGTTGATGTAATGATTGGACTTGCGATTGGGCTTGTCTCACTCATTTTCTATCCTTTTGTGTGTCTCGCTATCAAAATGCAGGACGGTGGATCGATCTTTTTTACTCAAGAAAGAATTGGAAAAGATAACAAAAAGATTAAAATTTATAAGTTTCGATCTATGGCAGATGATAAGGTAACATCGGTAGGAAATTTTCTGCGCAAAACCCGCATCGACGAATTGCCGCAAATTTGGAATGTGATACGGGGGGATTTGTCACTCATTGGACCTCGTCCTGAAAAAGTCGACATGGTTGCATCGTATAATGCACAGATTCCATATTACAATATTCGTCATTTGATCAAACCGGGACTTTCTGGTTGGGCACAAATTTATCATGAAAATCACCCACATCACGAATTAGATGTTATAGAGACAAAAAATAAGCTCGCGTATGATTTATTTTATGTTAAAAATCGGTCACTTTTCTTGGATTTTGAGATTTTCTTAAAGACCGCCCGGACAATTATTCTACGAAGTGGTCGTTAAAACAACACAAAATATTGATATTGTCATCTGGATTTTACCTCAAAACGCTCGTATAATTGCGAAATATGTTGAAAACAAGATTAGTAGCTTTGGCATTATTAATTGGCGGTGTTTTAATAGCGTGGTTTGTTTATTCAAGTGAAGTTAATCCAAATTCAGCTTTTAAATTTAAGCTCGGTTTGGACTTGGATGGCGGAACACATTTAACATATGGTGCGGATACGAGGGCTGTAGAGGAAAAAGATATCGACGGTGCTATGGATGCTTTGCGTCAGACTATCGAAAAGCGCGTGAATATTTTGGGTGTTTCAGAGCCAATTATTCAAGTTGAAAAATCTGGATTTCTCGGAGATGATGCGTCAGAAAATCGTCTAACTGTGGAATTGCCAGGTGTGACTGATGTGAATGAAGCGATTCGCATGATTGGTCAGACGCCACTTTTGGAATTTAAAATCCTGACAAATGATACTGCTGTACTCGATTCAGTTACTGCAACATCAACTCCTGAACAGATTGCTGAAGTGCAATCGAAAATGTATATCCCAACTGGACTTACTGGGGCACAGATGAAGCGCGCAAGCTTGGTTTTTGATAACTATAGCCGCCAACCAATTGTTTCGATTGAATTTAATACAGAGGGCAAGGAACTTCTCTCGAAATTAACCAAGGATAATGTTGGTCGTATTATGGCGATTTTCCTCGACGGAACACCAATTTCTTCTCCCGTTATCCGTGATGAAATTACTGCTGGTACGGCCCAAATTACTGGGGACTTTTCTCCGGCAGAAGCAAAAAAACTTGTTCAAAATTTGAATTTTGGTGCGTTACCTTTACCAATCAAATTACTTGAAACTGAGTCAATCGGAGCATCACTTGGTCAGAATACATTGGACAAAGGGGTCAAGGCACTTACGTGGTCTCTTGCATTCATCTTTATTTTTATGATTTTGTTGTATCGATTACCGGGTGTGATTGCTTCGATTTCTCTCATGATGTACGTGGTAATTATGCTCGCACTCTTTAAGTTCATTCCGGTGATTTTGACATCCGCTGGTCTCGCAGGATTTGTCTTGTCACTCGGTATGGCGGTTGATGCGAATATTTTGATTTTTGCTCGATTAAAAGAAGAATTGCGCCTGGGTCTTTCAGTCTTCGAAGCTGTCAGCGAAAGTACTCGACGCGCGTGGTCTTCGATCCGTGATGGTAACCTATCAAGCCTTATTTCCGCGGTGATTTTGTTCTGGATGTCCGGCTCATCACTTGTCAAAGGTTTCTCACTCGTGTTTGCCCTTGGTGTCATCGTGAGTATGTTTACCGCGATAGTGATTTCGAAATGGTTGTTGCTTGCAATCAGCACCAAAAAAGTCGGCTCAAAATTACAAGTTTTATTCGCTAAGAAATAATATATGTGGATCATCAATAAACGAAAAATATTTTATGCGCTGTCTGGTGTCTTGCTCGGCCTATCGATTATTTTCTTGGCAACTTGGGGGGTTAAATTTGGAGTTGATTTCACTGGTGGCTCAGTTCTTGAATTTGCATTCGAGGGTAATCGTCCTGAAAAGCAGCTAGTTGAAACTACAGTTCTTTCCCAGAATATCGATCTTGGTGATTATTCAATTCGCGAGACAGGGGATATGGGTTTTACTTTGAGATCAAAAACAATTGAAGAAGTTCAAAAGAATGCGCTTATGACTGCTCTTGCAACAGTCGGCAAAGTTTCTGAGAAGAAATTTAATACGATTGGACCAACACTCGGAAATGAGCTTCAGAAAAAGGCTATCTTCTCCTTCATCGCTGTGGTATTACTTATCACATTGTTCATTGCGTACGCTTTTAGGCACGTGTCCCGCCCAGTTTCTTCGTGGAAATATGGGTTTGTAGCTATCGCAACACTCGTTCACGACATACTGATTCCTGTCGGAGTCTTTTCATTCCTTGGTCATTTCTACGGAGTGGAAGTCGATTCACTGTTTGTCGTCGCGATTCTTGTAATTCTCGGGTATTCGATTAACGACACTATTATCGTATTTGATCGAATACGCGAAAATCTCTTGAGGTATTCTGACAAAGATCGAAAAGAAAACTTCGACTCCATTGTTGGAGACAGTTTGATGCAGACTGCGTCACGATCCATAAACACTTCGTGTACAACGCTAATCTCACTCTTATGTATTTTCTTCATTGGAGGAGATTCAACAAAATATTTCGCACTCGCTCTCATCTTCGGAGTCATCGCTGGAACTTACTCTTCAATTTTCTTTGCATCACCAATGCTTGTTAGTTTGAAGAAGCGACAGGATAAGAAGCTCTTAGATCAGTCGATTTCTTAGATAATTCAATTTAAAAAGCCACTCTGAATTTCCGAGTGGCTTTTTAAATTGAAAGCGCGTTTAACACCATATTTATAAGTCTAGGTTAACCGCTTGACTTATATTTTACTTCGTATAGAATACTCTCTACCTCTTGAATAGGGGTTTTATTTTGAGGGCAGGGGGAGCTAAAATGCCTTGTGCCCTAAAGGTAAAAAGTACTTTGACAAAACAATAACAAAGTAGAATATCTGGTAAAAGGCCGGTCAAACGGTCCTTACATATATTCATCTTTGTGCAAACAACATATACAATAATATTCTTTATCTTGTCTCTTTTTACGAAGAGATAAACTAAAATTTACCTCTTATATTTAAGAGTTTGATTCTAGCTCAGGATGAATGCTGGCGGCGTGGATAAGGCATGCAAGTCGAACGGGTAGCAATACCAGTGGCAGACGAGGTAGTAATACATAGGAATTCACCCCAAAGTCAGGGATAACTAGTCGAAAGATTAGCTAATACTTGATAGTACCTACGGGTTAAAGTTTTAACGCTTTGGGAGAAGCCTATGCAGTATCAGGTAGTTGGTAGGGTAATGGCCTACCAAGCCAATGACGCTTAGGGGACCTGAGAGGGTGACCCCCACCGATGGAACTGAGACACGGTCCATACACCTACGGGTGGCCGCAGTCGAGAATCTTCCGCAATGGACGCAAGTCTGACGGAGCGACGCCGCGTGATTGATGAAGCCCTTCGGGGTGTAAAGATCTTTTATGAATGAAGAATTTTATTGACATTACTTCATGAATAAGGGGCTCCTAACTCTGTGCCAGCAGGAGCGGTAATACAGAGGCCCCGAGCGTTATCCGGAATTATTGGGCGTAAAGGGTGTGTAGGTGGCGTGATTAGTCGTTTGTGAAAGATCCGGGCTTAACCTGGAAAACGCGAACGAAACGGTCATGCTTGAGTATGTGAGAGGTAAGCGGAACTCAAGGTGTAGGGGTGAAATCCGTTGATATCTTGGGGAACACCAAAAGCGAAGGCAGCTTACTGGCACATTACTGACACTGAAACACGAAAGCGTGGGTAGCGAATGGGATTAGATACCCCAGTAGTCCACGCCCTAAACGATGATCTCTAGTCTTTCGGAGTATCGACCCTCTGAGAGACGCAGCTAACGCGTTAAGAGATCCGCCTGGGAAGTACGGCCGCAAGGCTAAAACTCAAAGGAATAGACGGGGACTTGCACAAGCAGTGGATTATGTGGTTTAATTCGACGATAAACGAAGAACCTTACCAAGGTTAGAAATCAACGTGAAAGCCCCGAGAAACCGGGGCCCTCGAAAGACTAGTTGACAGGTGATGCATGGCCGTCGTCAGTTCGTGGTTTGAATTGTTCCCTTAAGTGGGGTAACGAACGCAACCCTCGTCGTGTGTTATAAATGTCACGCGAGACCGCCCAGTACAAAGCGTGTGAAGCACGCAGTTAATAGTTAACAGTGGACAGTGTACAGTAAAAATGCAATTTGTATTTTCTGTAAACTGTAAACTAACAACTGTAAACTGTACAAAATTTGCTTCGCAAATTTTGTACTGGGAGGAAGGAGAGGATGACGCCAGGTCAGCATGTCCCTTTGACATCTGGGGCTATACACATAATACAATCGCGACTACAGAAAGCTGCAATGGGGTAACCCGGAGCCAATCTCTAAAAGTCGCGCCAGTTCGGATTGAGGGCTGCAACTCGCCCTCATGAAGCCGGAATTGCTAGTAATCGCAGGTCAGCTATACTGCGGTGAATACGTTCTCAAGTCTTGTACTCACCGCCCGTCAAGTCAAGGGAGCCGGGAGTACCCGAAGTCTCTACATAAGTAGGGCCTAAGGTAAATTCGGTAACAGGGACTAAGTCGTAACAAGGCACGGCTAGCGGAAGCTGGTCGTGGAATAATTCAATTTGAAACCGTGTTTATATCTATTCAACCAGATATACACTTATGGTGTCGATATTGTGCAGCTCGATCGAGTGCATAATGGTCCAAGCATGTTGTGACCTTAACCATGTTGACGCCGGGGAAAGTCCCGGTCAGAACGAAACAAAAGAAAGTTTGTATCCTCTACAAAAACCACCGAAAGGTGGTTTTTGTTATTTGTGTGTAATGGTAACGGAAATTAACGACCGTTAAATTCCGTTATAGTGTATAAAATAAAAAAGCCGGAAATAAATTTCCGGCTTAGTACTATTCACTAGGTGAATTTAAATTCACCATTTTCTAAAACCAAAGTAGGTTTTGTTTTCTTTCTAAGAAAGATCGTAGTTTTAAATTTCTTTTCGCATTCTGAACATTTATACTCTCGCATATTAATATATTCAGGTATGTAGTAAGGGTTTGAAGCACCAGCGTATCTACCACCATAAGCCCAAATCTTTTTACGTTTTTCAACTTTTTGTAGTATATCGCCACCACAACGGCAGGTGTACCATACAGGCAACCACATTATGACGGGTTTCGTGTTTTCAAATAGAGCCATGATGTTTTGTATTTTTTCTAACCATAGCATAGTTATATTGTGTTGGCAATCAAAAAACCCGTTCATGCTATAGAACGGGTTTTGTATTTAGTTGGCTGGTGTGTATGTTAGTATTGCCTGCCAGTACTCTAGTTCACAGAAATATTCATTCAAATATTTCTGTCTGTCTGCTAGTGTCCAGTTTGTAAATTGCTGGGGTACACCTGGTGGCATACCGTCGCAGTCTACATACTGGCCGGGTACACAAACTTCACCCCATCCGTTTGCACCGGCGTCGTAGTATTTTAAACTTAACCACAAATCTTTTGTACCATTTTTATAATAATACAAACCGGTTGTGCGTACACCCTGGGCACCAGAATCAGTTACCTCTATCCATGCACTAACCGTGTTCATTGGATCTGGGTCGGTCAGTGTTTTAGGGTACTTTTCTTCTAGGAGTTTAACAACTTTAACCACCTGTGTTTTAACCATTTCCCGATCTACATCGGTATTGGTTTGGCTATTACATAGCAATGTAAAAAAACAAAACAGTATAATCAGTGTGTGTTTCATATTGAAAAAGATATTTGTTTTATTATACATCGTATTTTGCCTTTTAAAAACACACTACCTATTATTAGAAATTAAAAAACCCCAACACAATTGTGTCGGGGCTTAAACTCCGCAGAGTTTTTTATTTTATTATTTTACCTGTTGTAAACAAGTTTCCTGTGTGTAATGAATACACATAGATACCTGCTGGCAGTTCAGCTAAACTAATTTGTTCATGTGCTTCAACCATTATCCCTTCTTTTACTATTTTCCCATTGATATCAAACACTTGGTAAATAGTACCTGGTTCTGTTTGAAAATCAATAAATTGGTAGTTCGGGTCTATACCCATGGTCCAGTTACGAACTTTGATGGTGTATATATCAGATATTAATATCTGCACACCTTTACTATCCATACCTTGCATTGTAAAGAAATAGTTTCCTGTGTCCACTGCATTTGGTATCACAACTTTTTCACTTCTGTTTTCAGTAGATGAATTTATATCATACGAAGCTGACATTGAGCTTGTATAAAAATCAGCACTTTTTGAAAATTTCGGCGTAACACTTGCTGTTGTTCCGTTTGCAGTAGTTACGGTAAAGTTTACATCTAAGTCTTTTCTAATACCTGCTACAGCCTTAGTAACTTTTATTGAAAAGAAACCTGGGCTAGATGTCTTGGTAGTATACCAAGTTTGGGGTACTGAGTAACTTGTACCCAGTGCATTTCTACTCCACGCCTGAATTTCATAACCAGATTCTGGTTCTAAAATGTTTGGCGTATTTATAATCGGATATTGAATGCTGTCACCGGTTATTACGGCACTGTCGCCGGATAACCATACTGACGTTCCAAGTTTTCTAAAATTTAATCCGTTTGTTGTGCTTAATTTAAAACCTACAACTCGTAATCTAACTTTAAAATGATCCACATATCTGTACACCGAATCGATATCGCAACTCGGTTTTTGCTTGTTCATGTATACATCACTTTTTGTTGCAGTTACACTGTCAGAACCTGCTTTGTTTTTTATTTTGACTCCACAAAATATTGTTTTATTAAGTGGAATGTTTCCAAAAACCAAATTTACAAGTCCATTTACTGTGCCCGAACCAACTTTGATAGTGTCGTAGTATCTGTTCTGTTCACGATATACTTTTGTACTATCGTACGCAGCATACCAGTAAATCACAGCATCTCCGTTTGTTGTAACTTTCGCGTACGAAGAAACATTGCCAAGGCTGTCAACATATGGCTTTCCGACCAATGTAACAGAAGGTTTTTTAATAGAATCTGTTACATTAACAGGCCCTACCACATTAGAAACTGTATCTACGATTCCCGCAGAATACAATTTTACTTTTACATACCACCATGCAGATGGTATACCTCCGTTCGAGTTGGCATCAGTTATTGTATCAACAACTGTTGTAACCGAATCGTTGCCACGTATTGTGTACGTTTTTATTGAACTCAGTGATCCACTACTAGTAGCGGAAATACAGATGTTTACACTATACAAAGTATCTTTAATACCTCGTATGTTAGTAGTTGTGATTATCCCTTTTTCGACACCTTGTGCAGAGAATAGGGTAACATTAGAAGTAGTGATTTGAGCTTGTGCAGCTCCAACAAGGCCCAATAGGGCAGTGAATAGAATGATGAGTTTACGCATATTTGATTTATTATTTTGAAAAAAACTTGTGAAATTTAATTGAATTTTCTATCTGTAGTATAGCAGATTTAGCCTTAAAAGTCAAGCCTAAACTTGACAAAACATATAAATTTGCTATAATGCTAAAATATCCTTATAAATACGATATAATATACATATGAAAAATACAATCCAAAAATTTAGCTTTGTTTTCGCATTTTGTGCGGCTTTTGCTATGTTCGGTGCCAGTCAGGCTATGGCTGCGCCATATATGCAAACCGGTTCGTATACGGCAACTGCAACTACTGCAACTCTGAACGGTACATACAACACAGACGGTTCTGTTATGAACGTTTGGTTTGAATATGCAGACAACGGTGCTTTTATTGGTTCTACAGACACACCACACGAAGCCGTAACTGGCGTAAATTTGTCATACAGTAAAACTATAACTGGACTAACTTCAGGTAAACGTTATTACTATCGTATATTAGGCGAAGGCCATGGGTTGTTTCCAACTGGTTCTACCGCAACTTTGGTAACAGACATAACAGTTAGTGCAAAACCATCAGTTATGACTACCGGTGCAGTAAACCCATCTGCAAATAGTGTTAACCTTACATGTGCTATAAACACAGGTAGCGACAACACTGCCTCTGTGTATTTTGAATACGGCACATCTGTTACAACACTAGCAACTAAAACAAATCCACAAACACTTACAACAGGTGCAACATGTACCTCATACGTTACTGGTTTAAACCCAAGTACTAAATACTACTACCGTGCTGTTGCAACAAACACCGTTGGTACAACTACTGCTGTAACTATAGGTCAATTTACCACATCACCTACAAATGGCGGTGGCGGTGGCGGTGGAGGAGGCGGTGGCGGTTCAAACGTGTTGCCAACTGTATATAATAGCTCAGCTTCTAATATTACTTTTAATAGTGCAAATATTTCTTGTGCATATACAACTGGTAGCGACTCTACTGTAAACGTGTATTTTGAATATGGCGAAAACAGTGCCATGCCATACCGTACAACAAGTCAAGTACTAGGTACTGGTGGTAACTGTATACATTTTGCTTCTAGTTTGTTTCCATCTACTAGATACTATTACCGTGCTGTTGCAACAAACAGTGTAGGTACAGTATATGCCGGAAACATTTTATTCTTTGACACATTAGCGTACAACGGCGGTAACGGCGGCGGTGGCAATGGTGGTGGTGGAAACGGCGGTGGCGGTAACGGTGGTGGTGGTTCAAACACAAACCACATCAGTGCAACTACTATATTAGCTAAATCTGCTACAACAAAAAGTATTGTTGTCAGTGGTATAGTTTATGGTACTGCAACTAACGCACGCGTTTGGTTCGAATACGGTCCAACTACAGCATTAGGCCAAACTACAGCACAACAGTATGTGGCTATAAACAATTCGTATGTTTTTTCTGCAAACATAACCGGTCTTAAACCTGGCACTACATACTACTACCGTGCAGTTGCTATGGACCAGTCTACTGTGTCTCGTGGCGACACTAACTATGTTAAAACTTTGAACACTGCATCTACTAGTGGTTCTACCAAAGTTCAAACTGGTTCAGTAAAAGGTAACAGTACCATACTAGACAAAGCTGCCGACCCTTTTGGTTACGGTAACGGCCAGGGTGCTGCTGCATTGTTTGGTTTCGGTACTGGGTTTTTCCCAACATCATTGTTCGGTTGGTTGCTACTAACGTTCATGTTGTTACTACTGATCGTACTATCTAGACATTACTTTGCAACTAAGAAGTAAATATATAAAACAAAACCCTTACATATGTAAGGGTTTTTATCGTAGTTAATAAGGGTGCTAAAAATTCTTGACAATAATATTTATACATGATATAAAGAAGTGGCTCTTTAAAACAATTAAATTAAATATACCATGAATAATAGTTACAGTTCCGATGAAACAAAGGATACTAATCCTTGTAAAATGTTTGAAAATGATTTTTCTAGAACTCCCGGACAGTTTACAGAAGAAGAATCAGGCGGGGAAATAAATCTTATGTGTTCGATATTCCCTGGTCAGTATAATGGTGAAAGGTGGAGTGGTGAAAAAGGTAGTGATGATGACGCTTATCAGATTCACATCTATTACCACTCTAAAAAACGTGTGTACGTAATACTTGATGCAACGCATAATTTTACAAAAAAGGAAGACAAGTTGAAGTCCTTTGAGGTTGTTAAAAAAGCTGCTAAGAAATTTTTTCTTAAGAATCATTTGTTAAAAAGTGAACCTTTGGCATCAAAATGGGCTTTGGAAAAACCAACATGGAAAGACATTGAACAGGCCATTATTGATTGTGCTATAAACAATAGCGATTCACAGCACCTTTCTTTATCATGGTCAAAAGTAATGACAATGGATGAAGCAAAAGATTTGTTTGATTATCTTAGAATTCCAATTAATTTTCCGGAATAAAAAATTGTAATCCTTACAAAAGACCAAGTACATATTATGGCTTGGTTTTTTTATTTGCTATAATACTATAATAATAAATCTATATGAAAAAGTTCAAAAATAAAAAAATAAAAAACAAAATAATATCTGGCATAATTGCTGTTGTATGCATGGTTGGTATTGGTTTTGTTATATATAGTAAAGAAGAACCACGAGCAGTAGTTTACGACAATGCACCATTACAACAAAAACGCATTTTAGTGGGCAGTACTACATACAATGTGTCAGTTGCAGACACAGTAGAACGCCGTGAACAAGGTTTGTCAGGAACTAAAAAACTAGAACCACAAACTGGAATGCTTTTTGTTTTTGATACACCCGGTAAATACGGTTTCTGGATGAAAGACATGCGCTATGCAATAGACATAATATGGGTAAACGTTAGCTCAGACGGCGTAGGCAGTGTTGTATACACAGAACAAAACGTACAACCAGAAACGTACCCAAAAACTTTTACAAATGTCAATATTGCCAACGCCGTAATCGAGGTTACAGCAGGTGAAATACTAAAACAAAACATAAAAGTCGGGGACATAGTATACCTTGGCAAAAAATAGCTAACTATATAAAAACATTTTTCCGTTTTGCTTTACATCAGGGCCAAATTGGTTTGTTATGGTCTTTTTTGGCTGTAAAAACGTTGCATATGCTTAAATTTTTAAACGAAACACGGTACAATGGTTAGACAAAAATTTATTAGCAATTATCAACAAAATACCTATGACCAAAAAAGTAAGTTTCTCGAAAGCAGAACTAGCAAAAATAAAACAGTTTCGTAACCGCCTAGGCGAAGTAATAGCTTTTGATGTACACCGCATTACTAATGCAGTATACAAAGCTTTCTTAGACACAAAAGAAAAAAACGCTGGCGAAGACGAAGCAGTTGCTATAGCTCATGCTGTGTTTAAGGGTTTACTTGCTTTGCAAAAAGAAAACAAAAAAGGCAAATTTATACCTTCTGTTGAAATGGCCCAAGACATAGTAGAAGCTGAACTTATGCGTGCTGGTTTTCTGGAAACTGCCAAGTCGTACATATTGTTCCGCAGTCGCCGTAGTGAACTTCGCGAAGAAGGTGTAGTGGTTACCAAGGATTTTAAGAAAAAAGCTGAAGAATCTTCAAAATATTTCAAAAACAAGCTTGCTGAACTTGTTTACTACCGTACATATGCACGTTGGATCGAAGAAGAAGGTCGCCGCGAATGTTGGATAGAAACAGTCGACCGTTACATGGACTTTATGCGTGAAAACATAGGTGACGCATTAAACAAAAAAGAATACGAAGAAATACGTGAATCTATTCTAAACCAAGAAGCCATGCCTTCTATGCGTCTAATGCAGTTTGCTGGCAAACCAGCACGTGCAACAAATGTATGTGCATATAACTGTTCGTTTACTGCGCCAAAATCTATTCAGGATTTTGCTGAAATAATATACATATCTATGTGTGGTACTGGCGTTGGTTTTTCTATAGAAAGTCAAAACATTCAGGCACTGCCACAGATAGCCTACCAAACAGGTAAAATGTTGCCTACATATACAGTGGCAGATTCAAAAGAAGGTTGGGCAGACGCATTTGCTGTAGGTATGCAAACTTGGTTCGACGGTAACGACATCAAGTTTAACTTTTCACAACTACGTCCGTCTGGTGCGCGTTTAGCTACTATGGGGGGCAAGTCTTCTGGCCCACAACCACTGGTAGACCTGCTTGATTTTACTCGTGCCAAGGTTCTACACCGCCAAGGCCGCCGTCTAACTAACATAGACGCACACGACATAATATGTAAAATAGGCGAAGTTGTAGTCTCAGGTGGTGTACGTCGCAGTGCGCTAATATCACTTTCTGATCTAGACGACGACGCAATGCGTGACGCTAAAAAAGGTCAGTTCTGGAACACAGACGGACAACGTATGTTGGCTAATAACTCGGCAGTTTACAACAACAAACCAAGTACCGAAGAATTCATGGACGAATGGGTAGCGTTGATGAAGTCTGGTTCAGGCGAACGTGGCATATTTAACCGCGGTGGTTTACCAGACCAACTACCAAAACGCCGTGTAGAACTACTTAAAAAAGATGGCTACATAGATGCAGCAAACCATGTTGTTGGTTCTATCGGTACAAACCCATGTGGCGAAATTATTCTTCGTTCAAAACAGTTCTGCAACCTATCTGAAGTTGTAGCCCGCGCAGAGGACACCGAGGCAACATTGATGAAGAAAATCCGCATCGCAACTATACTAGGTACATACCAGTCTTCATTAACAAAATTCGGCTACCTTTCAAAAGAATGGAAAGAAAACTGTGAAAAGGAGCGTTTGCTAGGTGTATCTATAACTGGCCAATGGGACAGTAAGGTTGCTCGTGCACCAAAAGTGCTAGCAAAACTACGCGCTGAAACAATACGCATAAACAAACTATATGCTAAGCGCCTTGGTGTATCTGAATCTACATGTATAACATGTGTTAAGCCTTCAGGTAACCTTTCTCAAACAGTAGACTCGTCTTCTGGTATGCACCCACGCCACAGTCAGTACTACATACGCCGTGTTCGTATATCAGCTAACGACGCATTGTTTAAAATGTTGAAAGACCAAGGTGTGCCACACTTCCCAGAAGTTGGACAAACTTACGACACAGCGCATACTTTCGTTCTAGAATTCCCAGTTAAGGCACCAAAGGGTGGTGTGTTCAAAGACGACATAAACGCCATCGACCAACTAGAACACTGGAAAGTTGTAAAAGTAAACTACACTGAACATAACCCTTCAGTAACAGTTTCAGTAGGCGACGACGAATGGATAGAAGTAGCAAGTTGGGTTTACAAAAACTGGGACATAGTTGGCGGACTTTCATTCCTACCACGTTCAAACCACATTTACCAACTAGCCCCATACGAAGCCATAACCGAACAACGTTATAATGAACTAAAGGGCACTGTTGCAAACATCGACTTCTCAAAAATAATGACATACGAAGTTACAGACGAAACAGAAGTGAAAAAGGAATTGGCATGTGTAGGTGGAGTTTGTGAAATCTAAACCAGGTTACAGTTTATAGGTGACAGATTAAAAACAAAAAAACGATGGGCTTGAGTAAGCTCATCGTTTTTACAATGGTTGGGCGAGTAAACTTTAAGATTCTAAAACCTCAAGTAGTCCTGGTACGTCTTTTCTTTCCCCGTTAACTGGGCCACCTATTTCAGGGTTTTCATTTACAATTATGTATAAAAAATTCCTGATCTCCTCAATCGGGTAGGGGTTTATAATTCCCTCCTTCGGGTCCTGGTATACTTCTAGAACATAATCTATTGCTTTAATAGGTGTCCAATGGAGTTCTACCATCATTATTCCTAAAATCTGTAAAGACAATTGAAGCATATTATTTTTACGGGCTTCATCCATATTTGCTATATTTATCATAATAAAAACTATGTTATTAAGTTAACTAAATTATACACCTTTATTTACTATTGTCAAGTGTGTTGTACTGTGCTATACTAACAAAGTTCTGTGCCGAAGTGGTTACGCCTAAACGTAAGTTTGGGTGAGGAAAGTCCGAACACATAACTATTTAATTAGTACAAGTAGTGGGTAACACCCATCTAGTACAAACTAAGAGGTGCGAGCAGAGACGTCTTTTTCCGAAAGGAAAAGACACCCGACGAGCAATCGGTGGGTGAGCCCTGATGGTAACTTCAGGGGTGAAACGGCTAAATCCTTACTCGTGTGCAAGACCGTGTTCCGACGCAAGTCGGAAAGAGTCGCTTGAGGGTAGTAGTAATACTATTCCTAGATAAATACCATTAGAACAGAATTCGGCTTACGAGCACAGAATATGTAAAAACCTTTCCTAACGGAAAGGTTTTTACTCTTTTCTAGTCTACATTTTGTCTTAATTTGTAGTATAATATTTGTATATGAAAAAACTACAACACATAACTATGTCAGTGCTGGGTATATACTTGGTTTGCGTATTACCTTTTTTAGGTACACAGTCATTTGCAGCAACATCTGATATAGTTCAAATAGATATAGGTGACGCAACTGTACCTATACGGCACACAACAGCAATCTCAGATGGTGGTAAAGGCGTTCTAGATAACGGCGACGCATTGTTCTACGGCGTGTCGTCGCTTAGTCCATATAATTACCAAATATATAAATATACCCATGCAACTGGTGCTACTGAAATAGTTTCTGTAAACAGTGCTGGTGAAATGGGTAATGCTGATTCTTTAGATTTGGCTTATACACCAGACGGGCGTTACATTGCATTTTATTCGTATGCTACAAACCTTGTCGACGGCGACACTTTAGGTAACTTGGACATATTTGTACGCGACACCCAACTAGGTACAACTAAACGCGTGTCAGTTGCAGCAGACGGCACAGAAGCCAATGGTGACTCAAGGACACCGTCTATTTCAGACGATGGCCGGTATGTGGCTTTTGAGTCAATCGCATCGAACTTAGTTGTGGGCGACACTAATGGTAACCCTGATGTTTTTGTTCGCGACACTGTTCTAAACACTACATCACGTGTTTCAGTTAACACCGCCGGTGATGAAGAAATAGAAGGCGCAGTTGGTGCCAGTATATCTGCTGATGGCCGTTATGTTAGTTTCGAATCATCAGGTACAGGTCTGGTTGCTGACGATACAAACGGGTATACAGATATTTTTATGCGCGACACACAACTAAACACTACAACACGTGTATCAGTTGCAACTGATGGTACTGAATCTAATAACCAGTCTAATTTTGCAATAATATCTGCAGATGGCCGGTATGTAGTATTTCATTCTGATGCTTCAAATTTAGTTGTGGGTGACACAAACGCAAAAACAGATGTGTTTATGCGCGACACATTAACTAGCACAACAACTCGTGTGTCTGTTTCTACTGCTGGCGTAGAAGGTAACCTTGATTCTACATATGCATCTATATCTGCTGATGGGCGCTATATAGCATTTCAATCAACAGCAAGTAACCTAGTTGCAGACGACACCAGTGTTATTACAGATGTTTTTGTCCGTGACACACAACTAAACACTACAACACGAGTTTCTGTAGTAACTGGTGGCGCAGAAGCCAATTCAGATTCGTATACTCCGTCTATATCACCAAATGGACGCTATATAACTTTTGGTTCAGTTGCTTCTAACTTGTTTGATAACGATGTTATTCCAGACAGTGACGACATGTTTATACACGACACACAAACTGGTACAACGACACATATATCGAATGTTTATACCTCAATTGCTTTTGGTTCCTCACCAGACGATTTTTCTCAATATAGAAACAACATGTCTACAGACGGTAGGTATGTTGCATTCAGTTCATATTCTGGAAACTTAGTCAATAATGACACTAACGGTATTTCTGACATATTTGTTCGCGACACACAACTAAACACAGCTACACGTATTTCTGTATCTACTGCAGGTGTACAGGGTAACAGTATTTCTTATATGCCTTCTATGTCTGCCGACGGGCGGTATGTAGCATTTCTTTCTGATGCCACAAACCTGGTCGCAGGGGACACAAACAATAAAGGAGATGTATTTGTTCGCGACATGCAACTAGGTACAACCACACGTGTGTCACTGTCTACTGCTGGTGTAGAATCTGACGACTATTCATATATTGCAGACATGTCTGCAAATGGACGTTATGTAGCATTTACAAGTTCTGCCACAAACCTGGTCGCAGGGGACACAAATGGTTTATATGACGTTTTTGTACGTGATTTACAAGAAAACACAACTACGCGTGTATCATTAAAAAACGACGGCACTGAAATATTAGCTTCATCGTATAACCCTGTAATATCTGAAGATGGTCGTTATGTTGCTTTCGACGCACCAATAGACGATGTTGTGCCTGATATAGATACAAACAGTCAATCTGATGTTTTTATCCGCGACACGCTTCTAGGAACTACTACACTAGTATCTATAAATTCAGCCGGTACCGCGTCTGCTAATGGTGAATCTATTTACCCAATTATGTCACCAGATGGGCGATATATTACATTTGAATCTAGCGCTTCAGATTTAGTAAATGGTGATCTAAACAATATCCCGGATATATTTGTTCGCGACATGCAACTCGGCACTACAACAATTGTTTCTGTAGCGGCAGACGGAACACAGACTGATAGTTCTGTAAGTGGCTCAAGTATATCTGCAGATGGTAAATACATATCTTTTGCTTCAAACGCGGGAAGTTTAGGTTCAAATGGTGCGTATGATGTGTATGTTAAAAATATGCTAGATAACAGTATAATCAGATTACCTACATTTTTTACTGGCCAAGCAACAGAAGGTGGCACTTTTTATCCAACACTGTCACCTGACGGTTCTAAGGTTGCATTTGTTTCAGAAGCAGTGTCGCCTAATGCATTTAAAAACTATTACATAGTCACATTACCCGTTGCTGAAGTAGAAACTACACCAACAACAAGCTCAAACAGCGCTGGTGGTATATTAACAGAATTACCTCCAAACAAATTAATAACTACCACAGAACAACCTAAAAACCAAAATGAAGTTCCTGTTACAACTTCAGCACCATTACCTGCATTTGTGTTTGTAAAAAATACACGTGTAGGCAGTAGAAATGTAGAAGTATTGGAATTGCAAAAGTTCTTAAATAAAAATGGGTTTATAGTATCTACTGTAGGGTGGGGGTCTGTAGGGTACGAAACCAAATACTTTGGTAAAGCTACTAAAAAAGCTCTTATAAACTACCAAAAGGCTAACAAACTAAAAGCAGACGGTACAATGAATGCCAAAACTATTAAGTTTATAAACAAATTCAATAAACAAAATTTATAAAACTTGACAAATCCTGCAGTTTTGCTATACTAGTCTTGTGAGTTATAAACTCCACAACAGGAAAAGATATTTTTAAATTGATTTTCCTGAAAGCCGCAAAAAACCACCTTCGGGTGGTTTTTTGTTGATTAAATCTAAATATGCTATATAATAAACCCATTGTACATTTTGTGCAGAAAACGGTTGCACTCACATAGGCTTTGTGGAGTTTGCCCCGTTTTCTGCACTGAGTGTATAATTTTCTTAAAATATAAAAAACCAACAAATTTGTTGGTTTTTTATATTTTATTTTTAGAAATTTATAAATTTTATAAAATTTGTAAATCTAATGCTATATTATATAACTAGAAAAACACATTTTTATATCGTGTATAGTTTACTTTACATTATTATTTTAATAAAATATTTTTTTTAAAATTAAAAAATATTTTTTGTGTGAGTTATCCACAGTTTTTGTGTAAAAATATTTGCGAGTGATAATAATGTTTGCGATAATGAATGTAGCAGTAATGCAAATCTCATTTAATTATGAAAGGTCGTGCATTATGCTTATCAATAAAAATACACACACAAATTAATTTTTATGGCAACAAAAAAGAAAGCAGTTAAAAAGACTGCAAAGAAAGCAGTAAAAAAATCAGCAAAAAAGGCTGTTAAAAAAGCTGCAAAAAAGACAAAAAAAATATAGTCTTTTAAGTAAAGAAAAGCCCGATATGTCGATAGCGTATCGGGTTTTTCTGTGCTATAATACACACATGTCATTACTGAATCTATTTAAAAACAAACACGAAAAAACCGTTATTTCATACAAGCCGATCATTGCATCGGTTGCGTCTTTTGAGCCTGAAATGCAAGCACTATCCGATGCAGATTTTCCTATTGAAACTAACAAGCTAAAAGAACAAATAAAGTCAGGTAAAACTCTCGACGAAGTTCTACCACGTGCATATGCATTAGTGCGTGAATCTGCACGTCGTGTTATAGGCCAGCGCCACTACGACGAACAACTAATAGGTGGTATAGCTATACACCGCGGTATGATTGCAGAAATGCGTACAGGTGAAGGTAAAACACTCGTTGCAACACTACCTGCATATCTACATGCCATAACAGGCCTGGGTGTACACATTGTTACAGTTAACGACTACCTAGCACGTCGCGACGCAACATGGATGGGCCAAATTTTCTCATTTCTAGGTGTGTCTACGTCTGTTATTAATGGCCAACAGACTTCATATATATATGACGCGTCACATAGCGCACCAGAAGACACAAACGACGAAGAATCTTTCCGTGTTGTTTACGAAAAACTTCGTCCATGTACCAGAACTGAAGCCTATCTGGCAGACATAACATATGGTACTAACAGCGAATTTGGTTTCGACTATTTGCGCGACAATTTGGTATACCTACCAGAACAACGTACACAACGCGGACATATATATGCAATAGTCGACGAAATAGACTCTATACTAATAGATGAAGCACGTACACCGTTAATTATTTCCTCTGAAGCAGAAAAATCTGACGAACTTTATAAAACTTCTGCAAACATAGCTAAAAAACTACAAAAAGAAGTCGACTATACAATAGACGAAAAAGTCAAAGCAATACAACTAACTAACGAAGGTATAAACCATGTCGAAGAATTACTAGGTGTAACAGATATATATACTGAAAAAGGTATCAAATACGTACACCATATTGAAACTGCTGTGCGTGCACATGCGCTATATATAAAGGACAAAGACTATGTTGTTAAAAACGGCGAAGTTATAATAGTCGACCCATTTACTGGCCGTATGCAACCGGGCCGTCGTTGGTCTGAAGGTCTACACCAAGCTGTAGAAGCCAAAGAATCTGTAAAAATAGAAAACGAAACACGTTCTGTAGCGTCTATAACATACCAAAACTATTTCCGTTTCTATAAAACCCTAGGCGGCATGACAGGTACCGCAGAAACTTCTGCCGAAGAATTCTATAAAGTCTACAAACTAGACGTATTACAAATACCCACACACCTACCAGTAAAACGTATAGACCATGTAGACCAGATTTTCCAAACTGAACAAGGTAAATTCAAAGCAATAGCAGACAAAGTCAAAGAACTACAAACAAAAGGCCAACCTGTACTAATAGGTACTGTGTCTATAGAAAAAAGTGAAATGCTTTCTGCATACCTACACCAGTCTGGTGTGGCACATACAGTTCTAAATGCTAAAAACCACGAAAAAGAAGGTGAAATAATCGCTCAATCTGGACGCAAGGGTAGTGTTGTTGTTGCTACAAACATGGCAGGTCGTGGTGTGGACATTATGTTAGGTGGCAAACCTTCAACCAAAGAACAGAGCGAAGAAATACGCAACCTAGGTGGTTTGTTTGTTCTAGGTACAGAACGCCACGAAGCACGTCGTATAGACAACCAGTTGCGTGGTCGTTCAGGCCGTCAGGGCGACATGGGCGAAACAGTATTCTATGTTTCATTAGAAGACGACCTAATTCGTATATTCGGTGGTGAAAAAATGAAGTCTATGATGGGCCGTTTTGGTATACCAGAGGAAACCCCTATAGAAAACAAAATAATCAGCCGCACACTAGAAAACGCGCAGGCAAAAATAGAAGGTTTTCATTTTGATGCACGTAAAAGTACTTTGGAATACGACGATGTGTTAAATACCCAGCGTACTGCCATATATAACCGCCGTAACAGCATCGTAGAAGGCGACAGAGCCGTATTAACATCATATATAGAATCTCTATCAGAAATAGACGAACGTGCACCAGAAATAGTAGCCGGTAAAGTCAAAGAAGTAGGTGAAGATGCATTTTTCGACGTACTGCGACGCATTTTACTTACAGTTACAGACAATTTGTGGGTAGAACACCTAGAAACTATGGACTATATGCGCAGTTCTGTTAACCTTCGGGCATATGGCCAACGCGACCCGTTGATAGAATACAAGAAAGAAGGCCTACGCCTGTTCAAGTCCATGGAAGCCAGTCTAAAGGCTGAAACATTGAACCTAATCGAGACCATACGAACACAACAAAATCAAGGTTAAAACACTAAAAAACCCTTATAAAATAAGGGTTTTTTATATTTCAATACAACACAAAACAGTATAAAGTCAATGTTTAGGGCTTGACTTTTAGACCTCGATTTGCTATACTTGACTCATAACCGAATAGTCAATTGGTAGTATTTTGTACAACTAATTGATTATAGGTTTTTTTGCTTTTTAGGCAAAATATTTCTACCACTGGTTTAAGGGAGCAAAACCCCCACCTATGAAACACAAAATCAATTTAACATTTCTTCAGTCAATGATAGTAATGCCGCTTATGGCAATGAGCATCGCGCAAGCGACTCCAGGAAGCGCTACGATCTTAACAGAAGTAAATGCACAGAATCAAGTACCCGTTTTAAGTGAAGCTGATATGCGCGAACGTGCAGATATAGCCGCTAAAATCGACACATACCTTTCTGACCGCAACATGCCACTAGCTGGCTACGGCGCAAAGATGGTAGAAGTTGCATACGAAAACGACCTTGACCCATACCTAATTCCTGCAATTGCAGTACGTGAATCTACCGGAGGTAAGTTTGCATGTAAAACACATGACAACAACTACTGGGGATGGGCGTCATGTAAAGTAGGTTTTGAAACAATGGATGTTGCAATTGAAAAAATTGGTCAGCACCTAGGTGGTAACCACCCTAAAACAGCGTCTTATTATAAAGACAAAGATGTAAAGGGTATCCTCCGAACTTACAACCCACCATCTGTTGTGCCTCAGTACGCTAACCAAGTTATGTCTATCATGACAAAAATTAAAAACGTACAAGCATAATAGAACTAGTAAAAACCCTCGCTATCCGCGAGGGTTTTTACATTTTGTATCTGTACTAAACTAGCGCTATAACTTTTTCTATAACAATACTTTTTTCGTCGTTGCGTACTGTTGTCCGGCCGGCGATGCCTAGTGTGGGTGACGACTCGACTATTTTTATAAATTCACGGAAGTTTTTTGGAAATATTACAGCTTCTATAGAACCTGTTTTGTCTGACAGTTTAAGGAATGCCATGAATTCGCCTGTTTTAGTTTGTACTTTTCGTATTTCCTCGATAATTGCACCTAACTGTACTATGCCAGTTTTTTTCTTAGATTTTTTAATTTCTTCGATAGTGTTTTTGCCTTCGAGTCTTTTTGCAAAGTTGTCTAATGGGTGGCCGGAAATGTACAAACCTAACAGTTCCTTTTCCCAGTTTAGTTTTTCTGTTAATGTTGCTGGTTCAGTTTCAGCTAGTTGAAGTTGGTGTTGGGTAAGTCCTATAGAAAATAGTGAAGATTGGCTGTCTGATTTGCGGGCGTATTCGCGGTTATATTCTAATAACGCTTCAGAGTTTACTAGTAGTTGGTTACGTTCACCCAGGTCGTCGAATGCACCAGACTTTATAAGTGCTTCCATAGATTTCTTGTTCAAGTTTTTATGGGTCATACGGTCTAGGAAGTTGTCTATGGTAGTAAACGGTCCACGGGCTTTACGTTCGGCTATTATAGCGTCGGCGATGTCGCCACCGAGGTTTTTAATTGTATATAAACCGAAACGTATTGTACGACTTTTGTCTAATGCCACACCGTCTTCCTTAGCAATAGTAAAAGCGTGGAAACTTTCGTTTATAGATGGGGGTAGTATATTCAGACCCATACGCCGACATTCGTTGATGTATATACCAATGGTTTCAATGTCGCCTGATTCAGCTGTTAACATGGCTGTCATATAGTAAACAGGGTAGTTAGCCTTCATATATGCAGTCTGGTACGCAACCTTGCCATATGACGCAGCATGGGCTTTGTTAAAACCGTAACCTTGGAAAGGTTCAAACAGTGTCCATATTTTTTCGGCTTGTTGTGGTGTTAGTCCAGAACATTTTTGACAACCTTCAACGAACTTTACGTGTTGTTTGGCCATTTCTTCAGGAATCTTTTTACCAACGGCTTTACGGAATTTGTCCACTTCACCCCAGTCGTAACCAGCTAGTTCGATAGCCGTAAACAATAAGTCGTCTTGGTACACAAGCAAACCGAATGTTGTTAGAAGGTAGTCCTTCATTTTTGGGTGGTAGAATATAACTGGTTTTTCTCCGTTTTTACGTGCAATGTATTCGTCTATCGTCTGCATCGGACCCGGGCGGTACAGTGCCACCATAACGTTTATGTCGTGTATGGTTGTTGGCTTTAGTTTCTTCAGTGCCTGTGTCATGCCTGAACCGTTAAGTTGGAACAAACCTTCTGTTTCTCCGCGGGCAAGCATTTCAAAAGTTTTTTTGTCGTCTATTGGTACAGTGTCTAGGTCTATAACTTTGCCAGTTATTTTTTCAAGTAGTAGTACGCTGGATGCAAGAAATGCCAGGTTACGAATACCCAGGAAGTCGAATTTAGTTAAACCAACGCCGTCTTCACCGACTGAATACATGTCGTACTGGGTTATAAGTTTGCCACCCTTGGGGTCGAACTGTACGGGTGTAAAGTCTGTTAGTGGACCAGGGGCAATAACCACGCCGGCAGCGTGCACAGAAATGTGGCGTGCAGAGCCTTCTATTTTTTTAGCTAGATCAATAATGGTTTTTACATCACGTTCACTGTCATATGCTTCTTTAAGTTCAGGTACAATTTCTAATGCATGGTCTAGTGTCATTGGAAAACCTTGGCTACCCATGGGTATCATTTTACTTATTCTGTCGCCTGTAGTGTATGGGTAACCTAACGCGCGTGCTACGTCGCGTACAGCACCGCGGGCAGCCATAGTACCGAACGTACCGATCTGGGCTACTTTTTCTGCACCGTATTTTTGTCTAGCATACTCGATAAGTTCGTCGCGTCTGTCGTCTGCAATGTCCAGGTCGATGTCGGGTGCGGATGGACGGAATGGGTTTAGGAAACGTTCAAAAGGTAGTTTATATAAAATTGGGTCAACGTTTGTAATGCCACATACATACGAAACAAAAGACCCCGCCGCTGATCCACGAGTGTTTGTTAAAATTCCGTTTTCACGTGCATGGCGCATCAGGTCGTGCATGATTAAGAAATACGACGAATAACCTTTGGTTTTTATAACTTCTAGTTCGTAGTTCAGGCGTTCCTTTACAGTTTCGTCCATTTCTATTCTGCGTGTTTGTATACCTGCATATGCAGTGTCGCGTAGTACGTCGTCTGCATTAGCACCTGGGGGTAATATAAATTCTGGGAAGAAGAATTTGCCTAATGTAAGTTCTAAATTACAACGTTCTGCTATAACAGCTGTGTTGTCGTATGCACCAGGAATGTCTTTGAAAAACTCGTATGCTTCGGCAGATGTAATAAACGAATAGTTTCCGTTCTTCATACTCATCTTCATGTTTGCCAGGTCGCTACCGGTGTTTATAGCTACCAATGTGTCTTGGGCCTCGGCGTCGCTAACGTGTAGGTAGTGTGCGTCCCATGTGCCAACTAGTGGTACGTTGTATTCCTTGGACAAGGCAATAAGGTGTTGTATAACTTCTTGGTAACCTTCGATTTCGGCATGGTTCATTACTTCGATATACAAATTATTTTTACCGAAAATATCTATCCATTCTTCTAAAACTTCTTTAGCTTTTGGAATATTTTTTTGCAACAACATCTGTGCTAGTTCACCACCAGGGCAACCAGTTAAACAAATTATACCTTCGCTGTATGTGCGAAGTATTTCTTTGTCCATGCGTGGTTTGTAATAAAAACCTTCGGTGTACGCTAACGAAACTAGTTTAATAATGTTTTTATAACCAGTCATGTTTTCTGCCAGCAGCGTCAGGTGGTAACGTTTGTTGTCGATGCCGGGGTCCTTGTCATTACGTCCGCGTGGTGCAACATATGCTTCGACACCTATGATGGGTTTTATTTCTTTCTTTTTGCATTCCTGGTAGAACTCGATGGCGCCATATAGGTTGCCGTGGTCGGTTAATGCAATTGCTTGCATGTTGTCGGCCTTTGCAGCCTTAACAAGCTGGGGTATTTTAGAAAGCCCATCTAGTAGGGAATAGTGCGAATGGGTATGTAGATGGGTAAAAGGGGCGTCCATCCCGTTTAGAAGCAGGTCGCGGTCAACAGAGCGCGATTTGCTTGATTATGTTTGTAATTTGGTTTTGTGTATGTTTTCATAATAATTCCCAGTAACTGCGGCCGCGGCTTCTAACGGGATCCATGTGACACTATTATACGCTTTTACTCGAACTGACGAAATGTTGACAAACGGGTTGTATATGGGTAAAGTTAGGTCAAAATAACTAAGTAATATGATACATAAAATATTAATAAAAAATACTTCAAATAAAAAAGAAGAAGACATTTGGCAAGAAATACAAGATCTAGAGTTTCGGTTAGCTCAACAAATAGATTGGGTCCGAAATGATAGATTTTGGGGTCATTTCGAAAGAAATTGTGAATTAGATAAAACCTGGAGGAAGATAAGCAAAGCACTGATTAGACTTTACTTTATGCATCAACAAATGCACCACCCAAAACATTTCTTATTAGAAACTGACATTAGAGCCATACCACACCCAAGTTGCCATGACAATATACTAACGTTGTTGCTTATATCGCATCGACTATAAAATTTAATACTAAACCGAACAACATTGTTGTTCGGTTTTTTTTGTTGAAATATCCACAGATAGGACTTTAGGTCCTATCTAGAAAGTAGTATAATTACTTTATGAGAAAAGAAGCATTAGTAACAGGAGAATATTATCATATATACAATCGTGGTGTTGATAAGCGTGATATTTTTATGTGTAAGGAAGATTTAGAACGATTTATTGAAAGTATTCTCGAGTTTAATGATGTTGAAATTGTAAATAGTTTGTCAAACGTAAGAAAAACAAAGAACCAGATAGGACCTAAAGTCCTATCTGGTAATCAGTCATTAGTTGCTATAGCAGCGTGTTGTTTAAATCCGAATCATTTTCATTTTATTTTGAAACAGTTGGAAAATGGAGGTATTTCTAAGTTTATGCAAAAATCATTAGGAGGTTACACAAATTATTTTAATGCGAAATATTCACGAACAGGGTCATTGTTCCAAGGAACTTTTAAGTCGCATCATATCTATGATGATAATTATTTTAAGAAATTAATTGGTTATGTAAATTTTAACAATGAAGTACATGATGTACCTTTGGAAAAATCACACCTAGTTTTCGCTGGTAGTTCAGAATATAAAAATAATAATTTTAATGTAATATCAAAAACAGAAGGTGAAAATATATTAAAAACATTTGGTGGTGTAAAAGGTTTTGAAAAATACTGTAAAGAAATAGTTTCTATAATAAGAAAAGAACGGGGTAAACAGTCATTGTTAGAAGAAGATAATTTACCAGATAGTGCCTGAAGCACTATCTGGGTGTGGTATTATAAATATATGAAAAAATACGTGGTAGGCATAGACGAAGTGGGGCGGGGGCCGGTAGCTGGGCCGGTTACTGTGGCGGCATTGGTGGTGAAAGATAAAAAACTACTAAAAGAACTGCAAGATTTAATTGAGGTTAAAAAACCTACACAAAAGAAAAAATAAATAGTAAAAATACTACGCTGTGTGTAGTATTTTTACTATTACAGTTCAGTTGTATGGTGTATAATGTATACATGTTAAACGACAAGCAAATACTTGATCTACAAGAAAAAGCTAACGATGTACGTGAGTCTATTATTACTATGTTACTAGCAGCCGGCAGTGGCCACACAGCGGGTCCGTTGGGTATGGCAGACGTGTTTACGTATTTATATTTCCATGGCATGCGCCACGACCCTGTAAACCCACTATGGCCCGAACGTGACAGGTTGGTACTATCTAACGGCCACATAAACCCTGTGTTATATGCAGCTATGGCCCACAGTGGGTATTTTCCAGTTGAAGAATTAAAAACATTACGCAAGTTTGGCAGTCGTTTGCAGGGTCACCCACACCGCGAGTTTTTACCATATTTAGAAAACTCTTCAGGCCCGCTTGGTTCTGGTTTGTCGCAAGCTGTTGGTATGGCATTAGCGGACCGTATTGATTCTGGCGCAAAAACTGAAAAAACAATTTACTGTTTACTGGGTGACGGCGAACTAGACGAAGGTCAAAACTGGGAAGCAATAATGCTAGCAGCAAAATATAAATTACATAACATTATTGCCATTGTCGACCGTAACAACATACAGATCGACGGTTATACCGAAGATGTAATGCCTGTAGACAGTGTTGCTAAAAAATGGGAATCTTTCAACTGGCATGTCCAGGAAATAGACGGCCATAATTTTGCAGACATTGATAATGCTGTAAACCGCGCCAAAGCAATATTTGAAAAGCCTTCAGTTATAATTGCCCGCACTATACCTGGCAAGGGTGTACCTGAATTTGAACGCGACTACCATTGGCATGGTTACGCCCCAAATGCTAAGACTGCAGTAGAGGACTATAAACATGCATTTAACGAATTGCGTACATTAGGAGGTAAAATTAAAAGTGAACACCAATAAATTTATGCTAAACCCAGATTTAAAACTTAATGAAAATCTATTTTCCGACTCTGTGGAACAAGTTCCAATACGTAAAGGTTTTGGTGACGGATTGCTCGAGGCAGGCAAGTTAGACGAACGTGTTGTTGGTTTATGCGCAGATTTGACCGAGTCTACGCAAATGCATTTGTTCCGAGACACATTTCCAAGCCGTTTTATACAAGTAGGAATTGCAGAACAAAACTTGGCATCTGTGGCCTCCGGTATGGCAGCAATGGGTAAAATACCTTTTATATCTTCTTATGCAATGTTTAGTCCAGGTAGAAACTGGGAACAGATTCGTACAACTATAGCCTACAACGACCGCGGGGTAATTATTGCCGGTAGTCATGCTGGTGTTTCTGTAGGTCCAGACGGTGGTACACACCAGGCAATAGAGGACATTGCCATAACTCGTGTTATACCAAACATGATCGTGGTTTCGCCTTGTGACGCTAATGAATCGAAGAAAGCTACACTGGCACTAGCGGCGCTTGGTAAACCTGCATATCTACGTTTAGCTCGCGAGAAAACACCTATCATTACAACTACTGACACACCTTTTGTTTTAGGTAAGGCACAAATAATGTTTGAACCGAAAAATGGCAAAGCCGTCGTGGGTATTATTGCTACAGGTGCATTGGTACACAAGGCTCTACTGGCTGCAAGTAAATTAGAACAAGAAGGTATAAATGTTAAGGTTATGAACCTGGCAACAATAAAACCACTTGATGTTGAAGCTGTAACAAAACTAGCAATAGAAACAGGTAAAATTGTAACTGTGGAGGAACACCAAATTGCCGGCGGCATGGGCAGTGCAGTGGCCGAATGCTTGGCTAAAAACCACCCAGTGCATATGGGGTTTGTAGGCGTTAACGATAGGTTTGGTCAGTCAGGCACACCAGCAGAACTGATAGAACACTACGGTATGGGTGTAGACGGAATAATATCAAAAGTAAAAGAAATTTTATAAAAATAAAAAAATAAAAGCGATTATATTTATATAATCGCTTTTATTTTTTTATTGTGTTTTTGTAGCAGTGTCAGTTGTAGTTTTTTTCTGGGCTTCGATTTTTAGTATTTTAGGTTCTATTTTTTCAATGTCTTCTACAGACTGGAAACCTGTAACTTTATGTTCGTTTATAACCATAGCTGGTAGTTTAGTGTCTTCTATGCGGTATATTTTAAGTAGGGCACGCAGTGCAGATAGGTCTAAACTGTAGTCAAACGAATACACGCGCATGTTGGGGTATTTGTTGCGTAGTTCTGTTAACACGTAACCTTGTTTTGTACATTCTGTACAGTTTTCAGCTGTTGTATAAAAGTAAAGTACTGGTATACGTTTTAAACCACAACGTTCGTTTATTTTTTTAGTCAGTAGGTAGTCTTTTATTTCAAGTAAAGAATAGTAGCGTTTTAGCTGTAGTGCGTCGGCGTTACCTTTTAGGTTTTTGTCGCTGTATTCTATTTTGTCAGACAAGTCACTAAGTTCTGCGGAAAGGTTTTCTTCACCGTCGTCTTGGGTACATGAAAGTTCAGACAGTAGGGCAAACTGTGTTTCAGAAGACAGTATGTCTGTAGAAAGTTTGTCCTGAGCAACACGAATAGATTCTACTTTTTTATTAGAAAAAAAGTTTGACAGTCCGCCAGCAACAGCAAACAATGCTACTGTTATAAAGAAAACTACTATGTATCTGCCCCAATCGTTTTTCATAAATTAATTTAAATTTGTTTTAGTGAATAATCTCTTTCGTCTGTCCAACTAGCTTCGTGTCTAGTTACTGCGTTCCATATTGCTTTTAGCACCCAAAACGGGGCAACTATGGTGTATACAATAAAAAACAAAGCTATGTCCCAAGATAGTGCCTTACGCCCATATATCATACGACGTCCGTTTAGTAGGGCAACGACTATTAATATATACAACATTATAGATAAAAACAAGAACGCGCGCGTATCAACATAAAATAAATCAAAAGAAAAGTTTGGGCGTGTAAACGAACCAAAACCAACTGTACTTAGTTGCATGGCTTTATGGCTTACGTATGTGTATATACGTGACACCATAAACGTAAGTAGTACCAGTGTTGCAGAAACTGATATAAGTCCTGATGGTATGGTAAACATGCCAACTGCACCATATTTTGGTCGGAATATTAGTTCACGGTAGTCTTGTGCATTTTTAATAAAACCATAAATCCAGCGTACACGTTGGCGGTAAAGTTTAGGTATGCTTTGTTGGCCTTTTGTGTACACATATGCATCAGGGCAGTGGTCTATAGCTAAACCGTGTTTGTGCATACGCAGTGCTATTTCTTGGTCTTCGGTTTGGTGGGCTTTACGGTATGGTCCGATTTGGTCAAAAACTTTTTTACGGAAAATAGAAAAAGGCCCAGGTGTAACATGTATGCCTTCCATAAATGCCAGCATTTTTTTGTTGTAGTGTGCCATGTCGTATTCGGCACGTTGTGCGTATTCGGTTATGGTTTTAGGGTCGCGTACAACTATAGACGGTGCTACGGCCATGGTTTTAGGGTTGTCGAAAACAGTAACAATGCGTTTCAATGCTTCTGGGTGTACAGAAGAATCTGAATCTAAACAGCCAACAAGTTCGCTAGTTGTATGTTCTAAACCAAAGTTTAGTGCTGTGTGTTTGCCACCATTTTGTTTTTTGTATATTTCAACACGGGCGTTGTCTTTGTATTGTTGTAATGCTTCCCATGTTCCGTCTTTCGAACCGTCGTCTACAACTATAATGCGTAGTTTGTCTGCAGGGTACGACATGGCTAACAACGAGTCTACTGTTATCGAAACAGTTTTTTCTTCGTTATAGCACGGTACTATAACGGTAACAGTAGGGTAGTGGGCCAGTTCTATGGGCCCGCTACGTATAACTATTTTTTTACGGTTTTCAAAATATGTTACTAAGAAGAAGACCTGTACAAAGACGGCCAAAAAAGTAAGCATATAAAACAGTATAAGTATAATCGACATGTAGGTGCTATTATACCACATATTGCCTTTATTTCCAAGCCGTTTTATAATTAAGTCTATATGAAAAAGCAGGTAAATTTGATCTACAGTATGTTGCTGATAGTAGTGGTAAGTTGTTTACTTGCTATGTTTATTATACATTCTGCAAATGCTTTTTCTGACAACTTAGAAAAAAGTTTTAATTCTACTAATCTAGACTAGTTCTGTGGTTTTATTTTCTGCTTTGTAGTATACTGCGTCCATGAAAACAGAAAACAAAGTGCTAATGGCACAAGCGCGCGAAACATTAAAAGGTAATTGGGGTAAGGCAATTGGTGCTAGTTTATTGTCAGTTGTTATCGTTATGGTTGTTCAGCTTATACCAGTTATAGGTTTTTTGGCGACATATTTTATAACAGGTGCATTTATGTTTGGTATGGCAGTATTTTTCTTAAACCTTTCAAGAGGTAAAGAAGCATCTGTAAATAATATTTTTGATGGTTTTAACCACTACGGCAGAACACTTGGAACATACCTATTGTGTGTATTGTTCGTAATGCTATGGACTTTGCTGCTGATTATACCTGGTATTATAGCTGCATACAGTTATTCTCTGGTGTATTACATATTAGTTGACGAACCAAATTTAAAACCACTAGAAGCACTTCGCAAAAGTAAGAAAATGATGTATGGAAACAAAGCAAAGTTGTTCTACCTTGGGCTTCGTTTTATAGGTTGGGCATTGTTATGTGTACTAACACTTGGTATCGGTTTTATATGGCTAGCACCTTATATACAAGCGACTCGCGCAAAATTCTATGAAGATGTTAAGAAAAATTTTGAAGCAGGTAGTACTGGTGCCATGGACACCACAAACATTGTAGAGCATACACCTACAATTACAACAACAGAAACAGTTACAGTCTCGGAAACAACAATAGAACAAACTGTTTAATAATAAAATAAAACACCTCGCATATGCGAGGTGTTTTATTTTATAGTTTTACTACGGTGTAGTCTTCGGGTGCTTGTTTTAAGTATTCTTCTAATTTTTCTCGGTTTAGCAAACCTGCCTGGGCACCTATGTGTTGTACAACTGACATCGAGTTTACTGGCCCATAGCGTAACGCGTCTTTGAACGACATACCTGTTGCCATCATGGCTACAATGGTCGAACTTGTTGCGTCGCCGGCACCAGTACGTTCTACTGGTGGGGCTATGTCTGGGTATTCTGTTAGTGTGTATACATTTACACCGTCTGATGCGTCCAGACCTTTTGCCCCGTCAGTTATTACAACTTTTTTCGGGCCTATGTCGTGCAGGTTTTTTATCAGTACTGCCATGTCGTGTTCGTCTGGGGTTTCTAGTATGCGTTGTGCTTCTTCTTTATTACAGAAAAGTACTTCTGTGTGTTGGTATAATTCTGCTAAAACTTTTGCACCAAGTTTTATTTGGAATGTTCCTGGTTGGAATGCAAGTTTAACGTTTGGGTGTTGTTTTAGGTACTCTGTCATTTGTAGGTGGTAGGGCAGTGTGTTGTCTGCTATAGAAGAAAAGTATATCCATTCTGGTTCTGCCAAATCCATCGGAAATTCGTATGGGAATTCAGTGTGTTTAATCAGAATTGTACGGTCCACATCGTACCATAATACAAAATGGTAGTTCGATGTATACCCAGGTGCAGTTACCATGTAGTCTGTTATAACATTATTCTTCTTCAGTTCCTCTATATTGCCACGACCTATTTCGTCGTCACCTATGTATGACATAAGTGCACTTTTTACACCCAGGCGTGCTGCAGCAACTGCTGCATTTGCACTGTTACCAACAGCACGGCATAGTGTTACTGATTCGTAAGGTATTTTGTCGCCATAGCGCATAGATAATGTGCAGTTTTCGTGGTCAAGTTGGCATGTAACTTGTGCGTCTTTTAATTTTATAAAAGGTTCGGTTACAACGTCGCCGATTGCTAAAAATTGTATTTTTTCAGAATTATTATTTTCCATTACGTTATTATATCATAGGTTTTTATGTTTGGTTAAAACATTGTCGCAGGGTATAATGTAACCATGAAAACATTACGCGAATATGTACACGAAGCCCAAGATAAAGGTGTAGCCATAGGACATTTTAATATTTCTAATCTCGAGGGTTTGCACGGTATATATAATGCCGCGAAAAAACTTACAACAGATTCTGGTATAACTATCCCTGTTATTATTGGTCTTTCAGAAGGTGAAGAAGATTTTGTTGGTCGCGCTGAAGCCGTGGGTATGATAAAACAAATCCGCGAAACTGACCAATATCCGATATTTTTAAATGCCGACCACCATTATAGTTTCGAACGCGCAAAACTGGCTATAGATTCTGGTTTTGATGCTGTTATTATAGACGGCGCTGACAAACCACACGAAGAAAACATTGCCATGACTAAACAAGTTGTAGAATACGCACGTAGTGTTGCCCAGTTTGAAAACCGCGACATATTAGTTGAAGCTGAAATAGGCTACATCGGGTCAGGTTCTAATATCAAGGAAACTATACCCGAAGGCGCTGGTATTAAAACTACACCAACAGAAGCCAAAGAATTTGCCGACGCAACTGGTATAGACATGTTGGCACCTTCTGTAGGTAGTATCCATGGTTTAATAAAAAGTGGTAAACCACACATAGATGCAGAACTGGTGGCTGAAATTAAAAAGGTAACAGGCTTGCCTTTGGTATTACACGGTGGTTCTGGTTTACGCGACGAAGATTTTACAAATGGTATAAAGGCGGGTATTGCTATAGTGCATATAAACACTGAAATACGTGTTGCATTCGACGAAGCGCTAAAACAATCTATAGCCGAACACCCAAACGAAGTTGCCCCATATAAACTATTACAACCAGCAGTAGACGCAATACAGACTGTTGTATACGACAGATTAAAATTGTTTAACCATATTCAATAAAATTTATGGATATTGTTTTAGAACTTAAAAAAATAATAAAAGGTGACGTAGAGAATTCTGACGAAGTTCTGACTACTTATTCGCACGACGCGAGTTTGTTAGAAATACGCCCACAAGTTGTTGTTTTTCCTAAAAACCCTGCTGATGTATGTGCTGTTGTAAAATGGGTTAAAGAACAAAATGAAGCTTCCGCTAGGCAAGGCCTAGAGGGTAACAGGTATTCTATAACACCACGTTCCGCTGGTACATGTATGTCAGGTGGTGCAATAGGCGAATCTATAGTTATGGACTTTATGCGCTATATGAACACTATCGGTCCGGTTGAAACTGTAAACGAATTTAGTATTACACCCAAATACCCAAACGCACACCCAGTAACTATTTCAGGGCGCGTATCCGTTATGCCTGGTGTATATTACCGCAACTTTGAAACTGCAACATTAGAAAAGGGTTTGTTGTTGCCATGCTACACAGCGTCTAAATCTATAAATGCCATGGGTGGTATGGTAGGTAATAATTCTGCTGGTGAAAAAACATTGCAGTACGGTAAAACCGAAGACTATGTAGCTGAACTAAAAGTTGTTTTTGCAGATGGTTATGAATACGTTGTAAAACCATTAAGTAAAAAGGAATTGTATAATAAAATTGCACAAATTGATTTCGAAGGTTCTGTGTATAAGGAAATCTACAACCTTATCAAAGACAATGAAATGGTTATTAAAAGTGCCAAGCCACAAGTTTCAAAAAACTCGGCTGGTTACTATCTATGGAATGTATACGATGCAGAAAAAGATATTTTTGATTTAACTAAAATTATAGTTGGTTCACAGGGTACACTGGGCATTGTAACTGGTATTACATTCCACCTTGTTCGTACAAAACCTGTTTCTAAACTTGCAGTTATCTTTATGAAAGACTTGTCTCGTCTAGGCGAACTTGTCGACGCTATATTGCCACACAAACCAGAAAGTATAGAAAGTTACGACGATGCTACTATGAAGCTGGCAATAAAATTCTTCCCAGACTTTTTAAAAACTAAAGGCGTATGGGGCATGTTAAAGTTTATGTGGAGTTTTTGGCCAGAAGCTATAATGATGCTAGCAGGTGGTATGCCAAAACTTATTTTACTGGTTGAATTTGCTGGTTCTGTACAGTCTGTTGTAGACAAACAAGCTATCGACCTAGTAAATGCAATAAAACCATTTAAATATAAAACCCGTATAACAAGAAACAAAACAGATGCGGACAAATACTGGGACATACGCCGAGAAAGTTTTGCATTACTACGTAAGCATATAAAGGACAAACATACCGCACCATTTATAGACGACATTATAGTACCACCACAAGTTTTGCCAGAATTTTTACCGAAACTACGTACTATACTAAACCAGTACCCGATAACATACACTATTGCCGGCCACGCGGGTAACGGTAACTTCCACATTATTCCGCTAATGGATTTTTCATTACCTGAAACTGCGGATATTATTATTGAACTTTCTAAAAAAGTTTACGACCTGGTTTTAGAATACCGTGGTTCTACAACTGCCGAACATAACGACGGCATAATACGCACACCGTACCTAGCACAAATGTTTGGCGACTATGTTGTAAGTTTGTTCCAAAAAACTAAAAACATTTTTGACCCATCTAATATACTAAACCCAGGCAAAAAAGTTGGCGGCACAGTTACATACATTCGTGAACATATTATTAAAGAAAAACACGACCTGTCGCATAAAGTTTAAAATTAAAAAGCCCCAATGTTCTACGACATTGGGGCTTTGTTTTGATTGGAGTTGTTATTTTAACAACTGCTGCACCAACTTCATGAATTCTGGTACGGTTGCTTTTTTGTTTAATTCAAATGAATGCCAAATGTTTTCAAAGAAGTCTGATTTTTTTGCGAGTTTTTTACTTTGCAAATACTTCAGCACCACCATGACAGATTTTTGAAGTACATAAGGCGAATCACGGAAAAGTTTTGTAATATCACCAGATTTAGGTATCGAGGTTTTTGTTCCGAAACTACTATGTTTCAAAAATTCCTCCACTGTTTGTGCATTGGTGATAAATTTTGCAGTCAAATGTCTCTCACGCTTTTTAGGATCTATGCCCATGTGGTATAATTCAATCTCAATTATTTTTGATAACGGTTTAAATTCTCCGTTTACCTCAGAAATTGTTACCATAACCGCTACCAGATTTTGCTCCACGTAGCCTGATTTATACAGGTCATAGGGTAGCATCCACTGTTGCGGGTAGGTCAAAAGTTTGCCTAATTCATCATGGAACACTTTGTCAGTGTGCATTAGTAAGTTAATTTTTTGTGAACTCATTTAAATAAAAATTTTTAAAATTGAAAGAATAAGCTTTTTAGGGCTCGAAAACTTTTAAAACAATAACACATATTTGTAAGATTTGCAAATGGTTTTATTAGATAGATTATTGTAGTTACCATATTTGCCTTATTGGGGTTTTTGTGGTAACCTAGTGCCTATGAATACATTAACTGCAATAAAGCGAAGTAAGGCAGATTTGTTGGCAACCGTACGAAGTAACGGTATGGTTCCAGCAGTTGTCTATGGCGCTGGTATAGAAAACACAATTGTTTCTGTTCCAGCAGCTGATTTTAAAAAAGTATTTGCCCAAGTTGGCGAATCTGAAGTTGTCGACTTAACAGTAGACGGACACACATATAGTGTATTGGTCCAAGACGTACACCGCGACCCGATCCGTGGCCATGCTATACACGTAGACTTTTTAGCTATCGACATGAAGAAGAAAATTACTGTTATGGTTCCTGTTGAATTCGAAGGTGTTTCACCAGCTGTTAAATCTGGCACAGGTTCATTGGTTAAAATCGTTCACGAAGTTGAAATCGAAGCCCTACCTAAAGACCTTCCACACGCATTACATGTATCTATCGAAAGTTTGGTAACAAACCAAGACAAAATACACGTTTCAGACATTGTTGTTCCAGCCGGTGTAACTATATTAACAGGTGCTGACGAAGTTGTTGCTTTGATAGCACAACTAGTAGAAGAAAAAGAAGAATCAGCTCCAGTAGACATTGCTAACATCGAAGTAGAAAAGAAAGGTAAGAAAGAAGAAGAATCAGAAGGCGAAGCAGCCGGGGAGTAGAAGTAACTTCACTACCCGACAAGCAGCAGAGTAAATACAATAAATATAAAAACCCAGATTTTTTTCTGGGTTTTTATATGGTATACTATATTGATGCGGAAAATAGTACATATGTTTATGATAATTATGTTAATTGTTACCAGTACCGGTGGTATTTTTTACAATACACCTACAGTATACGCATTTAACTGTCTAACCGACCTAACACTTAGTTCTAGTCCAGAAGAACGCCAACAATGTCAAAACGAAGTTAACGACATAGACAAACAGATAGCCGAATGGACAGCCGAACTTAATAAACAAAAACAAAAAACTGGTTCTATAACAAAGGACATTAGTGTTCTAACTGCCCAGATAAACAAAGCAAAATTAGAAATACAAAACCGTAACCTGGTTATAACCAAACTAACAGCCGAAATAGGTAAACGCCAAGACAAGATAAACAACCTTGGTCAAAAAATAAGTTCTACTCAAGACTCTATTTCAGACCTACTACGCAAAACACGCGAAATAGACAACACTACACCTATACATCTATTACTTTCAGGCCAAACTGTTTCTGATTTTTACCATGATGTAGATTCGTTCAGTCAGATAAAGAATTCCTTAAAAGAACACGTAGACGTTGTTAAAGAAGTTAAATCTGACACAGAAGTAGAAAAACAAACACTACAGAACAACAAGGCAGATCAACTAGATGCCAAAGTTGAACTAGAACAACAAAAGAAAAAAGTTGAACTTACAGAATCTCAGAAAAAAGTTTTACTGAACGAAAGTAAAACACAAGAAAAAACTTACGAACAAATTGTTGCTGAAAAACAAAAACAAAAACAGGCAATACTAAGTAAGCTGTTTACGCTTCGCGACGTAAAGTCTATTGAATTTGGCGACGCGCTACGTTATGCCAAGGAAGCTAGTGTAAAAACTGGTGTACGCCCAGCTATGATACTGGCTATTATTACACAGGAATCTAGTTTAGGTAAAAATGTAGGTACATGTAACCGCCCTAACGACCCAGCAAGTAAAAACTGGAAGGTAATTATGCCTGGTCCTGAAGCAGTTGCATCTGGTCGTGCAAAGTCTAACTGGCAAGACGACTACCTACAAATAGTGGGCGAACTTGGCCTAAGTCCTGAAGGTACGCCACTTTCATGTCCAATTGCGGGTGGTGGCTGGGGTGGTGCCATGGGGCCTTCGCAGTTTATTCCACCAACATGGAACGGTTACAAGGCGCGTATTGCTGTTGCCCTAGGTAAGGGTGCTGTTAGTCCATGGAACGCTGAAGACGCCATAATGGCAACCGCACTATACCTACAAGACCGCGGTGCAGCTGGCGGCGCATATTCTAACGAACGTAATGCTGCGTGTAAATACTATTCTGGTTCAGCATGTCAGGCTGGCCGTAAGCCACCAAATGCGTTTTATGGCGACTCGGTTATGGCTATAGCTAAGAAGACCCAGGCCACAATAGACCAGTTGCAAACCTTAGAATAACGTGCTATTATCGTACCTATGAAGAAAGAAATCCACCCAACAAACAACCGCTATGTGGTGTTTGAAGATAACTCTAACCAAAAGCAATTTTTGGCACTTTCAACAGTTGCTACAAAAGAAACTACAAAGTTCGATGGTAAAGAATACCCATTGTACCGCGTTGAAATTACAAGTGCATCACACCCGTTTTACACTGGTAAAGAAACTGTTCTAGACACTGCTGGACGTGTAGACCGCTTCAAAAAGCGCGTTGCTGCCGGAAAGAAATAACTTAAGTAAATCCCAGATTAGCTCCCATCGAGATGCTACCTATAATTCGCTGCTGCGAATTTAGTCGACTCGGCCCAGTCGGCCTGCGTCAGGCATCTCTCCGGGACTAATCTGGGATTTTCTGTATAATGATATTATATGACTATTGATATAGAAGCATTAAAAAAGAATCATAAAACATCTTACCTCGCATCTGAATACGAGCGTCTTGTAAATGAATTACAAGAGGTGAAAGACATGATCGTGGCTGACCCATCAATGGCAGAACTTGGTCAGGCAGACATAGACACAATAACTATGCAGATAGATGCATTAGAAAAACAACTTGAATCTATAACAGAAGCAGAAAACAAAGAAGAAGAATTTCCAAATGAAATAATTCTTGAAATACGTGCTGGTGTTGGTGGTGACGAAGCTTCGTTGTTTGCATACGAACTGGCATACATGTACCAGGGTTATGCAGAATCTAAAGGCTTCCAAGTTAAGCGCCTTGAAATAAGTGAAAACGATGTAGGTGGCTACAAAGAAGCCGTATACGAAATAAAAGGTAAAGAAGTTTACAAATATTTCCGCTACGAAACTGGCGTGCACCGTGTGCAACGCATACCGGCTACAGAAAAAAACGGGCGAGTGCATACATCGACTGCGTCAGTTGCAGTTTTACCAATGCGTAAAAAAGTTACAATAGAAATAAACCCCGCAGATATTGAAATAGAATATTCACGTTCAGGTGGTGCTGGTGGTCAGAATGTTAACAAAGTTGAAACTGCTGTTCGTCTGATACACAAGCCAACAGGTATGGATGTACGTTCTACATCTGAGCGTTCACAACTCGCAAACCGCGAAAAGGCGATGCTAATATTGACCGCAAAAATCCAACAAGCCCGCGACGCCGAAGACAATAAACAATACGCCGAAAACCGCGCAAACCAGATCGGTACAGGGGACAGAAGTGAAAAAATCCGCACATATAACTTTCCACAAGACCGTATAACAGACCACCGGATACGCCAGTCATGGTCTGGCATACCAACTATAATGGCTGGTAAAATAGACAAAATAGTAGACGCCCTACTAAGTGGTGTCGTGGGTACAGAATCTGCCGAAGACTAACATAGACTACCGCATGCATATTTGGTACTATTGTATATATGAAACATATACGCATACCAGCCACATTTTTTTTAATATTTTTTGTTTTATTTACAGTAAAAATTCAAAACGCAAATGCTGCATTTAGTACTGTTGACTGTACTAATGGTGCACACCGTACAACACTAGGCGGCATATCTCAAGCAGAATGTCAGGCATTAGAAGATTTGTACACAGACACAGCTGGTGCATCATGGACAGACCATACCGCATGGGACACTGTTTCTGACATAAACACATGGCATGGTATAACACGTTCAAGCACACATGTGGCCACTATTAGCTTAGCAAGTAACAACCTTGTAGGTACTATACCTAGTTCTATTTCAAACTTAACTAGTCTTACACAGTTTCATGCGTACAGTAACAGTCTTTCAGGTTCTATACCTTCTTTGGCATCTAACACTGCACTACAGTTGCTAGATTTACATAACAACCAACTTACAGGTTCTATACCTTCACTTACAACAAATACAAATTTATCGCAATTTTTCGTTGGTACAAACCAACTTACCGGTTCTATACCTGCACTTACTACAAACACATCACTGTCACTGTTTGATGTGCGGGACAACCAGCTTACAGGTTCTATACCTTCACTTAGCACAAATACATCTTTAGAATATGTATATTTTGATAGAAACCAACTTACAGGTTCTATACCTTCTTTGTCAGCAAGTTCTGGTTTGGTAGAGTTTTACGCAAACCAAAACGCACTAACCGGCGACATACCAGACTTCAGTTCGTTTGGCTTGTTAACAGCCGGTTCATTGGCTGAAAACTCATTACAAACAAGTTCTACAACGAAGGACACAGCTGCAGACACAAAGTTTTCTGCAAACTGGTCTGCAACACAAACCATTGCCCCAACTGGTTTAACTGCAACACGTTCTGGCACAGATATGGTAGTTAGTTGGACACCCGCTGAATACACATCTGTAGGTTCGTATAAAATTTATTCAAGTCCAACTTCTGGCGGACCATACAGTACATTAGAAGGTACAGTTGCTAGAAATTCTGGTGCAACAATAACAATACCAAACGTTACAGCAAACACGTACTATATAGTACAAGCATACACACCAGCTAACGGTACACAACAAAACCTGCTTACAGCTGATTCAGCAGAAGTTTTAGGTAATATATCTAGGGGTAGTAGTGGTGGTATATTAAGTTCAGGTGGTGGTGGTGGCGGTGGTTCGTATATACCACCAGTAGAAGTTAAAAAAGTTGAAGCTGAAAAAGTAAAAACAGATGACACTACTATAAAACCAACAAAAAATGCTACATGCCCTGCAGTTTACAAAGCTTTCACTAAAACAGATTTATATAAAAAACAAGTTGTTAAAACAATACAGTGGCTACTAAACCAAGAAACTGGTTCACACATAAACATACAAGGTTTCGTAGGTAGTAGAACACTAAACGCAATAAAAGCTTACAAAAAAATGTACAGTACAGAAATAGGTTTAAATTCAGCTGAAGTTAAAACTTCTAAAATAGACCTAAAAACTCTAGCCCATATGAATGCAAAACTTTGCGCTAAATAAATAGCATGGTAAAAACCCTACAACAGTAGGGTTTTTACCATGCTATTTATTTGCTAAAAACACTTTTTTTTGCTATAGTGCAAAGGCTATATTGCGTGTATAGTTCAGTGGTAGAACGCCGTCCTGATAAGACGGAGGCCCTTGGTCCGATTCCAAGTACACGCACACCAAGGTCTATATATTTAAGAACGCCGTCCTGATATGATTACATATAACGTCTTCGCTCGGACGATATAAAAAAGATTACTTTTTTATTCGCTCCTCGCTAGCCGCTATAAGACGGAGGCCCTTGGTCCGATTTTAAGACACGTGATTTCAGTTTAAAATCATGTCGCGCAATTATCCACTCGGCGCGACCAAAACTTAATCAATTTAATTTTTTTATGCATACAATAGTTTTATTTTACAAATACGTTCCGATAGAAAACCCTCAATTAGAAATGGCGCGTCAACGTGCTGTTTTAGAAATACTCGGTATCAAGGGGCGTTTCATAATTGCCGAGGAAGGTATAAACGGTACAGGTGAAGGTACAACCGAAGCAATACAAAAATATGTAGAATGGATGAAGTCTCAACGTATGTACAAACACGTACACTGGAAACTTAGTCCAGGTAACGGGGACTGTTTTCCTAAATTGTCTGTTAAAGTCCGTAAAGAAATAGTTTCATTACACCTAGGCGAAGAAGGCGACGTAAACCCAAACGTACTTACTGGTACACATCTGCCACCACATGAACTAGATAAATGGTATAAGGAAGGTAAAGACTTTTACATTGTCGATATGCGTAACGACTACGAACTAGAGTCTGGTAAATTCGACGGTACTATATTTCCAGGTTTGAAAAACTTCCGCGACTTACGTGAAAAAATAGACGAACTAAAAGACCTAAAAGACAAAACAGTATTAACTGTATGTACCGGTGGTGTACGCTGTGAAAAGGCTTCTGGTTTTTTAAAGAAAGAAGGCTTCAAAGATGTATACCAACTAGACGGGGGTATAGTTTCGTACATGGCGCAATTCCCAGGGCAGAACTTTAAAGGGTCTTTATATGTTTTCGACAAACGTAAAACTATGCATTTCGACAGTCCAGAAAACCACACTGTTATAGGTAAATGTTACCACTGTGGTGCATCGTCTGAAATATACCGTGACTGTGTTAACACAAGTTGTCACCGCCACTACATAGCCTGCGACGAATGTTCAGGTACCGATGAAAACCTTATTTGTTGTTCGTCAGAATGCAGAAATGCAGTTGAACAAAAACTAGCAAAAGCTTAAATTAACGTAAATATAAAACAAGGTGGGGTATATATAAACCACCTTGTTTTATTTTACATCTATGGTATAGTGTTTTTAAATATCTGTGCAGTGGTACAGATCTAAACCTAAAAATAAATAACAAACATGGCAGGAAAGAAATTCAGGCAAAGTAAACGCTTTACGGCCAAAATCCGCAAGAAAAGAGAACGGGCTATTAAGGGCGACACTATCGAATCTCGAAAAACAGATGCTATTAAGTCTGTACAAGATTTAATAACTAGATCTTTTATGGAAATAAAAAAGGAAGATATAATAAAATACTGCAGATCTAAAAACTGTAGTAGAAAAAACCTGTTGAAGTTTTTAGTTAAAACTTCTCAGGGGGAAGTCTTTTACTTTTTCTTTTGCATTAATAAAAAATCTGCAGATGCAGACTATTGCCTTATGGATTCTACATCGCACTTTTTATTGATACGTGTTAGTGCTAACATTAGCCAGTCGCACCTAACACAGTCGTTAAAAGAAAACATACAAGATCAGTTGATTGGTTTTAAAAATGAAGCTAGCTTTCTTAAGTTTGCTAACGATGCATGTCGTTACTGTAACTGGATGGTAGGTTTTAAAAATTCCTCCATTGAAGAAGATGTAAACGGCATCGACAAACACCTTGTTTATCTAGACAAAGAACAAATTGAAAGGGAAATGCCTTTTCAACTAAAAAGTGGCAACACTTCTCAATTAAAACACATCATGTTGTTTCCAGAAATACCTTCAATAAAATGGCGTGAAGGTCTATATGGCACAAATAGTTTTGTGCACAAGATGAACAAAATGGTGCGGTCTTTTGAAAACAAAGACGTGTCGCATCTTTAATTTATTAAACCACAATACATATAATTTATATTAGATGTATTGTGGTTTTTTTATTTTTATAAATTCAACTTGTTGTGCTATAGTCCATATATGACACAAACCGGCACACTATATATAGTAGCTACACCCATAGGCAATATGGAAGACATAACACTGCGCGCACTGCGTATATTTTCTGAGGTAGACGTAGTACTGGCCGAAGACACTCGCGTTTCAGGCAAACTTTTGGCACACCATAATATACCTAAGAAACAGTTTATGCGCTTTGATGCTCATGCTAAGGAAGCTGCCTATGCTAAAGTTGGATCAATGTTAGATGAAGGTAAAAACCTAGCGTTTATTTCAGACGCTGGCACGCCAGGCATATCAGACCCAGGTGTAGAACTTGTGGCTTGGGTACGTGCTAATACCGACGCCACTGTTGTGCCCATACCAGGGGCCAGTGCACTGACCACGGCACTATCAGGCAGTGGTATACCCAGTGCCCATGTAGAATACCTTGGTTTTCTACCACATAAAAAAGGCCGCGAAACAATTTTTAATAAAATGGTAACTACAGAACATACAATTGTTTTTTACGAATCTCCTCATCGTTTACTTAAAACTCTTGCATCAATAGAAAAATACATGCCCGCACGCGGTATATGTATAGCTAAGGAACTTACTAAAATACATGAACGTTTTATATATGGTACTGCAACAGAAGTTTTAGAAATATATGAACAACATCCAGACTATATAAAAGGCGAATTCGTTGTTATTGTGCGCCCTCTATAGTTTAAACATTTCACCATATAATTTTAGATTTAGTATATTTGTTTAAATTTTACGGCAGGGTATAATACATACATGAAGAAAGAATACACATTGTTGGCATTAGGTATATGGGTTATGGTTTTTCCATATCTTGGGTTTCCATTTATATGGCGCGCATGGATACTGGGTATAACCGGTTTGTGTATTTGTTTAGTCGCATGGCGTTACTGGAAAAACATAAAGGGCCCAACTGAACCCATTACAGAAACTTTACCCAAAATACTACCTGAAATTAAAAACACCGAACCAATACCAACTATGGCAGACATGCCTGTATCTGCACCTTCGCCTTTTATAGAACATTTAAAAAACCGCACAGAAAAAGTTAACACTGTTTCGCATGCTAGTGCTGCACACCATGTGGCCCATACAGAAACAGTACAACCTACATATTCAGAAAACATAGAACCAGTGCGCACACGTGCCGTACGTAAACCCCGTACTAAAATAATGGGTAACGACATTGCATAAAATATGGAACCACAAAAAACATCATTTAGAAAAAGAATACAGTTTATAACAGTTGCATGTTTGCTATTTGTTATATTTGGCAGTGGTTTTTATGTTGGTAAAAACTCTGTTCAGGTTACCAGTGTTGCTTCTGTTTTCGGTGGTAGTGTAGAAGACACCGCCGACTTGCAGGCTTTCTGGAAAGTCTGGAAAATGATAGACGAAAAATCTCCGGATGCTAAAAACGTTTCATCACAAGACCGTGTATACGGCGCCATTACTGGACTGGCTTCGTCGTTGGGCGACCCATACACTGTTTTCTTTCCACCCAAAGAAAACCAAGCTTTCCAAGACCAAATACAAGGTTCGTTTTCAGGTGTAGGTATGGAAATAGGTTTAAATAAAAACAGTATGCTTACCGTTATAGCCCCACTAAAAGACACGCCTGCATACAAAGCCGGCCTAAAACCAGGTGACGTAATCGTAAAAATAAACGGTACAAAAACCGACGGTATGTCTATAGACCAGGCTATATCACAAATCCGTGGTAAAGAAGGCACACAAGTTACAATACAAATTTACCGCGAAGCAGAAAAGAAACCTCGCGACGTAACACTTACACGTGCAGTTATAAACGTACCTGTATTAGAAACAGAACTACGCAAAGACGGCATATTTGTAATACGTCTATATACATTTACAGCAGACTCGGGCACACGTTTCCAAAAGGCCATACAGCAGTTTGTAGAATCTGGTTCACATAAACTTATCATCGACCTGCGTGGTAACCCAGGTGGTTACCTTGATACAGCTATATCTATGGCAAGTTACTTCCTACCAGCATCAAAAGTTGTTGTCTCAGAACATTTTGGCGAAAGCAAACCCGACACCGTATACTACAGTCAGGGTTACAACATATTCGACAACAAGCTAAAAACTGTTATCCTTATAAACGGCGGTTCTGCATCTGCGTCTGAAATATTGGCCGGTGCATTAAAAGAAAACGGTGTAGCTACATTAGTGGGCGAAACCAGTTTCGGTAAAGGTTCTGTGCAGGAACTTGTGCCAGTAACAGCCGACACATCGTTGAAAATTACAGTTGCAAAATGGCTTACACCAAACGGAACGTCTATATCAAAAGTCGGTATTATACCTGATGTTGTTGTAAAGCCAGATGCTAAAAACCCTAAGAACGACGTACAACTTAAAAAGGCAATCGAAATACTAAACAAAAAATAAACTTATTACTAAAACCTGTAACCTATAACCTTAAACCTATGCTTGTATTATTCCTACAGAACGTAAAAAACCTTGGTCAGAAAAACGATATAAAAGAAGTTAACGAAGGCTATGCCCGTAACTTTCTATTTCCTAAAAAGTTGGCAGTTGCAGCAACAGTATCAGTTGTTGCCGACGCTGCACGTAAACAAGCCGACCATGCCGCTAAAATAGAACACATGCACGAACAAACTCGCGCAGCCCTTGGTGCAAAACCCGAAATACTTTTTACAGTACCAGCAAATGAAATGGGCCATCTTTTTTCTGCTATCCATAAAAAAGATATCGCTATGGCACTAAAAGAAAAAACCCACGCAGCCATAACTGAGGCAATGGTGGACCTAGACGAACCTATTAAATCAGTAGGCGAATACGTTGTACCACTTCACGGCGAAGGCGTAAAAACCAAGGTGCTAGTTGTAGTTAAAAAGGGGTAGAAACAACGTAAACCTTTTAGTCAAATAGATACAAAAACAACAAGGTCTTGCCTTGTTGTTTTGAAATTTGTGGTATAATATTTTTATGTCAATACGTAAATTTAGTTTTATGCCTGGTGAATTTTATCATGTTTATAATCGTGGTAATAGTAAGCAAAAGATTTTCCATACTAAATCTGACTACGAGCATTTTATTAGTCTGCTTTATTTATGTAATACGAACTTAAATTTAAATTTATATATTTCAGAAAAAACTAAAAGTTTCGATAGGTATTCTGTAGAACGTAAAGATCTATTGGTAGACATAGGTGCGTATTGTCTAATGCCAAACCATTTTCACTTATTGCTTACAGAACGTGAAGAAGGTGGAATTTCAAAATTTATGCAAAAATTATCAACTGCATATGTAATGTATTACAATAAAAAATATAACAGAACAGGAGGTTTGTTTGAAGGTAAATTCAAGTCACAATATATAGATAATGATACTTATTTAAAATATATTTTTTCATATATACACTTAAATCCCGTTAAGTTAATACAAAAGAATTGGAAGGAAGAGGGAATACAAGATAAAGAAGCAGTCATCAAATATTTAAATAACTACGAATACTCAAGTTACCTAGATTTTTTAGGAAATAATCGTATACAAAGTAGTGTCATTAATACAAAACCATACCCGAATTATTTTGAAAATAAATCAGTATTTCAAAATGAGATTTTTGATTGGTTATTATTAGACCACACATTATAAAAAACAAGGCAAGACCTTGTTTTTTATGTTGACGAGTATGCTTAGTGTGTTCTATAATAAACGCAAGTTCTGGAATCTGTACCTTTTGGCTACAACCATAAAACAAGATTTAAAATTCTTTAATTAATAATAATTCAAAAAGATGACTATTACTAAAAGTCAAACAAATGAACAAGAAAGACTTTCCCCAGAAATTCTTCTTGAAATTTCCTACCAAGTAGGCCGCGCGTTTCGTTGTATGCCTCAGAAACAAGCAGAAATGCTTATGAGGGACAAAAAAAATTTTCAAAAAATTCTGCAAAGAATTTCCAAAGAATTCCAATTACCATTTCAAACAGAAAAAGTATTGTTGCAATTACCAAAACTGGAACAGTATCTGAACGAGATTCTGGATCTTAAAATTCCAGAAATTTGGGAACTAGTTTACCCTGAAAAAATGAGGTTTGATACCTTAATGGTCAACCCGATACAGATTAATGAAGACCAGATTATGGAATGCTACGAATCAAAATTCGAAGATGCAAACATTTACCGGTATAAAAAACCAATTGTAGGTAACATTGAAAACAAACAAGACAGACCTGTTGGTCCGTATCCTTTTTTATATAAAAATGGAGATGGGCCAGACACTGTCCATTTAGGTAAATCTTATAATGTATTCATTAAGGAAAGCGTACCTTTTGCAAACGCAAAAGAGTACCTACTTATGACTGGTTTTAAGAAATTTAATGAGAATCATTTTATGGACATTAAGGGTTGGACTCGAACAACTTCACTGTGGTCGGATGGCCGGCTTGCAGGCGGTTGCTTTGATTCCAACAATTCCGGGCTTTATATGGGCAATGTTGGTGTTGCGGATTCGAGTTCTGACCGGGGTCCTCGTGAGCTTGTTCTATCTTAAGATTTTGTTTTTTATTTTTAAACTTTTCAAACTCTATTGTTTTATAGCAATAGAGTTTTGTTTTTCACAAAATAGGTTCGTTGTGCTATACTGACCACATTATGAAACGCACATATATAAAGGATTTGGCAGGGTATATAGACCAGGAAGTTACTATTTGCGGGTGGATAGATATCCGTCGCGACCAAGGTAAAATGGTATTTATGGACCTGCGCGACATGTCTGGTAAAATACAGTCTGTTGTATTACCAGCATCTGCCGCTATTGAAACTGCTAAAACAGTCCGCCCAGAATGGGTAGTGTCTGTATTAGGTAAAGTTAACAAACGCCCTGAAAAAAACATTAAAGCCGACATAGTAAACGGCGACATTGAACTTGAAGTCCTAAACATCGAGGTGTTGAACATGGCAACAACACCACGTTTCGACATTTCTACAGACGGCCATGAAATAGGCGAAGAAGTTCGTTTAACATACCGCTACCTAGATATGCGCCGTCCACGTTTACAGAAAAACTTACGCAACAGACATAAAGTTGCAACATATATACGTAACTACCTAGACAGTCAAAACTTTATTGAAATAGAAACACCACTACTAACCAAGTCTACACCCGAAGGTGCCCGTGACTTTGTGGTGCCAGCCCGCCTTTACCCAGGTACATTTTATGCATTGCCACAGTCACCACAACAATACAAACAGTTGCTAATGGCAGGTGGTGTAGAACGTTACTTCCAAGTTGCAAAATGTCTACGTGACGAAGACAGTCGTGGTGACAGACAACCAGAATTTACTCAGATAGATATGGAAATGTCTTTTGTAAGTAAAGAAGACGTAATGGCAGTAAACGAACAGTTGTTAATAGACATTGTGCAAAAGTTCTACCCAGAGAAAAAGATACAACAAATTCCATTCCCGCGTATTTCATATAAAGAAGCAATGGAAAAATACGGTAACGACAGACCAGATATACGCACTGACAAAACAGATGCTAACTTGTTAGCATTTTGTTGGGTTGTAGACTTTCCATTTTTCGAAAGTACAAAAACTTCTGATAACCCTGACGTAGAAGGTGAATGGACATTTACCCATAACCCGTTTTCTGCACCGATACCAGAACACATGCAAAATCTAATGGATAAAAAAGACATTGGCCAAATTCTGACAACCCAATACGACATAACCATGAACGGTTACGAAATAGGTGGTGGTAGTATACGTAACCACCAACCAGAAGCCCTAAAACAAGTTCTAAACATTATCGGCCATACAGACGAAAACATACAGAAAAACTTTGGCCATATGTTAGACGCCCTTGGTTCTGGTACACCGCCACATGGTGGTATTGCCTGGGGCTTTGACCGTTTGATGATGTTACTAGAAGGCGAACCAAACATACGTGAAGTTATAGCTTTCCCTAAAACAGGTGAGGCGAAGGATCTGATGATGGAATCACCAACAGAAATATCTAACAAACAACTTCGCGAACTTTCTATAAAGGTAGATATACAGAAGTAATAAAAATAAAAAAACCGTTACTACGTATAGGAACGGTTTTTTGCATTCTGAATCATTGTTACTAAAAAAGTCCAGGTGAAAAATGCAACGCGCAAAGTTCGATATAATTGGTTTCCCAGTCTTTATCAGCTTCGTCGCGAAGTTTTTCAAGTTCCTCTTCGGACATGCTTTCGTATTTTTTTTCAAGTTTTTCAACCCGATTTCGGATTTCTCCATTGATCAGATCGTAGTTGTTTAGAAAGTTCGCTCCAACATGTTCAGGAGTAGTACTATTCTTACTTGATCTGATTATCTCAATGAACTCGTCTTTGAGTTTCAATAGATCCTTATCTAATAGTTCTGTCAGAACAGGAATTTTTGTGTCGATTGATATTATACTCATTTTTAATTTGCGATTTGTGCTTACTGGTATTATAGCACCAAAATGGAATAAAGTCAACATATCAGGGAAGTGTTAAAAACAGTATAATACACTTATGTCATATACCGTTCGTACAGGTCAGTTCGAAGGCCCACTCGAAATACTTTTAGAACTCGTCGAAAAACGTAAGCTTTTTATCAATGAACTAGCTTTAGCCGCCGTTACCGAAGACTACCTAAACCACATTCGCAACATGGCCACAGAAAACGTCGGTCAAAGCCTGGACGACAGTACTGCATTTTTGTCTGTTGCTGCAACATTGCTACTTATTAAATCCCGAGCACTACTACCAGGTTTGTCGTTAACTACAGAAGAAAAAGAAAGTATAGTAGACCTAGAAGACAGACTACGTCGTTACCAAGCTGCCCGCGAAGGCAGTGTACATGTGCGTAGTATGCTAAAGTCGCCCTACTACATACGCCCCGGTGCTGGTGGCCGTATTAAAAAAGTAATAGTGTTTACACCCGACGCTGGTATAACTGTGGCAAACCTGCACGCATTGTTAGGTGGTGTTATGGCCAGTGTGCCGAAAAAAGAAGTGTTACCACAGGTAAAGGCAGAACGTATAATGTCTATCGAAGAAGTTATGAATAGTCTAACAGACCGTATACAAAACGAAATGACAATGTCTTTTCGTAACTTAACTGGTACACCTAAAACTAAAACAGAAAAAGTACACGCCATAGTATCATTCCTGGCACTATTAGAAATGGTGCGTAACGGCATACTGTCTGTAGTACAGCATAACACTTTCGACGACATGCATTTTTCTAGAACAAAACCATCCGTGGAAAATACAACAATAAATGATATAATAACCCAGTAAATATATGACTTTAAACGCACAAAAACTACTAACATTGCTTTTTATCGAAAACGACCCACAGTCGGCGGTTTCGTTAGCAGAATCTATAGGTGTATCAGTAGAAGGTTTTACAGATGTATTTTCAGAACTACAAAACCACCTTTTAGAAAGTGGATTGGTTTTAGTTATAGCTGGCGACACATACATGTTAGGCACAGACCCACAGCTATCAGAATTTATAGCATCAGAACAAAAACATTCTGACCAAAAGGAACTTTCTAAGGCCGCACTCGAAACACTGGCAATTATACTTTATAAAAAACATGCATCTCGGCCTGACATAGACTTTATCCGCGGTGTGCAGTCCAGTTTTATATTACGCACACTAACCATGCGTGGTCTGATAGAAAAGAAAACAAACCCGTCAGACAACCGTTCGTTTATATACGAACCCACTGCTCAGTTGCTAACATATATGGGTGTAGATTCTGTACAAAACTTGCCCGACCGCGAAACTATAGAAGCTAAATTACAAGGCATAGTAGAAGAGGTTACAGCTGACAGTTTACAGGTTACAGAAGAACTTCCGTAAAAAGTCTAAATTAAAATCTGTTCGAAGTATAAAAACTATTCACTATAAACTAACAACTAAACATATATGGTTACCAATGCAGTAAAAATTTTATTACCAGTCGTACTAGCCTTTATAACAGGATTTGTTATTACGCCACCGCTAATACGTTTGTTTATAAAACAAAGGTTGTGGAAACGTAAAAGCCGTTCTGACGTTGCCGACCAAACCATAACTAACAATACTTTTCGCGAACTACACAATGAAAAAGACGAACTTTCTACACCACGTGTAGGCGGCATTGTTATATGGGCATCTGTTAGTATTGTTATACTTGGTTTATACATATTGTCATTAGTTATACCTTCGGTAACATTAGACAAACTTAGCTTCCTTTCTAGAAACCAGACGCTGGTACCGTTTGCTGTGCTTATATTTTCTTCTATACTTGGCCTGTTCGACGACTTGGTACAGATATATGGTACTGGTAGTTATGCCAACGACGCTATTTCAAACAGAAGAATTAAAATAGGTTTAATAGTATTTATTAGTTTGTTAGTTAGTTTATGGTTTGTATTTAAACTTGGTATTACTGGTATACATATACCTTTCGACGGGCAGCTAAACATGGGCTTGTTGTTTATACCATTTTTTATCACTGTGACGTTGGCTATATTTTCTTCTTCAGTTATCGACGGTATCGACGGGCTGGCTGGTGGGGTAATGGTACCAATATTTTTTGCTTATGCTGTAATTGCGTATTTCCATAACCAAGTAGACTTGGCAGCGTTCTCTGCAGTAGTCGGTGGCTCTGTTCTGGTATTTCTATGGTTCAATGTGCCACCAGCCAAATTCTACATGGGCGAAACAGGTATGGTGGGGCTAACTGTAACGTTGTCAGTTATTGCATTTCTAACAGACGCAGTACTGCCATTTCTAATTATCGGTTTTCCACTGGCTATGACGGCATTTTCTTCTTTTGCACAAATGGTGTCGTACAAATATTTTAATAAAAAACGCATATTCCTTGTGGCACCTATACACCACCATTTTGAAGCCAAAGGCTGGTCGCGTCCCGCAGTAACCATGCGTTACTGGATCATGTCTATATTTGCTGCAGCAATAGGAACTATTATTACATTGATGAGCTAAAGTTTTTAAAAATTAGATATGCAAATAAAAAACAAACCTTTCGATAAAATATTTTTTGGTATCGTTATAGCACTAGTTGTGTTAGGTTTGTTTTTCTTTGTATCTGCATCGTTCGGTGTGTTTGCTAAATCTCAAGGTAAATTCTGGAACGTTTTGTTCAGTCAGTTTGCACTAGGTGTAGTTGGTGGCGGTATACTACTGTGGGCAACATTAAAAGTTCCATATCTGTGGTGGCGTAAATATTCTTTTTATTTATTCCTTGGTTCTATTGCTGTTACTGCACTGGTATTTGTACCAGGGTTAGGTATGCGCCACGGTGGGGCAACACGGTGGCTGTCTCTGGGGCCTGTTTCTTTTCAGCCAGCCGAACTTCTTAAAATTGCTTTTATAATGTATTTTGCAGGTTGGCTTTCTTGGGTCAAAGACAAAGTTAATGGTTTAAAATTTGGCATTATACCACTGGTACTAATGTTGGGTATTGTTGCTGCTGTACTTTTCCGCCAGCCAGACACAAAAAGCTTTATGCTTATGGCCGCAGCTGCACTGGGCATGTTGCTTATAGCTGGTGTGCCTTGGAAACAACTTTTCTTAACCATGGGTATATTAATCTTAGGTTTAGGTGCATTACTAATGTATAAACCATATCTGAAGGATCGTATGTTTACATTCCTAGACCCTTCACGCGACCCATCTGGTTCGTCGTATCAGTTACAACAGGGGCTAATAGCGGTGGGTTCTGGTGGTGTGTTTGGTCGTGGTTATGGACAAAGCGTACAAAAGTTTAGCTACTTGCCCGAACCCCAAGGTGACTCTATTTTTGCCGTAATGGGTGAGGAGATTGGTTTCGTCGGTTGTACACTTATAGTTTTGTTATACAGTGCGTTTTTGTTGCGTGGTTTGCGTATAGCACGTAACGCACCAGACACATTTGCCCAGTTGTTTGTTGCCGGGGCAGTTATAATGCTTACAGCACAGTCATTCCTAAACATTGCATCTATACTTGGTTTGTTCCCACTAACAGGGGTGCCATTGGTGTTTATCAGTCAGGGTGGTACATCGTTAGCGTTTTCTTTGGCACTGATCGGTATAATACTTAACATTTCACGTTTTCAAAAGAAGGCGGTATAATATCTATATTATGAAAATACTTTTTACAGGTGGTGGTTCAGGGGGGCATGTTTACCCCATAATAGCAGTAGCAGAAAAACTACGCGAAATAGTTGATGCTGAAAAACTTGTAGACGTAAAAATGTATTATATGTCTAACAGCCCATACAACCAACGCGTATTAGACGAAGTTGGTTTGCAGTTTGTTAGTGTGCCTGCTGGTAAACTACGCATATATTTTTCCATACAAAATTTCTTTGATATTTTTAAAACAGCGTCTGGTATATTTATAGCTTTATGGAAAATGTTCCTTATTTACCCAGATGTTGTTTTTTCTAAAGGTTGTTACGCTAGTTTTCCAGCACTAGTGGCAGCACGCATACTACGCATACCAGTAGTTATACACGAATCAGACTCGGCGCCGGGCCGTGTAACACGCTGGTCTGCCAAGTTTGCTACACGCATAGCCGTGTCGTACCCAGACGTTGCCGCTATATTAGACCCGTCTGGTACACGTGTTGCATGGACAGGCCAACCAATGCGTAGCACCATAACTAAACCTACGCTAAATGGCGCCCGCGAATACCTGGGCCTCGAGGTACACACACCAGTTATATTTATTACAGGTGGTTCACAAGGGGCAACTATTATCAACGATACTGTTGTACAGGCACTACCCGAACTGGTTAAGAAATACCAAGTTGTACACCAGGTTGGTGTTAAAAATTTTGACGAAGTTAAAGGTACATCAGGCGTTGTCTTAAAAGACAGTGAACATAAAAACCGTTATAAACCATTTGCATATTTAGAAGCCTTGGGTATGAAGATGGCCGCAGGTTCTGCAAACATTGTTGTGTCTCGCGCTGGGTCTACAATATTTGAAATAGCTACATGGGGTTTGCCTTCAGTTATAGTACCCATTAGTGTTTCTAATGGCGACCACCAACGTAAAAACGCCTACAACTACGCCCGTGCTGGTGCGTGTACAGTGTTAGAAGAAAACAACCTACAACCAGTAGAACTAATACACGCCATCGACGAAATAATAGACCATAAAGACAAATACGACGCCATGGCCGCCGCCGCAACCAAGTTTGCTAAAACCGACGCATCCATGTTAATAGCCCGCGCCGTGTACGACGTAGCTGACATGCACGAATAGGGTATAGAAATAAATAAAACCCAGATTCACTGGGTTTTATTTATTGTATTAATTTTTAGGTTTGTATTCTTTGGGTGCCAGGTATTCGTTCCAGATTTCGTTGTATATGCCAAAGGACTTTTCCATAAATTTCTCGCCGTCATGTTCAGAAACTATTTTTTCAGAATCATTTTTAAGTTGGTCTATACTTTCAGTTAGATTTTCATTGCTTAGTTTCGAATTTACTTTTTCTAGAAATGTTATAACTTCGTTAGCTGTTTCGGTATTTGCTGTTTCGAACGAAGGTGTGTGGTATGTCATTAGTCCTGCAAACATGTCTTTGTCTAGATTGCCGTTTACCATTAGTTCAGGCATTTGTATTAACGTACCATTTTCATTTACAAAAGGCCCCAGTTTGCCCAGTAGTTCTATCAGGTCAGTGCTGGTTAAATTTGCCCAGTTTCTACTAGGGGAATTTTCTTGGGTGTTTTCTGCTTCACGTTGTGAAGTTAAGTTTTGGTTAAAGTTTTCTATCATGTATGTATTATACTACAAAACATTTGTATTGTCCTAGCTCGTAAAATTCCAGGTTTTGTGGTATAGTATAGACTTATGATGTCAGACAACAATAATGCTGGTAAACCAGTCGTAACACGTTTTGCACCCAGTCCTACTGGAAACATGCACATCGGTGGGGTACGTACTGCACTATACAACTACCTTTACGCGCGTAAACACGGTGGTAAATTTATCTTGCGTATAGAAGACACTGACGAAGCACGCAACAAAGACGAAGCCACCGAAGCTATATTAGAATCTTTCAAATGGCTTGGTTTAGAATACGACGAACTATACAAACAAAGCGACAGAAAGGAAATTTACCGTGGCCACTTAGAAAGGTTGGTTGAAGAAGGTAAGGCATACGCAAGTAGCGAACCTTCAAAAGACAACCCTGATGTACTGATAGAACTTATCCGTCTAAAAAACCCTGGCCGTGTTGTAACAGTAAACGACCAAGTTTGTGGCGACGTGTCTGTAGATACAACAGACCTGGGCGACTTTATCATCGCTCGCGACTTTAATTCGCCAATGTTCCATTTTGCAAACGTTGTCGACGACCACGACATGGGTATAACACACATTATCCGTGCACAGGAACATCTTTCAAACACACCTAGACAAATACTTATCCGTGAAGCTCTTGGTTTTCCACCATTTATTTATGCGCACATACCACTTGTACTTGCACCAGACCGAACAAAATTATCAAAAAGAAACGGCGCAACAAATACACTCGACTACCGCGAACATGGCTACTTGCCCGAAGCTTTGTTAAACTTCCTTGCATTAATAGGTTGGAACCCAGGTACTGAACAAGAAATATTTACATTGCCCGAACTTATTCAGGCATTTAGTATTGAACGTGTTCAGTCAGGTGGTGGTATATTTAACACAGAAAAACTCGACTGGGTAAACCGCGAACATATCAAAAAACTTTCGCACGACCAACAGTATGTTTTAGTCGAACAGTATCTACCACTAGAGGCTTCGACTTTACCACAGTACAGTGCCGACCGTTTCCGAAAAGTTTTACCTATCATCATCGACCGTATTGCTAAATTTGCTGATGTAAAAACTATGTGGACAGACGGCGAACTTGCATATTTCTTTGACACACCACAATACGTGCGCGACATGTTTTTCTTTAAGAAAACAAAATTTGTCGATGCAGACACTAAATACGAACATCTATCTGCAGTAGTGGGTGAAGTTGCCACTATGTTAGAATCTGCCGACTGGTCCAGTGCAGACACTATAAAGTCTGCTATCTGGGACTACGCCGAATCTGTCGGCCGTGGCGACGTACTGTGGCCTATGCGCGTGGCACTCTCAGGTGCAGATAAATCCCCAGATCCTTTTACACTGGCATATGTGCTGGGTCAAGAAGAAACATTGGCCCGTCTCCGCAACGCAGAACAGTTGTTGCTAAGTTAATATAAAAAACACCTTACAAAATAAGGTGTTTTTTATATCTCCTTCTTAATCAAGGAGGAGTACCCGCAGGGGGAGGTGGTTCTTGTAATATATAGCTACTTCATACGTCTACATAAGGGTATGACAAATATACACAAATCAATTTCATATACAAACTGTGCCGAAGGCCAAATTGGTCTAGTTGGTTCATTTTTTGCTATGGAACACGTTTGTGTTTGGCTGTCGATTTCTTAATCCCTGAACAGGGGAATATTGAGAAACCTGAGCTAAACATAAGCTCAGGTTTTTGTTTTAGCAAGTTCTTTAATCTCCAATTCTTTAAAATTTAATAACATTCTAAACCCCCAACAAAATGGATCAGAAAACCAAACCCAACATTATTGCCACAGTGTGGCGCGGCTGGAAAAATGCATTTAAAAACAATGCATTACTACTATCAATAGCCTTTATTGGCTACAATCTTGCGCCGTACTTTACGGCTATGCTTAAACCCTCACAATGGAAAATTGTGTGCGACCAGTTAATATCTGGTGGCAACCCATGGCCTGCATTTACGATGATAATCGTATGTGTAGTTGTTTCGTATCTTTTAAAAAGGGCGTCGCACTGGTCTTTGATATTTGCCGAATCCAGGGTTATAAAAGACCTTCGCGACTCGACGCTTTCAGGTATTTTAAAGAAGAATTATTCTTTCTTTAAAAACACATCTATCGGCGGGCTTATTGCTAAATCAAAAAGGTTTGCTAACTATTCCGAAGACACAATAGACCACCTTACATTTGCCATTACACCATCGTTTTTCCTTGTTGTTTATCTGCTCGTTTATTCGTTCTATTCGATACCGAAAATCGCACCGATATTCTTGGTGTGGGTTCTGGTATTCGTATTTATAACGTACCTTTTTTCAGGGCGTCGTATGAAGCTAGATTTAGAAGCTTCTGAACAAGATTCTAAAACAATGGGTTTTTTCAGTAGTATTGTAAATTCAGTTTCTTATTTACGTTCTTTTGCCAGTACACCTAAAAAATATGCTGACTTTCAAAAACGTACAGAAAAAGAAATGAACGCAACGCGTCGTGCATGGGTATGTGGCGAATACCAATGGGCAATCCAGGAATTCCTGATGATCGGACTTGAAATAGTTGTTATGTATCAGATGGTACTGGCAGTTCAAAACAAAACTGAAACTATTGGTACGGCAGTTATGGTACAAGTTTACATTGGTACGTTAATGAACTCTATGTTTAACTTCGGTCAATCTTTCTTTCGTCTACGTACTGCACTTGCTAGTTCATATGAAATGGCACAGATACTGGACGACAAAAACAACCAGAACGAAGGCGAATCACATGTGGTTCCGCAAAACGGTATTATCTTAGACGACAACAGTATAACTATGTCACATGTAGATTTTACTTTTGACGCTGGTAAAGATTCAGAACAAACTGTTATCCGTGATTTTTCTTTCCACTTTTTAGGTGGCAGACATTACGGTGTAGTTGGCGAATCTGGCAGTGGTAAATCTACTTTGGTTAACGTACTTCTTGGTTTTCTAAAAGTGCAAAAAGGCGACATACACATAGGTACTGTGCCATGTAGTTCTATTCCTAAACATTGTTTGCGTGAACACATTGCATACGTGCCTCAGAAACCAGAATTTCCGAACGGAACAGTGCGCAGTATCATAACCCTTGGTAATGTAAATGCAACTGAAATTGAAATTATTGATGCAATAAAAAAATCGCATTGTAATTTTGTTTTTGAAAACTTTCCAAACGGACTTGAAACTGAAGTAGGGGAACGTGGTGTAAAACTCTCTGGTGGACAGGCACAACGCCTGGCCATCTGTGCAGCTATACTAAAGGACGCACCCATTGTAATAATGGACGAACCTACTAGTGCACTCGACGCCGAAACAGAACAGGTAATCCAGGAAGCTATCAAATACGTTTTTCATGGCAAAACACTTATTCTGATTGCGCATCGTTTAGCTACTGTGGCACTGTTGGACGAAATTATTGTTATCAAAGACGGTAGTTTTGTTACCAGTGGCCACCACAACGAATTGTTAGTACAAAGCCCATACTACAAACATGTATGGGACTTGCAAACAAATCCGGACGTTTAAAATTCTCAGATAGGTCTTTAGGTCCTATCTACTTAGACAGTGCCTAAAGCACTGTCTGAAAAACCGCTTTATAATGAAGCGGTTTTTTTGTATGGTATAATTTATTTATGAAAATAGTTACGGTAAAAGTAAACGACAAAATGCAAAAAGGGTACACATACCAACTAACTGCCCGCACAGGGCGCGACTTTGCTCCTGAATTCAAACCCGACCTAACACCTAAACAAATGCTTTCGTTGGGTGTGTTTGGTGGTATATACATGCGCGACTGCGCGCGCGAATTTCCAGCCGACTGGTTTACACGTGCCAAGTTTGCAAAAACTAACAAACGCGAAGCTGGTTTGAACTACTTTAAAATAAACGCCAGCCAGCCACTGTCTGTATGGAAACAAAAAGGCTGGATATATGCCGAAGACCCTCGTGGTTGGTTCCAGTGGTACTGCCGTTACTATATGGGTCGTCGCATACCAGCAGAGGACGCCCGACAAATAAAACGCTGGCGTGCCATACGCCGCCACGCTGGTGCCATAGCCGCACACTGCCGCGTGGGGGGGCCCCCCGTTGGGCCCCCCCCACCCCCCCCCCCAAAACAAACGGGCCCAAACCCCCCAAAAA
>CAZUZL010000002.1:0-57115 GCA_964625065.1 uncultured Candidatus Saccharibacteria bacterium | reverse complement strand
CAAACCCCCGCCCGGGGGTTCCAATCCCCCAACAGGCCGGGGGGGCCCCCCCCCTGGCCCCCCCACGCCAACGCCAGGCACTACTACACTGGGCCTACGACGCACGTAAAATGTAAATATGTAAAAATATAAATTATATGATATAGTTTATCGGTCATGAACAATGGTATTGACAATACACATATTATTAACTAATATCAAACAGAATTTAATTAAGTTCTATTTATATGCAAAACACACAATCACAACACAAAGAAAACCCCGACATGCTTATGAAAAGGCATTGTACAGATGAAATCAGACAGTCACTTGAAGGTAAAATTACTTCACATGGCTGGACTGTAGAAAAAGCAATTCAATCAGGTATTGATAACCCTGATTCAAGTATCGGCGTATATGCAGGCGACCCAGAGTCGTATACATTATTCGCACCTTTGTTTGACCCAATTATCCGTGAATACCACAAGTATGACATGTCAGGACACAAATCTGACTTTTCTCTTGACGGACTTTCAGTAGAAAACCTTGATCCTGAAGGTGTTTATGTAGTTTCTACTCGCATTCGTGTAGGAAGAAACTTTGCAAAATATGCATTTCCTTCTGCTATTAGTACTTCTGACCGTAACAGTTTAGAATCAGAAGTTGTCAGTGCATTGGAACAACTTCCTGAGCCTTTGGCCGGAAAGTACTACTCGTTGTCTTCAATGACAGAAGAAGTGCGCCAGCAACTTGTTGCCGACCACTTTTTGTTCAAACAAGGTGACCGTTTTCTGGAAAGTGCAGGTGTAAACCGTGACTGGCCACAAGGCAGAGGAATTTTCTTTTCAAATGATAAAAAATTCCTAGTTTGGGTTTCCGAAGAAGACAGTATGCGTATTATCAGTATGCAACAAGGTGCAGACATTGCAGAAGTTTTTGAAAGACTTTCTAAAGCTTTGTCTTTTATCAATGAAAAAATCGAATTTGCTTTCGATTCTACACGTGGTTACCATACTACATGTCCTACAAATTTGGGTACAGCAATGCGTGCATCAGTACACATTCGCATTCCGAAACTTTCAGCGTCTCCAGATTTTCAATCAATCTGCAAAGACATGGGGCTGTCTATTCGTGGGGTGCATGGTGAACATTCAGAATCATCTGACGGAATTTATGATATTTCAAACAAACAACGTCTTGGTGTAACTGAACGTGAGATTTTTGAAAAATTGTATGCCGGTGTTAAAAAACTTATCGAATTAGAATCATCTTTATAAGTAGATTCTATTAAGATATTAAAAGCCACTTTTTCGGAAGTGGCTTTTTTGTATGGTATAATGTAAATATGAACAACTTCATAAACTATGCCGAACTAGTAAAACCAACATGGGCGCCACCTTCGTGGTTGTTCGGGCCAGTATGGACCGTACTTTACGTTATTATTATACTTTCTTTTGGGCGGGTTTTTATAATGGCATTTCAGAAAACCATACCATTTATGGTGGCACTACCTTTTATACTAAACATTATTTTTAACATTGCTTTTACGCCACTACAGTTTGGCTTGAAAAACAACATACTTGCTGCCATAGACATACTGTTTGTATTAGGTACATTGGTGTGGGCACTGGTGGCTATATACCCACATGCACGTGCTATAACATTCTGGAACTTGCCATATCTAATATGGGTATGTTTTGCAACAACAGTACAACTTTCTATTACTTACTTAAACTACAAATAAATTTTATGGTATACATCGACGTACGCACAGCAGACGAATACAACGAAAAACATTTAGAAGGTGCCATACATTTTGACATGTTACAAATGACTACAGGCAAATTTCCAAAACTAGACAAAGACACACCCATAGTTCTATATTGTCGTTCAGGGGGTAGGGCAGAAATAGCAAAAAACCTTATGCTTAGTTCAGGTTTTACAAACGTAACAAACGGTGGTGGCCTGTCAGATGTAATGTAATATAAAAACACGCGTTGTTGACCGCGTGTTTTTTGTGTGCTATATTTTGTTTAGAAAATACTTTATTTATATGCCAAAACCAAAAATAGACCCAGAAATCATTCGTAGCAAAAAAGCCAACATTACCATATCTGCTGAAGTGTGTGCTGCTGAAGATGTGCTAAGTAACTGCCTAAAAGAAACAAAAAATCAATTAATTGATTTTAAAGCTTCTCTGATGAATCTTTACACAGAAGCAAACAAAAACACTGAACCAGATCCAAAAATTTTAAGTAAACTTTTGGAATCAATTTCAACTGGTTACAAAAAGATTAATGAAATATTACACACCGATGGCCACATGGACCTGGCACTCAGAGTTCTAAAAGAAAAAACAAGATTTTTGATTGGACTTTTAGAAACACATATCAAACATATGGTTTCTGTTTAGTTATTAAAATCAAAATTTTAAAAACCCCTGAATATATTTTATTCAGGGGTTTTATTGAATTTAAATACTAGAAAAAAAATAGTTCCGCGCGCGGTCACTATAAAAAAAATCGCCTTACGCAACTTGCATGGCTGGCAGCACCTCACCATTATTCCACACAATGCTACTTACAAGTTTATTTTCGCCTACCCCTTAAATTTCATGCATCAGGGTAATGCAATAAAACCATTTTTTTATATTCAGTTTTGTATACTATATCGCACCTGTGTATGTTTTTGCAAATTTTTTTATTTAATTTCAAATGCGGTATAATACATACATGAAAACACACCCAGAAACCACCATCGGCCACATACACCTTACCGTGTCCGACCTTGACCGGGCCATGGCATTTTATTGCGACATGCTTGGGTTCGACGTTTCCGCCCGCTATGGCGACAGTGCTGTGTTTCTTTCTGCTGGTGGCTACCACCACCACATAGGGCTAAACACTTGGGCAGGGCAGGGCGCAACACCACCACCACATGGCCACACTGGTATGTACCATATTGCATTTCTGTACCCGTCACGCCGCGAACTAGCACGTGTACTAAAACACCTTATAGACTCGGGCTACCCATTAGAAGGTGCATCTGACCATGGTGTGTCCGAAGCCATATACCTACGCGACCCCGACGGTAACGGTGTCGAACTGTATGTAGACCGACCAAAATCTACATGGAAGGTGTCCAACGACGGCATGGTAGAAATGGATACCTTGCCACTAGACATTAACAACCTTTTAGCTGAAGCAGAATAACATGTATACACTTTCATTATTTATTTTATTTGTTGGTTTTATTATCGGCCTAGGTGCTGTTACTGTTATCGACCTGCACGGTTTCTTGGGGCGCAAATCTGCGTACTGGACAGAAGCCACAACCCGCACACACAAAGTTACAAAACCACTTATATGGGCCGGTATGTTTTTAGTCATCATCGGTGGAGCAATGCTGTACCGCAATGTGCCTTTTACTGGTTTGTTACTTTTCCATTTATATTCTGTACCGGTAATGTTGTTAAACGGTATATTCCTTTCTTTCTCTGTCAGCCCGTTTTTACTTAACCGTGAAAAACAAGGTCTCTCAAGTCAGTTACTACCCATGTCGTGGCAGTATAAAATAACCGCTAGTTTTATTGTTTCGTTTGTATCGTGGTGGGGTAACCTGTTTGTGGTTTGTTGGTATATAGCTAGTCATATGATGTAAAAGGCATAAGAAATACTTGTTGACATTTTTTGATAATTGACGTATTGTATATGAAAATTTAATACATTAAAATATGACTATACTTATATTAATTGCTACTGGTGCAATAAGCGCCGCAATCTTGCTTTTTACTTTTCTCAGAAAAAGAAATAAAAATTATAAACCTTTATCTGAAAAAGAAATTTCTGTACGAACTGAATCGTTTACTAAACTAATAAGCGATAACTATAAACCATTAGACCGTACTTATCGCCAGGTTTATGTACAAGCGTTCAAAAAATGGCAATCTGCATATTCTAAAATTTTTGAAAATGCTAAACTCGCACAACAGAAAAAATTGTCATGGCATATGAGTAATAGTGAATTTTCTGATTTCAGGGGAAACTATGAATACAATGCATGTTCATCTGATGGGTACGAACTGATATTGGAAAATTGTTTTACCGACTTTTTTCCTTCTATTCACGATATGGACGACTTTTCAATTAAGGCCATACTTACAGAACTCATGGTATTAAAAGAAATTAACCCTGAACAATCAGCCGACTATTATGTCCACGAAAAAATGCATTTTGTAAACCACAACATGATGTTAGGTGTTATTATGTTTGACCTGTACCGTAAAAAATTAGTTGCCTAAACCCCAACACCACCCCTGAAGAATTTATTCTTCAGGGTTTTTTATTTGAAGGTGTTATAATACAAACATGCAAAATAAAAAAATGTATATAGCTGGTGGGTGTTTCTGGGGGTTGGAGGACTTGATGCGTAACCAGCCTGGCGTGTTAGACATTACCGCCGGTTACACTGGTGGCACCGCCCCTGATCCAACTTATGAGAATCATGAAGGGCATGCCGAGGCTATTGAAATAGTTTACGACCCAGCACAAACTTCTTTCTGGAAACTTCTCGACTTCTTCTTCCAGATTCATAACCCCACCACATTAAACCAGCAGGGTAACGACATCGGCACCGCATACCGCAGCGCCATTTTCTACCAGGACCAGGACGAACTTAAACAAGCAGGGGACTTTATTAAAATAGTCAACGACTCTAAAAGGTGGCCAAACCCTGTTGTTACCACCCTCGAACCTTTTACTACTTTCTACCGCGCCGAGGAATACCACCAAGACTACCTCCTCAAAAACCCAGGTGGTTATACCTGTCATGCTATATATTTTGACTCGTATTTGAAATAAAAATTTTATATAATCTATTTATGCCACCATCAATAACTATAACAGTACATTTCGACGAAAAACTTCAGGAAATAACCAAAACTCCTGGGTACACAAGTATGTCCAGTCAAAATGCGCCGTTTGCTTTTATTATGCAGTCAATGTTTATCGAATACCCGGAAATAGAAGAAAAATACAAACCAGGCATGATTGGGTTTACAGTAAATGGCAAACCACCTAAGGAATATAGTCCTATGTTTGACGGTGATGTAGTAAACTTTTTTGCGATTTAAGCAGTCTATTTTAAAGCTTAAAACCGCTGGTTTTTAGAGGTAGTTGGTGGTAGAATGCGTTCATGTCAGATATAGAAAAACTAACAGAACAAATAGTTAAGTTTAGAGACCAAAGGAATTGGAAGCAATTTCACAACCCTAAGGATCTTGCAATATCACTACTTCTGGAATCTGCAGAGGTTCTTGAACATTTCCAATGGAAAAACCATGAAGAAATGGCTGAACATATAAAGAAGAATAAAAAAGAAGTAAGTAAAGAACTTGCAGATGTAATGTACTGGGTGCTTTTAATGTGTAACGATTTAGGTATTGATATTAAAAAAGCAGTAGAAGTTAAGATGAAAGAAAATTCTAAAAAATACCCTGTAAAAAAAGCAAAAGGTAAACACCTTAAATATACTGAATTATAATTATGGCTGATATTAAAACATTTCCTTTTGATAAAGATAAGTTTGATCAAATTAAACAATATAATTTCGGTTTAAATTGGCCTGTTGTTTATATTATTGAAAACGGGAGTGAAATCTATATCGGAGAAACTACTCGTTTACATGGACGAAGCAAAGAACACTATGATAATCCAGAAAGATCAAAATTAAAAAATATTCATATAATTACTGATGAAGAATATAATGTTTCTGCGACTCTTGATATCGAATCTTGGTTGATACAATATATTTCTGCTGATGGTAAATTTATTTTACAAAACGGGAATGGGGGTTTAAAAAACCACAAATATTATGATAAAGAGAGATACAAAGCTAAATTTGAAAAAGCTTGGGAAAATCTTAGATCAATGGGGTTGGTTAAAAATACTCTTGTAGATTTAAAAAACAGTGACCTATTTAAATACTCTCCGTATAAGTCTTTGAATGAAGATCAATTGTTAGTCGCGGATAAGATTTTTGAAGATATTAAAAAAAATCAAATTAATACTTTTATAGTCAATGGAAAACCAGGTACTGGTAAGACTATTTTAGCGACATATCTTTTCAAGTATTTAAAAGAAAAAAACGAAACAAAGAATATGAAAATTGGTCTTGTGGTCCCAATGACTTCATTGAGGAAAACTATTTCAATGGTTTTTAAAAAAATTAAAGGCTTGAAATCTAATATGGTTATTGGCCCAAATGATGCAGTGCACGGAGAATATGATTTGTTAATAGTTGATGAATCTCACCGCTTGCAAAGAAGGCAAGGTATAGTGAATTATAGTGCATTTGATAAAATCAATAGATTTTTTGGCTTAAGTAGTGAAGGCAACCAACTTGATTGGATTATGAAATCTTCCAAACATCAAATATTTTTCTATGATGAAAATCAGAGTATAAAACCTGCTGATATTAGACCTGAAGATTTCAAAAAATTAAATGCTAAAAAATATGAACTAAATACTCAAATGCGTGTTGAGGCTGGTGAAGAATTTATAAAATTTATTGAAGATATTTTTGATTTAGTAAAACCAGAAAAAAATTCATTTTCAAATTATGATTTCAGGATATTTGATGATGTAGGTAAGATGATTGAGGATATAAAAGAAAAAGATAAACAACATAAATTGGCACGTATTGTTGCTGGTTATGCCTGGCCTTGGCATACAAATCCCAAAAGTAAATCCACTCAAAAATATGATATTGAAATAGATGGTTTTAAACTTGTTTGGAATTCTGTTACAAAAGATTGGGTTAATTCACCAAATGCAATCAATGAAGTAGGATGTATACATACAGTACAAGGGTATGATTTAAATTATGTCGGAGTAATAATTGGTCCTGAGCTTTCTTATGATCCAGTGCATAAAAAATTTAAAGTTGATAAAGAAAAATATTTCGATACAAATGGACGCAAAGGAATTATCGACCCAAATGAACTAGAGAGATATATAATAAATATATACAAGACAATTTTAACTAGAGGTATAAAAGGAACATATGTTTATATTGTTGACGAGAACCTTCGAAATTATTTTAAAGAAGTTTTCGGAAATAGAACTACTTTAATTCAAAAAGAAATTAGTCCTAAAATTGTAAAATCACCATATCAAGTTGAAATGGTAGGTGTTCCTTTGGTAGGGTCTGCACCTTGTGGTGAACCTCTAATGGGTGAAAATAATATAGAGGAAATAATAATGGTAGAAAAGAGTAAAATTAAACCAGGTGCAGTATATTTTATAGTTAAAGCTAATGGAGATTCTATGAATAAAGCCGGTATAAATGACGGTGATCTGGTTTTGTGCAGATACGCAGAAAAAGGTGAGACTGGTGATAGGGTCGTTGCTTTGTTAGATGGTGAAAATGTTACTATTAAATATTATGATAAAATTGACGGCAGACGAGTTTTGTTACCAAAAAGTACAAACCCAGAGTTTAAACCAATTTACCCCGAAGAAGGAGATACTGTTCAAGGTGTTGTTCAGGAGGTTATTAATTTATAAATAAAAATAATTTATGAAAACTAATCAAGTAAGGAAAACAATTTCGTTAAGCAAACATCTCTTGGTTACTAGAAAACAACTCGAAGATGCAGGCGTTTTTGACGCAACTCTTGGAGTAGATACAAAATTATTTGTAGACCCAAAACTCATTGTAAATTCAAAGATTGAAGAATTTAAAAATTCTAGACAAAAAATTCTTGATTATTTTAAAAATATCATAAAGATACACAGACAATCACACATTACTTCTAGGCTTAGAAATGAAGCTAGAGACATGCTAGCTATACCAGAACCCAAAGGACTTTCTATTGGTTATGGGGACAAGACTGACAGAGGAACTGCAATACCAAAGACATTAGCAAATCAGTTGTTGCTTTCTTTGAGTGAGATTCTTGCAGTAGGAATAGAAGATGCAGAAGTAATGGAATTACTTGGACTTTTTGTACAAAATTTTGCTTCTGATCGCTTAAGTGATCTTACTGTTGGTATAATATATCAAGATTTTTGTGCATATACACAAAAAATATCAAAAGATTTAAAAATTAAAACTAAGAAATTTAAAATAAATAGCGTTGAATATAACTTACCAGTGCATCCTTTTTTGGGGACACAAATTATATTTATTCCTAATAATTTCCTTAGAGTTTTACCAGTAGCAACTGATTGGGATGAAATTGGATATGCGTCGGAACATAATAAAATTTTAAGAAAAGAATTTAATCAAATTCTGTTTCCAGTACTTAAAAATACAATTAGGGATATGTCAGGTAAATCTAAAGAAGAAATAGACAATTTTAGAGAGGGAATGAAAAAACTTATAGATGTTTACCAAAAAATCACAGTAGATCCATATGATCTACAGCAAGACAGCAAGGGTTATTATTCAATTCAACCCTTTGTAGATTCAGAAACATCAAATATAAAACCACAGAAACAACCAAAAAATGAAAATGATTTAATTGTTTCTATTCGTGAACTCGTTACTCAATTCCAAAGATGTATTGAACAAAATGGCGGAAATAAATTACTTTATAGAAAAAGTAATACTGGTGCGTTACAAAAAGAAAATCCTCACAATGAAGATGTATCGCAAATTTTATTTTTTCTTGTTGCAGATATTTTTTGTCAGCAAGCAAACATTCTTCTTGCTAGAGAGTCAGATGCAGGACGAGGCCCTGTAGATTTCTCACTAGGTACAGGATATGATAAAAAAATTCTAGTTGAAATAAAAAAATCTAACAATAAAAATTTAATAACTGGTTTTCAGAAACAAATTACAGCATATCAAAAAAGTGAAAATGCGATGCATAGTTTTTATGTAGTTATAAAGATAAAAAAAGAAATTTCTAATAAAAAGAAAATTTCTACACAATTAGAGCAACTAGAAAAATTACATGAAGAAAACAAAAAAAAGGGCATTATTTCTCCAGAATTATTTATAATTGATGGATTAATACATTCTTCGCCTAGTAAATTAAAATAATATATAATACTTCCATGAACCACTGGCTTATTAAATCCGAATCGACGTGCTATAGCATCGATGATTTGAAGAAAGATAAAAAAACAGGGTGGTGGTGAAAATTATGTTGTGGGTGTAAAATATAAACATGGATCCTGAGGAATTAAAAATCAAGGAAGGGGCGGAAGAATATGCCCGTTCAAATAAAAAGTTAATAGCCAAGGAATTAGTTTTTAAATATGAATCAGAAGCGAATCCGGTTTCTGTTTTTATGGCTGGTTCGCCCGGTGCTGGAAAAACTGAATCTTCAAAGTGGCTTATCGAACAATTAACTGGAAAACCTGATACGATATTAAGAATCGACCCTGATGAGTTAAGAAATCATTTTGAAGAATATAATGGTAAAAACTCAAATTTATTTCAAGGGGCAACTTCGATCTTGGCAGAAAAAATTCATGATATAGCTATTGATAAAGCAAAGAGTTTTATTTTTGATACGACTTTTTCAAAAATAGATAAGGCTCGACAGAATATAAAAAGATCTGTTGACCACAATAGGCCAGTTCAGATTATTTATGTTTATCAAGATCCATTACAAGCCTGGGAATTCGTAAAGGCTAGGGAACTAAAGGATGGTAGAAATGTTCCGAAAGAATCATTTGTTGATGAATATTTTAATGCTCGAAATGTGGTAAATCAAATGAAGAAAGAATTTCCTGGTGTAAAAATACATCTCTTATTTAAAAATATAAATGGCTCAACACAAGAATATAAGGAAAACATTGACAATATTGACAATTATGTTAAAGAAGACTATACTGTTTATACATTAAAAAATATGTTATTATAATCATATGTTCGCTTTCCTAACACCACAAAAGAAAAAAGACTCTGAATTCTCTCGTTTTTTCCGAGAGGCTTCTTCTGGTGAGAAAAAGAAAGTGTTTAAAGAAGTGATTCGTAAAGCTACCGAAGATCAAAGAAAAATCTTAAATAAATCTACTACTACAAAAACCGCATAAAGCGGTTTTTGTTTATTATGTATTTAAAAAAATCTAAAATAACATTCTCACATTCTCAAGAAGATGAGAATGTTATTTTGTATTATTCCATATGATATACTAACCCCATGAACCACTGGCTTATAAAATCCGAATCGACGTGCTATAGCATCGACGATTTGAAGAAAGATAAAAAAACAAGTTGGACCGGTGTACGTAACTACCAAGCCCGGAACTTTATGGTTTCAGGTATGCAAGTGGGTGACGCGGTATTGTTCTACCATTCCGGTGGTCCACATATAAAGGAGGTCAAGGCCCAGCCGGGTGTATATGGTGTAGCTCGTGTTGCAAGTGCGCCCCATGCCGACGAAACCCAGTTTGATAAAGCTGACGACCATTACGATCCGAAGGCTGTAAAACCAACAAAGGGGAATAACGGTAATGTAATATGGCAATGTGTAGACATTGCCTATGTAGCAAAGTTCAAACACCCAGTTACCTTGGCAGAAATACGCCTCGACCCAGCATGCGCCGGTATGCCACTGTTGGCCCCCGGCCAACGTCTATCCATCCAACCCGTCTCCGCCACCCACTTTGCCCATATCCTAAAAATCTCCAATTCCTAACTTAACCCTTAAAATAACATTCTCATATTCTGCAGAATACCAGAATGTTTTTTATGTATAATATTCATGTTATAATATTTTTATGAAAGTATACGTAATTAGGCATGGCCAGACAGAGCTAAATAAATTAGGTATAATTAATGGACACTTAGATGCTCCACTAGCTGAGGAGGGAATTAAACAAGCAAAACTCGCTGCTGAGACATTGCCTAAAAAAATTAAACATATTTATGTGTCATCACTAGAAAGAGCTAAGCAAACTGCAGAGATACTAAATGATGTATTAAAAGTGCCGATGACTTTTCATGATGAATTACGTGAAGTTAATTTTGGTGTCCTAAATGGAACTCCATTTTTAGATGAACACATGAAGTGTTTCAAAATGCTTAATTATGACTGGCGTCCAAGTGGTGAATCATATGAAGATGTAAAAACAAGAGTTTTGAAAATTTTAAATACTATTAATAATGAAAATGGTGATAGTGAAGCATTAATTGTGGCACATGGAGGAATTGTAATATTAATGCATTTTCTTGAAACAGGTGAATATTTAGATGATGTAGGGAATGCATCAATACGATCATTTGATTTAGATAAAATATTAAAGTAATAAAAATATTTATTTATTATGAAAACAGCAAAACAAATGGAAAGGCATTTCAAGGGTTTAGCTAATCATTGGCGAATAAATATTTTATTGGCAGTAAATAAAAACCCGAACATGACATTAGATAATATAACAGAATTTTTGGGTGCAAATATAAAAACAATTTCCGAACATACACGTAAACTAACCCAGGCAGGATTGTTAAATAAGAAATATCAAGGTAGAAGTGTAGTCCATACATTGTCACCTTATGGCAAAAAATTAGTAGATTTTATTAAACAATTTAAATAACATTCCAACATTCTGCAGAATACCAGAATGTTAAATTTATGAAAACAAAAACATTTACTGAAAAAGTTTTAGATGTGGTGCGGAAAATACCAAAGGGTAGGGTTTTAACATACAAACAAGTTGCCGAACGTGCTGGCAGTCCAGGGGCTAGTAGGGCAGTTGGTAGTGTCATGAAGGCTAACTATCTGCCGGATGTGCCGTGTCATAGGGTAATAAAAAGTGACGCCCGCCCGGATGGCTCGGTCGGACGGGGTACTGTGGGCGAATATAACCGTGGTGGTACAAAAGCTAAAATTGCATTACTTAAAAAGGAAGGCGCAATATAAAAAGAGTGGCTAGATGCAACCACTCTTTTTTTAGGGTATTTCAACCCCAGAACTTTTTTGTTGAAAGCATTACGTCGGGCCGATATCCTATGCCCAGTCATCGTTTAGTCAAAATTGACAGGCAAGATATGCTTCAACCCGGTCTTTCCGGAAGTCAGTTTTTTCACAGGGCAAATTGTTCTGTTTGCCAACTGACTGAACGATACTAAATAACGTTCCATTAAGATTATTATGCATATAACAAGTCTATAAATCAAGTGTGTTATAATGCCCATATGCAACTAAACGAACTTACAGCAGAAGAAAAGAATGTAATACTGGACAAGGGTACAGAGGCACCTTTTACTGGTGAATATATAAACAACAAAGAAACTGGTGTGTATGCATGTAAGCAGTGCAATGCGCCACTGTATAACTCGAAAGATAAATTTGAATCTACTTGTGGTTGGCCAAGTTTCGATGCGGAAATAGATGGTGCAGTAAAACGCACAATAGATGCTGATGGAGAAAGGGTGGAAATAACTTGTGCAAACTGTGGTGGGCACCTGGGGCATGTGTTCGAAGGCGAGATGATGACTGACAAAAACACCCGCCACTGTGTAAACTCGATATCGTTAAAATTTGTTCCCGGGGTATAAAAATACTATAGTATAACCATGCAACACCAAAACGACCCACTACAAGGCAAAACACTAGCCAATATACTAGAATACCTGGTTGCCGAACTTGGCTGGGTAGAACTGGGCCACCATATAAACATAAAGTGTTTTACTAACGACCCAAGTATAAAGTCTAGTTTAGTTTTTTTACGTAGAACACCCTGGGCCCGCGAAAAAGTAGAAGACCTGTATCTATATACAGTGCGCACAAGTAATAAAAGGTAACATGCCACAGCTAAAGAAAAATTTTATAATAAATTCTGAAATATGGCGGTGGCCTGGCGATGGTGGTTGGCATTTTGTAACATTAGACAAAAAGATTTCGGAAAATATTCGCGCAGCATATACCAAGGGTTTTGTCAAAATAAATGCAACAATAGGTAAAACTACTTGGGTAACATCTTTGTTTCCACATAAACAAGCCGGGTACCTGTTATGTATAAGTAAAAAAGTACGCAAGGTAGAAGGTATACAAGAAGGCGACACTGTGCGTATAAAAATTGCCATACTGTAATGTTTTGATATAATCTACACATATGAAAAAAATTAAAATTATATTTTGGGTTTCGACAAGTATTATATTTCTACTAGAAGGTGTAATGACAGCGTTAACATCACAGACAGAAATGGCTAAACAGGGTATAACCGGTTTAGGCTACCCAGAGTATTTCGGTGCTATGCTGGCAATATTTAAAGTTGTTGGTGCAGTTGTGTTAATGTTGCCTATGGTGCCAAAACGCGTAAAGGAATGGGCTTATGCAGGTTTTGCAATAGATTTTATATGTGCTGCTGTAAGTTTGACTGTGGTAAATGGTTTTTCAGCTATTGTTCTATTCCCAGTTATAATGCTGGTGGTATTAGTGGTATCATACATATATAGTTACAAAATGTCTGTAACTATGCAGTAACATTAATTTGAAAAATATTATGAAAAAAGGTTACAAAGACAATATTGAAAAACTAACAACAGACAACACAGATTTCCGACATGTTTTGTATACAAGCGAACATTGCCAGTTAGTGTTGATGTCGTTACTACCGGGTGAAGAAATCGGTGCCGAGGTACACACAGACAATGACCAGTTTTTCCGATTCGAGTCAGGTACAGGTAAAGTAATAATAAACGACACAGAATACGCTGTGGCCGATGGTGACGCTGTTATAGTACCTTCAGGTGCCCACCACAATGTTATAAACACATCTACAACTGATGCATTAAAGATGTATACCATATACAGCCCAGCCCACCACCAGGACGGTGTGGTACGTGCCACCAAGGCTATGGCCGAGGCAGACGGCCCAGAGTTCGATGGGGTAACAACTGAATAATTAGGTATTCGATACATAGTAGTATATACTGCATTGCCGATTACTATTTAAACGAATGCACATTATGTCAGACGAAATAAAAGACGAAACAGTTACTACAGTAGAACATACAGAAACAACAACTGAACATACAGCTACACCTGTAGCACCAGTTAAAACAGAACATACAGAAACTACAACTATAGAAACTACAACTGAAGTTACACCAGAAGCCCCAGTAGAAGCATAGTTAAAAACAAGCACCCCAATGGGGGTGTTTTGTATTATGCTGGCTATTTAATGCTAAAAATGGTATAATTACCTTTATATTAATAATAATATGAAATGCCACCGTTTAGGCGGGTAATGGCAGATCAAAGAAAAAAATACATGGCAACAACAAAAGTAGCAGCAAAGACAAACAGTGCATTTATGAAACCAATGAAAATCAGTCCAGAACTAGCGGCTGTAGTTGGTGCAGGTCCAATGCCTCGTTCAGAAGTTGTAAAAGCAATCTGGGTTTACATCAAGAAAAACAACCTTCAAAACCCAAGTAACAAACGTAACATTTTAGCAGACGAAAACTTGAAAAAAGTATTCGGTGGTAAAGCAGAAGTTACAATGTTTGAAATGACAAAGCTTGTTTCAAAACACCTTTCATAATAATAAATAAGAAGATGAAGATATCCGTCATTGCTAAAACTAATGCCAAGGCGGAAAGTGTAGAACGCGTAACCCAGCCGACGTTGGGTATAGAACCAGTTACAGAACCTGTAGTATACAAGGTGTCTGTAAAAGCAGTACCAATAGATGGCAAAGCAAATCGTGCAATAGTAAAAGCACTGGCAACATATTTTGATGTTGCACCGACTGATGTACGCATTGTGTCCGGGGAAACATCTAAGAAAAAGATAATAGAAATAAACGAATAAATATATGGCATATAACCAAGGAGGAGATAGAGGAGGTTTCAGAGGTGGCGACCGCGGTGGACGCCCAAGTTTCGGAGGCCCAAAGCGTTGGGGAGGTAACGACCGTGGAGGTCGCGATGACCGTCCAACAGAAATGTTTAAGGCAGTATGTAGTGAATGTGGTAAAACATGTGAAGTACCTTTCCGTCCATCAGGCGACAAACCTGTTTTTTGTAACGAATGTTTCGGTAAGAAAAAAGGCGACACAGGTACAGCACCAAGAAACGACCGTGGAGGCCGTGACTTTAGTCCAAAGCCAGCATATACACCAGCTGCACCAGCAGTTAGTGACTCTATGCACAAACAAATGGAATCTATAAACAGTAAACTAGACCGTTTAATAAAACTTATGGAAGGTACTGCTGTAGTAAAACCAGCTAAAGTAGAAAACGTAAAGCCATGGGAAAAGACAACAGCACCTGTTAAAGTTGCAAATGCTCCTGAACTTAAGGCACTACTAGACCGTGCAATGGACAAACCAGCTAAAAAGTCTACAGCGAAGCCTGCTGCAAAAAAGGTAGCACCAAAGGTAGTTGCTAAAAAAGCAGCACCAAAAACAGCTGCTAAAAAAGTTGTTGCTAAAAAGAAAAAGTAATATACTACATATATGGAAATGAATGAAAAAACTCCTATGCAAGATGCACTGGAAATGAAAACAGCATTCGCCAAAGATAATGGCGTTGATGTTAATATGGTAAGTTTAGAAGACAACCATTTTGTTATAAAGTCTCATTTAGATGCAGAAGGTGAAACTAATCCCTCAGAAGATGTTCAAAATATGAAAATGGAAATAGCTAAAGAAAATGATCTTGACGCTAGAATGTTAGATTGGGATGGTACTCAATGGACAGTTAACTTAGGCGATGAAAAAATGAGTCTTGAAAGTTATAACGAAACTCATTCTGTAAATAACAAAGACGTTAATTAATAAAATATATGAACCCTGAAGATAAATTTATAAAACCTAAAACAACACCTGTTGAAGATTTTATTACTAAACGTGATGAAATCGCAGAACGTTATGGAATCTTAAACAAAGAATCTATAAAGTTAGTGGACGATGTGTGGTATGTTGGCGCGTTAACATTAGAATCTTTCTTAGAACTAACTGACGACGGCAACCACCAGGTATATAATAAAGGTTATTAAAAACTTTTTGTGTTCAGATCAAAAATATTAAAATACTTTGTTCGGGTACGCCGACCAAAGAAAAAAATATCGGTAGCAAGGCGCCAGCAAATAGAAGAGGCTCGCGTACTTGTTGCAACGAAACTGATAGAGTGGAATACACTCTATCAGTTTTCGTATGGGCGAGTTTTTATTAAAAACCAGAAAAAAAGATGGGGAAGTTGCTCGTCGAAAAGGAACTTGAATTTTAATTATAAAATTATCCACCTGCCACCACACCTGGTAGACTACCTAATAGTGCACGAACTGTGCCACCTGGAACAAATGAACCACGGCCCCATGTTCTGGGCCCTAGTTGCACGGGCCCTGCCAAACTACGCCGCCTTACGCGCTGAACTACACGCATTTCCAATGCCTAGATAAATTTTTCTAGGTGTGCTTTTGTGGTATACTTGTATACATGAGAAAAAATACTTTTATACTTTTTAGTGTAGTTATATTGTTCGTTGCGGGTTGTGTAGTGTATTTTACACAAATTAAAAAAGAAATATCGCCAGTTATTGAACAATCAGTAGAAATACCTGTTACTAAACCTGTAGCTACAGAACCCCAGAACTTTTGTTTCTACAAGGAAACACCTGCAACTAAAACTTTGAAAGATGTAATATGGCTAAAACTTACTGTAAAAGGTAACGATGTTACTGGCGACTTACATATACTACCAGCCGAGAAAGACAAAAAGGCAGGAGTGTTTAGTGGCAACATCGGTGGTTTAGACACAACTGCCATGACAGGTTACAGCGACATGTGGTGGAACACAGTTGCCGAAGGCACATTACAAAAAGAAGAATTGCGTGTTGTGTTAGCAAATTCAGAAAAAGGTGCCGAAGCCAGCGTGGCTTTTGGTGCTATGATTCAGGGCACAGATGGTGCGTACATATACAAAGACAAAGAAAACTTAACCTACCAGTCTATGCCACAAGTAGACTGTACACAGTTTGGTGCACTAATACAAAATACATATACTGACAGTGCTAAAACTTTTTCTATAACATACCCTAAGGACTTTATATTTGTTGCTGGTGGTGCAAAGAACGCAGCGGTTCCAACACAACAATGGGCAAATGGGTCTACAACAAAAGGTAATGTATTAGCAACAGTATATATACCACGAATGTTCCAACCTAAAACAAATTTTAGCGAAGCCACCGTAAACGTTGGTGCAAGTTCTGATAAAATAGCTTTACAAAGTTGTACTTCACCACAACCTAACGCTGGTCAGGTGGCCATAGGTAATACAACTATAAACAATATACCTTTTACTATATTAAGTTCTACAGACGTTGGGGCAGGGAATTTGTACGATGTAACTTCATATAGAACAGTGTATAAAAACAAATGTTACAACATAGAAACAGTGGTGCATTCTACAAACATTGGTAACTATTCTCCGGACCAGGGCATAACAGTATACGACAAAGACGTTGTACAAAAAACACTAGACGAAATAGTAAACAGTTTTATATTTGCAGGTACTGGCAAGCCAGCTCTGTTGTAGTATAAAATATTTGTGTATAATATAAGTATTATAATTAAGCAGAAATTCATATATGGCAAAAGGTAATAACAGTCAACAAAAAAACGTAAAGAAACCTAAGAAGGTAGTGGTAAAGAAATAAAACAAAAAACGAACACAAACGTGTTCGTTTTTTGTTTTTGCCGACACTAAAGACAAAACAGTATTTATGTGTTATACTAAAAACATGGAAAAACCTACCACTACAAACAAAACAAACCACTACGACGTAGTGGTTATCGGTGGTGGAGCGTCTGGTATGATGGCTGCTGGTACTGCGGGCGCCCGGGGTAAAAGTGTTTTGCTTTTGGAAAAGAATAAAAACATGGGCGAGAAATTAAAAATTTCTGGTGGTGGTCGATGTAACATAACCAACGACGAATCTAACTTACGTTTGTTTTTAAAAAACTATGTTCACGAAAACAACACTGACCAGTTTTTGTTCTCTGCTTTTTCGCAGTTTAACAAAGACAATACATTTGAATTTTTTACTTCACGTGGTTTGCCACTAGTTGTCGAGGCACGTAAACGTGCATTTCCACAAACACAAAGCGCGCTGGACGTGTACCATACATTAGAAAAATATTTGCACGACAACAAAGTTACCATAAAAACCAGTTCGCCTGTAAGTAAAATAATATTTGAAAAAACATCGCATGCTGTTACCGGTGTTATAGCTGGTGGTGTTACATATACAGCCGACAGTTTTATATTTGCTACTGGTGGACTTTCGCACCCATATACTGGTTCTACTGGCGACGGTTTTACATGGCTAGAAAACATGGGCCATAAACTGGCTACACCTACACCGTCTATAGTGCCGTTAGCAGTAAAGGAAGACTACATACATGCATTGGCGGGTGTGTCTTTGTCGTTTATGAAGGTTACATTTTTTATAGATAAGAAAAAGTCTTTCTCGAAAATTGGTAAAATATTGTTTACGCATTTTGGTGTGTCTGGTCCATTGATACTAAACAGTGCACGCAAAGTCCACGACCTGCTAACCGAAGGCGAAGTTACCGCAACAATAGACATGTACCCCGACACTGATCTGGGTGCATTAGACAACACAGTTATAAAGGCATTCGATGCAAACAAAAACAAAATGTTGAAAAACATAATGGCAAACATTGTGCCCGACGGTATGGCGGATGCGGTTAACACTATGGCCACAAGCCTGTTAGGTATAGATATAGACACCAAAGTGCACAGTATCAGTAAAGAACAGCGCAAAGCCCTGGTGGCCCTAATAAAGGCCGTACCGATGACAATAACCGGCTTAATGGGCTACGACAGGGCAGTGGTTGCCGACGGTGGTGTGCCATTGGCTGATATGGATACGAAAACCATGCGCAGTGGCCTATATCCAAATGTGTTTATTATCGGCGACTTGCTACACATAAACCGCCCGTCTGGAGGGTTCTCTTTACAGTTGTGTTGGACCACAGGCTATGTGGCTGGCATGAATGCGTAAAAAGTGCGATAATCTGGGTATTATGAAAAATGTAAAACTAATAATATTTACCCCAATGTCACATACTGATATTATTCGAGAAACTTTAGGTAAAGCCGGAGCAGGAAAAATTGGTAACTATGATTTTTGTTCGTTTTCTACACGTGGTGTTGGTCGTTACCGTGGTAATGAAAATTCTAAACCTGCAATAGGAGAATCTGGTCAATACGAATCAGTAGAAGAAGAAAAAATAGAAGTTGTTGTACCAAGAGAAATATTAAAAGACGTTATTGAAAAAGTTAAGGCAGTCCACCCATATGAAGAAATGGCTTTTGACATTTATCCACTAGAAGATTATGCAAAATAAAAAATCTAATTTGAATATGAAGCCGAGTTTTGATATTGCATATCGGGGCAAGATGTTTGAAGTTGTTACATGGGAAGGTAAACCTGGTGTAACTTTCGAGGCTGCTGTACGTGCACCTGGTGTGCGACTAATTATTGAAATAGAAAAAGACAATAAAAAGTCTTTACTTATGACCCGCGAAATACGCCGTGAAGTCGGTGGGTACGACTACCGTCTACCGGGCGGTAAGGTTTTCGACACATTGGCACAGCTAGACGAACATCGCGCGTCTGAGGCTGATATACTGCCATTAGCACAAGCTGCAGCACAGCGCGAAGGCAAAGAAGAAGCTGGTATACATGGTGGTACATATACACTACTTGAAGTTTCTAAGGCTGGTGCATCTGTAGAATGGGACTTGTTTTACTTTTTAGTTACAGGGGCATCAGTAGGCGACAGGGAACTAATAGAAGAAGAAATAGGCGACATTGAAACAGTCGTACTAAGTCCAGAAGAAATATTTGAGAAATTAAAAAATAGAGAAATAAAAGAAGGCAGAAGTGCAGATATTTTATGGAATTGGTTAGAGAAGAATAATTTTATTTCTTTTGTAGGGAATTAAGCTTATAAAATAAAGGCGTCAGTCCCCTGTTGTTTACAAAATTTATTTTACGTATCGTATTTACTTATCCACATTGCATGTGAACGAGCGTTCACATATACTATACACATGGTCGCTTTAGTAATAGTTTAACCAATGTCTATAAAAACAATAATGTAGATAGTAACAATATGTCACGAGAGCAATATGTAAAAGTCCTAGAAAGACAATTAGAAAAATTAAACCGCGAAATAGATCTGAAGGTAATATCCGGCCAAAACTATGCCACTGAAGCCCGGGCACATGCAGAACTTCGCAAAAGAATGCGCCAACATAAACAGGCAACATTCTTTAACCAAGTTATGCAAGCGTTTACATTACAGTACTAGATACCTCGCAGGGGTTGGTTGATTCTCCCAAGAATCACGTCGACCGGTGTCCATTGAGGGTCGACGATGCGGTTTGTTAGGTTTAATGGATGGTGGTGGGCTTCAGATAATGTATAATAATATAAAATGCAAAACAACGAATATAAAAATAAACTCAGTGCATTCTATGGTGCAAACAATAGAATGCCGACATATAGCGAAATGATGAAGATTTTTGGGTTCAAATCCAAAAACGCCGTTTCGCGTTTGGTAGACAAACTACTCGAAGCAGGTCTGGTTGAAAAAGACCACCTGGGTAGAATGGTACCTACATCTACATTTGGCGAAACACCTTTGCTTGGGTTGGTTAAGGCTGGTTTTCCAGCTGACGCGCCTGACGTGCTTGAAACTACTATTAACCTGAACAATTTTTTAATAAAGAAAAAAGAAAAAACATACATACTAGAAGTCGATGGTAAAAGTATGATAGACGCCCACATAGACGACGGAGACATGGTTATAGCTGAACGTACAGAAACAGCTAAGGACGGCGACATAGTTATAGCCGAAGTTGATGGCGAATTTACCATGAAGTTTTTCCGCAAACAGGGTAGTAAAATTTGGCTTGAACCAGCTAACCGAGATTTTAAAAACATATACCCAGAACAAAGTCTAAAAATACTGGCCATAGTTAAGGGTGTGGTTAGAAAATACTAGACCAGCAGGGGATAGATTCCCTAATGAAGAATAAAAAAATACCTCTTCCAAAACATATAAAAATTTTGACTGAGAAATTTTTCAAAGAAAACATCCAGGGGATAATGTAATTTAAATTATAAGACAATGTCGCAAAATTGGATTGTACGACGTGTTGCACATGTCGTACAATCCAATCATCTTTTCCGACATTAGTCATAGTATAGACTAATGTCGGAAAAGATATATTGTGCGACACGTATATATAAAACAAAGCTCTATTCCCCTAAACTAAAACCTGCAAATTTGCGGTGTTGGTTTTTGTACACGTTTGGCAGTAATTGAATAATTAAATTAATATGTACACTACCCCAAAATAAAGTACAAGAAAAAACAAAACCACCGATATGGTAGTTTTGTTTTTTTATGAAAGGTCCCCTATTGAACTGGCTAATATTGTTTAGTTAGCCGCAGGTTGGCCTATACAACTGTTAAATTTTTGAATTTGTTTGTTGTATTCGGTTATCTGGTCTTTGGTTGTGGTAATTAGTGTGTTGTATTTTTTAACAAGTTCGTTGTATGTATTTACTAGTTGTATATAGTCAGGCTGTGCATTTGTGCCAGGTGCATCTATAACAGTTTTTTGTTTACTTAATTCTGTCTGCATTATATTGGCGTCTTTCTCGTTTTTGTTTATTGTATTTTTTAGAACATTGTTTATGGTTGGACAGTCAGACAGTGGTCGGCCAAAATGTTGTACGGCTATCCATACGTTGCGACCTTCGTACATGCCAGAAACTATACCAACACCTATTTCTGTATATGCGTCGTTTAATATGTTTGCACGGTGGCCCGGGCTGTTCATCCACGCCGTAACTATGTCGGCTGAAGTTGTAAAGTTACCTAAGGCCAAGTTTTCGCCAACTGTTATGTAGTCGTAGCCAACATTGTTGGCCAGGTCGCCCACACCTTTGCCGCTGGGCGAAATGTGTTCGAAATATTGCCTGTCTAACATGTCTTTTGCTTTGGCATATGCTGTTCTGTCCAGGGTTGTGTTTTCTATCAGAGGTTTTTTACCGTTGTTGTTACGTTCTATATTTGTGCTGTATATTATAGAACCTACACCTATGGCACCATCTACCGGTGTGTTGTTGTTTAATGTTTCTGAAATAAATGTTTGTAGTGGGCCCGGTGTGTTTATGTCTTCAGCGGGTTTTGTGTTGTTAGATGTTGCTGGTAGGTCGTTTGGATTGTTTTGTATAGATATAGGTTGCGGTATGGATTCGATAGTTTTTTGCGCAGTATTTAATAATAGAGATGTTTGAGTTTTAACAGACTTTACTAAATAAGCCAAAGTGTTTTGGTTATAGTATGCCAGTATAGCTAGTATTATGCACAATATTATTGTTCTTCTGTTCATTTTAGTTACAGCTTGTTGATAAACTTTTACCCGCCTTTTCTGCATCCATTGCTGTTTTATAGTATACCAAATTTTTCTTACTAAGTCCGGCTGCTGCTGGGCAGTCTACCGGGTAATATTTTTTACCACGGCTTGAAGCTACATATAACCCGTCGCCCATTGTGTTTGTCTGCGTGTTTTGTACTATTAGTGAACCTGAGCCGTTGTTTTGGGCTATATTGGGCTGTATGGACCTGCTGGGGTCTACTAATGCGGCCCCAATGGCGTTAGCCCCACCCGTTATAACTACCCCGCTGCCCTTCTGTGTGTCTATTGACAACCTGCCCAAAACAAAGCATATTAAACCAGTCAAAATAACGATAGAAACCACCGCCATGTCGCGCCCTTCCGGGCTTTGGGCAAAGCCCTTGATTTTTTGGGTATAATCGTGTATACTCATGACATTAATTATTATATCGTATTAACCAAGAATATCTAGTATATGGCAACCAAATTGGCGGCAGGTACCGCAAAAAACCTAAACGATTCAAACCCAAAGTATTTGGGTACTAAATTGTATGATGGCGAAAAAGCGCAATCAGGTAATATTATCGTGCGTCAACGCGGTACAAAAATACTTCCTGGTAACAATGTTCAAATGGGTAAAGACCACACATTGTTTGCAGTTAAAGAAGGCAAAGTAAAATTTGGCCGTACTCGCAAAACTCATTTCGATGGTAAAACAGTTGTAAAGAAAATCGTCCACGTTGAATAGCTTCAAATAAAATAAAACCTCTACAAATGTAGAGGTTTTATTTTATTTATCTTATGTGTATTTTTTTATAAGAATGTTAGAGATGCGATACTGTCGCCGGGGCGAAGCTTCATTATGGTTACACCTTGTGTGTCGCGTCCAGAGTTTGGAATACTTGCAATGTCTACACGTATGATTTGTCCGTTTTTAGATATAGCTATAAGTTCAGCTTGGTCGGTTACAACTTTGGCTATCATTAGTTTACCTGTCTTGGCACTGATCTTAGCGGTTTTAACACCACTGCCACCACGGCCTTGAGTTTTGTATTCAGAAAGTAATGTTTTCTTGCCCAGACCGTTTGCACCCATAACTAGTAACGAACCAGGTGTGCCTTTTTTGATTATGTCTACACCGACAACAACGTCACCTTTGTCTAGTTTTATACCACGTACACCACCAGCACCACGGCCCATTTCACGAACGTCGCCTTCGGTAAACCGTATAGATTGACCTTCTGAAGTTGCAATTATAACGTCGTCGCCTGTTTCTACTGAAAGTACACTTGCCAATGAATCGCCCTTTTCTAATTTAATAGCAATTATGCCTGAACGACGCACGTCTTTAAAGCTCTCAGCGTTTACCTTTTTAGATTCGCCCAGCGCGGTAACCATTATAAGTTGGCCAACAGCAGATTTTTTAGATTTAGATATAGGTAATATAGAAGTTACAACTTCTTCGCCACCTAATGAAAGGAAGTTCATTATAGATTTACCTTTTGTTGCACGGTTACCTTCAGGTATTTCGTACATTTTTATTTGGTACGCACGGCCTTCGTTTGTGAAGAATAGTAGGTCGTCGTGGGTATTACCGGTAACTAGCATAGTTACAAAGTCTTCTTCCTTGGTTTCTATATCAACTACACCTACCCCACCGCGTTTTTGTGAACGGTATTGTGTTGGGTCTGTACGTTTTACATAGCCACCCTTGGTGTATACCAGCACACATTCTTTTTCAGGTATAAGGTCTTCGTCGCTGATGTTTTTAACACCGCCCTTGATAACGCGTGTACGGCGAGCGTCTGCGTATTTTTCACGGATTTCTTTAAGTTCAGTTGCAACCATTGCAAGTATCTTTTTCTCAGATGCTAACAATGCTTCAAGTTCTGCAATCAAAACTTGTTTTTCTTTAAGTTCTGTTTCTACAGCTTTGCGTTCTAGGCCAGCAAGTTTCTGCAAACGCATTTCTAGAATGGCAGTTGCCTGGATGTCAGAGAATTTAAACTCTTTCATCAAGTTTAGTTTTGCCAACGCTGCGTCTTTAGATTCACGGATTATGGTTATAACGCGGTCGATATGGTCCAGTGCCTTTTTAAGACCTAACAATATATGTTCGCGTTCTTTTGCTTTCTTAAGTTCAAACTGTGCACGGCGACGAACTATGATTTGGCGGTGGCCGATGAATTCTTTTATTATTTGTGCTAGTGAAAGTGTCTGAGGTATACCGTCAACGAGAGCCACCATGTTGAAATGGAATGTAGATTCTAGTTGACTATGTTTGTACAGGTAGTTCAAAACCTTTTGTGGGTGTGTGCCAGTTTTCAAATCTATAATAACGCGAATGTCGTCTGTAGATTCGTCGCGCATGTCTTTGATACCTTCCAGCTTCTTTTCTTGAACCATTTCAGCAATGTTCATTATCAAGTCGGCTTTGTTAACACGGTATGGTATAGATGTGATGATTATTTGGAATTGTCCGTTTTTTTGTTCGACAATTTCAGCTTCACCACGACATACTACACCACCACGGCCGGTAGAATATGCATGTACTATGTCTTCTTTGCCATAGATAATGCCACCAACTGGAAAGTCTGGACCTTGAACGAATTGCAACAAGTCTTCTGTAGTTGCGTCTTTGTTTTCTGTCATGTGTATACATGCGTCGACAACTTCACCCAGGTTATGTGGTGGTATGTTTGTTGCCATACCCACCGCAATACCCAAAACACCGTTTAGAAGTAGTTGTGGTACTGCTGCTGGTAGTACAGTTGGTTCTTTTAACGAACCGTCGTAGTTTGGACGCCAGTCTACTGTTTCTTTATCGATGTCGCGAAGCATTTCCTGTGTAATCTTTGACATGCGGGCTTCGGTATAACGCATAGCAGCGGCACCGTCGCCGTCGATAGAACCAAAGTTACCTTGACCGATAACTAACGGGTAGCGTGTAGAGAAAGGTTGCGCAAGGTTAACCATAGCGTCGTAAACAGATACGTCACCGTGTGGGTGGTATTTACCTAGAACGTCACCGACTACTGCTGCAGATTTTTTAGCTTTCGAATTAGCAGTAAGGCCCTTTTCATGCATGGCATATAGTATGCGTCGATGCACAGGTTTCAAACCATCGCGGACGTCTGGCAATGCACGTGCGGTTATAACCGACATGGCATAGTCCAGGTATGCGTCTTTCATTTCTTTGACGATGTTGATCGGCAAAATACTGTCACGCATTGGCGCAGCCTCTATTACTTCTACTTCTTTTTTCTTAGCCATATGATTTTCCCAAAAATCATGTCGGCCGGTGTCCATTGATGGCCGGCGAGTATTAGTGGGTGTTTGGTTTTGTTATTACTAATACTTGTATTATACCAAAATACCGTTCCCTATGCACGCTTTTTTATAGCTTTTTACCTACTCCACCCCGCATTTTTACCATCGTAAAGTGTTGACAAATATATAGATGTGTATCTTAGTAAAAATAAAAAACACACAATAAATCATGTGCGTTTTTTATTTTTCTTTATTTACTGCCCCGTTCCAGCCGTTTGAAATACTGGATGTAAAGCCGTTTAGTTTTGTTTTTAAAGATTCGTCTTGAGGTATAAGTACAGTTACGTCTGGTGCAGACAAATTACTAAACCACAAAACCAATACACCAATAAAAATAATACTGGTCCACACCAATGCATGGCGTGACTGAACTTCAGGTGGTTTTTGTTTTAGTCGTGCAAAGTAACCCATATGTTTGTAGTTATATTGTATCATAAAATATGAGTAATTTACATCATAAAACACCCTTCCCTCAAACCGTTCGTCGGCTTCCTGCGGCCTCCACTCTTGTCCGCGAAAATTTTCGTCCAGGAGGCCGACCAAGCAAAATTTTCTGTGGCGGTTTTCGGTAAGAGTTTTTATGATTTCAATACAAACAAAACACCCTTCAATTTGAAAGGGTGTTTTGTGATTGTAAGGTAAATTAACTATTTGTTGCCAGAACCATCACCTCGCCTTCTTTGCCCTCTACGTCTTTGCGTTTTAGTGTAAGTTTTTCTTCAGGTTTTGTGCCTTCTGCACCGGCTTCTTTAAGGAATGTTTTTAATGCGTCTGCGTTTTGGTCGTCGCCGTAGTCTAGAGGTATTACAATTTTTGCGTCCAAACTGTTAGCAAGTTTTGCAGCGGCCTTTGCGTCTATAACAGATTTACCACCTATAGGTACAAACAGCACGTCAGGTATACCAACTGCTTCACGCATGTCGGCCTTTATGTCTGCATTTTGTAATGCACCAAGGAAAACTACGTTTAGACTGTCTATAGTCATTACGTAACTAGTGTTTATGTAGTCTTTTTTATCAAGATTTATTTTACTACCTGTACCTGTAACGAAAACAGAATTTACTTCGTATGCACCTGGTCCATAAACAGGAAATGCAACTTTGTCGCCATAGTTTGCGTATTCCATACCGTTATAGTCTGGGTGGTTGTTAGATGACAGTACTATGTTCGCCCCAAAGTGTGGAAGTTTAGCGTAGTCTGAATCTTTGCCAGGAATGTTAATGGCAATTGTCAGGTCGCCTTGAGTAATTTTAACGTATTGTTTGCCGAAATATGTGATAACCATGGCAGTAGTATAGCATATTGCAAAAAATTGTAAAAAATGTATACTATAATCTATTATTAACCGGCTAAGGGTATACCCTAAGCCAAACCCGATAGGGCTAACCCTTCCCCACCCCAACCACTCTGACAGGAAGAAGCACTACCGGATACCGCTTAATAATGCGGTAATTTTTATTGTATGAAAACATATTTCGAAAAATCAACAGACAAACCAGTATTGGACACCTTAGTTGAAGGTCCGGTTATTGGAACTGCAAAAGCTGCAGTATATATCGACCTTGGTCCAGCTGGAACAGGTATTATATACGGCCGTGAATTTGCAAATGCAAAAGACATTTTAAAAAAGGTTAGTATCGGCGACCTTATCAAGGCTAAAGTTGTAGACATTGAAAACGAAGACGGTTACATTGAACTATCTTTGAAAGAAGCTAAACAAGCATTGATCTGGGGCGAAGCTGAAAAAATAATCCGCGCTAAAACACCATTGGAACTTACTGTTAAGGAAGCAAACAAAGGTGGTCTAATTATAGACTGGCAAGGTATTATGGGCTTCCTACCCGCTTCACAACTTAAAGCTGAACACTACCCACGTGTAGACGATTCAGATAAGGACAAGATTCTTAACGAACTTAAGAAACTAGTTGGCCAAAAGTTGTCAGTAACTATGATAACTGCATTACCTAAAGAAGGTAAACTAATATTCTCTGAAAAAGACGGCACAAACGAAGAACGTTCAGAAATGGTTGGTAAATACACAGTTGGAGACGAAGTTGATACTGAAATCGCAGGTATAGTAGACTTCGGAGTATTCCTAAAAGTTGAAGACGGTCTAGAAGGTCTAGCCCACATTTCAGAACTTGACTGGGGCCTAGTGGACGACCCACGAACCAAGTTTAAAGTTGGTGAAAAGGTAAAAGCAAAGATAATTGAAATCAAAGAAGGTAAAATATCTCTATCTATCAAAGCCCTAAAAGAAAACCCATGGAACGTTTTCATCGGTAAAGTTAAAAAGGGTGACATTATCCAAGGTGTAGTTATCAAGTACAACAAACACGGTGCATTGGTTTCTATCAAGGAAGGCGTTGCCGGACTTGTACACCATTCTTCATTTGGTGGCGAAGACAAACTACGTGAAAAACTATCTCTAGGTAAAACATATGACTTCCAAGTTACATTGTTCGAACCTAAAGACCAGCGTATGACACTAGTATGGATGGACCCATCTAAAAAAGCGTAAAATCAGTTTACAGCGAACAGTTTATAGTTTGCAGTAATAACAAAAGAGCGGCGCCTACGGCGCCGCTCTTTTGTTGCATATGTGCCCTATTTGTATATAATAATGGAAACATCTAATTCTTTTAGCTATGAACAAGAAAAATAAAGTAAATATTTCCAAAAGCATATCTAAAAAAGATATACGTTTTGTGGACTGTAATGATAGTGAAAATTTTTATTGCTTGATTGATATAGACTGGAATGCAATAAAAAACCTCAAATACCAAGTTGCAATTTTTTATAAAAATCACAAACGTGAACTTATAAATAAAGAAAACCTGGAAAAATTTTTTGATGATTCTAAGATCAAATTAAAGTTAAAAGCAAAACACATCCCCAACTATTTGAGTTTACTTTTACTTTTAAAAAGGCTCTATGTGCTACGTTATGTAGAATCTGTCTCCGCCTATGACGCATGTTCATTATATTTTGTTGTTTCAAGTTTTTGCAATTTTAATGACAAATGTACAGTGCAGGATAAAGTTACCAATGTTATCGAACAACATTTTAAAAGGTACCCTTGTGGTAGGCCAACTGTCAAACGGCGTCGTCTTGAAGTTAAAGTCGAAGATGTAAGCTCTGAACTTACTAACGTTAAAGATAAAGGTATAAATTCTGGCCCTGCAGATGAGCCCCTTATTTTTCAAATAATGCGTGAATGCCTTAACAAAGGCAAAAAGTCCGAATTCTATAAATGAATTCGGGCTTTTTTAATTATACAAACTCATCGCCTTTTCTATGCCTTCCGTAACAATAGTTTCTAATGCCTTTGTAACTGTCGGTGTCAGTGCACGGATTTTTTCTAACTCTGGTCCACTAAACTTTTGCAGTACATAGTCTGCTGTTTTATTTTGACCCCAGAAACCACGGGGTTTACGCAGGTTGCCTTCTGTATCTACCGGACATATGCCAATGCGAATACGAATAAAGTCTTTACCCATGTGGTCTATTACAGAACGCACACCGTTGTGTCCACCGTGGCCACTGCCGACTGAAATCTTCATTGCACCTATTGCTATGTCTATGTCGTCGTGTATTACTGCCCATAGTGTACCCTCGGCCTTTTGGCGCATTATTTTGGCTACATACTGACCAGATTCGTTCATGTATGTGTCTGGGTAAAGTATTTGTATTTTGCTATTACTGTCCACTGTAAACTGTCCACTATCTACTGGAAGTGTAATCCGCCCCGCATTGTGGCGGGTTTGTTCATATTCTTTTCCTGGATTACCTAAGGCAAAAACTATCATTTTTATATAATATCATAATTTGTTAAAGATGTCTTTATGTGGTAGTATAATAAAAAATTATTTACAGTTATGGCACAAGAAAAACAAGTATTTGTATTATTAGATGTTCTAAACTTTGCACAGTGCATGCGCGAAGTAACAAGAATTTTGACCACAGAATGTATTGACGGAATAATTCTGACAAATATATTTTTTGGTTCTGAAATTAGCTTGCATGGGGAATACCCAAACCTACTACATTTGTCTGAGTTGATAAAACACAGACACCCTAAAAAATCTGTCGGTATTGAGATCTATGACATCAAAGATGTTGATAAATTAGAATCTACTATACAGAAATCTAAAGAAATTAAACTTGATATGTTGTGGTGTAGAAATGGCAATACTATTGTTGACATTTTAAACCCAGAAGATATTATTGTTTCAAATCAAGATTATGGAACACCTCCGGAATTAGAACAAGTAATTGCTATAAAAAATTCACTACTTGTAAGTCAAAAACTTGTTTTAACTAGTGGTTATTCTACAGAAAATGTAGAACCCTATGTACCATATAGCGACAAGTTTATAGTAAACGGTTCAGTTCGATCTGAAAACGATACTGACTTAGAACACTGCCCTAAAAAAATGAAAACATTTTGCCAAAAAGTAAAAACCCCAACCCCTAGTTTTGTTGCAGCAACAAATTAGTTTATTCCCTATCCCACCCACAAATCACCTCGCTATCCGAAAATAGTGGGGTTTTTTTATACAACAAAACACCTATTTCCGTCAAGGCCATATATAATGTATAATATGGCCCATATGGAAGACATACAAAACAACAAAATAGAACAATCGACTAGTGTCGAACGCAAGCCAACTACAAAGGAAGAAATAAAAGAGTTTATACGTTTCTTCATTATTGCATTGGCTATTATTATACCTATACGTTTATATATAATGCAGCCTTTCGTTGTTTCTGGTTTGTCTATGTACCCTACTTTTCATGACAAAGACTACCTAATAGTAGACAAACTGTCATACGAAATAGGTGTGCCCCATCGTGGTGATGTAGTTGTTTTCCAGTACCCAGGCGACCCAAGCAAGTATTTTATAAAACGCATGATAGGCCTACCCGGCGACCGTGTTGTTATAACAGCAGGCAAAGTAACAATATATAATACAGAACACCCTGAAGGGTTAAAATTAGACGAAACCAGTTACGTGCCCGACCCACAACTAGACACAGTAGACAAAACAGTACCCGCAGATAGTTACTACGTTATGGGCGACAACCGCAAAGAAAGTTACGACTCGCGAGGATGGGGTTTTGTACCTAAGAAACTATTAACAGGTCGCGCTTTCCTTAGACTGTACCCTTTTAACGCATTAGGTGTGCTACCAGGTAAAATTACAGAAGAATAAAATAAATAATAACTTTTAAAATAATCAGAATAATAATTACAAATTTATGGCAACTCCAAAAAAACCAGTATCAAATAAAAAAGAACCATTGCAAAGTGTAAAAGGCATGCGCGACATTCATGGTGAAGTTTACTACCACTACCAAGGGCTTTTTGAAAAGGCTCAAGAAGTGGCACTGTATTATGGTTTCAAACCTATTGAACCACCGATAATGGAAAAGCAAGAATTGTGGTTAATGGGTGTTGGTGAAGGCACAGACATAGTGGACAAAGAAATGTACACCTTGAAAACAAAAGGTGGCGACCAGTTGGCACTACGCCCTGAATACACCGCATCTATAATGCGTGCATATATGGAACACGGTATGGGTAACCAACCACAACCTGTAATGTTCTACAGCTATGGTCCACTTTACCGCCACGACAACACACAACGTGGTCGTTACCGAGAATTCCGTCAATTCAACTTAGAAATACTTGGTACTGAAAAAAGTATTGCCGATGCATTGATAATAAAAACAATAATGACAATACTAGACGAAGCTGGTGCTAAAAATCTAGTTGTAGACATAAATTCTATCGGCGACAAAGAATCTCGCCCGGCATATTTGAAGGAACTTGTTTCGTACTACAAAAAACACATCAACGACCTACCTGCTGTAGACCGTGAACGCCTTAAAACAAACCCACTACGTATACTAGATTCTAAGGACCCTAAAACTATAGCTATAAACGAAAACGCACCAGACTCTATATCATTCCTAACTGGTGAATCTAAAAAACATTTTAAACAAGTATTAGAATACTTGGAACAAATGGGTATTAGTTACCGCATAAACAAAAACCTTGTGCGTGGACTTTCATATTATTCAAAAACAGTTTTTGAAATAGTTGAACTAGACGGTGCCGAAGACGGTGGTCCACTAACCATAGCTGGTGGTGGCCGTTACGACTACCTTGCTAAAACACTTGGTTCTAAGAAAGACGTACCCGCAATAGGTGCCGCTATCGGTGTAGACCGTGTTATTGAAACTGCTTGGTTTAACAAACTTGTGCCCCGCATATTGAAAAAACCAAAGTTCTACTTTATACAACTTGGTTTTGAAGCTAAACTAAAAAGTCTAAACGTTATCGAAATACTTCGTAAAGCACATATACCAATTTTACAATCTTTGTCCAAAGATTCACTTGGTGGCCAACTTGGTAGTGCAGAAAAAAGTGGCATACCTTATGCAATAATATTCGGTCAGAAAGAAGCAATAGACAACACTGTTATTGTTCGCGACATGGAAACACGTTCTCAGGAAATTGTTAAAATGGCTGACCTGCTAGAATACGTTAAAAAACTAAAATAAATTTTCTAATTTTTTGTTATAAATTATGCCAAAAAATATTGTACAAGACGGCCACCCAGCATTACGTAAAGTTTCTACACCAGTAGGTGTGGCAGATATTGGTAATGCAGAAATACAGAAAACACTTTCTGATATGGTTGCCGCATTGCACAGTCAGGTAGACGGTGTGGCTATTGCCGCACCACAGATAGGTGTAAACTTGCGCATATTTATTGTTAACGGTGCCCTACTGCACGACGCAAACCCAAAAAAGTTTAAAGACAATACAGATCAGATATATATAAATCCAGTAATTATAAAACGTTCTACTAAACAAGAATGGAAAGCCGGCGAAGGTTGTTTGTCTTGTCGTTGGTTGTATGGCACAGTAAAGCGCCACAACAATGTTACTATCGAAGCGTACGACGAACACGGTACCAAGTTTACTCGTGGTGCCGGAGGTTTGTTGGCACATATTTTCCAACATGAAGTAGACCACCTAGACGGCATACTGTTTGTCGATAAAGCAAAAAACATAGAAGAAATTCTACCAGAAGACCAAGAAGACGGTGGTATAAGTTTAGAACATAATCATAAACACTAAAATTACTAAGACTGACGTACTAGGTGTGACGCATCAGAGGTTGTACCTCTTTCATAGATGCTAGAGGTCCAACCTCTGAAAGTCATGAAGTAATTAATCAGTCAGAATATTAAATAAAACAACATGCCCATAACCATAAAATATATAAATCCAGACGAAGTCGGCTCTGCACCAAAAGGTGTAACTTTTGGCGATCAAACACCTGGGCAGTCAGGTCGGCCGCTTAATGGAACGTCCGGCCGACACGATTCCGCAGAATCGCATATTTTCTTTGGCACACCTATCCACGCAGTCTATACATTAGACGCGTTGGTTTCTGCTGGCCACCCACTGCCCACACTGGTTGTATGTTCGCCAGACAAACCCATTGGCCGACACCGCGTGCTAACTGCCCCACCAGCAAAGGCTTGGGCCATGGAACGCGGTATACCCGTCTACCAGCCCGAGAAGATTACACCCGAGGCAGCTGAACATATTGTTGCTATTGGCGCGTCGTACGGCATTGTAGCGGCTTATGGGCTGATAATGCCTGCCAATTTGATAGACCAAATACCAAACGGTATATTCTGCGTGCACCCGTCGTTACTACCTGCATACCGTGGCCCAGCCCCGATAGAATCTGCATTGCTAAACAACGAACCTGTTACTGGTGTCAGTATTATGATGTTAGACCCATTAGTAGACCACGGCCCTATAGTTGCCGTTGAAAAATACACAGTTACCCCCGACGACACCCGTATAACATTAACAGAAAAATTATTTACCTTAGGTGGTACTATATGTGCCGATGTTATACCGAAATATTTAGATAATAAAATAAACAGTGTAGACCAGGACCATGATAAGGCAACCAGCACCAAGAAAATTAAAAAGGAAGATGGTTTGGTGCACTTGTCAGATGACGGGCAAACATTATGGAACAAATACCGCGCATACACAGGCATGATGGGTATATACTTTTTCCTTACAGAGAAAAAACATGGCGACGAAGACCAGAAACCACTGCGTATAAAAATAACCGATGCAATGTTTACCGACGGAGTTTTTGAAATAAAAAAAGTCATTCCTGAAGGTAAACATGAAATGACTTTTGAAGACTTTAAACGCGGGCATACTATATAAAATAAAAAAAATCCGGAAGCTAAACTTCCGGATTTTGTTAAATGATTTTAATAATTTACTCCCAACCAAGTGTCATTATCCAGAAAAATAATATAGTTATCACACCTGATGTAATAAAAGGAGCTTCATTTTTTAATAGAGTAAACTCCATAACAAGTATAGTAAAAAAGATTACCATCATTATTATTTGTTTTATTTGAGAATATTTAAATTTTTGTATTTTTAATATTCTCTCTCTTGTTGAAACGTGATCATTTTTTGACCACGTGTAATATGAACCACAAAGTCCAATAAAACCTGGCATTATTGTTTCAATTTTATACCAGTCACCACCTTTCAAGTAGCGATAAATTAGTTTACTTTCCCAGTATTTTTTTGTACTAGGATTAAAATCTTCAACTTGTACCAACAATATTATCATACCAATAATGATGGCTTCTACTATTCCGCCTAATGATGCTATTATAATTTCCATTGTATATATCCCGATTTTATGGGATATATATACACAAATTTTTATGTACAGATATCCCATAAAATAAAATATAAATGTATTATTTCATATCTATTCTCTATTGTAAAATAAAGAACAGAATAAGAAAGCTAACGGATCGAAATAATCTTACCGTTAGCTGCTTCTTGACCTGAATATTATTTTGTCAGGTTTTTCCAAACGATGCGTGTCAATTGCGCATCTGATAATGCTGTGTGAACTTCATAATTTTCTGGCATGGTAAGTCCATACTTTTCAGCATAAGCCTGCTCACTGTCTGCTCTTTCTCCTTTATAATATAAAAGTGTATCAGTAGACAGTAAATGGTACGGTCCTGAAAATTCATTCATACCAGCTTCTTCATAAAGTTGCTGAAATAGATTTGTTTCCACAGGTGCTGGCATATGCCCACATACAGCTATTGATTTATAATCGCCGAAACCATACTCTTCTCTGCAACTTTCGTAAGCAGCTAAAACTTCTTTCAAGAATTCTTTACGTGTAGAATATTCCGTTCCTGAAAGTTTTACGTTCTGAGCTACCCAAGAATTTAGATCAGACATAATCTCATGGCGGTAGTAGCCATTAAATATCACTTCTCCTTCATTTCCGACTATGGCTACTGCAAAGATTTGGCCACGGAGTGATGACGATTCTGCGTCACAAAATAAAATTTTATTGTTCATGATTTATAGGGTATTAAAAATTCAAAGAATTGTTTTATAGTGGTATTATAGCATAATATATACTTATTTGTCAATACTACTAAAATAAGCTTGTTTTGTAAGCTCAAAACCCATCCCGAACCCTTCCCTTATCAAGGAAGGGCGCAGTTTAAAACTCCCCTTGATAAGGGGGAGTCGGATGTAATCCGGTGGGGGTTTTGCTATATAATCTTTTTCAAGAAACTCCTTCTATGTAGTGGTGTTAAACCGTTCTTTTTTATTGCCTTATAGTGGGCGGTGGTGCCGTAGCCGACATGGTTTTCAAAGCCATATTCTGGGTACAGTTTTGCTTGTTTATGCATATAACTGTCGCGGGTAACTTTGGCATATATCGATGCTAATGCAATAACAGCGTGTTTTTCGTCACCTTTTACAACTGTAGTTTGGTCTGTATATTCTGCTGGTGCATGTAGTCCGCCATCTAACAGAACTGAACATTCTTTTGGATCTAGTTTAAGTTTTTTTATTGAAGTTGTTAATGCTTTTTTAATTGCTGGTGCTAAACCTTTTGCATCTATTTCATTGGCACTAATACTGGTTACAACTACATCTAACTTCCCTTCTTTTTGCCATTGTAAAATCTTTGCATACCAAACGTTACGCATAGTTGCATTTAGTTTTTTAGAATCACGCAGTGTTAGTTCTGTATTTTTAGTTTTCGTCTTCAGAATCTTTGCCATTAACTTTGTTATATGCCACACGTTTAAAATGCCGTACTATTTCGCCTGGTGTTTCAGATTCCCATATTGCAGAACCTATAACCAGTCGTGTTGCACCAGCTTCTATTAGACCTTCGATAGTTTCGTCATTTACTGCACCGTCTACACTAATAGGTAGTGTTGGAAACTGCGCGCGTAGTGTACGTATTGTGTCTAATATTTTTGTATTAAATTCTTGGTGTTGGAAACCAACATTTTCTATACCCATGCATTGAATGTACGATACCTCAGGTACTAAACTTGCAACCACATCCATGTCAGATTCACTGGTTATGGCTAAACCAATTTCAATTTGTGTTTTATAAAATGGGTCCAAGTTTTCGAAAAATTTTTGCGCAACACCATTTGCTAAATCAGTCTGTGTAAAATGCACAACAATACGTTTAGGGCCTAACGGCATTAAGTCGGGCAATATGCTACCTGGGTCGCGCACCATTAGGTCCAGTTCGTAGTCGACAGTTTCCCATTCGGGCATACCAATGTCTTCGGTTAATAGACCCTTCATTGTTTCGTCGTTTTGGTAAGCTTTTTCTTTTGTGCCGTGGCCTTCAAATGGCCATGTTCTGTTGGGTACGAAAATTCCGTCACATAAATCTATCTGCACAATAGGTGTTACACCCACGACTTGTTCAATGTCTTGTTCTATATCAGAAAAACGTTTTGGCATTATTGCGGGAATTATTTCAATCATATTTTTATAGTTTTGCTATTTCTGCAACACGACGTTGGTGGCGTTCGTTTTCTGAAAAAGGTGTAGACAACCACAACGACACAGATTGGGTTGCGTCATGTGCGGTAAGGAATAAAGCCCCGAGTGCCAGTACGTTTGTGTCGTTATGTTCGCGGGCTAGTACTACTATCTGTTCGTTGCCACCATAGTACAAACCACAGCGTATGTGTTTGAATTTATTTAACACAATAGCTTCGCCCTGACCTGAAGCACCTAGTACTATACCCCGACTTCCAGGGTCTTTTTCCATTGCATGTGCAACTGGCGAAACAGTTAATGGGTAGTCGTCTCCGGGCTCAAATTTTTCTGGGCCAAGGTCAAAAACAGCGTAACCTTCTTCTGTAAGGTACTGCTTTAAAACTTCTTTAGTATCAAACCCAGCATGGTCTGAGGCAATGTATATATTCATGGGTGTATTATAGCACCATTTGGCTACATCATAAAACACCCCGACGGGGTGTTTTAATATTATTACGCTGGTACGAATGTCAGTGCTGTACCACGTTTGTCTGCACGGCCGGTACGGCCTATGCGGTGTACGTATGTGTCGTAAGTCTGAGGTATTTCGTAGTTTATAACGTGTGACACGTTTGGTATATCCAGGCCACGAGCTGCCACGTCTGTAGCAACAAGTATTTGTAACTTTTCTTGTGTAAACAAGTCTAGTGTACGAACTCGGTCGCGGTGGCGTTTGTCGCCATGGATACAACCTACTTTGAAACCACGTTTAGTTAGTTCCTCGGTCAGTTGGTCTACACCACGTTTTGTTTCAACGAATATTAGAACTTTGTCTGCACCTTCGGCTATTAACACGTCGTGTAATGCATCTATTTTAGATGCACCACGTGGTACACGTACAACGTTTTGTTCAACGTTTTTAGATGTGTCGCGAGTTTTAACCATAACCTTGATAGGTTTAACTAAGAATGTGTTTACAAGGTTTTCAATTTCCGGTGCCAATGTTGCACTGAAAAATAGTTTTTGTGCATCAGATGGAACTTTACTTAATATGCGGCGCATGTCGTCTACGAATCCCATGTCTAGCATACGGTCGGCTTCGTCTAGTACAACTGAATGCACGTGGTCCACTGTTAGGTAACCTTGCTTCATAAGGTCCATCAAACGGCCTGGTGTGCCTATAATAAAGTCTACACCACGTTTGATTTCCATTATTTGTGGGCGTATAGGTGCGCCACCAACACAAACTACAGAATACATTTTCATGCCTTTAGTAAAAGCTAAAAATTCTTTTTCAATTTGTATTGCTAGTTCACGAGTCGGTGCCATTATTAGTACTTGACCAGTATGGTCTGGGCCGTCAGTAGATTTAGGTTGGCTAATGTCTAGTATAACTTTGTTTATTAGTGGTATTAGAAACGCTGCAGTTTTACCAGTACCAGTGTTTGCTATACCTAATATGTCGTGGCCCTTAAGTGCTTCGGGTATAGATTTGTCTTGAATTGGTGAAGGGTGTACGTATTCGCGTGCTGCGATAGCCTTCATTAGTTTAGGTTCAATTGCAAAGTCAGCAAATGCGTGTGTTGCAACGTATTTAACTTCGTCTTTAACAGGTGTAGCTTTGTTTATAAAACGTGATACATCTATATTTTCGTATCTACTTTTATTACGTCCGCGACCTTGGCCATTACGTCCTGCATTACTTGCTGGGCGTGAATTGTATCCACCGCGACTACCACCACTGTTTCCACCATAGCGTGAAGATCCAGAATATGAAGGTCGTGAAGATGAAGAATAAGAACCGTGTGCAGACGAAGAAGACCCTCGTGATGCAAAAGGTTTTTGGTACGGTGCCTTAGGGGCACTGTGTGATGTTTTGTGTCCACCAGCATGCGGGGCATGGGCAGAATGCGCGGGTTTAGGGGCGTGCGCAAAAGACGCCTTAGGCTTTGAAGCCTTTCTTGTTATAGTCATATATTTTTAGGTATTGAAATTCAACACGCTAAAAATAATAGAGAGAATTCCAATGTGTTCTATAGTAGCATTTCCAGGTAGATTTGTCAAATTTCAGAAACCCCCTCTGTGTCTCCCCCTTATCAAGGGGAGAAAACAGCTATATGCCAGCTAAAAGCCCTCCCTTGATAAGGGGAGGGTTGGGTGGGGTTTATTAATTTTTAAATTGAACCACATTACCCGCTTCTATAACAACCTTGTCTACTTTACGTAAATTTTGCATATTCTGTTTTGGTGCTATGTCGTAGTGTTTGGCTGTAGATAGGGCTTCGTCTATACCCCATAGGTTTTCGTTTGTATACACCCAGTCGTTTTCAAAACTATTTAAATTTATGGGTTGTGTGTACCCTATCAGTGTTTTTTTGCCATTGTTTAAGAAATATTCGTGGAAATACGACATAGCAAGTTCGCGAATGGTTTTATAAACGGGGTCGCGGTAACCCAACACAGCATGGTTGGTTTTAGCTAATGCCCCCCAATAACCGTTTTGTTTAAATGGGGCTATAGCGTGGTCCATGTCGCCACTATTTGTCTTTAAATGCATTAGTAGTGGTTTGTACCCATGTGTAGACAGTATGTATGCACCCAGCACCGCGCCTTCTATGCAGTGGGCACTGTTGTGGCGTATTACGTATAGTGGGCTTTTAGCGGTGTCCTTTTTATCATGTTCAAAGTTTATGGGTATAGACTGCAAAAAATCCTGCACCTTGGCCGGGGTGTTTAATTTTTTGAATAGATTTATTTCTTTTTTAGTAAAATGTTCCACGTCTATTTATTGTACCAAATGGGTGTATTTGGGCAATAAAAAACAAAATATATTTATAGTTAAATTATATAATTTCTCCTATAAGAACTTTGGGCCTGATTCCTAATGCCCTAGATATCATTAAACGGTTATTTCCACTAAGTAGGTGTAATGCACCAGTCTTGTTTTTTAGTATAATTGGAGCTTCCATTTTGTTTCCATTTTTAAAACTACCAAGAAGGTTTTTGAAGTTACGTTTATTGCTATCAGGTAATGCCAAATTGTATCTCTCTGTAATTCTTTCAGCGTCTTCTATATGACCAATCCTGACATTATTAAATGAATCTGTATTTTCCAGGACTTGCCAGTTTTCGTCAGATAAATCTACTAAAGAAGCAGATTCAAGTATTTTGATAATCTGATTTGTATTTTCTTCAGTAACTTCCTTCCCAATAAATCCAAGGATGACTCTCTCTATTTCGCCTATTTCTAATTCAATATCTGGAAGAATCCAATTCAGTTTAATTATTTTTTCATCTTGTTCTGATTCCATCATAATTTTATATAAAATAACACTACTTATACCCTGTCTTGATTACATGTTCCACTAACGTATATGTATACCCCATTTCGTTGTCGTACCAGCCCATAACCTTTACCAGGTTGCCACCTACAACGCGTGTCATTGCCAGGTCGGCTATAGATGCATGGCTGTTGCCTAATATGTCTGACGACACAAGTGGTTCAGTTGTAACTGCAAAAATATTTTTCCATTGTTCAGACTGTGCGGCCTTGGTCAGTATTGTATTCACTTCTTCAGCTGTTGTATCCTTCTTCGAAATAAATGTTACATCGACAATAGAACCAGCTGGTACAGGCACACGTATAGATATGCCGTCGAACAAACCTTCTAATGCTGGGTATGCCTTGGTAACAGCAATAGCTGCGCCTGTAGATGAAGGTACAATATTCTGTGCTGCTGCACGGCCTTCGCGTAAATCTTTTTTACTTGGTCCGTCAACAAGTGCTTGTGACGCAGTATAGCCGTGTACGGTATTTAGTATAGCTTTTTCTATACCTAGTGCTTCGTGCATTATACCTATCAGTGGGCTAGCTGCATTTGTAGTACAAGACGCGTTACTAGTTATGTCGCATGTGCCAAATTTTTCTTCGTTTACGCCTAACAATATTGTTTCGCCGTTTACAGAACCGTCACCCTTACTTGGTGCAGATATTACAACTTTGCGTGCACCTTGGTCGATGTGGAATTTAGCTTTTTCGTATGCGGTAAATAAACCGGTAGATTCTACAACTACATCGATGTTCAAATCTTTCCAAGGTAGTTTTGTAGTGTCTTTTTCACCGATAAATTTAACCATTTTACCGTCGATGTTCATACCACCTTCTACTACCTGTATGTCGTGGCCCCATGTGCGGTACACGGTGTCGTATTTTAACAAATATGCCAAAGACTCTAATGTACCTAGGTCGTTTACAGCCACTATTTCTATTTCAGGTCTGTTCCATGCTATTTTCAAAAACGCACGGCCAATACGACCAAAACCATTAATTGCTACACGCACCTTTTTCTGTTTATTGAATATTCCCATAAACAACATTATAGCACTTAGATATATTTCATTCCACATTAAAACATAGTAGTTGGACTACTAATTTTTTAAAATGTGGTATAATATGTAAGTTATGAGAAAACATACTTTTGAAATCGGAGAATATTATCATATATATAATCGCGGAACTGATAAAAGAGACATTATTTCAGATGAAAGCGATTTGGAAAGGTTTATTGAGAGTCTTGTGGAATTTAATTCAACAGAACCTATTTTCAGTATTTATCAACATCAGTTTAACAAAAAACTTAGTAGTTCAACTACTAAGTCTAATGCCTTGGTATCTATAGTGGCACATTGTATCAATCCGAATCATTTCCACTTAATACTCACTCCCCTTGTTGAAAAAGGTATAGAAAAATTCATGCAACGCGTTGGTGGGTATACTCGATATTATAATGAAAAATACCAGCGGTCAGGGGTATTGTTTCAGGGCAGGTTTAAGTCAAAACATATTGAAAGTGATAGATACCTGCTTCATCTGAGTGCGTATATTAACATGAACAATAGAGATGAACTTGGAAATATTATCTCAAAACTAAGTACTTCAAGTTTTGATGATTACTTGTTAAATAGAACTACACTACTATGTAATCCATCAATTATACTTGATCAATTTAATTCTATTGAAGAATACAAAAAATTTGTCCGTAGTTCATGGGAGTATACTTGTCAGCGCAAAAAAGAACTTAAAATTGTCGAGTTGGGTATAGATTTAGGAGGTTTCATTCCAGAAAAGTAAACTTAGTAGTTCAACTACTAAGTTATTCACCAATATATACAAAGCGAGGAACTTTTTTGCCATCTATTTCAACGTCTTGGAAAAATATTTCTATAGGACGTGCATACATTTGGTTTATACCATTTGAATTCATGTGTCTATAAATAACAAACTCTTGTTTAGGGTCTTCGCTATGTCTGGCCACACCAATAACATCGTGTTCTATACCCTTGTAATGCATGTATTTACCAATTTTTACATCCATATTTTATTGTAGTATTTCTTTTAACACTTTCTGCACTAGTGCTGGGTTGGCACTACCTTTACTTTCCTTCATAATCTGCCCTACTAGCGACATTAGTGCGTTTTCTTTACCACCTTTGTATGTTGCAACAACTTCTGGGTTTGCATCTATAACACGTTGTGCCATTTCTTTTAAGGCACCTTCGTCGTTTTTCTGTATCAAATCTTTTTGATTTGCTATTTTCATTGGGCTTTCGTCTGTTACTACTATCATGGCCAATATGTCTTTGGTTGCACGAGATGAAACTTGTCCGTCAGTTGCCATATTTATAAGTTCTGCAAAGTTTTCTGCACTTGGAAGGTTTATATTTGCATTAGATTTTTTCAAACCAAGGTAGTCAGAAGTAATATAGTTTGATGCAGTTTTTATTTTACTAATTATACCCCCTCTGTCTTCGACATCTCCCCCTACATTAGGACGAGAAAGCAACACAGCAACCTTTTCAAAGTAAACACCTAGTTCGCGGTCGTATAGGTATGTGTCTATGTCTTCTGTTTTAATACCAAAGTCAGCCGTATAACGAGCACGCTTTTGTTCCGGTAGTTCTGGTAAACCAGCACGCATTTCGTCTAAGTTGTATAGGTCGTGCAAATATAGTTTAGGTAAATCTGGGTCTGGAAAATATCGGTAGTCGTGCGAATTTTCTTTTTTACGCTGAGAAAAAGTAGCTTGTTTAGCTTCGTCCCAACCACGAGTTTCCTGAACTATTTCGTCTTGTTGACCGTCTTCCCATAATGCAGTCATACGTTTTATTTCGTATGCAGCTGCGCGTTCCATCGCACGGAAAGAGTTCAGGTTTTTAACTTCGATTTTTGTGCCAAGTTTGTTTTGGTCTGGAGATATAGATATGTTTAGTTCCACGCGCATTTCGCCTTTTTCCATGTTTGCGTCTGATGCACCTAGTGCCTGTAACATTAGTTGTAGTTCACGGCCAAATGCCCCTGCTTGTTCAGGTGTATGCATAACTGGTTCAGTAACCAGTTCCATTAGTGGCACACCAGCACGGTTGTAGTCTATTAACGAACCGTCTGGTCCGTGTTTAGAGTTAGCAGTGTCTTCTTCAAGGTGTATGCGTGTTATGCCTACGCCAAGTAAACTACCCCCAGAAACTATCGGGTATTTGAACTGACTTATCTGATAACCCTTCGGTATATCTGGGTAGAAATAGTTTTTGCGGTCAAATTCTGTAAAGTTAGCAATGTTACCATTTAAAGCCAAACCAACGCGTATAACGTGTTCAACCGCTTTCTGGTTTATAACCGGTATTGTACCTGGGTAAGCCATAGAAACAGGGTCTATGTTTACGTTCGGGTTAACTTCGTCGGGGTTGTTACGCGCCGCAGAAAACATTTTGGTGTCTGTTTTCAGTTCGGCATGTATTTCTAACGCCAACGTTGGGTAGTATGTTGTCATATTGGAATAGTATACCCCGTAGTAGAACTTTTGAAAAGGCTTATATACTAAGATTAAATTTTGTAAAAGTTCACTACGGGGCAGGCCAGGTAGTAGAATTCTCACTACCTGGCAAGGCTTGCCGGGTAGTGTAAGCTTGAAAGCTTCTACTACCCGGCAAAATAAGCCTTTTTTCGCAAAAATGTATAAAGACTTGACAAATATATTATATATGCTATACTTTAAACCAGTAGTATTAATGTAGTGTTAATACTTAGTTCATAACCTCTAATAGCAAAAATATGAATCATATTTGGCCTTACATTCGTGGAGTCCGACGAAGCCGGCTCCAAATGCCCCACGTCATATAACGTTGGAAGCAAGTCCTGTTACGACAGGGCTTCTTTAATTTGACAAATAATATTTTGTATGTAAAATGAAGGAAATAATTAAATCTTTATAATATGAATATATACACATCAACCCCATTTTTAATTGTAACAGGATTAGTTTTATTTTTACTATTCTTACAAATTAAATCTTGTATAAAATTGCGTCGCAGAAAAATACAAGAAGAAGTAATAAAAAATCTTATCAGTTTAGCTGAACAATCTCGTCAAGAAGTAAAATTAAATGATAATGTTATACATCAAGCAGATGCTTTATTAAAACACTATATTTTAACTAAAGATCTCATTGTTTTGATTGAACTTTCAGTGCACTATACATATCTAATTAGAAAATTTAAAGAGGAATGTTTAAAGCATTTAGAAAGCAAGAGGTTTAGTATTGAAATTTTGTTAGATAATTGCAATAATGCTGGGCTAGATCGTTTCCATGAAAACTTCTATCTACATATCTACAATATCTTTAATAACCATTATTACAACTCTTTTAAAGCAATGATTTTTCTAGATGTATTAGAACAAAACATTAAGTCAATGCAAATATATCTGGATGGAATATTAAATTATTATTTTGAAGATAATTCAAAAGACATTAATTCTAAAATTTCCATTTTCTACGATCAGTTCGATGAGTTACAAAAATTAGATGCGGTTGCAATTTCGGGTCTAAATGTTAAACCCATTGCTGATCTGTTAGAAAACTTGAAAATCAAAGCTTCTAAAAGATTGGAAGAATTAAGTAAGCATGAAGACATGGAAAGAAATTATTATCGTATATTAGAAAAATACATCGCAAGGTTTGGAGTAATAAACGTTTCGAACGAATGTGTAAATAAAATTCATGTTGGTGCAAAAGGTTAAATAACATTAAAACCCTTACAGTAACACAAACCCCGTCTGATTTTAGACGGGGTTTTTTGTTTGACAAAATTGGTTTTGTATGTATAATGAAGAAAATTTTAAACAACACATACCATGAGAAAGCTCTTTTTAATAATTTACACAGTACTATTGTTAATAGTGCAATTGACGAGGTATTCTGGATACTTCAACGTAAATGCAATTTTTGTAATAGAATATATAACATTTGCAAGCGTAATAATTACCTTTTTTTTATTGTTGTATCAAATATATAAATTTATGTATTATGATGACGACGACTGGTTTGAAAGTATATTAAGAGAATGGAGGTCGACAGATAATATCCAATTTCGTTCTAAGTTTCATGTTATTGAATACGAAAAAGCAGGAACTAGAAAGACTTTTTTTACTTACCTTGCATTAATTTTTATTCAAATAATAATACTTTATACAACTAACTAGTGTTATCTTTAAATAAAATAAAAACCCGCATTCTTATTCATGAATGCGGGTTTTTTGTATTTTTATTCCTCTTCTTCTTTTACTTCCTCTTCAACTTCTTCCACCTCGTTTTCGCGAAGTATAGCAATTAGTCCATCAGAGAATGTTTTTACAGACACATCGTCAAAAAGTGAAATAGCAAACACTGGTTTACCAGTTGCTATTTTAAACGCATCAATGGCTTTTTGTATTAATGCTGTACCCTGTTCACTGTCCACTGTTCCCTGTATTATTGCGTCAGTCTTTGTTAGTACTATCACCTCGTCTTTGTCTGTTAGTTTGGTGTCGTAGGTTTCCAGTTCTTTGCGTATGGTGTTATATGCACCTAACATGTCTTCGATAGAAGAAACTCCGTCGGCTACCATAGTACCGTTTTCGTCCGTCATGTGTTCGAATGAAACTAAATGCACCAACATACGTGTACGTTTAATGTGGCGTAGGAATTTAAAACCAAGTCCACGGCCGGCACTGGCACCCTCTATCAAACCAGGAATGTCGGCAATAATGTAACCATGGTATGCACCTAGGTTTGGGTCCAGTGTGGTAAACGCGTACGCACCTATTTTAGCTTGGGCATTAGTAATACCGTTTAGTAGAGACGATTTGCCTGCATTTGGTAACCCTATCAAACCAATGTCGGCGATAAGTTCCAAGGTAATTTTAAAGTCAGCTTCTTCACCTTTTTTACCAGGAGTAGCTTTTTCCGGAGTGACATTTATTGAACTTTTAAAATGTTCGTTACCCATACCACCGGCACCACCGGTAACTATCATTGCAACTTGGCCTTCATGTTTAAGTTCAAATGCATAACCTGTTTTAAGGTTTTCTATTGTTGAACCAATTGGTATATCTATATAGATGTCGTCGCCATCAGAACCGTGTTTGCTACCACCCATGCCTGGTTCAGCATCCTTCGCAGAAAATTCACGCAAAGATTTGTATTTAGCCAACAATGTAACATCGCGAACGCCGCGTACGTATACATCGCCGCCTTTACCACCGTTACCACCGTTAGGTCCACCACGGTCAATATACTTTTCCTGACGCCAACGTACAACGCCGTCGCCGCCTTTACCGCCTGTTGCCTTAATGGTTATTTCGTCTATTAACATGCGTGCAGTATAGCACGATTAACGCCATTTGACGAACGGCTTAAATTGTTTCATCAGGAATTATCTATTTCTAACTTTTGTCAGAATTCTATATATCAGTGGTATGGCACGGCTTAGTATTTGCAAACTAAACATAAAACCCATAACTAAAATTATAAAGTTTTCTATGTTGTGTGTTATACGCAGTGCCTGGTAACTGAAAACATAACCCAGCATAACCACAGCGGTAACCCATATTAACGAACCAAAAAATTCCGCCCAGAAATATATTTTAAATTTTATTTTTGTATACCCTGCATATGCAAGTATAAAATGGTTTATGCCGCCAACTAAAAACTTGGTAAAAAATATCGGCCAGAAAGGCTTTTCTTGTAATACTGGAAACATTTTTGTAACTTGTTCTTCAGACTTTTTTAAGAAACTACTGTTCGGAAAATATTTACCCAACAATGCCCCACCCTGGTACCACAGTAGTGTTTTAGCTACTGCACCCAAAAAACACGCCACCCACACCCACCACAGTGACAGGTGTCCGATATGCGCAAAAATACCACCTAGTAACAAGGTGGCTTCGCCTTCGATTATCAAACCAAAGAAAAGTATGGCATATGCCCACATTGCATGGCTTTCAATCAAGTATTGAAGAAATGCAAAACCATGCCCGTGCATATTATTCGTTTTCGAGTTTTAGAATTTTAGTTCCAAGCCAGTTTATAATAGACACAATAATCGAACCGTACAATGCAGCTGTTAGTGTGTCTACTGTAAAACCACGCACTATGCCACTACCTAAGAAGTAGAATATGGCACCGTTTATAACTATAGAAAACAAACCTAATGTAAGTATGTTTATAGGTAGTGTCAGTATGTTTATAATTGGTTTTACAACCATGTTTATAACTGTTAGACATGCGCCAACTATTGCCGCAATGTACCAAGGGTTAACATGTATTGTGTCTGGTATAAAATATGCCGCACCATATACGCCCGCTGATAGTAATGCAATGTGTAATATTAGTTTCATATATTTATTATATTATGCAATTAAACTGTCGACAACCTTTTTAACTAATGCTCCGTCGGCTTTACCTTTTAGTTCACGCATTATTTCGGCCATTACCATACCTTTCTTAGTATCTGGTGTAAATGTAGATTTTTTATTTTCTACGAATGCAGTAATTTCAGATTCAGACATAAGTGTTGGCAGGAATTCCATAAGTACTGCTAGTTGGGCAGATTCCTCGGCAACTAGGTCGGGTCTGTTACCTGTAGTGTACTGTTCTATACTGTCTTTGCGCTGTTTAGAAAGTCTAGTTATAACCGCTACCACTTCTTCGTCGGCTAGCATTTCTTGGGGTTTCTTGCCACTGGCCACCAGGTGGTTAGTACATGCAGACAAAACACCACGTAGTGTGTCTAGTCTTACAGCGTCCTTGGCGCGCATTGCGTCTTTAATTAATTCGCGTATTTGTTCATGAAGTGTCATGAACATAGTATACAGCGAATAGCGAAAAGCGTACAGGGTGTGTAAATTCCACTATTCCCTTTACCCTGTTCACTATACACTAACATGCTATAATATATAGCATGAATATTATTTTCCTCGATACAGAAACAACTGGTATAAACACCACTGACTACCTTTGTCAGTTGGCGTATAAAACTGGAGACGAAATTTTCTGTGAACTATACAAACCACCACTACGCATACCAGCCGAAGCCAGTGCTGTAACACATATTTCAAACAAAATGGTGGCCGACAAACCCGCCTTTCGCGACAGTGCAGACTATGCACCACTTAAGGCAATGTTAGAAGACGAAAACAACGTTATGGTAGCCCACAATGCCAAGTTTGACGTGGGTATGATAGTAAAGGAAGGTATACAACCTAAAAACGTTATCTGTACCTTACGTGTTGCCCGTGCCTTAGACCCTGAAAACAAACTGCCCCAGCATAAACTACAGTTTCTACGTTACTATTTAGATATAGATATCGAGGCTCAGGCCCACGATGCCTTGGGTGACGTATTGGTTTTGGAAAAACTTTTTGAAAGACTGTTTGATAAAATTAAAAACCACCCCGCCCTACCGGGCACCCCTCCTCCACAAGGAGGGGATCAACTCACCGACGAAGAAGTACTGCAACACATGTTAGACATTTCTGCGCGTCCATCGCTAATGGGTATGTTTTCGTTCGGTAAATACAACGGCAAAACTGTAGCCGAAGTTGCCGGTACAGACCGCGGGTATTTGGAATGGTTTTTAAACACAAAGGAAAAAGAAAGCCCCGACGACGAAGACTGGATATATACACTTAAATATTACTTAGGTAAATAAAACCTATAAATGACCACAATATATATTGTGCTATAATACCCCTATGTCACCTATTTTATATATTGCAATTGGGTTATTTGTGGGCGTGGTTTTTTACCTACTATTTTTAAAGGGCAAGGAAAAGCCTGTTGTACAAAACGACCAAACTAATACCGGTTTTCAGTTGCTGCAGTCGCAACTGCACGACCTTGCTCGTTTAGTTGAAAACAAACTTACAGATTCTGAACGTGCATTAAACGAAACCATGCGCCACCAGTCGAACAGTTCGAACACTATTATACGCGACATTACCGAACGCCTTACCCGCCTGGATGAAACTAACAAACAAGTCATTTCCTTTACAGACCAGTTGCAAGGTTTGCAAGACATGTTAAAGAACCCAAAACAGCGTGGCATATTAGGCGAATATTATTTAGAAACACTGTTGAAAAATGTTATGCCACCTGGTAGTTACCAGATGCAATACCCTTTTTCAGACGGTACCATTGTCGACGCAGCTGTATTTGTGAAAGATAAAATAATACCTATTGATTCAAAGTTTTCATTGGAAAACTATAACCGCATATCAGAAACTTCTGACCCAGCAGAAAAAGAAAGATTTGAAAAAATATTTGTTAACGACCTTAAAAACAGAATTGCCGAAACTGCAAAATACATACAACCAGAAAACAACACTATGGAATTTGCATTTATGTTTATACCGCACGAAGCCATATACTACGACCTGATAATAAACAAAATAGGTTTAGTAACTGAAGACACTGAAAACCTGATACAACGCGCAGCATCTAAATACAAAGTTATAATAGTGTCGCCTACATCTTTCCTTGCTTACTTACAAACCGTATTACAGGGCCTAAAGGCGCTACAGATCGAGGAATCAGCCAAAGACATAGTTAAACGTGTCGAGGAACTAGGTAAACACCTAAAGGCGTACGAAGACTACCATGCCAAGTTGGGTAACAGTTTGTCTACAGTAGTAAACCACTACAATGCTGGTGGTAAAGAGTTTAAGAAAATTGATAAAGACGTAATGCGCATAACCGGGATGGCGGTTGGCATAGATGTGCCGTTGTTAGATAAACCGAGTGAAGAATAGTTTCTTTCAAAAATATTGCATCCGGAAAGCTACCTATAATTTTCTGCTGAAAATTTAGTCGACTCGGCCCAGTCGGCCTGCGTCAGGCATTCCGCATGCAATATTTTTTTACCGAAATAATATATAATATAAATATGGAAAAAACAATATTTCAAAAAATAATAGACCGCGAAATACCAGCAGATATTGTATATGAAGACGATGTCTGCATATCTTTTCTGGATATTCGCCCTGTGAATTTGGGGCATACATTAGTAGTTAGTAAAAACCTGTATCCATGGATGAAAGATGTACCTGCAGAAGAACTGGCTCATTTATTTATTGCTTCACAGAAAATAATGCGTGCGATACAACAAGCAACTGGATGTGATTTGGTTGTGGTATCAGTGGTTGGCAATGAAGTGCCACATTTTCACATACATTTAATACCTGATTACCTGTCTAATCATATTTTCCATCCATCTAAAACACAATTTGCAACATATAGAGATGATGATGAAAAACAACAGTATGTAGAAATGATAAAGCATGGTTTGTAGAAAATAAAAAAAAGCCGATGTATGTAAGACATCGGCTTTTGTATTATTTGTGGCTACTGCATATGTTGTATACGGTATTTTGCACTTCTTTCAGTTCTGGAGACTCTTCAGGACTTGAAAGAGTTATTACTTGCAGACTAGTTTGGTCTACATGTATGGTCAGCATTGGTTGAGAATAGTTACCTATTCCTGAGTGTAATATTAATATTTCACCCGTACGTTTATTGCAAGCCAATGCTATTACATCATTAATTATTGGGCCAAAATAATGACCCCTTTTAATTTTTTGTCGGTACTTTCTTCCGTTGTTGAATTCATTCAACAACCCCATCACTATTTGTTTATATAGATAATTCATAATAAATAACGGTTTAGGTTGTGTGTATTGTATCACGATAGTTTGTGTGGTGTCAAGTTAAAACTTTCAATTAAAACTCAGGTATGTTAGTATTATTTTGTTATTAAATAATATTTGGCTCTATCGTCTATCGGCTAGGACACATCCTTCTCAAGGATGGAAGCGGGGTTCGATTCCCCGTAGAGTCACAAACAGCAAGGAAACGGTTTTCAAAGGCTTCAAATCCTTTTTTGACCTTGAATTGCAACGTATCTTGGGAAATATAAAGTTCTGAAAAGATTACACGAACAATCTGCTCCTTTTCGTGTGGTTTTGCAAATTGATAATATACTGCAACGTTTTTGATGAGTTCTGAAAGTTTTTGAACCTCTTTCATTGTCTCGTGCATCGCAACATCTGAAGCTTGTTCAGTATTTTGTAGTTCAGATAATTCGTCATTCAGTTTTTCTTCCTCCTCAATCAAACCTTCAGGGGTGTAAACGCCCGTCTTCAAAAGCGTAAGTTTATTTGAACGGATATATGCAAGGTCTTCACGAACCTTTTTCTTTTTACGCTCTACTTTATCGAGTTCTTTTTGTCGTTTCTCTTCAAGTAAAGCAATGTCAGTCCCTGCACGAGCATCCATCTGCTCAATTTCGTCATCGGTAAAATAAAGACTTGTAATAAGTCCACTTATTTTCTTATCTATCTTATCGAAGCTCAAGTTTTTATCTGTATTTTTACAACTTTTTGTACATCGTGAGTTGTAGTATTGAATACCTTTTTTCATATAAGGTGTATAGACACGTTCACAATATGCACAACGGCACACACCACGTAGCGGTTGGTCTAGTTTTTCCGTGTAGTGAATACTCGTTGTCTTCTTTTTGAGTTGCTTTTGTACCTCCTCAAATAGCTCGTCTGAAACGATTGCTTCGTGGCTATTACTAGGCACATACTCTCCCTGATTGTTTAGTGTTCTTCCAGTATAGAAACGATTTGAAAGTATTCTGCTTATGTGATTTTCGGTAACAGGTCGAGCAACCTTTGGGATTTCTTCAACCTCATCTTCTTCCGCAAGCATTTCTTCTTTTGTCCTTCTCCTTCGCATTGGAACTGTAGTGAAGCCTTGCTCATTAGCCCATCGAGCAATGTCAGAAAGGCTCCAGTCTCCAGTAGCATAGAGCTCATACATTTGCTTGATAATAGGAGCTCTTTCAGGGTCCAGTGGTTTTTCCTCCATACTGCCATTATTGAGGTAGCCAATAGGGGCACGATATGTACACAAACCTTTATCTCTTGAGTTCTTTATAGTGATAGTCACTTTTTCACTAGTAACTCGTGAGTGATGTTGCGAGAACATACCATCAATATCCATATGCAAAGCACCAGAGCTTGATTTCTCATACTCTGCATATGCAAATCGAAAATCAACACCTTTACGCATAAGTTTGCGTATAACAGTGTCATCACCTTTATTTCTACTGATACGGTCCCAACAAAGACAGATAACACCTTTGAAATATCCTTGGCTCACAAACTGAAGCATTCTCTGAAACTTTGGTCTATCAATTCTGTATTGGACCAAACCTTCTTCGGTGATAACAACATCATCATCTTCAGTAAAGCCAGAATGACTTTCTGAAATAATTCCATCAGCAACAAAACCCTTTATTGTAAGTTGTGCAATTGGAAGACGTTCACGAAAGGCAAACTTCGTATTCTCTGATTTCTGATATGAAATTGAGTTTTTTTGGCTTTCCGCTTCATCCATACTTCTTCGGTTGTATATCAAATAAAAATCACGAAAGACACCATTGAGTATGGCTTCTATCAGTTCTTTTTCAGTTTTGATGCTTGTTTTACTCATACGTTTTCCTGCATCTTTTTACGGATGCTACCGTCTACGATTTCGTATCCTTCTGATACTAGTCGGTTGTGAATATGCCGAAGCACACCACCGAGTTCTTCCAAAGCATTGAGCGTGTCTTTTGAGAGGATTGAGCTTGAACTCAATGAGGGACAACGCAATGACGCTTTGTTGCTACACAAAAGTCCACGTTGCCCCTCGTTAGGTTCAAACTTGGAAGCATCATATTGACTTCTGTGTAGCTTTTTCATAATAACATTTTTTGCTAAATCTTTCGACCTTTTTTGTTGAAATTGAGACCTTTTTCCGTGTCCAAAAACACACGGTAATTTCCGAGCTTCTCACTGTAGAGTTTTTCTATACGCTGACGTTTTTTAGTTGGCTTTCCTCGATAGGTATATCGCTTCGCTTTTTCTTCAAGCTTTTCGATTTTCATATCGAGCTCTAATATCCGAAAAGTGGAATAGAGTTTGTAGTTTCTGTTTACCTTCCTTGAACTGTATGTGAGTTCATAGCAATGACGGCATCCGAACCAATCACCATCCTTGTACAAAACACCGACACGTCTTCCGCAATAATTTCCTTTTTTGTAGAGAGAGCATTTGAACCAGTAACGTTCACCACCGAGATGACACGGTGTGGTTACTATTGGAACCTTGTAGTCAAAGTCTTTCTTTTCACCTGAATAGTTATCTGTTTGGGTGTAAATAAAGCGAGCGTATTTCTCTTCGCCTGATATAGATACTTGAACAGATACACTTCCGTAAGAGCCATTTTCACCCCAAGAAACAGTGGTGTATTTATAACCACCCCTTTCTTTGATGTCTCGTAGAAGCCACCATATTTCTATTTTTTTACAATTATCTGCTTCACTTTTGCTCATAAAGTTTTATTTTTCTCCGAAATCAATTGGGAATGTCACTGTTTACAGGTCATTTTTGCGAAACGAACTGTCTAGGTTTACATCGACCACGGCTGGAATTGGCGTATCTTTACCATTCCTTTTCGCCTGAATGCGTTCTAGTTCGTGTAGAGCTCTGAAGATACTTCTTTCGATTGTTGTCTCGTATCGGAGAATGTTTTCGATACTTTCATTGCTCAACATATTTTTGATGTTTTGTCTCGTCTGTTGGTCCTCGTCTTGTCCAATCGGGAACATATTTAGGTCCTCTTGATACCACTTCATCGTTGCTGTTTCGACAAAGATTGCTCTTCGTAGCCTCCAAAAGTTAGAGATAATTCGGTCTGTCAAAAGGACCTCGATTTGACCAATTGGATTTAGTTGCTCATATACAGATTGAGTTAGTTTCTGAAGGGCTTGTGTGTCTTCGCCTTCAAGTAAAACTTCCTTGGTAAGTAAGCCGTGCTTGAGTGCGTTGTACTTTGACACGTCTTTTCCCTCATCAGTTTTTGGACCGCTTTTTTGTTTGTTTTGCATAGAGATTTGTATTAGTTGGTAATGTTCACATCGCTCACTTGTTCACCTCGAATATCCGCATCGGTGATACCAAAGCGTTCTTTCCACATATCTAGTCGCTTTCGATTTTCTTTGTACGAAAGCACATAACCTTTGCGTGTTTTATATGGTTTGAGTTGAAGTTTTGCTCGAAGATACCAGCCAACTTTTCTGGCTTGTAAGGTGTCGTCAGTCAGGTCTGTTTCCTTGTTTACTTCATCAGTGATTTGTTTGACGGTAACTTCTTTTAGTTCGAGTTCGTGTTCTAGTTTCAGGATGGCAAATACAATGTCGCTTTCCCACGAAAGACCTCTATCTGCCACTAGTTCAGCGTTGTACTGGATGATGAATGTCTTTAGTTGATTGCGTATAGTCTCGTCTTTGATTATGGACAGAAGAGGCATCACGATTTGATTGAGCCGTGGATGAATACCTTCAATCAAGTCTTGCCTCCGCTCTATTGGCTCAAAGAAGTTTTTCAATCGCCACATCAGAAGCTTGTTTCTGATGTATTCAGCATCTTTATAAAAGTTTTCATCGAGAGTTCTAGGAATATCTGCACGTAACTTTCCCGTACCCATTTCCTCCACGAGAAATCTGCTCTCAAGTGCTTTGTCAGAGAATGTCTCTCGTGTTGCGACAATCTTCGGGCAAAAGACATCGTATGCTTTGACCTCAAATGTTCCTTTACCTTCAGAGCGAAGAACCGCCATCCCTTTTTGGTATCCAGTGTTGAGTATTTTTACTATTTCCGAGGTCATATCAGAGAACTTGAAGTCAGCCTCGTCTATGATGAGAGTTCCTTTTGCTTCATTGATAATGCGGAAGATAGGGCTTGGAGTTGTCGCTCCTCCTGTAAAAACTGGTTTGTAACAGAGGATACCTATAGCTTGAAGAAAGCGAGATTTTCCACTCCCAAAGTCACCGATTGCTCGTAGGTATGGGACCTCATTGAACTTATCGAATAACCACGTAAACAGAACGTAGTAAGTAGCAATACGCTCAAACACTTCAGATATATCGAGATGCTTATGAATGAAGTTCTGTACTTCAGAAAGTATTTCTTCTTCGTTGGCATAGGGCGTTGCAAGTGACGGAAAGAGGATGACGTTTTTATCAACCAAGTTATATTCAGGCGGAAGTGGTCTATACTTTTTCCCATCAATTTCAACCTCTTCAAGAAAACACTCAAGCTTTCCGCTTTTATCAATCTTGAAAAATGATGTCTTGTTTTCTGTTCTATCAAACACCATTTCGTAGAGTTCATTTGGCGTAGTGATGGAGGTTTTTACGATAGCTTTATCCTGTTTTTCATCTTTGTTTTGCATATACATTTCATTGTTGAGTTAGTAAGTTTTTCGCATTCCAAAAATACGTAACTTGAGGTTCTTTCTGACGTTGGCAAACTCAAGCGGACGGACCTCAATGCGATTACTCCAAAAACCTTCGACCGCATCAGTAATAGCTGGGTGGTTTTTGAAAACGAATGTCGCTTTGTTGTGACTGACTGGAGTAATATCAGCGAGCTCATAACCCTTGCATATGAGAGTTGAAGCAACATCAATATCGTTCGAGTAGTAATAATGCTTGTAATCGTCCAAGGGGACGTGTTCGAGCTCATCGCTCTCTTTGTTTTTCTTCATAGACATTTACATTGGTGTTTTATGAGTAAGTGAACTTCCGCCAAGAAAAGTTCTATACCCATTTTTTCTGATTAGGATTGTTCTGCGTATTTCCTGAACATTCAGGAAAAAGAAAAAACACCCTTTATTTCAAAGGTGTTTTGTCAGGAAAATTGTTCTGTTTTCAGGAAGTTTCAGGATTTAGCCAGCTTTGTTGTTGAAGCGTACTCCAACGCCTTTTATAACTTCGATGAGAGGTTTTGAATTGTCCTCTGTGGTTGGTAATTTTGCATACCGAACAAAACCGTTACTTTTATCGGTAAGATTGCCTTGAATAAGTTTTCTCATCTCTTCTGATGTTTTTGATTTAGTCTTTGGTATCCTGTTTCTTATTTCTGCAATGAGGTCCTTATATTCAACTTCGCCACCTTGAGGGAGTATGGCGTATAAAGCACAAAACACCTTGTAGTAGTCAGCTTTCTTTGAGAGGTTCAGAAGTTTGCCTTTGTATCGAAAATCATCACCGTGCTTCGTGATATAAAACTCTTCTGAAGATTGAAAAGGATTTATTTTCTCCTTTATAGCTGGGAGTTCGTCCTCGTAAAACCGCTTTGATTTCTTGTTCATAAAATCTTTGAGCACCTCAATCTCTTTTGAAATTGCCTCCAAAAAGATTACGATACCAACGGGAACTTTGTGAACTTCTGAATGGTTTTCAAACAGGTCCTTGTCAGCTATCTCTTCACGGAAATTGATAAGCATAGGAAGCACACTGTCCTCCCAAACGACTTCGAGATAATCCTGACTAGCATAAAGGCTTGTGACAGGTTCAATGAAACCTTCAAAAGTTTGTGTTTTTTTCAATTCAACAAACGTGTCGTAGGTATTTAGTAAGTCAATCATTCGTTTTCTCAAAACCTTGAAATAATCATTTAGGTCATCAATACCTGATGTAAGATAAAATAAACCATCGCCTCGGTAGGCACGAATAATAGCCTCGTAGTATGAAAAAAGGACCTTGAGCAAATAGATACGCTCGTTCGGCTCCATCTCTTTGAAATCAACATCACTGAAAGCTTTTATAAGCTCTGCTTTTCCTTTGAGCTTCAATACTTCAGGTTGAGTACCGCCTTGTGCTATTTCACCAAACAAGAGCCGTATACCAATATCACGAGCTTTTGATGCCAATTCTTTTTCAACTGAAGAAATCTCTTTGTTAGATGTAAGAAGTTCTGTTTCTGCACAATCAACAAGAGAGAGAATAATGGCTCCAACTTTTGCATCGTCTTCTACACTCCAGATACCACGCAAACGATTGGCTTTTGATTTGCTTGGAAAATCTAAGTCGTACATTTCATCATAAACAGAAATACCGAAATCATCTTTGAAAAAACGTTCCATTGATTTATCAGTGAAGTCCAACACATAACCACCCTCCATTTTGAAAAGTTTCTCCAGTATTTTCTTGTCCGTTGTTTTGAGACTACTCATATGCATTTACATCAGTTTTCACTCTCTGTTCACATTGTGAACGTTGTGAATATCGTGT
>CAZUZL010000001.1:0-157899 GCA_964625065.1 uncultured Candidatus Saccharibacteria bacterium | reverse complement strand
TGGTTATTAAATCATTAAACTATCAAAAAATTCTTTCTCAGACAGGAGAAGAAACTATAGATATTGGTACACCTGTAGCAGGAACTCCATTGAGAGGGGTTTGTGGTATGGGGATGTATAATTTCCTCATTAACTTCAGTTAAACGCAACAACAAAAAGAGCAACAAATTATGTTGCTCTTTTTGTTGTTATCTTGCGCGCAAAGTTATAGCGTCTCAAATGGGTTGATTTTAAACCTATTAAAAATACTTAAAAACTAAGCATCTCGTGCTATCACGATTTGGCGGTGTATATGGGTTAAGTACCCAAGGTTACAAGTGTAATAAGGGTATTATAGCACTTTTTATAGTGTCTCATTTAGGCATGTGGGTCGGGGTCAGTATATTTGAAAATAAGGCTGTTTTGTAAGAAATGAGACAAATGAGACACCTGCGCTGTTTTGTCTTATTTCACTAATTTAAAGAGATCCTCCTCTCTTTCGTAGGCACGTATTCTACCTTCAAGCATTCCAAGCCTATACCGAACCCCATCACTCATTAAACGCCAATTTGTGCCCTCTAGGGCTTTCTTTATGAGCTTCTCTAGTGTCTTACTACTATCGTATTCATTACGGCTCTTTCCGTCATACGCAACAAACGGAACGGCAAGCTCACGACCAACCTCAGGATCTTTTAGATGGAATTTAATATACTGGTTTTCTTCAAAAATTGGAGCGAGTATTGTCTCAAGTTCAGGGATGGTTATCTTTTTTATATTGGCAACTTTTTCACGAAGTGGTTTTAGCTTTTCTTCCTTCTTCATATCATCAACGAGATGAGACATTGCGATTGCATCAAATCGTTCATTCAAATATTTTTTACCCTCTTCTTCGTTCAAACAAAATCGCTCTCTATCTTTTACAAAATCCGGATCAACAACAGGCTCTTCTTTTTTATTAAGCTCAAGTGTAGAGATTTCTTTATGATCACACCTATCACAAGATGTCGTTGTTGTAATAACGTCATCAACTCTGTCATAAGAGTCGGATAAGTTTCCATTACATTTTGGACAGCCATGAACCTTTGATCTATATTCTGTCCCGTCGTTATAGAACGCACGATGTGGTAAATGATTAAGCGGACACTGATACATAAATAAAATACGGTCTGGCTTCTTCTCATCAATAGACATATCGAGAGTCTTATTCATAACAAAAGTTAGCCGACCGCAAGTTAGACATGTGATGTTTTCTGGTGGCTCTGTTTCCTCGATAAACTTATCAAGCGCCTCATCTCGTTCAATCCATTTTTTTATTGTCGCTTCTTTGTTGTAATATTCTTCACCTTTGAAGAAGTACATGTGTATGTCATTAAACACATCTCCAAAGCCAAGGATGGCTGGTTCTTCAGCACTCTTCTCTTCAATAAGTTTCTTATGTATTACTTCATATCGGCGTGCCTTTTCGACAGTCATTTTGTCATAAAGGTCGACGTAATACTGACGAGGCTTTACTCTCTTTGTTTCTTCCATAATTGTTAAAAAATTAGCTAATAATGAGGGTCGAAATATACAAACTGTGGATAACTCATTTACTATAAAACCCTTATTCTACATACTCAAAACATCAAAATAATTATACCCCTCCTGATAATAAAATGACTATTATAACACTGCACAAATAATTTTATTTATGCTATGAATGTTTATAAGCAAGCTACTCACGTATTGAGTTAAACCCTACTTGCTTAAGAAAGGATTTGTATCAATATTCTCGTCGTATTAAGAATATCGATATAGCATCGCTCTTGTTGTGCACGAATGAGAGAATAAAGATTCCATGTAGGGATCTTTAGACAAGGAAAACCCACTCCTGTTGTCTAAGGATTGTATACGACAAATAGACACTTATAAATTAAGTGATATTTTGTCATGAATAACTCAACACAAAAGCGCGGAAACGAGCGTGATCTTAAGATCGAATACGTTTCGATTGATACTCTTACTTCACCAGAGTACAACCCAAGAGTTTGGAGTGAAGAAAACACAAAACAGTTAAAAGAAAGTATTACTCAATTTGGAATTGTCGATCCACTCTTGGTAAACAACGCACCCGAAAGACTTGGTGTGGTTATTGGTGGAAACTTTCGCATGAAAGTACTTAAGGAACTTGGTATTGAAAAAGTTCCAGTAGTCTACATTACTATTCCAGATCTCGAAAAAGAAAAAGAGCTTTGTCTTCGCTTGAATAAGAATCAAGGCGAATGGGACATGCAGTTACTTTCTCAATTCGATGAATCTTTCCTTGGTGACCTTGGATTTGATTCAGAGGAATTAGATAAGATATTTGAAGAAGATATCAACGAAGAACAGTTTGACCTTAAAAAAGAACTCGACAAAGTTGGAATAAAAGAAGTTTCTGTACAAAAAGGAGATATCTACGATCTCGATGGTTCACGACTCATGTGTGGTGACTCCACTATTGAAGCAGATATGCTTAAGCTTTGTGGTGAACACAAGATAGATATGGTCATGACTGATCCACCATATATCTTGGACTACTTAAAAGGAAAAAGTAAAAACAAGAATGGAATCACTGAAGGATTTGGTGTAAAGAAAAATAGAATATATCTTGGTACAGATTCACTGCCTGATAACTTCACTGAACTATGGATGGATAATGTAGCAAAAGTACAAGCAGAAAACTTCTCAATCATTGTGTACGAAAACTGGAAAAACATTCGTACCATATGGTCAGGACTAGAGCGACACTGGAAAGTACGTAATATGCTTGTTTGGCACTTACCGAATCGAAACCAAGGCTATGCAAGTAATCATAAGTTCTTCTCTAAGTACGACATTGCTATGGTTGGTACTTCTCATGAAGACACCACGGTAGATGTTGAATTTGAAAGTGAAGAATTGGTGCAAAACGAATACGAAACAGCGCTCTTTGCCATTACAGGTAAACCACAATGGGAAGGATATCAAAAAGGTGCAAAGTATTGTCCAACTGATTTCATTGAATACAATGCTGCGGATGAAAAATCTTCAGGGCAAGGAATCGTATTCGGTACTAAGCCAATTCAAATCCTTATTCCTTATATCAAAGTACTTACTACACGTGATCAGTTAGTACTTGAGCCGTTCGGTGGTAGTGGATCAACTTTGATTGCTTCTACAAAACTGAAGCGTCGATGCTTCATTATGGAAAAGTCTCCCGTATATGCCGAAGTGATCTTAAATCGCTGGGAGAAATTGACTGGGAAAAAGCGAGTTAAGATAGCACATGAGTAGAGTGCATGATAAATCAAAACTCCTGCAAGTCCTTAGTGAGACGCCACTGGTTTCTTTGGCATGTAAGAAATCAGGGCTCTCCAGGGCCACCTTTTATCGATGGATGAAAGATGATAAATCGTTTCGAGATGGTGTAAACAATATTCTTGATATTGGTCGAAAGAATATCAATGACCTTGCTGAGAGTTCTCTGATTAAAGAAATACAAAAAGGAAATATGAATGCGATTAGGCTCTGGCTACAACACAATGATCCTCGATATATTCCAAAGAGAACAATGTATGTAGATCCACCATCGCATTTTCATAGACTTAATGTTGGAGAAGTGTGTGATGTGTGCGGACACAAAGAACCAGATCCATATGAAATCACATTAATAAATGATCCAGTAAAAGAACGTCTACTAATGGATGAGGTTAAGAAGATGAGCAGAAAAGAGTTGATGAAAATGATTCTTGAAAAGAAAGCGACATTGCCTAGTCGTGAGATGGTTGAGTATATGAGAGAAATATACGAAAGGAATGATAAGAAAAGTGCTTATGAATAGAGCAACTCTTAATCTTCTATAACTCTGAGTATGTTAACAAAGAACCAGTAAACAAAAACTATAGTAAAAAGTATTGCGATTCCTTGGAAAGTTACAAATACAAAACTTGTAAACTGCCCTAGCACAAAGGCTATCAACCCAACAATCACTGTCCACTTAATGGCTGGGATTAGTGAATAAAAAATAGCGACCACAATTTTCCAAATACCATTTAAGATACCTGTTGCCGCAGCGCCATAATTGAGATCTCTAATTTTCTCTAACCGTTCTTTTTTATCTGCTTTCTCATCAAGAACTTTTAGCAAAACTTTATTAGGAATATCTTTTTGCTTTTCTATTTGAAAAGCTTCCCTAATCTCTTTTGAGGATTTATTTTTCCAAAGAGATGCATATTGCTTCTTAACTTTCTTTTCTTTTTCGCCTTGTATTACGGCGTAGGTAGCAAGAATAGCTACCGCTCCAAAGGAAACGATTATTAGTGTCATAAACTCTAGCGGGGTTTATTAGGTGCAACGAACTGAGTTGAGCCTTCATGAACAAAAGGCTCCTCGCCATTGCGATGGAAACCTTTCGGCTCCCACCCATACCCGTTTCCAGGTACGACCCGCTAGAGTGACTCTGACGAGGAGTCCTTTATTCTCTAGCGGGATTTTGACCATACCCTAGAAGTTTGAGGCTTTTAGGGGTTAGGTCTCCTATTAACTTGTAAAATGATTATACCATTTTCACTGGTACTTTTGTACTTTAGCTTAGTTCTAAACTATTGTGTAGTAGGGTTACCAACAGCTACTTTTCAGAAGGTAAACTCAGACGACTGAGAGGTATTTCGTTAAAGTAATAATCACAACCTACTTCCTTGATGTAATTCAAGACGTCTCTATATGCGTGAACTTTAAACCAATCATTCAAGATGTAGATATATTCGACACGAATACCAAGTGGAGACATGAGTTTAGTGTACTGTTTTTTCTTAAAGTCACATGTCTGTAGTTTTTCATCTACTGAACCAGCAACTTTTTGAAACTTCATTTCGATAATATATAGAGTTTTTGATGATGGCACATAAACTGCATCATCTGGTAAAAGTTTTTTAGATAGAATGTCTTTGTAATCAACTTCTTTACTGTCTAAAAATTTATAAAGAAGACTCTTTCTTAGGTGTTGGGCAACTGTCTTTTCCTTAAAAAGGATAGTTCCATCAGCATGAACTTTATATCCAGGGACACGTTTAAAAACTTCGAGGATATCAACTCTTCCTTCAAAGACAAGCCCTGTTTTAGTATTAGCCCCTCCGATGCCACCTGTTTTCATATCTATATTAAATCACAAAATACCTTGTAAAACAATGTTAAAATTTGTCAAAAAATGTTAAAATATAAAAGTTATATGAATACTAAGAAAGCCAAACCATTTTTAAAGTGGGTTGGTGGTAAAGGGCAACTTCTCAATCAGTTTGAGTCAATATTCCCTAAATCATTCAACACTTATTTTGAACCCTTCGTTGGCGGAGGGGCTGTTTTATTTGACTTAAAACCCAAAAAAGCTGTCATTAATGATATAAACACTACACTTATCCAAACATATATTTATATAAAAGACGATGTTGAGAAAGTGATTAAAGAATTAAAAAAACTTGAGAAAGAGTTTCTCAGTAAAGAGCAAGATGATAGGAAGGAATTCTATTACAAAATCAGAGAGAAATATAACTCTCTTCCTCTAAATGATTTTAAAAGAAGTTTGTATTTTTTATTTTTTAATAAGACAGCATTTAATGGAGTGTACAGAGAAAATTCAAAAGGAGGTTTTAATGTTCCGATGGGTAGTTATAAAAATCCAAAGATTGTAGATGAGGAAAATCTTAGAGCTGTTTCTGAGTCCTTAAAGCACACAACTATACTTAATATCTCTTTTGCTGAATCTGTAAAAAAAGCTAAGGCTGGAGATTTTGTATATTTTGATCCACCATATCATCCACTATCTACAACTTCTAGTTTTACCAGTTATAGTAAAGATGACTTCACTAAAGAAGACCAAATAAAACTAAGAGATTTATTTGTTGAACTTGATAAAAAAGGAGTTTATGTAATGTTGAGCAACTCAAGTACTCCTTTTATAAAAGAAATATATTCTAAATATAAACAGATACCTGTATACGCAAATAGAATGATTAATTCAAAGTCAGATAAGAGAGGAAAAATATCTGAAGTTGTAATTGTGAACTACTAAAAAATACCGCATGCGGTATTTTTTAGTTAGAGAACATATCTTGATAACGCTTCTTTGATAAATCCAGGTACTTTTTTTCTAAATCAATACCAATAAATTTTCTGCCATGTTTTTTGGAAGCTAATCCTGTTGTTGAGCTACCAGTAAAAGGATCTAAAACTATGTCTCCCTTATTTGTACTTGCTAATACTATTCTTTCCAAAAGAGATAGTGGTTTCTGTGTTGGGTGTTTAGTAAACTTCTTCTCTTCTTTTTTAGGTGGATTAACTGCCCAGACAGAACGCATTTGTAGGTTTGGTTTCTTTATAAAATCTTCTGCCCATTCTCCATTTTTCATCAAATCATAATTAAAAGTATGTTTTGCTTTCTTATCTTTTCTAGCCCAAAGTATTGTTTCGTGACTAGCTGTAAAAAAACGACAACTTAAGTTTGGTGAAGCGTTTGGTTTAAACCAAGTAATATCATTCAGAACGTGAAATCCTATTGATTGGATTGCATGACCACATTGATAAATTGAATGATATGTACCACTTACCCAAATAGTACCCTGAGGTTTTAAAACCCTATAACAAGCTTCAAGCCATTGTCTATGAAAGGCGTAATCACTTTCAAACCCCTTACTTTTATCCCAATCTCCTTTATCAACACTAACCATTTTTCCAGCATGAACCGTGAACCCTCCGTTTGAGAGCATGTATGGCGGATCTGCAAAAATCATATCGATAGAACCCTCTGGTAGAGAGGATAGTATGTCAATGGAATTCCCAAGATACAGAGCAAAGTCTTTGTCTGCAAAGTGTGGTTTTTTAGGAATGTTTTCTAATAACTTTTTAGACATGTGTTGATGTTAGCTTAAACTGGAACTAATGTGTAATTTAGTTACCAACACCTAAACAGAGATACCTGACGCCCAACGAGAGTCGAAGGTTTGATTTAAAATATTTCTCATGTCACCACCCAACATAACAATAAAACTCTCTTTTTTGCCTATATTATTCAAACTATTTCCTGATAACCAAAAATTGTTGTCATCAATTAAATAACGATCGTGTAATACCCCAGAACTAACTTTTTTTATTTCCAAATTAAATCCTTCTATTTGTAATTTCTGAATTTCACGTTTTATCATAGCCTCGTCTTTTACTTGGACAGTTAATAAGCGTATCGGTATATTTACGTTCATTGATCTATGAATTAAATCTAAGGTTTTTATATCTACATATGGATCACTTATTTTTATAGTACCTTTCATTTTTGTGAAGATGCTTTCAACTTTTATTCCTGCTTCGAAAGGCTTTCCAGGTTCAAGTAAGACAACCGTTTCCTTATTAATCTGTTTTAGTAATTCATCTCGACCAAGCTTCATTAAACCAAAACCATTTTTATTTTTATGGCAAAACTTTTTTGAAACAGCCTTAGTGAGCGCAGCGTGGACCGCTTGACGAGAGGTGCTAATACCAAGCTTGTCGATCATGTGTTGAGCTATTTCAGAGGCACCAAAATAATTAGAATCATTATTACTTGTATACTCAATTACCCAAAGAGCAATGCTCATTACGTCTGGTAAAGCATGTATATCAATAGATTCTAATGTTTGTTTGTCGATTTTATCCATTTTGTTTTTCAAATCCTTTATCTACAGTTTCTGAACCAGTTCTCGTTACATACCAAGATTTCTTTTGACCCTTTTCTGTTTTTTCTTCAGCAATATAACCTTTCTTTAGATTTTTATTTATAAGGTCGTTGATGTTTGATGGCGGTGCCTCTTTCGCTTGTCTCCAAAGAGAGAGGATATCTTCTGTATTAAAAGTATCCTTACCGTTTTCCATTTCATAAAAAACAGCAAATACTAATGTCTTATCCATTGCTGTGACTGGGCTTTTGCTACGCATAAACTCAACAACACTAACTCTATCTTTTTTTGATTGAATAGGTACTGCGCTACCTACTTGTACACTAGAATTAGCTTCTAGTTTTACTACACGAGCCTCAAGCTCTTCGATTCTTTTGATTAAATCTGTACTCATATATTTGTAATTAATTTGATTCTGTTAATAATGATAATGCTTCATTTACTTTAAACATCGGAATTTCATATCCCACTCCAGAGGTTATAAGAAGTTTCTTTTCTTTTAATCTCATGATATTTACGTTAATAGTATTTTTATTTACTTTTGTTTTATCAATAAGTTCAGCATTTGTAATTATATCTGCTTCTATCTTAGAATGTATTTTCAGAATTTTTTTCGCAAGCGCAAAAAGCAATATAACATCCCGAGGTTTCATTTTTGTTGGGTCAGATGTAAATAAGATATCATTCTCCTTTGTAAAAGCGACTTTTTGGTGAAGAGCTTGGAGAACTACCTGCTCGTCAAATGTTCCAGTATCTGTATATAAATCATCGATTGAAAGTGTTTTAGACATACGTGTAAATTAAGATTATTGATAAATTACATATATATTGTATCAAAACCCTTATATATTTCAATTAAAACTACCTATGAAATTATATAAAATACTCTTTTGCTAAAAATATGTAACAAAATAAAGGTTTTTAGTTACCAACAGTTAGGAACTGGGACGCTCTGGAATCCTTGGAGGTGTTGCGTCATCAATGTAGTTGTATGAAAACAACAGCACCAATTGGCTACGAAATGCCCCAAGTAGCCCAAGCACCAATAAAAGTGAGATATTGCCTCTATGCACGTAAATCGACGGAATCAGAGGAAAGACAGGTTCTTTCAATAGATTCACAGATTAAGGAGATGTTACAGCTTGCTGAGAGAGAAAACTTGGAGATTGTAACCATGAAGCGAGAAAGTCATTCAGCAAAAGAAACTGGGCAACGACCAGTCTTTAACGAGATTGTAGAAGAAATACGAGCAAAGAAATATAATGGCGTACTGACTTGGGCACCTGACCGTATTAGTAGAAACGCTGGAGATTTAGGAAAGATAGTGGATTTAATGGATGCTGGGCTACTTCATGAAATACGAACATATGGTCAAAAGTTTTCAAACAATCCAAACGAAAAATTCTTACTAATGATTCTCGGATCACAAGCGAAGCTAGAGAATGACAATAGAGGTGTGAATGTGAAGCGTGGACTGCGAACAAGAGTTGAGATGGGTCTCTGGCCAGGTGTAGCACCACTAGGATACTTGAATCAAAAACATATGGATAAAAAGTGTCAGGTAATAGTTGACCCCCAACGTGCTCCAGTAATCAAAAAGATATTTGAAAAAGTAGCCTACGAACACTATTCAGGAAGAAAGCTATATAACTGGTTACGACACGAACTTAATTTCTATACTCGTGGAAATAAACCACTAACACTGAGTGGGATATATAGAATATTAGAAAATCACTTCTACTACGGAACATTTGAATCACCGAGAGGTAGTGGCAATTGGTATACAGGAAAACACATACCACTGATTACTCAAGAGTTGTTTGAAAAAGCACAAGCACAACTGAAACGAGATAATATACAAAGAGAGAATAAAGAATTCGCGTTTACTAAGCTATTCACATGTGGATACTGTGGTAGTGGAATATCAGCAGAAGAAAAATGGAAACAACTTAAAGATGGTACACATGCAAAATATATTTACTACTCATGTAGCAGAGCCAGAGATAGGAATTGCAAGAATCACTATATACGAGAAGAAGATTTAATACTGGAACTACTCAAGATATTAGATAAGGTAAATATCAACGAGTTGGGTATGAGACAAAAACTTGAGGATGAAATTGCGAGATTCAATATCTTCCAAAGGTCAGTGCTTGGAGCAACAGAGAAGATTAAGAACAACAAAGATACTGATATACGAAACTTTGCTAAATATATTTTAAAAGAAGGGACGGTTGGCGAGAAGCGAGAGCTGTTAGCGAATCTAAGATCAAGAATAGTATATAAAGATAAACAGCTTACATTACTGGACTAGAAATTAAGACTGCAATTTCTTCATAGTCTTCCAATCAATCTCCTCTACAACACCTTTAGAGTCAACAAGAAATACAAATAGATTTAATTTATCCATTACATCAAATGGAATTTTTTTAATCACCATAGCCCTAAAAGAGTGTGGAAATGCAATGCCATACTTATATCCATATTTATAAACTCTTTTTCCGTTACGATGCATTCTCGTAAGTATTTGCCCTAATGCAGAGTTCAAAGAACTACTCCTACTACCGCCAGGACTTTTTACAGATTCGGATGGGTCTCCCTTAGCTTCAATTAACCAGTAGCGAGAAAACTTGTTATTCCTTACTTTGATATCAACTCCGTGTTCCCATAACTCAGCACTCTGTAATGATTTGCTCCAACCCTGGTTTTCTAAATGGGAGATCAAGCACTTTTGTATAAAGTCTTCTTTGAGAATTTTGTACGAGGCTTTCATATATTATTTATATATGAAATGAAGTTTTTTTGCTATCTTTACACAAACAAAAATACACGATTACTCGTGTATTTTTGTTTGCAATTTATGCATTCGGGTCACACATTCGTCATAGACAAATGGGTTGACTCCGATAATAAATTGTCTTGGCGGAGGCGGTGAGATTCGAACTCACGGACCGCGTAAACAGTCTCTTGTTTTCAAGACAAGTGCCTTCAACCACTCAGCCACACCTCCAAATATTATTGGCTCTACCGGTTTATGCAGTGCCTAGGCTTACGCCGTTGTGTGTATGTTATACCAAAAAAATGTCTTTTTAGCAACTTTTACTAGTACTTTGCGTATTTCCTGTATAAATGTATACTGAATAAAAAAATTCTATCATGACTATTTCTTTCAAGTACAATCCAACAAGGATTATCATCAAAAGCATCTTATCTGTACTCTGTATTGGTATCGGGCTACTCTTTTTATTTATGTGCATGGGCAGTAGTACTGCTGGGTTTCTAGCAACATTAGCTTTAGTACTACTATTCCTTACTATTAGCTTCTTTTCTTTTAGCCTGCTCGTTTTAATATGGGGCGGCAAAAAAGAATGGATAAAATTTATTCAAGAAGCCGGCAACACTAGAACAATCTAACTCACCCTCTAATTATTTCTAATAACTTCTCTGTAAAAAGAGAGGTTATTTTTTTATAAATATCTTCTCGATTGGTTTTTTAAAAAATACCGATATGCGCATAGCTAGCGACAGTGCTGGGTCGTAGTTACCTTTTTCTATCATTAGTACAGTTTGTCTAGTAATCTTTAGTTTCTTCGCTAGTTGTACCTGGGTTAAAGACTGCTTCATGCGCAAGTCGCGTACTATGTTTGGTAGTTTAAATGCCATAAATTATACTTTAGACCAGTTAACCAAGTCGTCGTAAGACACTTCCCCGCACAGGGTTTGACCTGTTTTAGTATTTATAAAAAAAGGCAAACCACCACACTTGTTTTCTTTGTCTAACTGCTCAACACGGGCCATGTTTTCTTTGTTATGCCAAACTTCAAAACGGGCAATGGTAACACCCTCGACCTGTTCAAGTCTTTTAGACATTTCCTGCATACGTATACAGTGTTCGCACTCAAGGCCAAAATATTCTTCTAAATATGGTTGCATATAATACATTATAACAAAAAGTTTTTAAATTAGCGCATAATAAAAATCCCTTGCGGGATTTTTATATAAAACTATTTAGCTTTTGTAATGCGTGAAAGTCGTGACTTACGGCGAGCAGCTGTGTTCTTAGATATAACACCGCGCTTTGCTGCTTTGTCTATAGCTGAAAAAGCTGACGAAAGAATTTTCTTTGTGTCGCCTTTTGTAGCAACAGTTTTTTCAACTGTTTTGATTGATTCTTTAACGGCTTTTTTATTACGGTCGTTTACTGCCTTTTTACGGGTAGAAACACGTACCGCTCGTTTTGCTGATCTGGTTATTGGCATATGGACAACTATACTACAAAATGGCTTTTTTGCAAGCCCCCACACCTATATTTTTCAGATTATGTTTTATAGGTGTTTATATGATTTAAAAATATAGGTGTAGGGGCAAGTGTTTGCGGCTTATTACCAGCAACGTCTTTTTTATAAGATTTAACAGTGTAAAACATAAAAAAATGCCTTCCTAAAAAGGAAAGCATTAAATCTAAGGGACTAAGAACTTAAATTTTATAATAGTCAAAGTGCCACAGGCAAAACTTCGCTGACACAAAGAAGACAACAGCGGTCGTCCCAGTCAAGCCCGAAGGCACCGAGACCGAACTCGAAGTCGCCACCAGTGTCGGCAACCACGTGCGGCACCCTGTGGTTACTATCGGAGTCTTTCCAAAGGTTTTCTTTTTTATCAAAAGATACCGTCCATTTGCCTTTTGGAAATTCTTCTTTTTTCAAGTCATGCACTAAAGTAAGTCCCTGACCACCCACAAGTAATGAATTTTTCTTTTCTAAAAAGTTCATGCATTCATCACTAATTACTCTTGTCAGTATCGGAATGATTTCTGCCTTGTAGGTTTTGCCTGGTTCCAGTTTGTTTGTAACTTTTGGAAAGTTTTTACTGGTCAACTCGTCGTTGTAGTAGGTGGTTTTAAGACCTTTTACTTTTTTGGCAAAAGTGTCAATCTGTGTGTCGTTAGTGTAATCCGCAGGTACTGTGAATTCAAATTCACTTACCGCTGGACCAAAACATTCATTAAAATTATTTTCATTTATCACGGTAATTAATGAACCAGTTCCGTTAATGTCGCTAGTCTGACTGTATTATAGCAAATATACAGCATTTGTCAATAGTTAAATAAAACCCTTATTTGTTATACTTATTTTATGATAGCCAGTATTCGTGGAACAGTTTTACATAAAAATGACAATGCCGTGGTGGTAGACGTTAATGGTGTTGGGTATTTAGTACGCACCACCACCAAAACCCTGGCAGAAACCCCTGAATCTAGTGATGTTTTTTTCTATACATACCTGGCTGTACGCGAACAAGCCCTGGACCTGTATGGTTTTACCACACACCCGGAACTAATAATGTTTGAAACATTACAACTGGTTTCAGGTATTGGGCCCAAGTCTGCCCTGTCTATATTAGACGCAGTTGATGTAGAAACATTGGCAACAGCCATAACAAATAACGATGCCAGTTACCTAAATGGTATAACAGGCCTAGGCAAAAAAACCGCGGAAAAAATAGTGCATGAACTAAAAGACACTACACTACCTATAGCTGGTAAAACCATTAAAGAAACCGGCCCAGAAAACGACGCCCTACTAGCGCTAGTATCACTGGGCTACAATGAACGCGACGCCCGCGACGCACTAAAAGAAATACCTAAAGACAAAAACACAAGTACACGAGTAACGGAAGCACTTAAATTACTAGGAAGTAAATAAGTTTTTAAAAAAATGCCTGAACTACCTGAAGTTACAACGACTACAAATGGATTACAAAGAATATTGCCCGGTTTAAAAATTACCGCGGTTTGGACAGATCTAGCCCGCGAAACTGTTTCTAGACCAGATTTTTTACATACAATAAAAAGTAAAAAGTTTTTTAAAAACTTTGAAAAAACTGTTGCTGGCGCAAAAGTTATAAATGTAGAAAGACGTGCTAAAAACATTTTAGTAAACCTAAACAACGGCCACACAATACTGATGCATTTAAAAATGACTGGCCACATTATGGTGGGCCAGTATGAATATAGTAAAAAAGACAACAAATGGCATGTACATAAAGACGAAAAGAACACTGCCCTACACGACCCGTATAACAGGTTTATACATTTTGTGTTTACCCTTTCTAATGGCAAGAACATGGTGTTTTGCGATTCACGTAAGTTTGGAAAAATAACACTAGTAACAACAGAAGGTGCGCATGACACTATACATCTAAAAGGCATGGGCCCAGAACCCCTAAACAAAGATTTTACTTTTAAAGACTTTGAAAAAGTTTTATTAAAAAAGAAAAATGGTAAAATTAAAATTACATTAATGGACCCCAAGGTTATAGCTGGCATAGGTAACATATATTCAGACGAAATGCTTTGGGCGGCAGACATACACCCACTATCTACAATATCTAAAATATCTGAAAAGCCGTTGAAAAAGCTTTATGCAGAAATGAAAAAGGTCTTAGAAAAAGGTATAGACTTTGGTGGCGACTCGATGAGCGACTACCGCAACGTAGAAGGCAAAAGGGGTGAATTCCAAAACAAACACAATGCGTATAGAAAAAACAAAGAACTTTGTAGTAAAACTGGTTGTGGTGGCACAATAATTAAAACTATAACCGCCGGTAGAAGCGCGCATTTTTGCAATAAACACCAAGTGCTGTATAATTAGTGGACATGGTCCCGTTAGAAATCGCGGTCACGATTATAATGGGTAGTATAAAATATTATTAATTAATTTATAATAGGCTCAAAAAAATCTATACAAAGATGATCGCGACCTATTTCTAACGGGATGGCTGAAGAAAAAAAAGAAGCACCAAAAAGTTTTACTCATGACCTAGGTTGGTTTTTAGGTATATTTTTCATTTTATGGGTTTTGTGGTTTATAACTGGCGGTGTCCAACGTTATGAAAAAGACAAACCTTTTATAAAACCTCTTTCACCTAATGCGCCAGTAGAAACATACGGCCCAACACAGAATTAAAAATAAAAACCATACATATATAATGTATGGTTTTTATTTACCTAAAATTCTAAACATAGCTATACCCCCTGCTACAGATACATTTAAAGACTCCTTTATTCCAGACATTGGTATTTCAGTTATAACATCTGCTAAATTTAAAGTTTTTTTAGAAACACCTGTAACTTCGTTACCTAGCACAAAGGCAATTTGTTTGCCTTTGTATTTTGTTTTCAACAATGCGGAAGTTTTTTTATAGTCCACAGCGTTTTTGTCTTGTTCTATTGCCACAACAACACAGCCATCTTTTTGTAATTTTTTAATTAAAACAGTAGAAGAAGAAACTTTTTTCCAAGGTATAGTTTTTTCGCCACCTAATGCAGACTTGGCGATGTCGGAATTTACTTTGCCAAATTTATCTACTGGCGCTGGTGTGTAACCAACAAGGTACACATACCCCACACCCGCCGCGTCGGCTGTACGAAAAAGCGACCCAACATTGTGGCTACTGCGTATGTCTTCTAATATTAGTATTGGGTTTTTCATTATGTTGTCATAGTAGCAAAATGAAGGAAATTTAGGAAGCGAAGGAATCGGTAGGAATCTTCCCTTACAGGTAAATTACAGGATTTTGAGGAATCGGTCACAAGTATTTTAGTCGGTAGGAATCTTCCCTTACAGGGACGGTACAGGTTTCGTATCTCACTTCGCTTTTGATTACAAAAACTCGTTGCGATAAACTCAACCTTTTCGATATCCTACACGCAAGTAAAGCAGTTTACTTGCTCGAGCGCACAAAAGAAAAATCCCCCATGTGGGGGCTTTTTCTTTTGTGCGCTCGGTAGGAATCGAACCTACGACCCTCTGCTTAAAAGGCAGGTGCTCTACCAACTGAGCTACGAGCGCATATTCAGTTCTGTCTACTTTATACTATACTTAACATCACTTCAACGCAGGCGCTACAACTGAGCTACGAGCGCGAATTCAAAAAGTTAAATTAACCATTTGATATAACAAAAATAGCATAAAAACAGTTTAGAGTCAAACAAAAAACCGCTTCTAAATTATAGTAACCTATAAATTAAAAACGGTTTAAGAGAATGAAATAAGAACGTACATAAATAGTGTACCCAGTAATGCAGCTAAAAGTGTGGGCAAAACAGGGTGTTCGTCTTGCAGTATTTCAGGTACCAGTTCGTACCTGATCAAACTAAAGAAAAATCCAAACGTTATACCAGCCCCCACAGTAGCCACGTAGTCAGCTGAGACTAGGCCTTTTAATACAAAATACAAACAGACACCAAACAATGGGGCAAGGGCGTTCATTAATGCTACCCTTTTCATAAATCTAGGCCCATCTGGGAACCTGCTTAAAACAACAGCACCTGTAAACCCGTCGTTAATACGGTGCGCAATAAAAGCAACAAGACTTACCAAACCTAGTGTTTGGTTAAGACTATACAACACAGCAAAACCAAAACCGTCTAAAGTAGAATGTAAAAATATTCCACCTATTCTGGCAAATTTGTTTTTTGTGCTTGGTTGTATGAAATGGGTATTAGTGTGGTTGTGTTTTTTAAATAAAAACCAACCCAAACAAAGTCCGGCCAATACAGACAAGGTACCCCACAATGGAATATCCAAAGCTTCTTGTAACAAGTCGCCGAAAGCCAACATGGCTATCATACCTGTGGTGAACCCCAAAATAATATGGTACCTGTCTATACCCGCCTTTCCGACAGTTTCAGATTTAGAACCCTTAAGTTCTATTTTTACACCTGCCAACCAACGCCCAAAGTAAACAGACAGTGGTGACGCGATTAATATTATAATAAATATATTTTTCATATTATTTAAAGCCATTTAAAAAGCTTTAGTTTAGATTAGTACATATGGGTAATAAGTCAAGTTGCACTAATTACCTGCTTTGCTACACTTAACACATATAAAACCCATAAGTTATTTTGGTCAAAATTCTGCGGGTATGTATTATTAATCTAAGTTTACAAGTAAAATGAATACTAAAATATTTTTAAGTTTGATAGTTGTGTTAGTTGTGTTGGGTGTTGGTGGTGCAGTTATATCAAGTAAAAAAGCTGCGGGGCCTGGACCACTGGACGCAACTGCAACATGTATACAAAATTCTGGTGCAAAGTTTTTTGGTGCATTTTGGTGTCCACACTGTAAAGACCAAAAAGAAATGTTTGGCAGTTCTGTAAAACTACTTCCATATATCGAATGTTCAAAACCTGATGGAAGCCAGAACGACTTGTGTAAAGCAGAAAATATTGCCGGTTACCCAACATGGAAGTTTGCAGATGGAACAGTAACAACCCAAGTTATGTCAGTCGAAGCGTTAGCAGAAAAAACACAGTGTACAGACACACTGCCTAAAAAATAAATTTATATGATAAACATTTTTGACAAACTTATTTCATTCGGAACGTTAATACTAGCAGCAACTACTATACTGGTAATTATATCTGCATCAATGGACAAGCAAAGTCCGGTTGTTCAATTAACTAAAAAACATTCTGCGCTTATTATTTTTATAATAACTTTTTTGGCAATGTGTATTAGTTTGGTTTATTCAAACTTTTTTGGTTACACACCATGTTACCTTTGTTGGTTCCAAAGAATTTTTATTTACCCTAGTGTTTTGTTTTCTGGTATTGCAATGTATAAAAAAGACAACCATGTTGTTTCATATATAGAAAGTTTATCTTGGGTTGGATTGGTTTTTTCTATCTACCACAACATAACCTACTATACAGGAGTGTCGCCACTACCATGCGACATAAACGCATCATGCACATTACACTATGTAACTGAATTTGGTTTTGTAACAATACCGTTTATGGCACTGGTGTCCTTTATTGCAATAATAACTGTTGCACGTATATATAAATCTAAATAACCTTTATACAGTAAGACTAAAAAGTAAAAGACAAAATATAGTTATCCACAATACCTGCAACATTACTGTTGCAGGTATTGTCTTATAGGGGTATACTGTATGTGTAGTAAAGAAGGCAGTGTTAGACCACCTGATCTTTTCAGGAAATTTTAAAAACACGAACGACCATTCTTTCACTACACAACCGACCAAAGGTTGATTACGACCCACACCTTTGTTCTTTAAATAAAAATGTAATAAACACAAACTGTTCTTTGTATCGTACACGACACAAAAAAAATAGTTCTTTTAAATCCAAAAAAAGATTATTCCCCCATATAAATAATCTTTAAAATTATACAGCTTTCCTTTTTATTAAATTAGGAAGCTACTCTTAAGCCGCCTTTCATTACTCTGAAGGCGGTTTTCTTATTGTGTAATTTAAAATTTAAAAAACCGCTTCGGCGGTTTTTATTTTATTGTTAACACAATTTAACGGCCGTTAAATTGTGTTACCGGCTATAAAGACAGCAACCAGGATTCTAAAGAAATATTAAAATCTATTTTGCCGTTGTGTGCGTCGTGGTACATATGTACCAGTTGTCTGTGCATGTTGTCTATTTCTGTTGGTGTGTATTTTTTACTTGCGCGGGCAGCATTACTAGCAACAAAAGGTTTTATATTTAGGGCATCGGCATACGTATGTAAACGCATCATTTTTACTGCCCATAAAACTGTGCCGTGTATTTCTTCGGTAACAAAGTTGTTTACAAGTGTTTGAAATGTAACCCAGGCATTTTTTTTGTCGCGCGCATATATGGCGTCAGACAACGCAAAAATTTCATTAGAAAACTTTTTTACTGGGCCAGTAATTTTACTAATATTAAAACCAAGTGCTTCAAGTTTTTTACGGCGTGGTTCTGTTATATCTGCTTCCTGAAAAATAAAAACGTTTGGTGACGCAACCATGCCAGCACCATGGGCAACTAGTTCGTCCATTCCCCCGTCGGATATAACACCAACAAACTGGTAAACATGTGTTTGCCCAAACAAAGACACACTGTCTATATACTGACCAAAATTAAAATCAGGTTCATTGTGGTCTAAAAAAGTTGCAACAATGTCTTTATGTTTTGCTAAAACTTTTTTCCTTTCTTCAGTTCCAAAAACAATGTGCACCATATTAAATAGAGAGGCGTACTACTTTTTTATAGTTGCGGTATGGGTTGCCGTATTTTTCTACCAACATACTGTCTTCTTTTGGCAAAAACACAAGATGTGAAATAACCTGTGCAACTAGTGCAGCGCAGAATATTACAAAAGAACCCATAACAATAGCCAGGCCAACCATTAATAGAAACAAACCTAGGTGCGTAGGAAAACGTATAAATTTATATGGGCCATGCATGAAGTCTTCTGTTGTTAGGTCGTTGATATTTTTTTTATCTCTAAAATATTCAGAAGCTCGTTGTGCCCACATTATTAAAGCTGGGCCTAAGAATAACAGTACCAGGCCCATAGGTAGTAAACTTAACAAGTTTTGTGATACAGGGTAAAAAACCGATATAAACAAAGCTGGTATAGAAACTACGACATAAACCATGTAGGATTCGGCCAATACAGCGTGCGCAGTTTTATGTATATTAGTAGGTTGGTTTATCATATATAGATTATTTCATACTTCCCCAGTCTTTTGCAAGGGCAGTGCCTACATTTATAGGTACAGTTTTACGGCCAGTTGTAAATTCTGCAGGTATGCAGTTTTCCATTACACTAACTACTATGTTATGTATTTTGTCTGTAAATTTTTCATCTACTTCAAATATAAGTTCGTCATGCACCTGAAGTAACATTTTTGCGTGGTCTGTTAGGTTGTTTTCAGTCAAAGCTTTATCAATAGCAACCATAGAAATTTTAATAATGTCCGCCTGTGTGCCCTGAATAGGTGCATTTATAGCCATACGTTCTGCCATAGCCCGCATTTGTGGCATAGACGAATTCATAAGTGGAAAGTACCGTCTTCGGCCAAATAGCGTCTGAGCAAAACCAGTTTGTTTAGCACTAGCTATAACGGCCTGTAAGTACGTTGCCAGTTGGTGGAACTGCGCAAAATACGCATCGTAGAATTCCTGGGCTTCTTTTCTGTCTGTACCAAGGTTTTCTTTTAAGGCATTTACACCCATACCATATAGTATGCCAAAGTTTATAACCTTAGCTTTACGGCGCATATCAGAAGTTACTTCGTTAGCACTAACATGAAAAACACGCGCAGCTACAGACGTGTGTACGTCTTCGTTGTTATTAAATATTTCTAGTAGTTCTGTGTCTTGCGATAGTAGCGCAGCTAGCCGTAGTTCAATTTGTGCGTAGTCAAAAGACATTAGCACTTTTCCTGGTGCAGAAACAAACCCGTGGCGTATTGCACGGCCACGTTCGGTTTTAATAGGCATGTTTTGTATGTTTGGGTTCTGTGAAGAAAACCGCCCAGTACTGGCACCAAGTTGGTTAAAATGTGGGTGTATGCGTCCATCTGTACCTGCCAACTGTGGTAACACATCTATATATGTAGACAGTAGTTTTTGTAGTTCACGGTAGCGAAGTATTTCTTCTATTATTGGGTCGGCACCGCGCATTTTTTCAAGTTCACTTTCACGCGTAGAACGTGCACCGCCTTGGCTTTTTTTCAGTTTTACACCTTGTATTTTGTCTTGTAGTTTTAGTTCGTCAAACAAAACTTCGCCCAGCTGTTTCGGTGAATTTATATTAAATTCACGACCAGCCATACTATATATAGTACTTTCGTATTTTTCTAGTTCGCTGTGGTATTCGTTAGAAAGTTTTGCAAAATAGTCTTTGTCTATAAGTATACCCTGCTGTTCCATACCGCGGACAACTGGGGCCAGCGGTAGTTCTATTTTTTCGTATACATAAGACAAACCGTTTTGTTTTATTTCATTTTCTAATATAGGCAAAGATTCAAACAAACTTTTTGTGCCTGTTCTACTTAAAATGTTTTCACGATTTGGGTTTGTTATATCAGAATTAAGAATTGATAATGCAATAGAAGTTTTTAATATTATTTCTGGGTCTTCGTCTTCTTTAGGTATAGTTTTTTCTTCTTCAACAACATCAGCCTGGTTACCACTGTCGTCTAAACTATTTTGTAAATTCAAAACCTTTGGTATCAAACTTTTAAATTCCAACATTGAAAATAAATTTTGAACTTTATCTTTGTCGACAGTACCGTGCCAGTGGCCAGTTGGTATTTCAAAAACAATAGGTGCGTCGCGGCGTATAGTTGCTAATGTTTTAGAAAACATAGCTTCTTCTTCACCATCTTTTAGTAAACCTATTATGCGTGGGGTTATACCTGCATCACGAAACTGCTGTTCGTCTTTTTTTAGGGACTTGTATATAGACTCTACACCACCGAATTTAGTTATTAAAATGGTTGCGGTTTTTTCCCCTATACCAGCTATACCTATAATGTTGTCAGACGGGTCGCCACGCAGGCCTTTGTAGTCAGCTATCAGTGCTGGGGCAAAACCATACCTGTCTAATACAGCTTGTTCGTTAAATAAAACAGTTTCTGTTATACCTTTTTTCAAAGTAAAAACTTGTACTGTGTCGCCTACTATTAGTTGCATAGTGTCCATGTCACCCGAAGCAATAACAATATCTATTTTTTCTTTACTGTTCGCTTTACTCTGTCCTCTTATTACTTGGTTTACAATTGTACCCAACATGTCGTCGGCTTCAAAACCTGGACAGTCGTAAATAGGTATACCCAAGGCCTCGATAACCTGACGTGACTGTTCTAACTGTGAAACAAGTCTGTCGTCTGTTTTAGAACGTGTGCCCTTGTATGCTTCGTAGACTTCGTGGCGGAAAGTTTTCTGAGGCAAGTCGTAACAAGCCACAATGTAGTCAGGCTTAAGGTCGCTAGCTATGCGCAGTATCATAGTTACCAGGCCATATAGGGCACCAGTAGGTTCACCCCGGCTGGTAGCAAAGTCAGGCAACGCATGGTAAGCCCGATGTATAATGGCATGGGCGTCTAGCAGAACTAGCCTTTTAGGTGTTTGCTTTTTGGTGTTTGCTTTTGGTTCTGAGGATACTTTTTTAGGCATATGGGTATTATAGCATTTAGTTGTTACTACAAGCAGGTCTTATCAGTAAATAATATTTCTCTTCCCACGCGTATTTTTCTGCTGAAAAATCGCTTTTCTCGGACCAGTCGTCCTGCGAAGAGGGGCGAGAAACACTATTTACTAATCAGACCAAATACAGATGATTTTCTATATTATATGAACAATATTAATTGTACGAGCTTCCTCTCCGGTATGTGTAATGTTTATTTTGACTGCATTTTCAGGAATTAATTTTGGTACTATTTCTGGCCATTCTATACACAACATTGCATGCGGGTTGTTGTAGTAGTCATTGAAACGGATTTTTTCTAATTCAGTTTCGTCGGCCAAACGGTATGCATCTATATGCACCAGTTCTGTAAACACACCCGCTGGTTGTGGTAGTAAATATTTTTTAAGTATTACAAATGTCGGACTAGTTATGGTTTCTGCTACACCTAAAATACCCGCAACATGTTGCATAAAGGTTGTTTTACCTGCACCCAAGTCGCCAGTTAGGGCCACAACAAGTGCGTAGTTTTGTGCGGGTAGTGTTTGTACATATGCAACAAATTCTGTGGCTATAATATGCATGTCAGATGCATTTGTGGTTGTGTATGTTTTTTCCATAATTATAGGCACACTATAACATACCCACACTTTTTATACCAAAGATCTTCGGACAGTGCTTTAGGCACTGTCTGGTAAGTTATCTTCTTCTAATAATGACAATCTACCTCTCTCTTTCCTTATTATAGAAACTACTTCCTTACAGTGTTTTTCAAAACCTTTATTACCTTTGAAAATTTTTAAAATTTCTTCACCTTCTGATTTTGTAATAATGCTAAAATTACCATCCATATATTCTGAACTTCCTGCTAGAATTAAGTGCTTTTTATTTTCAGGAATTTCATGTACCTTATCGTTGTAATTTGTATACCCAACAAGCTTCCTAAAATAATTATCGTCATATACGTGATGTGATTTAAAGGTGCCCTGTAGAAGTGAGCCTGTGCGAGAATTTTTTGCATTAAAATAATAAGTATACCCTGCAAGCAACTTCTGCATGAATTTAGATATACCACCATCTTCTAATTGTCTTAATATAAAATGAAAATGGTTAGGATTTAAACAAAACCCAATTATAGACATTAGCGGTTTCTCAGACAGTGCTTTAGGCACTGTCTCTACTTTAGTTTTAAGCCTATTTCTTAAACTACCAACGACCTCAATTTTATTAAATTCTAAAATACTTTCCACAAAACGACCTATGTCGTCTTTATCAAGGAAAATATCTCTTTTATCTACACCGCGATTATAGATGTGATAAATTTCACCTGTTACCAATGGTTCTTTTCTCATACTTAAATTATAATATATTCTAGACAGTGCCTAAAGCACTGTCTGTGGATATTGAATAGTATCCAATTCCCCGCACCTGCGTATATACAAAAACAAAACCCCATAATATGGGGTTTTGTTTTTGTATATATATAGAAATTATTGTTGTGTTGTTGTGTGTTGTTGTGTAACTGTAGTTGTTTGTGTTTTACGCATTGTTCTGTCGTATACCATACGGCCAACTAGTATTAGGGCTAGTATAACCAATATTAATAGTAACCAACCGAACAATGTTGTTGGGAAGAACCCGTAACCAAACAATGCAGCTGCACCAAGGTTTGTGTCTACAGAACAGCCTTGGAATTTATGCAATGCATAACCGAAAGCTTCTTCTTGGGCACCTGTAGTTGGACTTGTGTATGCAACACGTACTGTTGATACAACAAGGTCTTTACCTTGTGCTAAAGCAGACATTTTACCAGTAACAAAGAAGTGTCCTTGTTCGCCTGGTTGTAGGGTGCCTACTTCGTAGGTAACAGTGTTGTCTTTTGAACTATATGTACCACCCTGTGAAGAAATAAAGTTTATTTGTTCAGGAAAGTCTACACGTAGTATTACGTTAGTTAGTGCTTTGTCTGAAACGTTTTGGTAGTACACGTCGTAGTTAAATGTGTCGCCGATACATGCAGACACGTATGGTCGTGCTGTGCCTTGGTCTTGAACACGTATAGCCACTAACCCTTGTGTAACAGATGCAGCAACTAGTTGTTGGTTAACAACTGTTGGCGCTGATATAACACGGTCGCGGTATACAATGCGTGTACGTACAACAGTGTTGTTTGGTACATAAGTTGTACCTGTTGTTTTGAAACTAACTATGTCGCCACAACGTTGACCGTTTACATTTGAAACACAGATACGGTAAAAGTATAGTGTGCCAGGGTTTAGACCTGAAACAAATGTTGTTGGGTACATGTCGCCTGACGAACCAATGTTTTGTGTATTAGTAGTAGTACCTAAACTATTAGTTACACCCCATTCAAACCATGCAGTGGTATATGCACCGTTTGGTGAACCAATACCGTTTAGTTGTGCACTAGTGTTACCAATGTTACTTGCGGCACTAGTATATGCAGCAGGAGCATTGTTTTGTGGTGCGATGTAGTTATATTCGTCGTTGTCGTTGTATGAAGTACATCCTGGGTCGTTCATATCTATACGACCGTCGCCATCATTGTCGTAACCATCGTTACAAGCGTATGTTTGTGGTGCAGCATAGTTGTATTCGTCATTATCTGTAGGACTTGTACATCCAGGGTCGTTCATATCAATACGACCATCACCATCGTTGTCGTAACCATCGTTACAAGCATATGTTGTAGGGTTAACTACATTAGATGCAGTAACTAAGAACTTAAACACAACCGCACCTTGGGTGTTTAGGTTACCACTAACAGTACCCAGTGGGTATGTGCCACCGTTTACAGCACTAGATGCAGCAGATGTAACATCTACACCGGCCGGGTTAACCTGACCGCCGACACCGTCGTTTGTCCAACGACGTACAGCAACCAACAAAAGGGTTGAAGGTGTTGTTGTATTTATAGTTACACTGCCTAATGCAGAAGCACCACCACCTGTTACACCACCGTTAAGTGTGTGTGAAGTAGTAGAACCACCTTGTGTCAAAGAAATACTAGCGTCAGATGCAACTTCGTTGTTCATCATGTGGTAGTAAACTTGCACGTATGCATATTCGCCATTTGTAAAAGTTTCGTTTGTTGTATAGATATTTGCAAACGAGCCGGTTTTACCAACTTTAACAGTTGTTATGCCGTCTGTATTCCATACTGCAGCCGCCATTACTGGTTGTACAGCAACAGCAAAGCCCAACAAAGAAACCAACCCTAGGGTTAGCGCACTTATTTTTATTTTCATAGTTTTAAAATTTTTCATATATATTCTTCTGTCAGAATGGACAGAAACATTTCAATTACACACAACTGGCACACACAATATAAAAATGTATGAATTCCATGTTTAAGGCCTTGATTTACAATGTATTGGCTTTACATACATCGTGGCTTTGTTCAACATTTTATTTATTAAAAATAGTGTTGAAAAAATCCAGACCTAAAACATGGAGCTTGGTATTAGTTTTTATTAAAACAATACCAAGCTGCTGTAGTTGTTAACTCCATTCATTTTTGTTGTAAATGTCCGAACTAATTCGGCCATTTAACAAAAACGGATTTTGTTTTTCTTCTTCTTCAAACAAGCTGCCCCATTCTGCCAAACCTTGTACAGTGTTTAGAGTTGGAACATCACCAAACCCTGTATACCCTTGCACTGTTGGCGTACCATACTGTTCAAAGTACGGGTACTGCTGGCGGTGTGGAGGTTGACGCCAACAAGTGTAATCTGTATTACTACATGGTTGGAACCTTTGATTATTTCTTGATAAAAAATTACTCAAGAAATATCCGCCAATGGCACCGGTAACAAAACCGGCAGCACCTACCCAAAAAACATTTCTGTCCTTTTGAATATAAGTACTTGGTGGGTACATGCCCCTTTCTTGATAGGTAACAGCTGTGCTTACTGGAGGGTAGTTAAGCGGTTGTGTTCCGAACGAATTGTCTGGGTGGAAACCTGGCTTATCTAAATCTTCTGATGCAGTTTGCGTTGCTGTTTGAGTTGCAGTTTGCGTTGCAGTGTTTGTTGCAGTACTTGTACTGTACGAACTTGCATCAATAGTTAAATTAAGAATCATTGGGCCACCATTAGTTGGTATTTGATACTGACCAGGACCGGCAAAATTATAGTTACCTACAACTGCTGGACTGAAAACATACCCAACCATTAATGGATTTCCACACGACTCTGACCACAACTGAACTTTTTCTAAAGCACCACTGGACAAATCAACGTCGGCAAGCTGGTTCGGGTCAAAAAACCCTGCCATTTCACCTACGTTGTTATTTCTGGTAAATCCAAAATCAACAGATTTGTCTGATTTTTTTACTCGCCCGACAGGACTGTTGAAAAAAACCGCAGGGCCTTCTGAAAGATATGTACTTCTTTTTTCGAACATTTTTTTAATCTGTCCGACATCAAAAACGTATTTTTGATTTGAAGTATTCTTCCAGTTTTTTTGATTACTGTAATATGTCAACACAGCTACCATAGATTGGCAGGCAGCATCTACACTGCAGTTCAACTGATCTGAAGGACCTGCAATAATTGCAGCGTACGCCTCGGGTGTAAGCAACTTGCCACTACCTGTACCCTTCCAAAAAGGGTCGTAATCACCAGCTAAGGCGATACTATTGATACACATCATCCCGATGCATACCAAGAAAAACTTGATTTTAAGAAACATAATAATAAGACTTTTTAAGTAAATTAACTTTTTCTTGTAACAGCTTCCTAGAAAACATTACAAAACAAAGCTAATTTACCCAAAACATACTTATTCCATTTGTCTGTATTATAGCAAATGATATATATTTGTCAAGGGCTGTGAATGTCGCATACTGAGACACAAGGGCAGAAAGAATTCTGATTAAAAATAAAAAAACCAGTATTTGTAATAAATACTGGTTCTCGCAGGCGAACAAAAAATTTTAATGTATGCCTGGCGCAACAGAATTGTTTGGGTTAGGGTTTTGGTTTTGAGGAACAACAACTGGCGGTTTCCCACTGCTTGTAGTTTGAGTTGAGTTACTGTAATTAGTAGTGGTGCCACTGTTCTGGGCAGTTCTGACAGGTTTTTTGTCAGCCCCAAGTTGGTCACCCCAACTGGTTATTACTAATATAACCGATTTGTTTAACTCCGCTAACTTTTCTTCCAAAACAGCCTGCTGCTTTTTTTCTTTTTTTGTTTCTTTTTTACCTTTACTTTTAAGGGCATTGATCTTTGATACCAAAGATGGGATTTCTGTTTTTGAAATCTCAACAAAAAAAGTACCGGTGTAAAAAACTTGGTTTGCTTCGATATAACATATACCGCTAGTAAAACTCTGCATGTTTCTCTTCTGAGTTTCAGAAGCATAACATGCAAAACTAGATATAGTGACAGTACTTTCAGTACTGTCCGTTTTCTTCGCAAAAACCAGAAAGTATTTTACTTCACCAGATGTAACATCAGTTGCAAGGTACTCGACGTTACTGAAACTAAAGGTTCCTGCAACACGGTAATCAGTTACAACTTTTGGCTCGTTTTGAGCCACTGCATTTTGTGCCCACAGTCCGAATATGGCTGTAAAAAGCACGATTTTAATGAACTTTCTCATAATGTATGCCTTTTTAGGGCGCTGAATTGTTTAGGTTTGAAAATATGATTTATATGTATATTATACACATTATAGCTGTTTTGTCAAGTAAAGGCTGTTTATCTCCTCCTTATGGAGGAGGAGTACCCGTAGGGGGAGGAGGTGGATAAATTTAATCACCACCCCGCCTTTCAGGCACCCCTCCTCCACAAGGAGGGGAAACTAATATATAATAGTACTTATGACTGTATTCCAAGACGACAAAGCAGATAAAAGAATAAGCGATATTAGTATTCGTGAAGAAGAAGAACTAGTAGAATCGCTGGCTATAAACACATATAACATACCGTATGTTAACCTTGCTAACCAAACCATAGAAATGGACGCTCTTCGTTTTGTAACAGAAGAAGACGCACGACGCGCAAACTGTGCCCCATTTAAGGCAGCGGGCCGACATATAGGTTTAGCTATTATCAGCCCACAAAACGAATACCTACTACAGATAATAGACGATTTGAAACGCAAAGACTTATTACCTGAAGTTTACATGGCCAGCCATGCTAGTTTAGACCGCGTATGGGAAAGGTACTTGGAACTGTCGCATGCAACACTGTCACGTGAAGGTGGCATAGACATATCTAGTCAAACACTTACACACTTAGGCACAGAAATTAAAACCATTACAGATGTTGCCGACCAAATAAACAAAGTTATACAAGCCGACGACATACACACTACTTCCCGTGTATTAGAAATAATACTAGCAGGCGCATTGTCTATAGATGCGTCTGACGTACACATAGAACCCGAAGAAAACTTTATACGCCTACGTTACCGCCTAGACGGCGTGTTGCAGGAAATAACACAAATACCAGTTGAAAAATACCATTTAATAAATTCACGCATTAAACTTATTTCAGGAATGAAGTTAAGTAATACATCTAATGCACAGGACGGACGTTTCAGTATTTTTATAAAAGACGAAGAAATAGGTATACGTACATCTGTTATACCTTCTGCCTATGGCGAGGGCGTTGTAATGCGTATACTAAACCCTAAAATAACCCAAGTTAAATTCGAAGACCTGGGTATAGAAAAAAAGTTGTTCGGCATAATAGAACAAGAAATAAACAAGCCCCACGGTATGATACTTATTTCCGGCCCAACAGGTAGTGGTAAAACAACAACACTGTATTCGTTTTTACGACAACTTAATTCAACTGAGAAAAAAATTATAACTGTCGAAGACCCAATAGAATACCACCTACCCGGCATAACACAGACACAAGTAGACGACGCACATGGTTATACATTTGCCGAATCTATACGTTCTGCAATGCGCCAAGACCCTGAAATATGTATGGTCGGCGAAATACGCGACAGAGAAAGTGCCTCTATTGCAATAAACTTTGCACTAACTGGCCACATGGTTTTCTCTACTGTGCACACTAACAGCGCTGCCGGTATAATACCCCGCCTTATAGACCTAGAAGCTAACCCAAACATTTTAGTTTCTGCGTTGTCAGTTGGTATAGCACAACGTTTGGTACGTAAAGTTTGCCCAGCATGTAAAACAGAACGTGACCCAAGCCAACATGAAATAGATATAATTAAAAAAGTTATAGACAATGCAATAGCCCAAGGTAAAGAAGTTGCTGTAAACATAACTGACACATATAAAATACCTATGGCTGTAGGTTGTGCAGAGTGTAACATGACAGGCTACAAGGGCCGTATAGGCGTGTTCGAAGCAATACTAACAGACGACGCTATAGCAAAACTAATAGTAGCCCAACCTAGTGAACGTGACATAGAAAAAGTCGCCGAAACTCAAGGCATACTAAACATGCGTGAAGACGGAATAATAAAAGTACTGCACGGAATAACAACATACGAAGAAGTTGCTAGTGTGGTAGATATGGTGTCAATTTAGAATCATATACCTCACCCTAGCCCTCTCCTACATAGGAGAGGGTACAACTTCAAAAAAACAATGATTGAAATTATTTACAATCACCCAAAAAGAAAAAGTGTTCGTAGAAAACTACGAAAAACTTCGACAACAGAAGAAACTGTTATCTGGAAACGTTTAAGAAATAATTCTATTGGTTTTAAATTTAGAAGACAATATGGTGTAAGTGGATATATTGTTGATTTTTATTGTCCTGAAAGAAGACTTGGTGTTGAAATAGATGGGGCGCAACATTTAGCCAATAAAGAATACGATAATTTAAGGACAAAAACATTAAATGATCTAGATATTACAGTGTTAAGATTTTGGAACAGTGAAGTAAAAGATGATCTTGAAAAAGTCATAAAAAAAATAAAGAGTGCATTACTGTAGTTTGCTTCTCCCCTCTCCTATGTAGGAGAGGGGCCGGGGGTGAGGTATGTAAATTTAAATTAAAACACAAAACACCCCGACTGGGGTGTTTTGTGTTTTAGGAGAAACAAAGCATAAATCTCTAAATAATCCTCGCTAATAATAATAAAAACGAGTAAGATAATGTCGCAGGATAGTTCCAGGAATGCAAGCACACCAGAACGTCCTCCTTCAAGACCTCTAGACCAAAGGTTGATTACTTAGAGATTTATGCCTTCTTTATATGTGCTATACTGTGTAGACAGTATTTAACTGTTTTAAGTGTATCACATTTAGAAATATTTGTCAAGCATCGTCGGCTTTGTATTTAACATCACTGGCGAGTACTAAATATACCACGCGTTATAATACACGCAAGTGTGTTTAGTCAACAAAATGTGGAAAAACTGTGCATAACCATTTTTTATAAAATATGTCAAAAAACGTTGAAAATGAAGGATATTTAGACCAAACACTTCGTCCAAACACCTGGAACGACTATATTGGACAGGAACACATTAAAAACAATGTGCGTATTTTACTTACAGCAGCAAGTGAAAGAAACCACCCAGCCGAACATATTTTGTTCTACGGGCCACCAGGCCTGGGTAAAACAACCATCGCCCACCTTATAGCCCGCGAAACAGGGCGTAACCTAAAAACAACATCGGGCCCAGCCATAGAAAAAGTCGGCGACCTGGCTTCGTTGTTAACAAACTTACAGCCCGGCGACATATTGTTTATAGACGAAATACACCGTCTAAACAAAATGATCGAAGAAGTTCTGTACCCTGCTATGGAAAGTGGGGTGTTGGACATTATTATAGGTAAAGGCCCGTCTGCCCGTACAATACAACTAGAACTACCACCGTTTACCCTACTAGCAGCAACAACCCGTGTTGCACTACTGTCTGCACCACTACGTTCACGTTTCTCTGGTGGTACGTTCCGATTAGAATACTACACCGTGCCAGAATTAGAAAAAATAATAGCACGTTCAGCAACAGTGTTAGGTATAAACTTAGATAACAAGGCACTTACTGAAATAGCTGTGCGTAGCCGTTCTACACCACGTACAGCAAACTACTTCTTAAAACGTGTACGCGACTATGCACAAGTAAACAAACAAGATTTAGATGAAAAAACAATACGTGAAGCACTAGCGCTACTGGGTATAGACGAATATGGCTTAACGCCCACAGACCGCAATATACTAACTATATTAATAGATAAATTCAACGGTGGCCCTGTTGGACTGGCCACACTGTCTGCTGCTAGTGGTGAAGAAGAAGGCACATTAGAAGAAGTAGTAGAACCATACCTAATACAACAAGGTTTATTAGAACGTACACCACGTGGTCGTATAGCAACCAAGAAGGCGTACGAACACCTTTCGTTCGACCACGAATAAACATACTGTATATGCGTATATTAGCCATAGACCCTGGTTATGAAAGACTGGGTGTAGCCATAGTAGATAAAGAAAAACACCAAAAAGAAGTTTTGGTTTTTTCTGAATGTTTTAAAACAAAACCAATAGATACACACACTACCCGCCTATACCAAATACGTAAACACATTGAAACGGTGGTGGAAAAATACAGACCACAAACAATGGCCACAGAAACACTTTATTTTAGTACTAATAAAAAAACTGCACTGCTGGTAGCAGAAGCACGTGGAGTAATACTGTCTACCAGCGCGGCTTGTGGTTTAGATATTTTTGAATATACACCAAACACAATAAAACTAACCATTACAGGCTATGGTAATGCAGACAAAAGAAGTATGATGGACATGGTTCCACGCTTAATTAGTGGCACTGAAAATATAAAAATAGACGACGAATTTGACGCAGTAGCTATTGGCATTACCCACAGTGTGTTGTATAAGGAATAATTGTGGAAAAAAACATTGCACAATAGTTGTTACTTTGTTATAAAACATGCATTAGTATAATTACATAAAATAAATGTTAGACGAAAATATTCTACCCGAAGAAGAATTAGATGAATTTGGTAACCCTGTAGTAAAAAAAACTACAAGTAGGGTTGCGGCATTTTTATCTGATGACGAAGATGAAACAAACGACGACATACCTGAAGAAATTGAAGAATCCCCTGACGACTACACAGGACTAAGTGACGGCGACGACGAACCAACAGGCGACTACTAAACAAAACCCTGCATTCCCTGCGGGGTTTTAGTATGCTACCATTACTATATATGAAAAAAATACATTCATCTAAATTTTTAATGGTGCGCAACATTGCCCTAGGTATAGTAGGTGTAGGGTTTCTGGTTGTAGCTGGTTTACTGCTATGGTATTCACAACTACAACTACCAGACTTTGATGCATTTCATGATAGACGTATTTCAAACTCAACTAAAATATACGACCGTACCGGTACTGTTGTTCTGTACGATGTACACGGAAACATAAAAAGAACAGAAATACCCCTAGCAAACATGGGTGAAAACATTAAAAATGCAACACTGGCTATAGAAGATTCTAATTTTTATAACCATGGTGGTATACAACTAAAATCTATAGTTCGTGCAGCTATAGTTGATATATTTCACATTGGCCCAAAACAAGGTGGTTCTACTATAACCCAACAAGTTGTTAAAAATTCTTTACTAACACAAGACCAAACAATAACCAGAAAAATAAAAGAATGGATATTAGCTATAAAACTAGATAAAGACCTAACGAAAGACCAAATACTAGAACTATATCTAAACGACAACCCATATGGTGGCACAACTTATGGTATCAAGGAAGGTGCTAGATCATTTTTCAACAAAGAACCAAAAGATGTAACTGTTGCAGAAGCTGCATACCTAGCAGCTATACCTAAAGGCCCAACACTGTATTCACCATACGGTAAAAACAAAAACCTTTTAGATGACAGAAAAAACACAATTCTAAAAAGAATGTTTGATTTAAAAATGATAGACGAACAAACATACAACACTGCTAAAAACGAAGTTGTAGTGTTTAATAAACAAGATTTAAAAGGTATTAAGGCCCCACACTTTGTATTTTATATACTAGACATATTGAGAGAAAAATATGGTGAAGATGCAATAGAAACTGGTGGTTATAGTGTATACACAACACTAGACTACACTATGCAGGAAAAAGCTGAAGAAATAATTGCAAAAAACGCACCTGACAATATAAATAAATACAAAGCAACAAACCAAGCCATGGTGGCTGTAAACCCTAAAACTGGTGAATTACTGACCATGGTTGGGTCTAAAAACTATTTTGACAAAACAATAGATGGCGAATACAACGTAGCTACTGCTAAAAGACAACCGGGTTCGTCTTTTAAACCTTTTGTTTATGTAAGGTCTTTTGAAAAAGGTTACACACCTGAAACAATATTATTCGACACACCAACACAGTTTAACGCAAGTTGCCCTGGAAACGACTTTACCAGTGGTGCACCATGTTATAGCCCTGACGACTACGACAACACATATAAAGGCCCCATGACAGTGCGTAGTGCCCTGCAGGAGTCACGCAACATACCTGCAGTTAAAATGTTGTATTTAGTTGGTCTAGACGACGCAATGAAAACAGCACGTGATATAGGAGTAACACTTTCAGGTAGTAAAGACCAGTATGGGCTTTCTCTTGTGCTTGGTGGTGGTGAGGTTTCTTTACTAGACATGGTAACAGGCTATGCAACATTAGCTAACGGTGGTGTACACCAACAAATAGTACCTATATTAAAAATAGAAGACAGTTCTGGTAATGTTATAGAAAACACTGAAATTAAAAACGGGGACCAAGTTCTAGAACCAAACGCTGTTTCGTTAATTTCTAATGTACTTTCAGACAACAATGCACGTATACCTACGTTCGGTGCAAATTCTTCATTATATGTACCTGGTTATACAGTTGCTGCAAAAACAGGTACAACAAACAGTAATAAAGACGCATGGTTAATAGGTTATACCCCATCTATAGCAGTAGGTGTTTGGTCTGGCAATAACAACAACACACCAATGAAAAGCGGTGGTGGTACAGTTTCAGGCCCAAGTTGGAACGAATTTATGAAGTTTGTATTACCCACAATACCAAAAGAAGACTTTTCTACACCAGCACCTATAGACACAAACATATCCCCTGTATTGCGCGGTGTATGGGCAGGTGGAGATTTTTACACTATAGATTCTATAAGTGGTGGACTAGCAACAGAATATACACCAAACGAAACACGCGTGGAAAAACACATTACAAATGTACACGACATATTATATTGGATAGATAAAAACAACCCATTAGGTGGTAAACCAAACAACCCTGGTGAAGATTCACTATTTGACCATTTTGAAACAGGTGTACAAATATGGTGGAACCAACACAAACAAAACTACCCAAATGTAACATTAGATAGTAAACCTAACTATTATGACAATGTACACACAGCACAAACAGTACCATTAGTAAGTATTATAAATAATAAACCATATATATCTGGTAAAAACCTTGTTGTACCTTTTGTATACCAAACAGTGAAACCTTTTAAGAAAGCTGTTTTATATATAAATAATGTTTTAATTACAGAAACAACAAACCAGTCGTTTATAGTACCCCTAGATAGTATTAAAAACACAGAAACAAATAATTCTATTAGTGTTGTGGTTTATGACACCGACTATAACAAAGGAAAAACTGACACTATAATGTCGTTTTAAACAATATTAAAAACTTGAAAATCTTTTAGTAAAACTAAAAGATTTTCTTTTTTTGTTATAATCTTTTCTTTATAAATTGGCTTTGTTTTAATATAAAGTGTTGTGTCTTTTAAAACACATTCGTCTTTTTTTAAAACGATACCAGTGTTTTTATAAATACAATCTATAATAGAAATTAATAAAAAATCTTTCCTTATTAGAACTTGGTTATGTTCCTGGAGTAGATTTTTTAAACGCATATTATCTATTTAGTGGCATTATAAGGTATAAAAAATTAAGGTCGTGAAGTGGTTGTATAACCATTGGTTTTTCTTTAACTGTAAATGAAAAACGAATACTTTCATCCTGGATTACATTTAAACAGTCTGTTAAGTACCTGTAGTTTATAGACATTTCTATACTTTCACCATTTATAGTAGCTGGTATAGATGATGTAAATATACCAACTTCATTACTTTTAGAACTTATAACTATTGTTTTAGTAATTAGATCTACTGATAGTATTATGTGGTTAAATTTATCAGTAAAAATGTTTGATGTTTTTACAGCATTAACAATGTCATTTTTAAGTATAACAACATCTGTTTTATGTTCTTTGGGTATTATTTGTTTATAATCTGGAAAAACCCCGTCTATAATACGTGATGTTATATATACACCAGCAACAACGTCAGTTATAACTAGTTGTGTTTTTGTAGCTTTTATTTCAACTGTATTATTAGATCCGGAAAGTATTTTACTTATTTCTATTGCGTTTTTGTGTGGTATTAACAGTGTTGGTATATTAACTGTTGTTGGTATTTTTTTCTCTGCTAGTCGGAACCCGTCAGTTGCAACCAGATTTACATTACCGTCGTTTTGGTAAATATACACACTAGACATTTCAGGTCGTATTTCTGAAACAGAGGCACTGTATACAACAGACGGTATACCTACGGTAAATATTTCACGCGGTATAGTTATATATTCACCATCTGTTATGTGGGGTAATGTTGGAAAGTCTTCTGCAGGAAGCACGTTTATGCGGGCATTAGAAGTGTTTGTACTTATAAGTAGGTTGTCTTGTTCTAGTTCTAATGTTATAAACCCTGATTGAGTTTGGTTAGATAAAAACGAATTTAAAATAGAACTTTTAATAGCAACTATACCTTCTGCTTCAACTTTTACAGGAACTTCTATTTCTACACCCAACTGCATATTAGTAGCTCTTATTATACATTGTTTTTTAGTAACACTTATTAGAATGGTTTCTAATATAGGCAGTGTTATATTTGTACTAGTAATACGGTCAATACTTTGTACACACTTTTTTAAATCTTCGATTCTACATTCAATTTTCATAGATTTTTTTAATAAAGTAATAATGAATACATGATAGTGCTGTGGATATGTGGAAATCTTTTTAAAGTCTTTGTAATATAGTTATTTTAAATATATTATGTTTTTATACTGTGGATATTATTTGAATAAGATTTTGATTTTATCTAATTCATCAACTATACTTGGGTTTTTTAGTAAGTCTTGCTTTATTTTTTCACACGAATGTATGACAGTTGTATGATCTTTTCCACCGAGTTTCTGACCAATAAGTGGAAAAGATATATTGAATTCTTCACGTAGTACATACATTGCCATCTGTCTGGCATGCACTATTTCTTTTCTACGAGTTTTATCATAAAGTAATTCCGGTTTTATGTTGTAAAAATCTGCAATTGATTTTATTATCTCTTCTAATGATATTTGTTTCTTAGGTTTTACTGTGTTTTTTAGAAGTTGTTTTACCTCTGCTATAGATAAGGGTCTTTTTTTAACTACTGATTGCATCATAACCGCATTTGCATTACCTTCTATTTCACGTATGTTTCCTTCTACTGTACGGGCTATGTATTCTACTATTTCAGGTTCTAATAAAATATGTTGTTGAACAAGTTTGTTTTTAAGTATAGCTAGGCGAGATTCAAAATCTGGTTCTAATACTTCTACTATCATACCCTGAGAAAACCTTGATTTTAAACGGTCTTCTAGGCCTGTAATAAAGTTAGGGTGTTTATCAGAAGAAAATATAATTTGTTTATTACTGTCGTATAGTGCGTTGAAAACATGAAACAGTTCTTCTTGAGTCTTAGTTTTTGATGTTATAAACTGAATGTCGTCTATTATAAAAACATCGTATTTACGAAACTTTTCTTTAAATAGATTTATTTTATTTAACTGCACAGCTGTAGTAAATTCTAAAGAGAATTTTTCTAATGTCATGTAGTACACATGTTTTTCCGGGTAATGTTTTTTTACTGTGTTACCTATGCCTTGTATTATATGTGTTTTACCTAAACCACTTGATCCGTATATAAAAAACGGGTTATATGCCATACCAGGCGAATTTATAATAGCCTGCGCACCTGCATAAGCTAGTTCATTAAAAGACCCAACAACAAAAGAATCAAATGTATATCGTGGGTTTAAGTTGTCTTCTTTATTAACATATAGATCAGCTAGTGGTAGTACTGGTGTCTGGGAAACCACTTCTTTTTCTATATTAGTTTCTATATTAGGAACTTTACCTATTGTATATTCAACATTTTTAATATCTTCGTTTTGTAATATAAGGTTTTTTAATATTACTTTATGAAATTTAGTAGAAAGCCATTCTTTAACAAAGTCGCTAGGTACTACTACTGTAGCAACACCATTTTCTTTGTTTACAAGCATTGTGTTTTTAAACCAAGTACTAAAAGTAGCCTTAGGTATTTCCCCTTCCAGGGCTAGTAAACACCTGTCCCATAGCTGTTTGTATTCATGCATGCATATTATTATACTTGTTTTTATATGTATGTAAAAAAATTAAATATGTGTATATAGTGTGGATAATGTTAGTAAGTATTAGTATTTTTATTATAGAAAAAGCACTACTTATATAAGGGTTGATAAAATTAAATTATATGCTATACTGTCGCCATGTCACAAACATACCAACCTAAAAAGAAAAAAAGAGCCGTAACTCATGGTTTTTTGGTACGATCACGCACAAAAACAGGTACAAAAGTGCTAGCTAAGCGTCGTCAAAAAGGACGTGCTAAATTATCAGTATAATACCCTTATACTGTCTATGATTTCTAAAAAACAACGAATTCCAGAATTGTTTTTTAATGAATATTACAAAAAAGCCTCTTCTACCCACACACCACATTTTCTTATTAAAAAAGCAATACATACTGGCCCAGAGGGCAGATTTGCTGTTATTATAGCCAAAAAAACCATAAAACACGCCGTAGACCGCAATGAAATAAAAAGACTTGTTTATGGCGCTCTAGACCCTAAGCGACAAAAAAACCTATATTTTATAATACTTAAAAAAGATATTCGTAATACAGACCCATCTGTTTGGAAGGCAGAATTAAGTAATACTTTGTTATAATTATAATAATGAAGAAATTCGTAATATATTTAATATCTTTATACCAAAAAAGGCCTTTTCAGACTGGTTTTGGATGTATTTTCTACCCATCTTGTTCTGAATATACCAAACTATCTATTAACCGTTTTGGTGTCTTAAAAGGCAGTTATTTAGGTTTTAGACGTATTTTAAAGTGCCACCCATGGAACATACCCCAGGTAGACGAAGTGCCTGAAAAAACAAATAAAACCTGTTGTAAATAACGTATTTAATTGTAAAAAACACAAAAATAGTCTACTATATGTGTATGTTACATACATTTTGGTACAACGTATTAGTAGAACCCCTATATAATGCACTAGCTTTTATAGTTGGCATTGTACCTTGGGGCGACGTGGGTCTGGCTGTTATTATACTTACACTTGTTGTTAAGTTAATACTGTCCCCTCTTTCTAAAAAGGCTTCAAAAAGCCAAATAGCACTTCGTGACCTTGCACCACAACTAGAAAAAATAAAAGAAAACATACCTGATAAAACAGAACAAGCCCAAGCAACTTTTGCCCTATATAAACAGGCTGGTGTAAACCCTTTTTCTGGTTGTTTAATAGCGGTTATACAACTGCCCATATTAATAGCGCTGTTCCAAGTGTTCAAACAACAACTAACTTTTACTGGTGTTGGTTTATATTCTTTTATACATGTACCCCCTACTGTTAGTTTGTATTTCTTAGGTTTTCTTTCTCTAGGCGCTAAAAGTATAGCGCTGGCTGTTGTTGTGGCAATTGTGCAATATATACAAACATCTTTCCTATTACCTAAAACTGTTAAAAAAGACAGTTCTAAAAAGTCTTTCCAAAACGACCTTGCAGATTCAATGACTACACAAATGAAATATGTGTTACCTATTGTGGTTGGTTTTGCAGCATATGCAGGGGGTGTTGCGTTGGGTCTATACCTACTAACCAGTAGTTTGTTTACAATAGGCCAAGAATGGTACATTAAAAAACATTTTAAACCAACAATATAATGAAACAAGATGCACATACAACACTAAAAACAATTCTAGATTATGTGTATCCTGGAACATACACAATAAACGAAATCGTCGACTCTACAGTGGGGCTAACTATTTTGTCTGTAAACATTACCCCTACCCCACACACAGAATATATAAATAGTTTACAAACACTATTCCAGCAACTTATAAACGACGACACTGTATGTATAGATATACATAACAATGTTATTTCTGAAATAGAAAAAATAAAAGAAGAAGTGTATATGTATACACAGGAAGCCGCCTACTATAAAAAACCAGTAGAACTACCACCACAAAACGCATTTGTACGTAAAATGGTACATGGGTACATTTCTAACACCCCAGGTTTTACAAGTGAATCAGTTGGTATAGGCCGTGAAAGGCATATAGTTATACACCCTACAAAATAAACTACAAGTCATAAGCCCAAAGAAGGCTTGTTTTTTTGTCTGTAAAATATATTCTTTTTCCAGTACTATCAATTTGCAGGTTTGTTGCGTCTATTCCGTCCACATTAGTTTTCAAGTGTTCTATATATGTAAGTTTCTGTGTTGCTGGTTCTATTGCCCACAGGTCGTCGTTAAATGTAGTTGTACCCTGGTACCATGTGTCTGGGTATGTGCTAGTTTGTATGTTTGCAGGTACAGCACAGTAGTATATGTTTAAATTATAAACACATTTTTCTGAAAGTGTTTTTATACCAGTGTCGTATATATTGTTGTTTTTTGTGTTTAATATAAAAATATTTGGCATACCAGTGTTGGTTGTGCTGTATATTTTATACAAACCGTCGTTTGTAGTTTTTTGTGTTAAACCACGGCCTGAAAGTGTTTTTGAATACGCTAGTGTGGTGTTTTCTATAGTATAAGAATACCCATCGAACAAGCCAGTTGGTTTGGTTGTTAGTATTGTTGATTTATTTATACTGTCTACCACCCATTCTGAAATTGGGCTTGAAAACAAAACAGTGTCTTTTTTATTATTAAACAAAGTAGTAACAACGTCCACACCAACTGGTTTTGGTCTGGTGTAAACAAAAGAATTTCCATCTGTTGATATTTGTATGTTTTTTATGTTTTGGTAAGTAAAGTAACCTGTTAGATCAGTTGGTATTGTTGTTTTAGGTGCTAGTGATGCAACATATGTTAGTATTGTTTGCTGGTCTGTGTCTAAAAACCTAAATATAATATGTACACCATCGGGTGAAAATAAAGCCTCATATGTGTTAGGTATAGTTGTGTTTGTTAAACGTAATTCAGTGTGTTTACTGTCTTGCTCGTAAACTATACCTGTTTCCTGATCTGTATACCGAACTACAGGTACATAGTCTGTAGTTGTTTTTGGTTTACCTTGAACTAAGTTTTCTGAAACCAGTCTTTCAACCCCCTTTGTAAACAGGCCATACCCTGCTACTGGGCGGTAGCTTATTTGGTGAAGTTTTTGTATTTGTGTTCCAGGGTTCTGATCTGTACTACCGTTAGTGTTGTTGTTTGGGTTATTTGTATTGTTGTTTGAATTAAAAATAGAATCAAATAAAGTAAAGTCTTTTACACCTGTTGTATTTGTTGTTGGTGTTTGTTGTGTTGTGTATTTTTTATAAACATAATAACCACCAAAACCAATAATGGCACAAATTGTTATTATTATCAGTATAAATTTTCCTCGATTCATTATGTAGTATATTGTACCTTATATTTATTTATTTAGAAAACCAAGTGGTATATGTGAACCTATAACTTCAAAATGTAAGTGCGGTCCCGTGGTAAGACCTGTTATGCCCATTATACCTATTTGGTCGCCTTTTTTAACAACTTGGCCTGCTGTAACCATAATCTGCTTCATGTGTGCATATGCTGTTTTTGTTCCGTTTGGGTGGTTTATTTCTAGAAAGTTACCATAACCACCACCACATGCTGTGTTTCCTGCAATACAACCTGTTGTAAACAATGTTCTGTCTATTGTGCCGTCTGCTGAAGCTAATATTGGGGCACCGTCTTGTCTGTTCGAAGCAATAATGTCTATGCTTTCGTTGCCTCTAGAATAATGTATTTTTTGACTGACTTCTGTACTACCCCCTACTGGCCAACCATAGAAACTGTCGTACCTCGCTAGGTTGTCGAGTTTTTGTTTTGTCGCAGAGTCAGGCGTTGTAGTACTGTACGCCTCTATAGATTTAAACAAATCTGGCCCATTGTTTTGTAGATCTACTTTTGGCGCGCCGAGGTGTATTGTAACTAATTTAGGGTTAATGGTGTATAGAATAAGGTATGAACCAAGTGCAATAACAATACCCATTATGGCGTTCATTATGCGGTCTTTAGATTCTGCTTTACCAAAAGGTGTTACAGACCACATGGTTTTTGCACCGTAGTACATTATTTGAAACACAGCTACTAGTGCAATAAGGCTGTATGTAAGTTTTATTAAAGCTTGTAAATATTCATTAAAATTATAAACAAGACAGTTACCTTGGGCGTCTTTTTCTTTACATAAAGACGCCATATTAAAACCAGGCAGTTTGGTTAGAAACTGGTAGTCGTCATTTGATGCTAGTGTTTTATTATTAGTGCTTGTTTGTTGTCCGTTTAATATATCCGGAACAGTTTTAGTTTGTGTAAACACTAAACCCTCTTTGTTCTTTAGTGTTACTGTTACAGATGTTACTTTGCCAGCATTTTCGTTGGTGTATATGTCTTCTAGTGTGTATTGTTTTGTTGTTGGGGTTATAGAAATGGTGTTTTTTGGAGGCAGATCTACTTTGTTTTTTGTTGTGTCTTCGTTTGTTATTGCAAAGGTTACAACCGCACCCTCTGGAACACCTTCATATGTTGCAAATAGTGTTATTGTGGTTTTAGAATCTGTAATGGTTTTACCGTAACTAAAAGATTTTATTATTGTTGAAGGTTTGTTGGTTCTTACAGCAATGCTCATTTTTGCATCTGTGGCCACACTGTTTATATATGGCTTTATAAACAAAGTATAATCTGTTTCCGGAACTAGACCGGTCATTGTACCTGAAAGTACTTTACTTGCATTTAAAGTAAAGTCACCGCTATTGATTTTCTTACTGTTTTTTGTTTCGTATACTGAAACTTGGTATTTTTTACCAACGATACCAAAAGCAGTATCATCTGAAAAATCCAAACTCATTGTTATCTGTGTGCCCTCTCCATAAACTGTAGAAGCAGAACTTTTAATTATCTGTATAGGGCCATCAGTTGGGTAGTATTCGTTAGTTGTTCTTTGGTTTTGTGCAAACATTGTCGTTGTAATGCCAAACAACAAACAAATTAAAATACCGAAACTAAATACTATATGCTTTTTCATACACACAGTATACCACGGGCTATAGTGTTAAGAGAAGACTTTTTTTAACTGATTGAAAAAAAGTATTTGTGTTTTCTATAGAAACATTAAATAGTGTTGCCCCTTCATTTGTTGGAGTTAAGTCTATGTTTTGGCCACCGTATATTGTGTCTGTATTTCTATTCCAATTAAAACTAACGTTTTTCAGTGTTTTGGGTGTTATATAGTACGGGGTAGCCACTATTTTAGTGTTTTTAGCCAGTGTATACCCATCTGAAATAGGTTTGTTCCAGTTTATAAAACCATTGTTGTTTGGGTAAAACAGAACTTGTATGTTTTGGGGCACCAGGTCTATTTTGGTTTCTTGTATTGAATTTGAACTAATACCCTCTACCCGAACACCTATTTGTTCTTTGTTTAACATGTAGTCCATTACAATGGGAAAAGAATCCTTACCTGTACCAGATGCAGTGCCAACTACGTCGTTACTTCTAGACCATGTATAAATATTGTTTTTATTACCATTACTACCAAAAACACCACCTCTGGACATTATCGGACTAAAACGTACAGAACCTTCTGTAACAGGCATGGCTTTGCCTTTATAAAATGGTGGTGTGTATGCGTCTACCGCTTCCCACAATAGGTCTAAGTTTTGGTTTGTTATATCCACTGACTGTTGTATTGTTTGGCCACTGGCTAGGTTTATAGAAACACCAATGGTTACAAGTGGTAACGAAGGTATTTTTCTAAATGAAATAGATGTTACGCCGGAACCCTTTTTAACGACTTTTCCGTTTGCTGTCCATGTAAACACTGACCTGGTTAGGTCTTCGCTGTAACTAGTTGCACTAACTGTTACTATGTCGCCTGTTTGGGCGTTCTCAGGGCTTACACTTAACGAAACAGCTGTTACTTGGGCATATGCTGGTATAGCCGTAACAAAACAGAAGACTATGAAAATAAACATGAAATATCGTTTCATAACAATAGTATACCCTGCCCTGGAATTTTATCAAAGGCTACTGGCTTATTATAAGGTTGTTTATTTCTTCTTCAACGTTCTTTTGTGCGTTTTCTAGTTCTTCTATTTTTTTGATTTCATTATCTAGAGTAGCTTTTTTCTGTTCAAGGGTTTTTAGGTTTGTTATTTCGTCCTCTATAGATTTTTTTAATGTCTTTAGTTGTTGTATTTTTTGTTCAATGTCTGACTTTAATACTGTTTCTTCTTTTGTCCAGTCTTCTTGTTTGTGTTTTATTTGGGCCACTTTGTCTTTAAAGTCAGTGCCGGCGGTATTGGTAGTATTGGTTTTAGGAACTGTCGGTATAGCCTGTAGTTCTGAAGCAAAAGCACTTTCAAGGGCACTAGCGGTAGTGCCTTCAAATTCTAAGCCAGCTACAGTTACGTGGTCTTTATTTTGTGTATTAGGTGTTTGTTGGTCGTCTTGTGGTTGCATAGGGGTATTATACAGCAATAAGTGGATAGTGAACAGTGAAAAGCGAACAGGGTAGCTACCCTGTTCGCTTTACTCTATGCCCTAATCACTTGTTATAGCTTCTGAAATTCGTTTTCTAGGGCACGGATTTCGTCGTCTAACGACATAGGTGTTTCTTTTACAGGAGGTTTCGGTACCGGTATATTGTTTTCTTCTTCTATAACAGATTTTTTTACAGCTTCTGTTTCCGCCTGTTTGTATTCTGTAGCGGCTGCTATACGTATTTGGCCTTCGTGTTCCATTAGTTCCTGCTTGGCTTTTTTAATGGCCAGTAGTTGCTGTGGGTCAGAAGTTATAATTTGTTGTTCTGTGTATGAACCGCGTATTTCTATGGCAACGTGTTTTTGTCCAGCAAAGAATATACCCTGCCCTGTTTGCGATTCTAATAGTATCATTTTTTCTTGGTCAGTTAGGTGGAATGTTTTCTGCAGTACGTCTATAGATGAAGGGCTTTGTTTTAACAGTAGTTGCATAGACGAGTTGGTAACTATAGCTGTGCCGTAGTCGTTTTTCATAAAGTCGTCTATGTTTTGTGATATTACCGACAAACCAAGGAAATATTTACGTCCACGCTTTGCTATGCCGTATAGGAATGAAGCTGTGTCTACAGACTTCATCATAACCCAGGCTTCGTCCACCACTAATAAACGTTTTTTTAGTGTGTGGCGGATAGAAGTCCAGATAAAGTTTGTGACTATGTACATGGCAATGGGTTTCAATTCTTCTTCCATGTCGCGTATTGAAAACACAACTAGTTTTTTACTTATGTCTACGTTCGTAGGTTGGTTTATAAATGTAGACCATGTACCACGTGTGTATTTGCGTAGGCGTTGTAGAACAGAGTCGCTACCTTCCATACCAGCTAGAACCATTTCAAAGTCTGTTAGTAGTGGTGGTAATGCTGTAGAAAAATCTGAACCCGGGGTAATGTCTTTTAATGCGTATGTTTCTGTGATGGCGCGGTCTACAATAGAATCTTCTTCGGGGGTTAGGCCACCCAGCATAAGTCTAAACAACCCAACTAGTGCAATAGTGTTTGAACGTAATACGTCGGCTGGGTTTTCGTCTTCACGTACTGGTGGTAGGTCGAACGGGTTTATGTGGTGTTCAGAAGATAAAGATATGTTGAAGAACCTGCCCCCTACTGCGTCTGCTAGGTATTCGTATTCGTGTTCAGGGTCGATAACAATAACGTCGGTATCAAACATTAGACTACGTAGTATTTCTAGTTTAGTAACAAAACTTTTACCTGCACCAGAAGTAGCAATAGTTACAGAGTTATAGTTAGGTAAAGAAAATCTATCAAATATAACTAAACTTGCATTGTGGCGGTTTATGCCGTACATTATTCCGTTTTTTGAAGTTAAGTCGAAAGAAACAAATGGAAAAATACTAGCAATGGGTTCTGAATTCATTTTAGTATTTATTTCCAACATGTCGGTGTTTAGCGGTGCTGTAGAAAGAAAACCTTCTTTTTGTTGGAACAAAGCTGGTTTAATAATAATCATTTGTGTTTCTAGTATGCCACGAATTTGGTTTTCAGCTTTGAAAAGGTCGTTTTCGTCGTTTGCATATATAGTTATATAAACACCAAGTTGGAAAACTTTTTGCTGGGCCTGTATTAACGAATCTCGAAGTTGTTCTAGGTTTCTGTATGCTGCGTCTAGCGCTGGGTCGCGCACCATGCCCTTAGATTCGCGTACACTGATCTGACTTTGAACTTCAGCAACCTTTTTTTCAAAGTTTTTTAATAGTTCTTTGCTGTCTACTGGGTGTATATATATAGAAACATCAAACACTCGGTCAAGGTTAACAATCTGAGAAAACCAGTTGTCTGTAAGATAACTTGGGTATGAAACTATAAAGTAACTTCTGGCTATTTTGTCGCCTAGGTGTATAGACCGTGGAGATATTTCAATAGCAGACGGTGCTAGTCTGTCGCGTAGTTCTAATGTTGCTTTTTCAAATATGTCACTAGGAAGTACCGGCAACATTGAGGCTTCAACATTGTTTTCTTTCTTTTTTCCAAAAAATGTATCAAATAAACCCATATAATTATGCTTCGTTTTCGTTATTTATAGCTAATGCGCGGTGTCTGTCGCCTGGGTTGAAAACTTTGTATATAACTTCTATAACAGCGTCAGTGTCTAACATAGTAGCCTGTACCCCGCATGAAGCCAACCCAGAAACAACTAATGAAACCCGTTGTTCTAGTTGGGTGCGGTTTTCTTCGAAAGTTTTTTGTTCGTCTAGTAGGGTGTCTTTTTTAGATTTACTTGAAAAGAAAGAAAAGAAGCCTTTTGTTTGGTTTTTTATTACACTGCCTTCGTAGGGTACTACAACAAAAAAGTCTTTTGTCATTATTTCGTTGTTTTCGGTAAATTCACGTATAAATTCTATATACTGTCTGGTTTGAATTTTAAGTAGTGGTTCGGTTTGGGCTTCATAACGTTTTTCTAGTTTAAGTAAGTATTCTGTAATATCAAGTCTGCGTGACTGGATAGATATTTGTGTAGAAAAATCTAATGAATTTAAAAAAGACATAAAGTTGGCTAACACCGCCTGTTGTTCGTCTTCTGTTTTTAAAGATAGGTTTATAGGACTAGCCAAAACAATAGCGCGTACTTCACCAGAAGTAAGTTCAATAACACCATTACGTATTTCTTGTATTGGTACAAAGTCTTGAGTTCGTTGAGCGTCTAATGCCATGCGTATATTATACCCCCTTTTTTATTTTTTATCTAACACATCTAGGCTCCAGGTTAGTTCACGAAGTTTTTCAGGGGTCAATACTTTTTCAGCTTCTGCTACCATAGCCTTTTTAGATATTTCTTGTTTTGTGCTTTCAATAGCTTTTTTATTAGGGTCTTGTTTTGGTTGTTGCCATATATATAGTTTTCTACTTAAGAAGTAAGACAACATTGATTGAAATATGTTTATAAAAGGTCTGTCGTTTACTTTATAAAAAGTCAGCATTAGTGCCAATCCAGCAAAAGGTGCCGCTACAATAAGTGCTATAAAGAAACTAGAAAATATTTTAAATGACAAAACACATACCCCTGCCCCGCCGGCTAGGTAAACGAATTCTTTCCAGGTAAAAGGCCCGACAACTTTGTCTTCGACATCGATAAATTGTGGAACTTGGAATTGCATGTATACATTATACAGCGAAATAGGTCGCGCTTCAATGGTCAATTGCGCGACGTGATTTTTGAGAAAATCAAGTGTACAGTGGACAGTATAAAGAAAGGCGTATCGTAGATACGCCTTTCTTGTGTTTTTCTGTAAACTATAAACTATCCACTGTGAACTTCTAGTTAATTGGCTCTAAATATAAGTCTTTCTTAGGTGGTTTAGGTACAGACTTAATAGGCGCTACTGGTTCTGACTTTGTTATGTTTGGTATAACGTGGTTGCTGTCAGTGTGCATCATTGTAGCTGGTTGTTCAAAGTTTTGTTTTATAAATTCAACACTTATGTTGTTTTCATTCATTGGTGCACCCTCTACTACTATGCCGGCTTTTTGTAGTGTTTGGTGTTCTGTGTCTGAAATCTTTTCTGCGTCTTCTGTATATGTATTTTGTAGTATATCTAGAAACCCTGGTGCATCTGATTCTAAAACTAAATCGTCTTTTCTGTTTAGTATAGAATCTATTTCTTCTTCTTCATCTTTTATCTTTTTCCAAACCCCAAGGAATGGTTGAACTAACTCACTTTGTATATATACTAGTAGTTGTGCCCCATTCGGTAGTGTATTTATTTCTGCATTAAGCCCATTTTGGTCTATTACCCCGTATATATATGCTTCAAGTGCAGTTTTGATTATGTTTGCATCTGTTTGTGTTACCGCATGTTTTTTACTAAACATATCAACTTGTTGAGGTAGATTAAAACTATCTATTGCGTCGACAATAGTGTCAGGTGCTTCTATTTTTTTGTCTTCCAATAGTGTTTTATCTATCATAAATTATAAGTTATATTTAGTCTTTATTTCTTTTTGGTCTTCTTCCTTCTTTTTCTTTCTGTCTTTTAAGCCTTCAATCTTGCGACTCTTTTCGTCTTGAGTTGAGTACACTGAGTTTGTTTTTTCGAATGTTTTGATTTCTTTTTGTAATGCAGTTATTTCTTTGTTTGCTGCTATGTATGCAGCAGATTTTTTACCAGCTGGTTCAAAAGCTTCAGCCCTCGATCTCTCATCTTTTAAGTCCTCTATTTTATCATAATGTTTTTCCATCTCTGAAACCATATTTTCTTGGGCGCTTATATACCATGACTTCAAAGCTTTTTTGGCTTTTTCAGCTTTTACTGTATCTGCCCCCTCTATTTCTGATTTAAGGTGTGCTAACACTGCATCCGCATCTTTTTTGTCTATTGTTTTACCGACTGTGTCACTCTCTAAGTATTTGTTCAGTTCGCCAGTAACTTCTTTCAGTGCTTTTGCACCTACTAGTGATGCTTTTACTGAAGCCCCCATTACATCAAGATTCATCGCTTTTTTTAGTCCATCGGCTGTTTTTTCACCCAGTCTTTCTATTTCTTTTTCAGTACGACTAACTTCTGCGTCGATGTTTTGTATGTCGCGTTCAATTGTAGGTACTTTCTTAAGTGCATCAGCTCGGTCTTTTTCATATTTCAATAGGAATTTAGCTTCAACTCCGTTACTATTTACTGAACCTGCTACTCCACCAGCTACCGCACCGGCAGCTGCACTATATGCGCCCACAAGGTTGCCTGTTAGTAGACCTGTTGTAGCTCCGACAAGACCACCAACCACTCTGTCTTGGTTTTGTCTGATCTGGTTGTCACGCATAGTTTGCACATAAGTTGCCTGGCGTTGTTGTGTTGCCTTTTGTGCAGCGTCTTTGCCTGGTTTAGGGTTGTTTTTTTCGTATTCTTCCTGCCATTTTTTCTTGTCTGTCTTTTCCCATTCGTCTCTAGTTGCTTTTTCATCAAATGTTGTACCTGCAACCTTAGCCGCTTCTTTTTTGGCCTTCATATATTTGTCTTCTTGTAATATGCGTGCGCGTTGTGCCTTTAGATCGTATTCTTGCTGGTATTCTTTGTCAGTCTTACGAGAAACCAATGCATCAAATTCTTTCTGTAGTTTTTCTTCTTTGTTTTTTTCATTTTGAACAAAACCCCCTGTCTTTGTATTAGTACCTATATATGAACCTAGGCCTTGTTGTAAGTTTTTGTTTGCATTTATATCTATGCCACCCCCTTTAAGGAAGCCTGCTATAGCACCGCCTGCGCGAGCGTCAAAACTACCTTTAGACATTTTTTCTCCTGTAGACAATACTCCTGATCCAATTTTTGCGCCAATATTGTTTATTTGCTTATTTCCAAATCTTGTAAGAAAGTTATTACCAGCACCCAGTACACCACTACCAGAACCTTTTTTAGACATCAAGTTTTGTGCCCACTCAGATTTAGACATTGCTACACCAGCTTTGCCTAACAGTGCTACACCAGCACCACCTGCAGCACCTAATGCAATACCTGAAACAGTTCCAACTACGCTTTGCACTACAGCTGTAGCTTGTTTTGCTATTGCTGTTGCCATAGACGCTGTATAGTCTTTGGCTGTTTTTAATAGTGCCATTATAACCATGTATGGCAGTATCATGGCTAAGAAGAAACCAACACCACTGGTTGCACCATCAACACCTTTAAGCATAACTATGCCAGTAGATGCAAACAATAATGTTAAGTACAAGAAAAATGTAAACACTGTTGCCTGTATAGACTGGTTTAGTGTTGCACTAAACCATGAAGCTTTACTATCTGAACCAGTGCCATAAAAATTAGACACCTTAAACGGTAGTGCTTCTGCTACAAAGGCGATAGGGGCCAATATTAACTGCATCCACAAACCTACAATACGGCCAATGAATATAAATGTTATTTCTAGTAAAACCTTCATAAACATAAACAGCATTAGTATGCTCATTATGGTTATAACAATAAAACCAACAGAATCTACTCCGCCACCGTCTAGCCCTGTTACTTTATTAAAGTTTTCAGCACCATTTATTATAAGGTTTTGTGGGTCAAAAGAATCTATCAATGCGCCAGATATACTGCCATAACTACCGTCGTCTTTTTTAATACTAACTACATCTGAACGGTATAGTAGTCGTGCACTTGCATTACCAAGGTCTATTATTACTCGGCCAAAGAAAAGACTAAAGTTAACAATTAACGCTACAAGTATTATTTTAGGTATAACTTGTCTGTAGTCTACTTTTTTAGTGTTGTTAAACACTGTCATTATAGCTATATACAACAGTATAAATATAAATGAAGCATTGCATATGTCGCGTACAAAAGTCCATGCATATTCTATAAATGGGTTTTGGTAGGGTGCAGAAGATATAGAATACATAAAGACAAGGTCAAACAATTGGCCTATTAATGCAGCAAACCATGCAACTGCGCTCCATACTACACTACGTAGAAACACACCAACACAACCAACAATGGTCCAGTTAGTAAAACCACATGGCGGTAGTTCTGCTGTGCCTATTGATTTTCCTTGGTCTATGGTGCTGTCTTTGTCGCTTATGTCTGTAGCTGGTGGGTTGTTAATACACGAATGCCCTGCCCCAACTATAGTGTCTATAGATTTACCAGGGTTGTTTGTAGCTAAATTGTCTACATAAGTTTTACAACTGGCAACGTCTGGTGAATTTTCTGCTATGTAGTATATATTGCTGTTTGTATATTTATAGTAGTATAAAATATCAACATTGTTGTTTGTGTATTGAACTGGTTTTGTAAGTCTCCATTTTCCACCACAATAATATGTAAGAGGGTTGTCGTTGCCGTCGTGGTTACATTCGTAGGCTAGTTCTCCGCGCTGATTGTCTCTACTGCCTTTTCCGTCTTTTATATCGTCAGTGTGGAATATAAAAACACCAGCTTTGGCAGAATTAAACACACGTAAAAATAACTGACAGTCGTTTTGCCCAGCTGTCTGAGCACAGCCTTCTTCGCCTGGTAGAAATTCTATTTCAGCAGTTTTTTTGTCTGTAGGTATTGTAAAGTTTACATAGTTTTGTGTTATGCCGTTGCCCCCACCGTTTTCAATATCTACATCACTGTTCGCACCACCAACGCCATTTGTCGCGTGTATTTGTAATGTTAATGTTTGTCCAGAACAGTTTTCAGTTTCTACTTGTATTATTACGGGTTTTTGTGTGCTTAGAAATTGATTCGGGTCGTCTTTTTGTCTGCCTTGATAAAAGCCGTCTGAAAGTTTGTCACCCTTCCAGCCTGTATTAGACGGGTTAAAAATTGCATTTACAACCTTACAGTCTGAAACATTTTGTGCATGAGCTGTATTTGGTGCAACTTCAATTCCAGCTGGTATTGTGTTTGTTTTAGGTGTAATTATAGTTGTAATAGGTGCAAATAAAAACAGTGCCATTACCCAAACAGTAACAGTTTTCATTATGCGTGTGTAGCCACTTGATGCATACTTCATTAACTATAGTATACCCCGTAGTAAAATTTTTAACAATATAAAAACACCATATTGTGCATGGTGTTTTTATATGTTTAGTATATTTCAAACAATTCTTCGAATTGACGTAAATTTTCTGCGTCTTCTTTGCCGTTACCTATGTTTGTATTTGTCCGTAGAAATGTACCTCTATCAAACCAACCGTTCCCAAACTTACTTTCTAAAGCTGTTGTGAATGAAGCACCACCCCTTCTACTGAATGCATCAATAAATGGTATTCCATTTTTAAAGCTGGTTTCTCCATAATATTTCAAGTAATAGTATGCACCTGATGGGTATGTTGGGTCTGTTGGACTTGTAATTATACTTAAGTCTTTAGGTCTCCAGGTAACAGGGTTACCTATTGGAATGTTACCTGCTACTCTGTTAAAACCTGGTGTATACCCCTGTTTAGGGTTACCACGGTACCATGTTCTACCATCTATACCAAGGTAACTTGCTTTAAATTGGAAACCTTCTGGGTTAATTGAGGCATCGTCTATTATAGCTAAACACTGGTTAATGTTTGTTTTTAATTTATTGTGCGTGTCATCGTAGTTTTTTACTTCGTCTATATAGTCTGCCAATATGTCTGGGTTGGCTAGTGCTGGGGCTGTTCTGTAAAATGTACGGTCAAGGTCGTCTAGTTGTCTACGTTGTGCGTCTGTCAGTATCAGTGTGTTGTCTTCTGTTGGTGTAGCACCACCTGCTGGGCCTATACACAGGTCACGTTCTGCAGTTGTCATATCGTTAGGTGCTTTGGTACATGGGTTTGACGTTGTGTTGCCACTGTCTGTGCCACCCCCACTTCCGTTGCCACCACTTAGGTCTATCAAACCACCGCCGTTACCATTACCACCACCACCGTTTCCACCTATGCCACTACCTGTGCCATTGTTGCCACCTGTATTCTGGCCTGTACCACCTGCCCCGTTTGTATTTATACCAGTATAGTTTGTGTATGTGCCGTCGTTGTTTGTTGTACTGCCTGTACCTGGTAGTGTGCCACTTATTATATCTGTTCCGTCTGGGTTTTTGCCTTGTTTTGTTGGGTCTAGTTGGCCTAGATCTACGCCAGTTTTTGTACCGTTTGTGCCTGTGTTTGTGGTAGTGGTTTTTCTAGTAAGCATAAAAACAATAACACCAACAATTAAGATAAGTATAAGCACAATTATTATTTTTTTCTTTTTAGTTGGTTCCATATTATTTGTTATATTTATAACCAGCGTTTACGCAAGTATTGTAATATTGTTTTTCATAAGACGTGCCACGTATTAAACCACGGTTTAGTGTTGGGTGTAGTGTTGCGTCACATACACAAGGTAGTTTATGTGCGTTTACGGTTACACCGTCTATAACGTTGGCACAAACTTCTGCAAACAACGCGTTGTATTTAGGTTTTAGTATGTCTACTGTATTTACAGCTTCGTTCGTTAGTCTAGACTGCACTGCATTGTCAGACAGTGCCTGGTTGTATTCGTCTGTCCTGTCAAATTCGCTAACTACAGTTTGGCGTAGAGTCCACATGTCGCGCAGTTCTTGTGTTGCTATGTAGTTAGTAGGATTTTCGTAACGATCAGATATAATTGTACTGTATGCATCGTATGCAATTTTTATGTTTTTAATTTTTTTATCCACACTACCGTTTAGCCACTGGTCGTCTGTTTTTTTAACTGTATCAGTGTTGTCGTTGTAATTGGTTACATTAAAGTTCCCTTTTATGTATTCATATAACTGATCACGAGCAGAATCCGGTTGGTACCATTTATCAGAAGGTATGCTGTATGCAAAACTAGTTATCTGGTTTATAGAAGCTTCAACATTATCGCGCCAGTTTGGTGTAGGGCCTGGTACACAGTAGTCTAGTTCGCCAATGTCTTCTTGAACAGTATTAATATTTTTAGACATATCTGAAAGTATATTTAAAAATGTACTTTGGGTTTTTAGTATTCCGTCTGCACGTTCGTCTTTGGGTTGTATTAGTGTTCTGACTTTGAATGGGTTTGTGTCGTCGCCAGAATTTTGCCAATAGTCGCCTGTGTTTGCTGCGTCACGTGCAGTAGTGTCTGTACTAAAACCAAGGTTGTTTGTTGGAAACATTGATTTGTAGTTGTACGTAGACTTTTGACTTAACGAATTTAAGCCTTTTTGTGCAAGTTGGTTTAGTAATGCGTCGAATACAGCAGACAGCTGTTCGTTTAATGTGTCTGCTAATTCAGCCTGGCGTATAGGTGAACCAAGTACACTGTCTAATTGGTTAGATATTATTTTACCTGGTGTAAGTGTTTTCCATTCTAAACATGTAGAATTGTCTACTGAAGTTTTTGCATCGGCTGCGTTTTGGTTTGCTTGTGTAACGAGTTTAGAATATTCGTTTGTGGCCTTAGTTAGTGTGCTGTAGTATGCAGGCACATGTTCTAATACACCGGTTGTTTTGTTTGGGGTTAAGTCGCGACTAACACCAGCAGTATTAAAATAGTTCTGCATAAAAGTTTCTTGGCTTATTACACTAGCTGAACTTTGGCCTTGCGCTTGTTTTTTCTCGTAGTCTGAAAGAGGTTTGTAGTTTGTAGGGTTAACACATTTTTTCTGAGACAGAAAACCGTCGTTGGTTTGTAGTTCTCTGGAAACTTCTGCAATTTTCTGTGACACAACTTGCTCTTTTTGTTGTGTTAACAGTAATGCAAAACCAATTGGGTCGTTTGCTGGGTTTGAAGTTAAGTTGTACCAACTTTTCCAACCTCCACCTGCCTGAAAGTTGTTTGTAAATGTTCTGCCTGGACCTGTAAACCCAGTTTTTCGGTCTACTGTTGTTTTTGATTCTATTATTAACTGGCGGGCAATGTCTTTAGCAAATTCCTGGCCTTGTGTTTTTGTCAGTGCGTATGGGGCAACAAGGTCTTTGATTTGAGTATTACTTATTTTGTCGTATAGGGTTTGGTCTTCTGTTGTCCAGAAAGGGTTGCCGTCGAAACCAGTGTTTATCCAGGCTATGGTGCGGTTTGTTATTTGTTGTATTGCTAGTCGTGCAGCAAGGTAGCCAACTTTGTCTAAACAATCTTTACGGTTATTGTCAGTGGGGTTATTAACAGCAACTTGAGTAGCATTTACTTTACTTGTAAACCCAGTAACAAATTTTGCCAGTTTTGTGTTTATAGATAAACAGCCAACTAGCGCAGACCCTACCTGTGATGGGTTAATAGCTGGTTTTGATATGCTTTGTGCACTAGTTATTGCAGGAACTAAAAAGCTGGTAAGTAACACCGAGCTTAATAAAAAATTAAATGTTTGTTTTTTAGTTCGAAGCATATGTTTGTAGTCTATCTATAATAGTGTCTAATTCAGTAGCAGTTTTATTATACCCCACTACACCGCGGATTCCAATAACGCTGTCAGAAAATAAAGACTTTGTTTCTGTTAAAGCAGAACTTATTGCATATAATGCGTTTACAAGTTGTACGTGGTCGGCAACTGCTAGTTCAGGTACTTTTATTGCTGTTAGTTTTTTAGCTAGGGTTTCGTAGTCTGAAATAATAGGGTCCAGGTCTGGTATGTGTGCTGGGTCTTCGTTTATTAATGCATAGTATAAAATACTTGTTTCAGTGCCTATTTTAGTATTGTTACCAAAATATGTACCAGAAAGGTTCCCTATAGACTTTGCATAAAGTTTTTTGTTTGTAGGGTTGTTTGGTATTGTTTTTATGTCTTTGCTTGTTATAACAACTACGTCTGGGTTTGGGTTGTCTGTTACAAACTGGGCAACGTTTTCGGCTATTTCTTTGTAACTGTCAGACGGGTTTAATGTTGTACTGGCCTTTATTGCGTTAACTGTAGCAAAAAGCTGTTTACTTAATATGTCTGTTTTGTTGTCTGTTGCCGTATCGTTAGTTGTTAGTTCTGTTTGTTTGTTTTTTATGTATGTTGCGTCGGGTACACCAAACGTTGCTATGTTGTTTATGTCTGTGCCCCAAAGTTTTTCCTGCCAGTCGTAAACACTGTCACCGTCTGTGTCTGTGGCTGCTATAACTGCAGCTTCAGAATCTGTTATACGGTGTGTTTTAATCTTTGAAGTAACAAATACCCATATTTTAGGTACTAATATTAAAATAATCACTAATGCGCTAATAACAATTAGTCTTTTTTTAAATAACGCACTTGGTAAATATGGTTGAATGTTCATAGTTTATCTTAGTTTAGGTCTAATAGTAGAAACGCCCATGTGTGTAGTGTCTATGCGCCATGAAGGTATATATATTGGCCCTGTCGGTGTTGGTATAAAACAGGTGTTCATGTCAGATACAGGGTTTACTAAGCCTAAAATATTTGCCCCAGGCGAAATAGTTTTATTGGTCGCCTCTATAACTAGTGGTGTGTTTATAGGAAACCCTCCACTAGGTTTTGTTGTTAGCCAGTATTGGCCTGTACATGTAACGCCTGGTACTTGTGTCAGAATAACCCTACCACCAAAAGAAGCCAATGGTTTTTTTAGGGTAAGGGCGTTTGCAGGTAGTGTAAAAAAACTACCAAGTATTATTAAAGTAACTATAGGGTATATATATGCACGATACATACATATATTGTACAGTATAGTGCTGTTTTAGCAATAACATTTATATGTTATTAGACATGTGTAGCCATGTTTGTATGTGTATGTCTTCGGCACGGACATATTCGGGTATTTTGTTATTAGAAAAAGTTGTATTTATCCATTCTGTGCTATAACCACCTTCTTTTAGGTTGCCTGCCAGTTGCTTACGTTTATGGGCAAATGCTGTTTTTACTAATTTGAAAAACTCAGCTTCGTGTGTCTGTGAAACAAATCTATTTCGGTTTATGCCCTGTACTGCTATTATGGCCGAATCTACCTTAGGGGCTGGGTTAAAATACCTTTTCGAAACAGTGGAAACGTACGTAGGTGTACCGTATGCCTTAACTGAAAGAGACAGAATACTTTCCTTTTTGTCGCGGGCTATGCGTACGGCCACTTCTTTTTGAACAAGCAGCACCATTGTTGTAGGCTGGTTTTTGCTTTCTAAAAACATGCGTATTATGGCACCGGTTATGTTGTATGGAATGTTGGCTATTAGTTTATAGTTCGGTAGCTGCTTCCCGCCCTGCGAAGGGGGGGTTAGTTTTGTTATGGATTCTATATCAAATTCCAAAATGTCGCCCTCTATTAATGTAAACAAGCCTTTTTCTATATCAATAGCAAATTTTTCCTGTAGGTATGGAACTAGTTCCTGGTCTTTTTCTATGGCCACCACATGTGCACCAGTGGAAAGAAGTTTTTCAGTAAGTGCACCTTTACCTGGGCCTATTTCTAAAATAGTGTCACCTATAGAAACTGAACCGGCATGTAAAATTTCCGCCAAAGCTTTTTGTGACTTCAGAAAGTTCTGTCCGAGAGATTTTTTAGGTGAGTGAGTTTTCATATTTTAGAATGCCTCAAAGTAAACTGTTTTTTCACGTGGTCCATGTATGTGTTCTACTTCTATTATTTCGTTTGGTATGTCGAAAAGGAATTCTGATGGTGAATTTATTTGTCGCATGCCGAATATGGTTCGTAGTTCTGCATGTACTAAGTATAGCTTTTTTTCAGCGCGTGTTAAGGCTACGTAGAACAGACGGCGTTCTTCTTCTTTATCAGCCTCAGAACTGCGCCCGTCGCGCTGATGGGGAAACAATCCATGTTCTAGCCCAACAATAAATACATATGGAAATTCCAAACCTTTTGATGCATGGACTGTCATCATGCGTACACCTTTCTTTTCTTCTGTGTGTGTTAGGGTGTCTTGGTCGCTCATTAGTGACGCGTCTGATAGTAGGTGGTCTATACCTTCCTCCAATGGGTATTCGTCGTATTTCTGCGCAAGTGTAACTAGTTCCTTGATGTTTTCTAGTCTTTCTATGTCTTCGGCACTACCGGCCTTTAGTTCAGATTCAATACCTGTTGTTTGAACTATGTAGCGTAGAACTTCACTGGGTGTGTTTACTGTTGCATATGCATCGATGGTTGCCAGTAGATGGTAAAACATTTCAATTTTTTTCTGCATTGCTGGGGGCAATTGGTCACGCATACCAGAGAAAAGTTTAGCCAGTGTTGTTTTGCCTATACCGCGCGCCGGGAAGTTTATAATACGTTTAATGTCAGACAATGAATCTGGGTTCTGGGCTGCACGTAAATAAGACAACACGTCTTTAACCTCTTTGCGGTCAAAGAACTTTGTACCTAAAACAGTATATGGTACGTGGTTGTCTAACATGGCTTCTTCTATAGCACGAGACTGAAAGTTTGCACGGTACAGTACAGCAATGTCGTCTGGGCTAACACCTTCGTCTATTAACTGTAAACATTGTGTTGCTACAAAATTAGATTCAACTTTTTCGTCGAACACTTGGTACACCCCTATTGCGTCGCCGTCTGATTTACTGGTAAACAGAGTTTTGTCTTTACGTTCTTTGTTTTTTATTATTACACTGTTTGCTGCGGTAATAATGTTTTTAGTTGAACGGTAATTTTCTTCCAGTAGAACTACTAATGCATCTGGGTAGTCTTCTTCAAACTGTAAAATGTTTTTTATATTTGCCCCACGCCATGTATATATAGTCTGGTCGCTATCACCCACTACACAAATGTTTTTATATTTTTTAGCTAACAATGTTGCCAGTCTGTATTGAACTTCGTTTGTGTCCTGGTATTCGTCTATGTGTATGTATGGGTAACGGTCTTGGTACATTTCTAAAACACTCGGGTGTCTTTCAAATAGCAAAACTGTTTCTAATAGTAGGTCGTCGAAGTCTACCGCACCTTCGTCTTTGCATGCTTTTTCATACAATGCCCAAACACGCGCAACTATAGATTCAATGGTAGATGTCGCGCGTTCAGTAAACAGTTCACGTGTTGTCATGTTTGATTTAGCACGTGAAATAATACCCTTTATCTTTTTAGGTTCGTATTGCTTCGGGTCCAGGCCTATAGACTTTATTGCATCTTTGATCATAGACACAGCGTCGCCCTCGTCCAAAATAACAAAGTGCTTTTTCAGTCCTAATAATGCATGTTGTTCCTTTAATATGCGTACACAGAACGAATGGAATGTTAGTAGTGTGGGCATGCCAACTACGTTTTCTATGTTCTGGTGTATTATCTTCTCGGCGCGTTCACGCATTTCTTTGGCTGCTTTGTTGGTAAATGTTATGGCCAGTATCTGGTCTGGTCTGACGCCACTATATATAAGATGTACAATACGGTGGGTTATGGTCTTAGTTTTGCCTGCACCAGCCCCGGCAACTATCAAAAGTGGTCCATTTATATGGGTTACGGCTTGGTTTTGGGCTTCATTTAGTCCTTCTAGATAATGCATATGTCCAATAATACCATAAAAAGCTTGATTCTCAGAGTTTTTCGGCTTAAAACCCTTGTAAATAGGTGTTTATTACAACATTTTTTGCACTTTTTGTCTGTTGACTCTGTTTTTTAGCGTGCTACCATTATATAGGTAAGGCCTAGGCCTACGTTATGTTACCTAATAATAAACAAACAACCGGCGAAACCGTACCCCCCACCCTTTTGGTCCGCTTTGTTCAAAAAATCCTTATTTCTAAAGCTTTTATTGCTTTAGCTACTCTAACCATATTTGTTCCGACCTACGTACACGCGGGTATTTTTAGCTTTCTAGGCAAAATAGCAGACGCCCAAGGCAAGGTTGAAATAACCAAAAACTCTCAAACCCTAGTTTTACCCGACCCATCAACTGTTGTTTCTACTGTTTTGGGCGGCGACGATGTTGACACTACTATGTTGTCAGACGACGGTGTTTTGTCTACAGATGTGGGCCCTATGGGCACTGCCTTAGATGTAGAACAGTACGTTCCAGATACAGACCAGATTAGTTTATATACCGTTAAAAAAGGCGACACTATTAAAACAGTGGCAAACCTATACGACGTTACACCAAACACCATTATCTGGGCTAACAACCTAAGTCAAAACCCCACCCTTAAGGAAGGCCAAATGCTAACAATACTACCTGTTACTGGTCTACGATATACATTTAAAAAGGGCGACACCATAAAGTCTATAGCTAAAAAATATAGTGCAGACACCTCTGACATAGAACTATTTAACGGTATAACAGTAGACACTGTTGTAGAACCTGGCACAGTTATAATAATACCTAACGGTGAACAACAAACAGTCGCCCAGCCTGCAAATAAAACAGCAAAAGGTACTACTACTAAATCTCAAACGGGTAAATACACAGGTACTGGTGTCTATAAACTTAAATCTACCGGCGAACTTGATCTATCAGGTCCAAAATCTGGCGACGCTGTTATGCGCAGTGCACGGGGTGAAAAGACTTGGGGCTTTAATGCAGCAGAATACAGTGGTTACTACATGTTCCCTGTTCGTGGTGGTATTGTTACTCAGGGTCTACACGCATTTAATGGTATCGACATTTCTGCACCTAAAGGTACACCTGTTATGGCAGCAGCAGACGGTGTAGTTATTGCCGACTCTCGTGGTACATACGGTGGTGGTTATGGTACATATCTAGCTATTAAACACCCTAACGGCACACAAACACTTTACGCACACAACACATCTAACATAGTTACAGTTGGTCAGTCTGTAACCAAGGGCCAAACAATAGCGTATGTTGGTTCTACAGGACACTCGACAGGACCACATTTACACTTTGAAATCCGCGGTGCAAAGAACTCATTTGCAATAAAAGGTTCTACTGGTGACGTAAACAGTAAAGACTAAAAATATTAAAACCGATTCATCCGAATCGGTTTTAATATTGTTCTAGTTTCGGTCTGTATTGTAAAGCTTCCAAAATGTGTGTTGTTTCTATTTCGTTTGCGTTGGCTAGGTCGGCTATGGTGCGGGCAAGTTTTATAACACGGTGGTATGCCCGGGGGGAGAGTTGCAGTTTCTCGGCAGACTGGTCTAGCAAGTCGCGGACTTTGGGTGCAAGTTGTGCATGTACGGCCAGGTCTTTAACATTCATTTCAGCGTTAGTTGTTATGTTTTTCTTGTGGTTAGTAAAACGTTGTTTTTGTTTGTTACGGGCAGACTGCACACGTGTTTTTATAACCTCTGTTTTTTCTCCGGTACCTACACCTGCTAGTTTTTTATAATCTATATCGGCAACTTGTACCCATATGTCTATGCGGTCTATAATGGGCCCGGAAATTTTGCGTTGGTAACGTGCAATGTCGTTGGGTTTACATATACAGCGTTTTTGTTTGTTACCCAGGTTGCCACATGGGCATGGGTTCATGGCTGCTACTAAAATAAAGTTTGAAGGAAAGTTGGCAGTACCACGTGCACGCGAAACTGACACTACGTTGTCTTCTAGTGGTTGGCGTAATGCTTCTATTACCTTTTTATCAAACTCTGGAAATTCGTCTAAAAACAAAACACCTTTATGTGCCAGCGTAACCTCGCCAGGACGTAGGTTTGCCCCACCGCCGACCATAGAAACATAACTGGCTGTGTGGTGTGGGCTACGGAACGGTACTTCCGTAATAATGTCGTTTTCGTTTACACCTACAGCAGAATGTATACCTGTAACTTCTAATACGTCTGGCAGGTCCATTTGTGGTAGTAGTGTTGCAAACACACGGGCTAACATTGTTTTACCTGTGCCAGGTGGGCCATACATAGCTATGTTGTGCCCACCTGCTGCGGCTATTTCTAGCCCACGCTTTGCTGTTTCCTGCCCGCGGACATCTGAAAAATCTATACCACTACTAAATGTGTTTGCGTAACTTACTTCTGTTTGCGGTTGTTCAAAAAGTTGTGTGGGTTTTTCTACACGAATTTTTTCGTCTAGGTGGTCGACTAAGTTACGGAATGTTTTTACCCCGTATATTGTTATGCCTGGTACTAATGCGGCTTCGCGTCTGTTGCCCCACGGTACGTACATTTCACGTATACCTTTTTTCTGCATGGCTTGGACTATAGGTATAATACCCCGCACATTTTGTATGTCGCCATTTAAAGACAGTTCACCGATAAATATTTTGCCCTCGGGGTCGAAACGTATTTCGTCTGACGCAAGTAGAAAACCAAGTGCTATGGCTACATCAAAATAAGCACCTTCTTTTTTAAGTTCTGCTGGCGCTAATGAAACTATTGTTTTTACATTTGTATGTTTAGGTGAAGGAAATCCAGAATTTTTCAATGCACCGCCAACGCGATCTCGGGCTTCTTCTACTGCTTTGTCGGGTAAACCAACAATAGAAAAAGCATTTAACCCTCGAGATATGTCTACCTCGACAGTAACAAGCTGGCCTTTTAGTAATTGCATCTGAGCACTATATAACCGTGCGAATGACATATAAATATTATAACCTGTAGAAAAAATATAACAAATAAATTTAATAAATAAAAAGCGACACCAATGTGTCGCTTTTGATTTTCTCAAAAATCATGTCGGATGATGTCCATTGATATTCGACTATCTGTTGTTCATGTGTTCTTTACATGTTTTTGCTGAAGGGTTTGCCATAAGTCTGTCGCCTTCTATTTGTTTACTGCAAACTTCACATATACCGAAACCTTTACCTGCGTCTATTTTTTCTATTGCACTGTTTATAGAGTTTAGTCTTTTTTCAAGTGTACGAACCATTTCACTTCGTGTTTCGTATTCTTCTAGGCGGTCTGCTAAATCTACCGCATCAGATTCTGGTCCGTCGTCTTGTGATGTAGGCATTGCTTCCCAAGAACGGGTTTCAGTACTGTAGCTGGCAATGTCTTTTAGTTCAGACTCTATCTTTTCTTTTTCGATAGATAGGCCTTCACGTATTTGTTTGTAGTTTGTGTCTAATTTCATGTTCCGTATATTGTAGCATAACCACAAAAATAGCAAATAGTTTTTACCCAAAAAATAGCATTATTGGGCAACATTTCTACTTTGTTCTTTGGCCAAGCGGACTAAGACTTCTTTGACGGCGTCTTTAGAATTAGTCACAATAAAATGGTTGTTGTCAAGGAACTCGATTATTATTAGGGGTTTGTTTTGGTCGTCGTATAGTGCACGTCCGTCTTTGTTTTTTATTGTTATTTGTTCAAAACTTTTTTGGTACAATGCGTCGTTTATGGTTTTAGTTTGTATGTCAAACAATGTTGCTGTGTCTTCTAGGGCCTTAGTTTCCCACGTGGCTAGACCACGGTATGCTGCGTCAGTTCCATCTGTTGTGCCTAGTACAAATGGTGACTTTGTTCCATCAGGGTTTGTATAAATACCAACTTCGCTTCTGCTTGACAGACTATGTGTTAGAAATTCGTCTATATGCCAGCCTAAACTTTGGAATAGTAAAATACTCGATGCAGGTGTGTTAGTTGTGTCAGTAAACAAAACTCTGTGTAGTGTGCCTGGACTAAGGGTTTCGTTTTTTGCTTGCATTATAATGTCTGAAACAACTTGTGTTGTACTGGGTAGTACTGTTGGCTGTGTCGTTGTATTGAAAAATACCACAGGTACTATAGTAGGTGTGGCCGGTATAGATAGTTGCTGTTGTGTTGTCCAAGAATAGTAAATACTGCCAAGACTAACCAATATAAACAACACACTTAACCAAACTAAAATTTGGTTTTTAGTTTTTTCTCTGGCTATACTGCCCCGAGCATTTTGGTCTTCGCGGGCACGTTCGATGGTTTCTTTAACTAAACCACTTTGTTCCCCACGTAGGGCTTGTTCCATATCTTTTTCATAAGTATGAACAGCCCCTTGTTCTACAAGAATGTTTTCGTTTTGTATTTGTGGTTTTTGTGGAACATTTTCCATAAGGTACAAACTATATTTTATAAACTACTTCATGCCTATCAAATATTTTTTAGGTGTTAGAGACATATCTATAAAGTCGTCTACAGATTCTATAAGTTTACTAGATGTAGATTTACCAAAAGACATAGCCTCTACCTGTGTCATAGTTTTTAAGTATTCTACTAGGGGTACAAAGTCTCCGTCGCCTGAAATTATAACTATTGCATCTAGACGTGGTGCCATTTTAATAGCGTCTACTGCTAGACCCACGTCCCAGTCGGCTTTTTTAGCACCGCCGTAGAAAGTTTGTAAGTCTTTGGTTTTAGTTTCTATACCAGACTTTATAAGTGCATCAAAAAAGTTTTTTTCTTCACCTGAATCTGAAGTTATAACATATGCAATGGCGCGTACCAGTTTACGGCCAGCCAACGCTTCACGCATAATGGCGGCAAAGTTTACTTTGCGGTGGTAAAGGTTTTTAGCGCTGTGGTACATGTTCTGTGCATCTATAAATATACCCACACGTTGTTCTTTTTGTTTTATTACTGTCATATGTGTATTATACCATAGAAAATAAAAGAACCTCGTTTTAACGAGGTTCTTTTATTTTATGCCTTGATAAGTTTTATCATTTGGTCGTAACGAGCTTTGTCGTTTTTTTCCAAGTATTTAAGGTGACTACGTCTGTCAGCTACCATTTTGATCAAACCACGGCGTGAATGGTTGTCTTTTTTGTGTTTTTTCAAGTGGCCAGAAAGTTCGTCTATTCTAGCAGATAAAATAGCAATTTGTGCAGGAGAAGACCCTGTGTCTGTGTCGTGCAATTGCACCTTTTTTATTACGTTCTGCTTTTTCTTTGTTGTTAACATAGTGTTTATAATGTAGCATATATTGACAAATTATGCAAGGGCCAGTCTAAATACCCAGGCAATAAAAAAAGTCGAGGAATTCCTCGACTTTTCACAAAAAACCGCACCCATATTTTTAGTCAAAACAAGGTTTATATTGTTTTACTAGATCATGTACAGCAACACTTGTTGCTACGTAAGCATTTTCTGAATGTACGTAATTTACTTCTCTTTCACGAGTGAATTTTACACTCTTTTTTACCTCAGAAAACTTAACAGTTTCATGAACTTCTTCTGTTTTCACAGCGTTTGGTTCTGAAAATTCGTATATTAACACTTGTAGCATGCCCATTTCCTCTCTGATGCCCTCAATCTTTTCTTCAACAAAAAATTCAGGGTTTTTAGGTTTATTCTTCACTGCAACAAGTTTTTTTATTATTTGTTTATTTTTATTCTTCACCATTTGGTAGCTTTTTTAGTTAGAACTTAGCTGAATATACTATAGCAGATATGGTATAACTTGTCAACTGTATAAACACAAGGTAATATTGTGCGACATTGTGATATAATTTAGCAATGGATGACATTAATACATGTAAAAGGCAGTTCCTTGAATATGTTGAAATCGAAAAAGGCCAAAGTTTAAAAACTGTGGCTAACTATGACAGGTACTTAATACGCTTTTTTGCAGTGTCGAACATTAAAACCCCTACTGACATTACAGACGACGTTGTGCGTGAATTCCGCCTTTATCTAAACCGCCAGTCTGGTATGAAAGTTAAGGGTCAAGTGGCGGCAACCCTGAAAAAAAACACACAAAACTACCACATGATAGCCATACGTGTTTTCTTAAAATATTTAATGAAGCGTGGTGTAACTTCCCTACCACCAGACCGTATAGAACTGGCTAAACTTAAAGAACGCCACCTAGACCTGATAACAGTAGACGAACTAAACAGACTACTACATGCACCGGAAATAAACCTACCTACTGCCGAAGGTATAGATAAAACAAAACTACTTCGCGACAGAGCTATGTTAGAACTACTGTTTTCTACTGGCCTGCGTGTTTCAGAAATAGCTTCGCTAAACCGCGACCTTGATCTGTCTAAAGACGAATTTTCTATCCGTGGTAAAGGCGAAAAAGTTCGCGTGGTTTTCCTATCAGAAACTGCTAAGGACGCAGTGCAGACATATATAAAAAACAGAAGAGACATGTCAGAACCAATGTTTATTTCACTTGCTAAAAACAACACACGACTAACTTCACGTTCTATAGAACGTATTATTAAACACTATGCCATAATGGCGGGCATATCAAAAAAAGTTACCCCACACGTTATACGCCACAGTTTTGCTACAGATCTGTTGTCTAACGGTGCAGACATACGCAGTGTGCAGATGATGCTAGGCCACGCAAATATAGCCACAACACAGATATATACACACGTTACCGATTCACAACTACGTGATATACATAAGAAATTCCACGGAAAATCAAAATAATAAAAAGCATGCCCGGTAGTATGTAGTCATTACTACTGGGTTTCACGGAAAAGGAAAGTAGTTTATACTACCTTTATGCGCATAATTTCATGGAACACTAACGGCCTGCGGGCAACTATAAAACAAGGTAATTTAGATCCATTACTGACTAAATACAAGCCCGACATACTTTGTTTACAAGAGATAAAGGCTGAACTTGAACAAATACCTGCCGAATACCAACACGTACACGGCTATACATTATATGTATCTGCTTCACGTGCACGTAAGGGCTACAGCGGTGTTGGTTTTTATATCAAAGACGGTTTCGATGTTACAGTACCAGTAAACGGTATAGGTAACGAAGTTTTTGATGTAGAGGGTCGTAACATCGTAACTACAATACAAACCAAAACAAACTCTATTGTACTGATTAACACATACTTCCCTAACGGTGGTGGTGGTCCTGAACGTTTAGACTATAAGCTAAAATTTTATGATACATATTTAAAATATGTAGATGGACTACAGAAAAAAGGTAGCATGGTACTGTTCTGTGGCGACGTAAACACTGCGCACACTGAAATAGACCTTGCCCGGCCCAAGGAAAATGCAGACAACACAGGTTTCCTGCCCATAGAACGCGAATGGTTAGACCAGGTTGTAGGCCATGGCTATACAGATATGTTTCGACACATACACGGAAACGTTACAGACATATATACATACTGGGACCAGAAAACCGCAGCCCGCGACCGTAACGTTGGCTGGCGCATAGATTATTTTTTTGCTTCAGCTGGACTGGTACCAAAAATAAAAAAGTTTGAAACACTGATCGACTACATGGGTTCCGACCACTGCCCTATTTATATTGATTTAGATATTTAATTTTTTACTTTCCTTTTTGTATTTTATTTGGTGTGATTTTGTTGACAAAACCTAGTTAGTGCTGTACTATGTTTTATAAATTAATAACTATAGTACCATGCAACAAGAAAACATTGGCGACCTTCGTCGCGTATTGCAATCAGGTTTGCCATTGCATCAAAGAGAAGCAATGCAGAAAATCAGCAAAATTTTTGAAACACTAAAACATGTAAGGGGTCAATCGTTTGTTGTGACTGGTGAAGAACCCAAAGATTTGCATCAAAAGTATAAAGGGTCTCTTTCCCTTACCCATGTGAACATTACTCCAATTGGAGTAATCGCCGGATTAATAGATAATTCGGGCCACCACCCTGTTATAGCTGGTAAAAGACTTATTCGAGCCATAGTTTATGTAAAGGAACACGAAACTTTCCGCTACCTTTTTTCGAAAGAAATTACTACGGAAAAAAGAATACTATTAAATGATAGTATTTTACTTTCCCTTTCACATGAACATGTTCTTGAAGACGGTCCGGCCAAAGAAATGTTTTTGGCGTCATCCCGTCCTGCAAAATAAAATGCACTAAAATTGCGAAACCCAGGTCTGTACGACCTGGGTTTTTTTGTTTGACATATGTATATACAGGTGGTAATGTAAATAAAAAAAGTAAATTAATCAAATGGAAAATACGAATATCGAAAAAGAGCTTGTTAGGTTAGTGGATCTGATCGGCGAGCAAAATATTACCGGCAGGATTGCCAGTAATAGTTACAGTACTTTTCTGCATTTTTTTAAACAAAGGCAGGTGCATGAGCTTATGTTTTTAACAGTTGATACATGTAGACTAAAGGTTTATGGACAAAGAGAGTTGAAAATAGGTCTTTTGGTGGCATTAGAATCTACTACCAGAATATGTCTTGTAGGTGAATTACACATAAAAAAATGTATAATTTTATTACGAGACAGGAATGAAATAAACTATTTCAGAAAAGGGTATGATATAGTAATTAAGCAAGAAGCTTTTGTTTCAAATTTGGTTATGGTCTATTCAGATCAAATTCTGGAAAAAGGAACATCTTTGAATTTTTTCAAAAATCGACCTCACCTAGGTGAACTACCATTTGAAAGATCCGACGAATCTTTATTGGAGTATGGCGACATAAATGAATAACACACCAATTTCCAAACCAAAACAGCCGTATTGTACGGCTGTTTTTTTATTTATGAAAGGTGTTTTTTCTTTCCCACACCATGTTTGGCATGCAACTTTGCTACTTCTTCCCCTTCCAGTTCGTCTTTAGTTTCCTTAGCTTTATCGCCTAGTGCCTTTAGTTCTGCATCGGGCATTTGTTCGTATTCACCTACACGTTTACTTAGATATTCAACTGTATTTTTAGTAGGGTCGTCTAGCACTTCTTCTAGTAGTGCTAGTAACATCCAGCCCATGCGTGGCCCTGGTTTTATGTTTAGGTCGTGCATTAGGTAGTTACCATCTATTTTAAGCTGGCTAACTGATATAGGGTCGCGCAAACATTCCTCTATCATGGCATGGTATTTACGTAGGCGGTATGATGCTTCAGTTTTCTTCATACCAGCACGGTCTGCTTCGCGTATTTGCATTAGTTCCCATATATGATCGGCACCGACACTGGCTACTATACGGCGTACAGCAGATAATGTTATTTGTTCAGTATCAGAGAAAAACATGTGTCTACGTACCATGTTGGTAATGTATTCTACAGACTTGGTTGGCATATGTAGGCGTTCCAGTATTACCTTTGCCATACGCGCACCTACTACTTCGTGGCCATAGAATGTGTATTCTTTCTTTTCACCTTTGCGTCTGGTGCGTGGCTTGCCTATGTCGTGGAAAAGCGCAGCAAGGCGTATATCTGTCGAATAGCCCTTTTGCGCAGCATGGTCCAGTGCAGCTAAAAGGTGTTCAAAAACGTCATACATATGTACCCCGCCCTGTACACAGCCGATACCTTCTATAAGTTCAGGCACTATATATTGCAATAGTCCGGCCTTTTGCAGTAAGCCTACACCTAGCGCTGGTGTTGGGCTTTCTATTATTTTAATAAATTCGTCACGAATACGTTCCTGCGAAATATGTTTCAAAAGGTGTGCATTGTCAACAATAGCTTGAAATGTTTCCGCAGATATGGTGAAACCCAAAACTGTGGAAAACCTCACAGCGCGCAACATTCGTAAAGCGTCTTCATTAAACCTGTCATTTGCGTTTCCAACTGCACGAATAGTTTTGTCCTTTATATCCTGCATGCCACCGTATATGTCCACTATTTGTCCGTTAGAATGTCCTTTATACGCAGAACTAAGGCTATATGCCAGGGCGTTCATGGTAAAGTCACGTCTTATTAGGTCTTCTTCTATGTTATTCGTGAAACGTACGTCATTTGGGTGCCTAAAGTCCTCATATTTACCCTCTTTACGGTACGGTGTGACTTCGAGAATGTCATAGTGAACAGTGGGCAGTGTAGAGTGGACAGATTCAGTTTCACGAGGAACACAAACTCCTACAGTTCCAAATGTATTCTCATATACTGTTTTTTCAAATAGTGGAATGATTTGTTCTGGCAATGCATTGGTAGTAATATCCCAGTCTTTTGGTACCTTACCCATGACCATGTCGCGAACACACCCACCCACCAGAAAAGCCTCGAAACCGGCATTTTCAAGGGTTTGTGTTACATGTGTAACATAAGTTGGTATTATATTATGGTCTATGGTGATTTGGTTCATACTAATGTTTTTGTCTTTTGGCCACGAATATTTTATTCGTCGTCACTCATAAAATTTCTCGAAGTCCATCACGGCATAAGATGGACACCTGTAGACGGTCCGACTCGCGGTTTTGCATGCTTGCAAAACATCGCTCCGTCTCGCACAAGTACTCGAAAAGTAGAGCAGTCTACTTTTCATCGTCTTGTGCGCCTGGCAGGAATCGAACCCACATCAACCGTTCCGAAGACGGTCACTCTATCCATTGAGCTACAAGCGCTATTAATTATTATTAATATGTTGATTATACATTATATTTTGACTTTTAACAAATGTATGTATAAAACCTATATAAAATAAGCCTATTTTACCAACACCACACCATCTATGTTGTGTTTGCTTTTTTTTACAAAAAACACTATAATAACAAAACATAAATAAATGCGGAATTGGTTCAGTGGTAGAACACGTCCTTGCCAAGGATGAGACAGGGGTCCGATTCCCCTATTCCGCACAAAAATAAATGACCCCGAAGTATACCTTCGGGCGATTTTATTTTATGCGTAATAGGGGAATCGGAAGACGGAGGCGGTATACAAGATTCCTGTGTAACAAGGAATGCTTGTCGCCGAGTCCGGGCCGGGATTGCTAGGTATTTTTCGAACTTGTGATGAAAAATGTCAGCAAATCGTGGCCGATTCCCTATTGTTACTAAAAGCACCCGCCACGGTAGGTGGCGATTCCCTGTTATTCTGAATCGGACGCCGGAGCGGGTCCCACACAGCAGTGTGGGTGCGAGGCGGTGGCTAGCCCGAACCGAGTGACTGACGAGGTGAGAGGCGAAGCCGATCCCCATTCCGCATTTCTAATACCAGCAAACCGTGGCCGATTCCCCTTTTTGTTCAAAGCACTCGCCACGGTAGGTGGCGATTCCCTGTTGTTATAAAATCGCAACCGATTCCCCTTTTGCCCCCCTCTCTTTTTTCTGCCCTTTTTATTAAAGACTTTTTTGACGGGTCGCGCTTCAAAGGACATTGCGCGACACAATTCTTGTAAGAATCGTCTTTTATATTCATTAAAACCTATATTTTATATAGAAAACTGTGTATAAGTGTGGATAAGTCTGTGTATATTGTTTATAAAAGACAGTATACAGACATGTCAAAAAAATGTCATACTATACCCCAAAAATCTAAAATACCTATAAAAATAAGGGTATTTATAAAATACACATTAGAATACATATTATATTAGTTAGATATAGCCATAAAGATGTTTCACGTGGCACACTTTAGTGGAATTCGATCATTTTGGTACTGAAACGGACATTTGTGTTATTCATGAAACATTTTGAAGTTAAGTAGTGAATCCCGTTAGAGATTATAGATGCTTAATTGCTTATATGTTTCATGCACTCGTAATATGTTAATATGTATATATACTGAATTAATCTACGGAAGTGCTAGATATGTAATTAGTCGAATAGATTATAATTAAAATCGAGAATAGTAAATGTTTTCTATGTTATGTAGTGGCACTTCCTATCTCTAACGGGATGAAGGTTTTTACTTCAGATAAACAAAAGACTGGAGAAATAGGAGAGGACGTAGTTTGTACGTTCCTCATGAAACACGGCCATGAAATACTAGAACGCAACTACACTAAAAAGTGGGGCGAGATAGACATTGTTACTCGTGTAACAAATGGACCCGACAATATACATTTTATAGAAGTTAAGTCCATAAAAGTGGGGGATTTGGCTCAAGTTAAATACATGCGTTACGACCCAGCCCAAAACATGCACCCTATGAAGGCACGGAAAATGCTACGCACCATAGAAACATACCTGCTAGAACGAAAAGTGTCTTATAAAACAAAGGTATATATAGACTTGGCATGTGCGTACCTAGATATGGAAAACAAAACCGGTAGGGTAGTAATGTACGAAGATTTGATATTATAGGAATCAAAAAACCCTTGAAAATAAATTTCCAAGGGTTTGGTTTTTACCTAACATTGCCTATATGTTTAAGTAATTTGTCATGCACGCTTTGGTGCGTTGTCTTTGAATTAATCTCTACATTTAATATGTGAACTTGCTTTCCTGAAAGTACTCTTAAAGCGGGGTTTACCATATTGTCATATTTTTCTATTTCCGCGCGGTTGTCAGTGCTCTTTTCAGTTTTGATGTTGAAAACGTACAATTGTTTATGTAATGTTTCAGAAAAACTTAAAAGTGCCCTTGCTTCATCCTCACTCCGAGGTGACCCTGTTATTACAACAGGGCAGTCGGTGTCGTATACGAAAAGAATCTTTTGTGTCCACAACATAACTTCGATAGCAAAAGAGTGTTTTTTGCCAGCTTTTTGCATTGCTAGTAATTTCTTTGACGCAGCGGGCTTCATTTTATGGTATTCAGAAATTATCTCTGTCTCCATGTCTATAACCGCTAGATCTTTGGTTCTATGCAGCTTCTTGTAAGACTTTTTTAAAAGTACTGTCTGGACTTCTATTTCTAAGAGTGACCAGCCGTTCATTAATATAATCGGGTTTTTATCGAACACTCGTTCGAGAAGTTTTTCTTGCTCCATATCGTATTTTGGTTTAGTTTACATCTTTATAACACATATTTTAAAAAAAGAAAAGCCCCGGAAAATAATTTCCGGGGATTCCTTAATTCATGCAATTACTTAGGGCAGTTCTACAGAACCATAAATACATTTTGTTCTGCCAGAATATACGGCCCACATTCTGTCGCCCCAACAGTAATGCCACCATTCACCTGGGTACCAAACAAAACCTTTTACTTGCATTGCGTTGCGTAGCAATTGACGGTTTCGTTTGTGCCAACTATCAACTTTCTTAGAAAGCATGGGGAATTTTTCGTACCACTCTGTGCCTAACGGTTCGCTAGGGTAGGGTGTGCCCATGTCTAACAATGTTCCGTCTGAACGCATAAGCGTTACGTCTACAGCACCGCCACAGTGGTGGTTAGCTAGGGGTAGTGGTTTAGCAACGACAAGGCCAACTTTTTGGGTCACTGCTTCTTCGGACCATGTTGGGTTTTCTTTTTTTAATAATGCAAATACATTGTCCCAAGTGTTTTGTTGGTCTTGGGTTGAGCGGTAACCTTCAATTACTACTAAACATATACCTTTGGGTAAAGAATTTGCAATACCATAAAGCTTGTCCGCGATAGTTTTACGAACGTAAAAACGTGGTTTGTATTTTTTGCCAACAATACCTGTTTTAAGACTGTCGGTTTCTAAAAGCAGAACCAATGGTTCGTTGTTTTCATTTATTACTACATTTTCCCATGCAGAACGGGGGAGTGTTTCAGTAAATTGCTGTGTCATATAGATATGTTTATTAAATTGTGGATATGTGTTTCTTTTCCTTAAACTAGCACAATAAAACGTAAAATACTAGAAGGCGCATAACCACTTGAAATTAAGCTTTATTTGTGCAATAATAAGCACTGTTATTGAAAATAATTGGTAGCATAAAAGCTGTGCCCCAGCGTAGTCTATAAGTGTAGTATCTATGTGTGGGGGTTGTGCGATGTTTAAAAGCTTAGTCGGGGTGTAGTATATCGGTAGTATCTATGTTTTGGGAACATAAGGGCCGGGTTCGATTCCCGGCACCCCGACTAAGTTTTGAAGCAGAAAACACAACCCAGATGTCCCGGGGACATCTGCGGCACGAAGTGATAAGGGCGATTCGATTAGCCTTAAACTAAGCTTTGAAGCGAACCAATCAAAATATTGCGGGATTGGTTTAGTGGTAGAACCACAGTTTTCCAAACTGTTGGCAAGAGTTCGATTCTCTTATCCCGCACATAGTAAAAAGGCTTCCAAAGAGCCTTTTTACTACTTATGGTAATACTTCAGTTTAAATATTGTGTTATAATAAAAATATGCAACCTGTAGAGCAATCTACTACTTTTCCAGTAAATCTTTTTAAAAAGCCAATTAATTTTATATATGTCGCGTTCATTGTGGTTATTATTGAAGCAGGAATAACTATTGAAACTTCAGATGGTAAAAAGTATTTAATACTTGTAAATTCTTTCAAAATTGGACTAAAAAAATTATTGACCTTTTAAGACACTAATAAAGATTGAAATATAAAAATCACACATCCTTTCAGTGTGTGATTTTTATATTATTACCAAGCTCTGTTACCTTCTTTTACCACTATTACTAGTGTCGCCGTTCCCAGGTTTTGGGATTCGTTCAACTGTAGTGGTGTTTGGACGTCGCTCAGCTTCCTTAACGGTGATAAATTCGCCAGTTCTAGAATCTCTGCCAAGTGTAAATGTCTTTGCTCCTGCACTCATTTTATTTTTTGAGTTAGATTGATATTTGGGCGTAAGTTATGGTACAGTATAGATGTAAGACTTTACTGATATTTTAACTAATATAAAATAATCGACACGGAGTATTTTAGGAATGTACCCCTTATTTAATTTAAACGCCCAGAAAAGCTACTAAGAAATTGGTGGCTTTTCTTGATTTTCAATTGATTTTACTTAAAAGCAAGCTCTTGCTATAATGTAGCATGCCAAGGTAATCAGAGTCAATAGTAAATTAACATATATTGTAAATCAATAGTTAACCCTATATTTACAATGTGTGTAAAACTTTAGTTGACCTATGCTACCCAAGCTGTTATTATAACCATACAGCATATTCGATACATAAAAGGTCGATTTTAAAAGAAACAATGATATTTCAATTCGCAAATTCGGAATTATCCGACTTATATTATGAAGAAATAGGGAAAGAAAACTATCCTGATTATGTTGTTAGTTCATTTTTTAAAAAAATGCAAATTATTAAGTCGGCATCTAATGAAAATGATTTAAGGGCCATAAAAGGAAACCATTTCGAGAAGCTTGCAGGTAAAGAAGATAATTATTCAATAAGATTAAATCAGCAGTACCGGTTAATCTTTAGTTTAGAGAACGACGGAACCTGCAAGATTATATTGATTAAAGAAATTTCTAATCACTACTCATAGAACATAATTATGAAAATAGATACAAATTTTAAAAAAAATAAAGATCAGGCTGCCCGAGTATTTCACCCTGGGGAGATTTTACTTGATGAAATAACAGAGAGACAGCTTACACAGGCAGAGTTTTCGGATATTATAGGTAGACCAGCAAGAACTGTTAATGAGATAATAAAAGGTAAGCGCGGAATTACTCCAGAAACAGCAGGTATAATTTCTGCTGCGCTAGGAACAACCCCAAGCATGTGGCTTTCTTTACAAGTTGAATACGATCTTTTTATTCTAAATAAAAAAACAAAAGATAAGCCCTTAGAGATAAAAGAAAGATCTGATTTGTACTCTTTCTTTCCAATTGCTGATCTAGTTAGGCGTCAATACATAAAAAGGAAAAAAGGTGTTGAGGATTTGAAAAAAGATATATTTGAATTACTGGGTATCTCATCTGAAGGAGATTTAAAAACGCTGGTGTCCGCACGTTTAAGGGCCTCAGAAGGAGAAATCGTTTTTAGTTATTTAAGGTCTTGGGTTTTGCTTGCAAAAAAAATTGCTAAAAGGCAAAAAGTAGGTGTATACGATAAAAATAAGCTCATAGATTTTTCAAAAAAAATAAAAAACTTTTCTTCTGAATCAGGTGGTATTAAAAATATAGTTGAAGAACTAAAAAATATTGGAGTTAGAATTGTTTTCCTGCCACACTTTTCAAAGACTCGTGTAGACGGCGCTGCATGTTGGTTAGATTCTACCAGTCCTGTTATTATTATGTCTTTAAGATATGAAAGAATTGATAATTTCTATTTTACCTTACTACATGAAATCGGTCATTTAATTCTACATGATTTTTTACCAGCCGGATCATGTTTTATAGACGATATTCACAGTCCCTCTAAGGATGATAAAGAAGAAGAAGCTAATGAATTCGCTGTCAGCAGTTTGGGATTAGATGGTGTAATAGAAAGCCTTAAGTTTATAGAAATAACACCCCAAATTATAAATAAAAAGAGTCAAGAATTAGGTATGCACCCAAGCTTACTTATTGGGCACCTTCAGTACGAGAATCTTCTAAATTACAATTCCTATCAAAGGTTTCTTAATAAGAACAAGGTTAAACAAATGATACCAAATGGTTTAATCGAGAACTAGAAAGTTTGATTTTTATTTATTAAACATAGACAGTTAAATTCAAAAACAAAATCTCCTACGAAGGAGATTTTGTCATTTTAAATTATTTTCTGCCCATATATAAAACCCTCCGTAAGGAGGGGTTTATATATGCCGTACTATCAGGTCGATTTATGAAAGTGCTATTTTACAGCGTCTTTCAATGCCTTTGCAGGGCGGAACTTAGGAACGTTCGTAGCTGCAACTTTAACTGCTTCACCTGTTTTAGGGTTACGTGCCATACGAGCTGGACGTGCCTTAACTGAGAAGATACCTAGACCTGCAATAGATACTTCGTTTCCACTTTTTAGGGTTTTAACGATAGCACCTAGTATAGCCTCGATTACTTCTTCTGATTGTACTTTAGTACCGCCAATCATTGTATGAACCAGTTCTGCTAGATTTGCTTTATTCATAGTATTTTTGATTATATGTAATGCGCGACCATGTAATGTTAACTTATACACACGACAGTATAAGCTGTATCTATTATACAAAATAAGGGTTTTTTAACGCAATAGGTAGGCTATTGACCCACATTTATATTTGTTGTTTATTATTTTCAATAAAATGTAGATTTAGTAAGGTTTTTTTGAGTTTGCGCGATAAAAATAAAACACCTCGTGCGAGGTGTTTTATTTTTATCTTGCGAATTCGGTAACGCGGTTTTCTCTTATAAGAGTCACTTTAATCTCTCCTGGGTACTTTAATTCACGTTCGATAGATACTGCAATGTCGCGCGCAAGTTTTTTAGCTTCCGCATCAGAAACTTTTTCTGGTGTTACAAACACGCGTATTTCACGGCCTGCTTGTAATGCATAACTGCGTTCAACACCAGGGAACTTTGTTGTTATGGCTTCAAGGTCTGCAAGGCGTTTAACGTATTGTTCTACACTATCCCTGCGGGCACCAGGGCGTCCACCAGAAATATGGTCGGCAACTTGAACAATAACAGATTCGAGTGACTCGTGCGGGTATTCGTTGTGGTGGCTTTTCATTGCATCTATAATGCGTGTGTCTACACCAAACTTTTCTAATATGCGCATACCTATGTTTACATGCGTGCCTTCAACTTCATGATCTAGTGCCTTACCTATGTCGTGTACTAATGCACCGGCCTTGGCTATGGCTACATCGGCACCAAGTTCCTCTGCTAACATTGCTGCTATATATGCTGTTTCTACAGAATGTTGCAATACGTTTTGCCCGTAACTGGTGCGGTAGGCAAGTCGGCCAAGTATTTGTACTACGCCGGGTGGTAGTTGTAGTACACCTGTTTCGTATACAGCGGCTTCGCCACGTTCTGTCATTGTTTGGTTTATGTTTTCTTGGGCTTTTGCTATTTCTTCTTCTATACGTGCGGGTTGTATGCGTCCGTCAGATATCAGTGCCTCTAGTGCTGTTTTTGCAACTTGTCTACGAACTGGATCAAAGGCTGAAATAACAATGGTTTCAGGGGACTCGTCTACCAACAGTTCTACACCAGCCATGCGTTCAAATGTTTTTATGTTACGGCCTTCTTTGCCTATAACTTTACCTTTAATGTCGCTGTTTTCCAGCGTTATAGAAGACGTAACATGTTCCTGCACAGTAGATGTAGAAAGCCGTTGCATTGTACTGGTTAGTATTTCACGGGCACGAAGTTCGAAACGGTCTTGGTGTGACTGTTCAAGTTTTTGTAAACGTAGGGCAATGTCGTCTTCGTAACGTTTTGCAGTTATAGACATTAGTTGGTCGCGGGCTTCGTCTATAGACATGCGTGACACATGTTCTAGTTCTAACATTACACGTGCCTCGATGTTTTTAATATTTTCCTTTATTGTGCGTATATCGTCGGCTTGTTTTTTTAAAGTGTCAGCTTCGCGGTTTAGTTCTTCTTGGCGGATGTCTAACATGTCTTCGCGTTTTTGCACACGCATTTCTAATGTTTTAGCTTCATGTTCTTTTTCGCGTGCCATCATTTTTATTTCGCGTTCACGAGATTCTGCATTGTGGCGGGCGTCTTCGATAATCTTCAAAGCCTCGTCCTTAGCGGCGAGTTCCATTTTTTTAAGTTCAAGTTCTAGACTACCGCGTTTGCCCTGCATATATAGAGTGCGTAGTATAAAACCGGCTATTAGGCCTGCGCCAGCCAGCAAGTAGGGGGTTATGTGCATGGAAACAGTATACAACATAAGTTATAAAGTATAAAGTTATAAAATAAAAAATGAAAAAGGGCCCCCACTACGTAGTGAAGACCCCATTTGGAAAGATAAAAAAATAATGTCTAAATTACTAATTTTATCTATTTGTTTAAGAAAACTTTTAATCAAATTTTTAACATCTCATTACACAAATCAATAAAGATAATATATACACTGATGTTTTTGATTGCTCTAAAATTGTCTAAATTTTGGCAAAAGCTAAGCCTTTGAGCGGTTTTCTTTTATTATTTATGGCAATATTGTGCAATGCACAATATTGTTAACGCTGTACGCAATATATAACCAGACAGATTCCAGCTGCATACTCTACGTCACCCCATTTGAGGTATAAATAACTTATATTGGTAGTATAGCACATACACAGAAATTGTCAAGCTTTTTTGATACGAAAAAACACCCCAAAAGTGGGTGTGTTTTCTATAAAGTTTATATAATATAAGCTTTTCTGGTCGTTCAGGCGGTGGCTATTTAGACTTTTTTGTCATTACTTCGTCTATTATACCGTAAGCTTTTGCTTCTTTGGATGTCATCCAGTAGTCGCGGTCACCGTCTTTTTCTATTTGCGAAACTGGTTTGCCGGTGTTTTTAGAAAGTATCTGGTATAGGTTTTCACGGGCACGTAATATGTTTTTAGCGGTTATTGCTATGTCTGAAGCCTGGCCTTCTACACCTGCTATTGGTTGGTGTATCATGATTTCAGAATTAGGTAATGCAAATCTCTTGCCTTTTGTACCAGCAGACAGTATCATAGCGCCCATAGATGCAGCTATACCAACACATACAGTAGATACGTCACATTTGATGTGGTTCATTGTGTCTAGTATAGCTAGACCTGAATGCACCGAACCCCCTGGGCTGTTGATGTAGAAAGAAATGTCTTTCTTGGCATCTGAATGTTCTAGAAACAGCAACTGGGCAATAACAGTGTTTGCTACTGCGTCGTTTATTTCACCAGTTAGGAATATTATACGTTCATTTAAAAGGCGTGAATATATGTCGTATGCACGTTCGCCATTAGGGGTTTTTTCAATTACGGTTGGTATTAACATGGCTATATAGTAGCATTATTTAAGAAATTTTCAATGTTGTTAATCTCCTCCTTGTTGAGGAGGAGTACCCGTAGGGGGAGGTGGTGACTAATCATGTAAATCACCACCCCGTCACAGGAGTGCCACTTCTTACTGAAGCTGTACACCTTTCGCATCTTAGCTACAGATACTCAAGGTCTTGCACTTACGGGTCCCTACCCACAAGCTCACCTCCTCCACAAGTAGGGGAAATAAAAACACCCCCTAAGGGAGTTTTTATTTCTATAATCTACTGCGCTGATTTTTCTAGGAAGTCAAAAACTTTTTGGTTTGTCAGTGTTGTTGTTATGTACATGGTTGCACTGGTACGGTCTGCGTCGGGGTAGGCTTCCATTATTTTTTGGATTTCTTTTTCTGTTTCTTCGTCTGTTGGTTTAAGGTTTTCAGACAATGCTAGTTTTTCTACGATAAAGTTCAGTTTTGCACGTTTTATTGCGTCTGGTGTGTAGTCTGTGCGTAGTTCGGCTTCTGTTTTCTTCAGGTGCACTAGGTAGTCGTCGAATACCATACCCATCATTTGTATATCGTGGCGCATGCGGGCTACCATTTGGTCTAGTTCAGTGTCTATTATTGATTGTGGTATGTCGATGGTTGTTTCTTCGATAACTTTTTCAACTATAGCTAAACGCTTTTTCTCTGAGTGTTTTTGTTCTTTTTCTTTCTTAAGATTTTCGCGAACTTTTTCACGCATTTTTTCTAAGTCTTCGAAACCGAAACTTCCTGCAAATGCTTCGTTTACTTCAGGGTAGTCTTTTTCATCTATCGGTGCATGGTTGTGGTCGTGTTCATCGTGGCCACCTTCCTTGTGCATTTCTTGGTGGGCGCGCATATGTTGCAGTTCTTTGAATGCTTGTGTTACTTCTTCGTCTGTAGCTGCAAAGCCTTCTTTTGGTTCTACAACTTCTTTTACAACAGTCTTAGCAATTTTTTTGTAATCAGGTAGTGTAAATTCTGGGTATACCGCAGTTTTAATGGTGCATTCTACATCGTTACCATCGGCTAGTTTTGTAAATATAACTTCAGGTCGTCCAAGAGCGTCAATGTTGTTGTCTTTTAGTATAGTAGGGTATATATCGTTTAGGGCTTCTTCGGCCATCATTTCGTTTACAAGAGAAGCAGAAACGTTTTTCTCTATAGTTGCAATAGGCACATTGCCTTTACGGAAACCGTCGGCTTCGTAGTCTTTCTGAATAGACAACATAACTGCGTCTTTATAACTAGCAACGTCAGCCCAAGCAAGTGTTACTTTGACTTCTACGTTACTGCCTGGTTGTTTTTCCACTGCTGTTTTTATGGGTTTTATTTCTTTTGACATGGCAATAGTGTAGTAGAAAATAGGCCTTTTGTCAAAAAACACCCTCCATTGCTGGAAGGTGTTTCTTCATTACGTTATTGTACTAAACTTGCTATTAGTAGTTTGATTTGTGAAAGTTCTTCTGTCTTGCATTTCTCTACAAATTTTGGTTTTCGTGCGAACCAGTCCATTGAACGAATTTGGTCTACTAATATAAACCCGTTTATTTTATTTCCTTTAATTTTTACTTCAAAAATATAACCTTTACCCTTAGATGTTACTGGACACACAAGCATCATACCAGTACGAGTGTTGTACTCTGTGGCAGACACAACAATAGCTGGGCGACTACCGCGTTGTTCATGTCCGACTGTTGGGTCAAAAGATATCAGAATAATGTCACCCTGTTTTGGAATATATTTTTTTACCATATTTCTTTACCGACAGGGGTACCCCAGTCGACTTCTTGGTGGTAATTTTCAGGTGTGTAGTCTTTCATAGCTTTTTTAAGATTCAGTAATTTTGATTTTTTCTCTAAAATCATAATTCCGTCTTTTTCAGAAACAAAAACACCACTACCAGCCTTTAGACCCATATTAGTAGCTATGTTTTTAGGAATTCGTACCCCTAAACTATTACCCCATTTTTGTATTGTTGTAGTCATGCATTAAGTATATACAATGTATATACTTATGTCAATATTTTTAAAACACAAAACCGGAACATTGTTCCGGGTTTTTTTATGTGTTTATTCGTTAGTTCGAATCGATAATGAATTCTTTTAATAGATTTAGAGATTCTTTAAGTTGCTTTTGGGCAGTTTCGAGTACGTTTTTGATGTCTTTCTTAACTACTGGTTTCTTGTTTGTGTCTACCAGTGTTAATGTAGTTGTAGTAACAACATCTGTTTTTGTACTGTCTACCTTAGAGTCGCTTTTAATGTCAGCCTTTGTTTCTAGTTTAGGATGTAGTATTTTATCTGCATCTAATAGAGACTTTTTAGCATCTAGGAGTTTCTTTTCTATTGCAATTGTGTCTTCGTCTGCTGCTTGTAGTTTGTCTACGCCATCGGCTATTTTTGTATACACTTTGGTCAATTGTTTGTATATAGCTTCGTATTGGTCGCGTTGTTCCTTGGCAGTAAGAGAGGCTGGTTTGTCAGCTTTTATTACTTCTTTGGTGTCAGTTCCGGCCTTATTGTCTGTAGTCTCGGCATGTGCAAGACCCCCAGCAAAAAGGGTGAGGAAGGCGATACCTATTAAGCATTTTTTAACTAATTCCTTCATTACGTACATGATGACGTTCATACTAGCATAATATTACAAAAAAGCACCCCGCCAAGGGGGTGCTTTTTATCTGAGGTTTTTAAGCCTCTTTTTCAAACTTAGGTAAGTAATCTGTGTTGTAACGGTTAGCACAGTCGTCGACTATAGCTACGGCTTCGGTTACACCATAGAAACCTAACACTTTACATAAACCAGGTTTTTTAAGGTCTTTGTAGTGTTCGAAATAGTGCATGGTTTCGTCCTGCCAGTGTTCGCCTAGTTGTTCGTAGTGGGTTATGTGGTCCATACGTTTGTCGTCGGCTAGAACGGCAATTATCTTGTCGTCGCGTTCGCCACTGTCTTCGAATTCCATTACACCTATTATGCGGGCTTCTGCTAATGAACCTGGTATAAGTGGTTCAGTTACGTTTGCTATAACTATGTCTAACATGTCGCCGTCGTGGTCCCATGTTTGGGGTATAGCACCGTAGGTAATAGGGTATGCAAGAGACGAATATCCAACGCGGTCTAGTTTCAAATGTCCGGTTTCAGTTATAAATTCGTACTTATTTATAGTTGAAGGGTTTATTTCTATAAGTGCGTTTACAGTTGTTTTGTCGCCATTAGTATATGGTGGCAATATGTGTAGTAAGTTCATCATGAACTTACTTGGTTTGTGGTCTATGTTGGCCATAAATAGTTAACAGTGGTCAGTGAACAGTTTACAGTGAGTTCAGTAACCTCTTAAATTAGATTAATAAAATTACTCTTTTGTTTCTTCTTCGATAACTTTTTCAACTTCTTCTAGAACTTCAGTCACTGTGTTTTCTTCAGGTATAGTTTTGTCTTCCGCAACTGTTTCTTCTATTTCAGCGTCGCTTTCTTCTGCCTCTACGTCACCGAAAATATCGTCGCCTCCTTGTATAACTTCACCTTTTTGACCCTTGATATCAATACGCCATCCAGTAAGTTTTGCTGCTAGGCGTACGTTTTGTCCGCCCTTACCGATAGCTAATGAAAGTTGGTCTTCGGCAACTTCAACTTTTGCTTGGTGTTCAGCTTCGTCTATTTGTATGTCTAATACTTTTGCAGGGGCTAAAGCCTTGGCTACATATATGGCTGGGTCTTCTGACCATTCGATAACGTCGATTTTTTCACCGTTGATTTCGTTGGTTACTGTTGTAACGCGTACACCACGTCCGCCAACACATGCACCTGTCGGGTCTACGTGTGGGTCGTTCGATGAAACTGCTATTTTAGTTCTACTACCGGCTTCGCGGGCAATAGATTTTATTTCTACAACACCAGTTGCTATTTCAGGGGCTTCGATTTCAAACAAAGCTTTAACAAACTGTGGGTGTGAACGTGACAGTCGTAGGTTAACTCCACGCATGCCTTCCTCTACAGAAAATAGGTACGCACTGATTCTGTCGCCACGTTCGAAACGTTCACCAGGAATTTGTTCTTCGCGAGGTATTATACCTTTGGCACGGTTGAAGTCTACATATACAATTCCGTTTTCAAATTTTTCTACATGTCCATGAACTATTTCGCCTTCTTTACTACCGTATTCGTCGATTATAGTACTGCGTTCTGCATCACGGATTTTCTGAATTATAACTTGCTTTGCAGTTTGTGCAGCAATACGGCCAAAGTCGGCTTTGTCTTCTAATGGAAATATAACTTCGTCTTCTAGTTGAGCGTTTTCCTTTATACGACGTGCATCGTCTATCATTATGTGGTGTTCTTCGTTGTACCGTGAACGTTCGTCGCCTTCGGCTACTATCTCAGTTTCTTCTTCACCTTCGGCAACAATACGAACAACAGATTCGTCTACAGTTATTTTAACTTGGTAGAAACTAGTAGTACCGTCGTCTAAGTTAAACTTACAACGTACTATCTGGCCTTTCTTTCCGTATTCTTTTTTATAAGCTGCAGCTAACGAATGTTCGATAGCTTCTAGTATTTTGTCTTTTGGTATTTTCTTTTCTTGTTCCAATTGGTCCATCGCCAATTTCATTGTCTTTAAATCAAACATATATTTATTTAGTTTTTAGGGAAACTCCCCATTATTTAATTTTTAATAAAAATGCCTGGCACAGAAGTGACAGGTAATACATGGACTATAGCATACATTATATATGTATGCAAAATAACAAGAAACCCCACCCTAACCCTCCCCTTATCAAGGGAGGGAATTTAACTGCTTATTGTGAAAGTTCAGTTTCTCTTTGAATAATTTCTTTTTCTAAACTTTCTTTAACCCAGCCAATTCTTTTTAGAATATTTTCATTTGTATATCGAACCACTTTTATATTATGTATTCCTTTTAATATTTCTGTTCTCTCAGCATCTCGTTCTTTTATTTTGTTGTGTACACTACCATCCACTTCTATAACAAGCATAAGTTTGGCACAATAAAAATCTGCAATAAAATATTTCAATGGCTTTTGTCGCACAAATCTAAATCCTAAAAATTGCTTGTTTCTTAAAACTTCATGCCATAATTTTTCTTCTGCCTTTGTTACATTATTTCTTAACTCTCGTGCTTTTTCAGGGAGTTCTTTTTTATATGGTATAAATGGATGTTTTTCTCCTCCCCTTGATAAGGGGGAGGCCGAGTGGGGGTTTCTCATTTCTTTATTATACCCATTTTTTATGCTAGATTATACCCATATGACTTCAACAGAAATTCGTAAAAAGTTTTTAGACTTTTTTGCTAAACGGGGCCACGCTATTATACCGTCGGCTTCACTTGTGCCTGAAAACGACCCTTCGGTGCTTTTTAATACTGCCGGCATGCAACCGTTGGTACCATATTTGATGGGTACAAAACACCCAATGGGTACACGTATTGCTGATGTACAAAAATGTGTACGTACAGGCGACCTAGACGACATTGGCGACAACAGACATTTTTCTTTTTTTGAAATGATGGGTAACTGGTCTTTGGGCGACTACTTTAAGGAAGACGCCATAAAATGGAGTTACGAATTTTTAACTAGCAAAGAAGAAGGTTTAGGCTTAGATGCAAACAGACTTGCAGTTACAATTTTCGAAGGTGACGAAAGTGCACCACTAGATGAAGAATCAAAAAATATATGGATGTCGTTAGGTATACCCGAACACCGCATATATGCACTACCTGCAGAAGACAACTTCTGGAGCCCAGGCGACAACGGCCCATGTGGCCCATGTTCTGAAATGTTCTACGACATGGAAGAAATGTTTGTTGGAAAAGTTTTAAGTAAAGAAGAATTTGTTGAACAAGTTAAATCTGAAAACTTTATCGAAATCTGGAACGACGTTTTCATGGAATTTGAAAAGAAAGACGGAAAGGTAATAGGTAAACTAGCCCAGAAAAACGTAGACACTGGTGCAGGCTTAGAACGTATAACTGCTGTAATGCAAGGCAAGAAGACTGCATATGATACGGATATATTTGAAGATATAAAAATTAATCTCAAGAGTATTTCAGGAGATAAGTACTCTGAGAAATTAATGAGAATAGTGATGGATCATATGCGAACAGCTACTTTTTTAATAGCTGACGGTGTAATACCGAGTAATAAAGATCAGGGGTATGTGTTACGTCGTCTTATAAGACGAGCAGTTTTACGATCAGACCAACTTGGATTTTGGAGTAACTTTACACTTGTAAAGATGGTGGCTTCATTTTTCTATAAATACAAAGAAATATATTTTAAGAATTTTACCCATGAAAATGAACAACATATTCATGAAGTGATTAGAGTAGAAGAATTAAAGTTTAGAAAAACACTAGAATTAGGCTTGAAGGAATTCGAACGTGGTGTAGACCCATTCGTGCTTGCAACCACATATGGTTTTCCGATTGAACTTACCGAAGAATTAGCAAAAGAAAAAGGCATAACAATAGACCGTGCAAAGTTTGATGCACAAATGAAGGAACACCAAAAACTTTCTCAGTCTGCATCTGCAGGTATGTTCCGCGGCGGCCTTGCAAATACAAATGAACAAACTATAAAACTACACACTGCACACCATTTGGTTTTAGCTGCGTTGCAAGAAGTGTTAGGTAAATCTGTTAAACAAAAAGGTAGTAACATTACAGAAGAACGTTTACGCATAGATTTTGCATTCGACAGAAAGGTAACAGACGAAGAAAAGAAAAGGGTAGAAGACTTGGTAAACGGTTGGGTCAGTGCAGGTTTACCCGTTATTCGTCGCGAAATGCCAAAGGCCGAGGCAGAGGCACTGGGTGCAGAAATGGAGTTCGGTGCCAAGTACCCAGACGTAGTTAGTGTCTATACAATACAGGACCCTGCTGATGCGTATGTGTCGAAAGAATTCTGTGGTGGGCCACACGTTACAAATACAGCTGACATAGGCCACGTAACAATAGGTAAAGAAGAATCGGTTTCACAAGGAGTGCGCCGCCTAAAGGCAACACTGGGCTAGCGTTACACGAAACAGATATAAAAAACTTGGAAGCCTGGCTTCCAAGTTTTTTGTTTGCAATGTTTTTTAAAATGTGGTTTAATAGAGTAAATTTTAAAATTAAATATATATCATGAAAGCACAAAAAATTGACCCCTTTAATGGCTACAACCTCGATGGATTAGGAAGTTACCTTGACCACAATCAGTCATCGGATAAAACATGTAATGCAAAATTTTTTATTCTTTCAAATGCATTGAGTAGAAAAGAAAATTTATTAAACAAGAAACAGGTAATGGATATGTTTAACAACTTAATTGAAACAATGTCTTTTACGGAGAGTTTTGTTAGAGCTCTTTACCTTCCAAAATCATATTATGACGTAAAATCCGACGAACAATGTATTACTAGAGAAGAAAAAATACAATTGTTTGAAAAGTTTATGAACAAGTGGATTACAGGTAAGGATGAAAATCGTAATTATTTTATATTAGATTACGACATGTATCGAAAGTTATTGAATTCCGAGGAAGAAAAAAACTTTTTTCAAATGACCAGTCCGACTGAAATAAACGAAATATTTTTTGATGCACTGCTTCGTCAGATTGATATGTTGACCAAATCTATAAATTTATACGATCTTGAAATCTGGGATAAAGCATACGAATTATTGCTTTCGCCACGATCTAGTAAGTGGGAAGATTTTTTTCAAAAATTCCTTGAAGCTCATTCTGAGTCTACAAAAAAGACCATTACTGTTGCCGAAGAACAGATGGAAAGAGCAGACGGTGATTTTCATAAATTTATAGCATTTGCCCGTTATAGAATATCTGATTTCGGGTATTTCCCTGATAATGATTCAATGAATAGAAAGTTTTTTGTTGATCTGCATGTTGATTTGAAACAAAAGTCAATTGCCTTTATGCAGAAAAAAGTACAAACTTATGACTTGGAAACGGCAGTAGGTGTAAAGACCTCCATCATAGAACGATTAAAGTATCAAAAGATTGACTTAATTGATGAAATTGCAATATTAGACCAAAGAATTATTTCATTCTTTGGTAAAAAATAAAGTTCTAATATTAGAAGCCTGTAGACATTGTTTACAGGCTTTTTTGTTTACACCGTGAAATTTTCGTGTACTATATATGTATGACATTATATGAACAATTAGTGGCTCGCGGGCATGTGCAACAAGTTTCTAACGAAAGTGTTGCAAGTTATATAAACGAACCACGCACCATATACCTAGGCACAGACCCAACAGCAGATTCGTTGCACGTGGGGCATTTGGCTGTATTTATGTTACTTAAACGCCTTAAACAGGCAGGCCATAATGTAGTTGTACTACTAGGTGGCGCTACAGGTATGATAGGCGACCCGTCTGGCAAAAGCGACGAACGCAACCTACTAACAACAGAACAAGTTGCACAAAATGCAATGGCTTTGAAAAAACAAATTACCACACTGTTTGGCGACGGGCATTTTGACATGGTAAACAACTACGACTGGACACAACCAATGTCTACGGTAGAGTTCCTTCGTGATGTTGGTAAATATTTTTCAGTGCATACATTGCTGGGCCGTGAATCTATTAAAACTAGATTGGAATCTGAAAACTTTTTCTCTTATACAGAATTTTCATATAGTTTGTTACAGGCGTACGATTTCTGGTATTTGTTTAAAAATAAAAACTGTACAGTACAAATAGGTGCATCTGACCAATGGGGTAACATGGTAGCTGGTATAGAACTTGTTCATAAAAAAGAAGGCGCCGATGTGTATGTCATAACCGCACCGTTAGTTGTAGACCCTAAAACTGGTAAAAAGTTTGGTAAGTCTGAAGGTGGTGCAGTATGGTTAGACGCTACTAAAACCAGCCCGTACATGTTCTACCAGTTTTGGTTTAATGCAACAGACGAAGGTGTAGAAAACTTTTTAAAAGTTTACACTGACTACAGTTTAGACGAAATACAAAACATAGTTGCAGAACATAATGCAAACCCAAGTGCACGTTCAGGGCAGAAAAAACTTGCAATGGCAGTTACAACAATGGTCCATGGTGCAGATAAAGCAAATGCAGCTGCAGAAGTGTCAGGTGTATTGTTCGGTGACGCATTAAGTAATACAGTAAGTTCTAATGCAATAGAAATGATACAGTCAGAAGTACCAGGCGCAGTTGGTAGTAGTAACGATGTTGTAGATGTGTTGGTAGAACTAAACCTAGCTACATCTAAACGTGAAGCCCGTACACTAATAGAACAAGGTTCTGTTTCAGTCGGCGGTACAAAAATCACCGACGGCGCAACACTAGACGGTTTATCTAACAACAATGGTTTGTATATAATCAAAAAGGGCAAAAGCTTTGCTTGGTATAAAAAACTTTAAAATAAAAAACCACTAGGAGATACCCAGTGGTTTTTTATTTGTTTCCATAACAACATCTTGAATTAAAATTATACTTGACAAAATTTATATAATGTTATATTCTGTATCCAACTCATAGAATATTCAAATTTTAATACATTTTTTATGCATAAAATCGACGACCACTTACTTACAACAATCCAGTCAATTGATATGGATTTTTTAACCAAACAGATTCAAAAGAAACTTGATTGGTCAGACCAAAGGATTAAAAATGCACTCATAAGGTACAGACAATATTTGTACATTACAGCAGTTCAAGAGAAACCTATAATCCCAACCAAAGATGTAGATGATGTATGGCATCAACACATTTTAAATACTAAACTATATAGCAGACACTGCGATATGATATATGGTAAAATGCTTCATCACCAACCATTTGATTCCGAAGAATCTAAAAAAGAAAGTGACGCTTTAAAATTACCCGATATTGCTAAAGAGTATTTTAAGGAGGATTATCCCGAACCTTCCGATGAACAAATTTCTGTCGAATGTTGTTCGGACGATTCAGAATGCTGTTCTAGCTTTAGAACAATAAAGGTTGAATAATAGTTCATTTGGTATAAAAAAGCTTAGTAAAAAAACACCAGAAATATTCTGGTGTTTTTCTTTACACTGCACTATTTAATCACGCTAAGTGTATGTGGTGTGATGTGATTTTTGTGAAAATCATATATACTATACGTATGACAGTTGATGAAACACAATTAAAAAAGTTTTTCCTAACCAGTGGCATTATAAAAGAAGACGAATTTATTGCACTAGAAGAAAAAGCAAAAGAACTAAAACAAACTTTGGCACAAACTTTGCTTTCTGAAGGTAAAGTTACCGATGCAGACATGAAGCGGGCTGAAGCTTTTGTACTAGGTTTGCCATATGTAAACCTAACTAACGAAAAAATAGAATTCGAAATACTTTCGTTAATACCCGAACCTATTGCACGTAACCACAACATTGTGGCTTTTAAACAAAACAAAGACAGTATAGAAGTTGCCATGCTAGACGTAGAAGACCTGGCTACACTGGACTTCTTAAAGAAAAAGTTTGAAGTTAAAATATTACCACGTCTAACCGACGTAGCATCTATCAGGCATGCACTACAGTTATATAAGAAAAGTTTGAAGGCAGAATTCGATGACATTATTTCTAAAGAAAGTGCATCGTTAAAAATGATAGCCGAAGAATCAGGCCAAGCCCAGTCTGAAGCTGATTTGAAAAAACTTGCCGACGACATGCCTATAGTTAAAATCGTCGATACACTAATATCGCACGCTATAATGCAGGGCACTTCTGACATACATATAGAACCCGCAGAAGAATCGTTAATAGTACGTTACCGTATAGACGGTATACTAAAAGACGCCATGATACTACCCAAGGAAACAGCGGCGGGCATAACAGCACGTATCAAAGTGTTATCTAACTTAAAGCTTGACGAAAAACGTTTACCCCAAGACGGACGTTTTAAAATAACAGAAGACGAAATGAAGGTGTCTTTTCGTGTTTCTACATTACCGACATATTTCGGAGAAAAAGTGGTTATACGTATATTGCGAGAAAATTCCAAAGGTTTTTCATTAGAAAAACTTGGTTTTCATGGCGAGGGTCTGGAGCGTCTACACGAAGGTATGCGTATGCATACAGGTATGATACTGGCCGCAGGTCCGACTGGTTCAGGTAAAACTACGACACTTTACACAGTGTTAGACCTTTTGAATACTCCTGAAGTAAACATATCTACAATCGAAGACCCAATAGAATACCAAATGGCACGTATAAACCAAACCCAAGTGAAGTCTGAAATTGGCATGACTTTTGCTAACGGTCTACGTTCACTATTGCGTCAGGACCCAGACATAGTTATGGTGGGGGAAATCCGTGACGGTGAAACAGCTAGTTTGGCTATTAACGCATCGCTTACCGGACACGTTGTGTTGTCTACTATACACACCAACAGTGCAGCTGGTGCCATACCTCGTTTTATAGATATGGGTGCCGAACCTTTCTTGTTGGTTTCGACCTTAAAAATAGTTATTTCACAGCGTTTGGTGCGTAAACTTACTAGTGCCAAAGAACAGTACACATTGTCTGAAGCAGAAATAAAAAATATTCAAAAATACATAGACCTAGACCGTATGATGAAGTTCCTACTAGATGAAAAAATGGTAGCTCCAGATGCAACATGGCAAAACATACCTTTTTATAGACCTGTCAAAAACGAAGAATCAGAAGACGGTTACAAAGGCCGTTTGGGTATACATGAAGTTTTGGTTGTTGGCCCAGCTATTAAAGAAATGATATTAAAAGGTTCGTCTGCAGACGTTATAGAAAAACAAGCAAAATCAGAAGGTATGATGACAATGATAGAAGACGGTATATACTGCGCAGTTCAAGGTTTAACTTCTATAGAAGAAGTGTTCCGTGTTGTGTCTGAATAATTTTATATAAATTTTTTAGAACTTATAATCTTTGTTTAAAATATAACTAAGATGTATAATATATGTATGCAATTTTCCTATAGAATGAAATCTCAAAATGGTCAGATGGTAGAAAGTATACTTGACTCTGCCAGTCGTGCAAGTGCTTTAGAAGTTCTGCATGCACAGGGTACTGTGTTGTCTATAGAAGAAATAAAACCAAAAGGTATAAATTTAAATATACCTTTTCTTAAAAAAGGTGTTGGTTTACAGGAAAAGATTTTATTTACTAAAAACCTTGCTGGTATGCTAGAAGCGGGTTTGGCTATATCACGTGCACTTGCAGTTTTAGAAAAACAAACTAAAAACAAAACTTTCAAAGAAATAATACAGTCGCTACAAAACGATATTTCACAAGGTGGTACACTTTCTGGTTCGATGGTTAAGTTTCCAAAGGTTTTTTCAGCCTTGTTTGTATCTATGGTCCGTGCCGGGGAGGAATCTGGTGGCATGGTAAGTACACTGCACGAAATAGGTACCAGTTTAGAAAAAAGCTATGCCTTAAATAAGAAGATTAAAAGTGCCATGATGTACCCTGCAGTTATTATTTCAGCTATTGGTATTATAGGTATACTAATGATGATATATGTTATACCAACACTAACAAAAACATTTAAAGACATGGGCGGTGAATTGCCAGCAAGTACAAAGTTTGTAATTTTTGTTTCAGATGCACTGTCTGCAAACCCGTTGATGGTATTAATAATTATAGTTTTACTTGTTGTTGGTGTTATATATATAACTAAAATTAAAAAAGTTAAACGCGCCATGGAATGGGTTGTTGTGCGTATACCTGTTATCGGTACTATAGTCCAAGAATCTAATTCTGCCCGAACAGCGCGAACGTTGTCATCTTTGCTATCTTCTGGGGTAGATATTATGCGAGCTTTGGAAATTACAAAAGAAGTTTTACAAAATTCATATTATAAAGAAGTTATAACAACAGCTATAGAACATGTGCAAAAGGGCGAACCACTTTCCGGGGCGTTTAAAAGCAATCTGCAACTGTATCCGCTTATGGTAGGCGAAATGATAGAAGTCGGCGAAGAAACTGGTAAAACTTCAGCTATGTTACAGGACATTGCAATTTTTTATGAAAACGAAGTTGATACAAAAACAAAAGACCTCTCTGCAATAGTAGAACCAATGCTTATGGTGTTTATTGGTATTGCAGTTGGTTTCTTTGCTATATCTATGCTAAGTCCGATGTATTCTCTAATGGATAATGTTAAATAAAATATAATCTATATGCATCAGTACTTTGGAAATAAAAAAGGCGTAACGTTGGTAGAAACATTAGTTACTGTTACTATTTTAGCTCTTGTTTCATTGGCTTTGTATCAGATATTTACAAAAATAATAGAAGTTTCATCGGTTATACAAGACAAACTGATCATTACAGGTATAGCTACAGAACAATTAGAAATAATACGTAACATTCCTTATAGCAGTGTTGGTACTGTGGGTGGTATACCGGCCGGTGTTATTGTTTCAAATAAAGTGTTAGTGCGTGACTATAATACATATAATATAAACACTGTAGTCCGTGCAATAGACGAGCCTTTTGACGGTGTTTACCCCGTAGATACAAACCCAGGAGACAATAAACTAGTGGAAATATCAGTTACATGTACAAACTGCCGAAAACCAGTAACAGCAACTTATACTAGCCATGTTGCACCTAAAAACTTTGAATCAGAATCTTCAAACGGAGTTTTACTAATACGTGTTTTTGATGCAAATGGAGTTGCTTTGCCAGATGCTAGTGTGACAATTACTAACAGTAGTTTAATTCCAGCTGTTAATACAACACAAACGACAGATAATAACGGGCAATTGTTGTTAATAGACGCTCCACCTGCAACTAATACATATCAAATTACTGTTACCAAGTCTGGCTACTCGACTGACGCAACTACTGCTAAAAAATCGGGTACAAGTACGGCTACAAAAGCCCATGCATCTGTTATAGCTGAAGGTATAACACAAGTTTCTTTTTCTATAGATGTTGTAGGTACTGTGCAGATAACAAGTAAAACAACAAGTTGTGGGGCAGTTTCATCTATGGATTATAATTTAGTTGGTTCTAAAAAGTCATTTACTACACCTGATTTGTTTAAATACAATGTTACTTCTGCAACTGACAGTTCTGGTAATAAAACTTTAAATAATATGGAATGGGATTCTTATCACATAAGTTTCCTAGACACTGTTTATGATTTTATTGGTTCGAACACTATGGACCCTATATCGTTAAACCCAGGCGAAACAAAAATAATCGATGCGATAGTTGCCCCCAAAGACGGTGTGCGTCGTGTGTTTGCAGTAAAGGACTTTGCTAGTGGTTTGCCTTTGGCTAATGCAACTGTAGTACTAACTAAAACAGGGTATAGTTCAACCAAATCAACTGGTGTCGGTTACATAACACAGACAGATTGGTCTGGTGGTGGTAGTCAAACTCTGTATACAGATACAACAAAATTCCAGTCTTCAGATTCAAACGTAAACACAACATCAACACCAGGGCAAATAACATTAACAACAACTGGTGGTACAGATGGTGTACTAACTTCCAGTGCAATTGATATAGCAAGTGGAAACTTGTTTACTGTAGGTTGGGAACCAACAAGTCAAAGTGCTGGCACATCTGTTAAGTTCCAACTTGCTGTTGCAGACACGACATTACTTTCTGACTATACTTTTATCGGACCAGATGGTACAAGTGCTACATATTTTACAACTAGTAATAGTAGTTTGTCTGCCATGACACAGTTCCAGGGACATAAGTATGTTCGTTATAAACTGTTCCTACACGCAAACACCCCTGCGACTGCTAGACCGATAGTTAGTGACATAACCGTGGGGTATTCTAGTAGTTGTACACCAGCTGGCTATGTAAACTTTTCTGCACTTTCAAATGGTACATATACTGCAACTATATCGAATCCAGGATATAATACACAGACATCAACATTTACTTTGGCTAGTGGAAGTTTAGTTTGGGCCTTGATAACAATAAGTATGCATGTTCAATAATATGAAAAAACAAATTTTAAATTCTAATAAAAAAACATACAAAGCATTTAGTTTGTTAGAACTTCTTATTGTTATTGCCATCATGGGTTTTTCTGTTAAATTGATTGCGAATTTTAAAGTTAACACGTTACTATACAGAGAATATGCGCAAACAAAACTTAGTGCACAGGACGAAACTAAACGTATACTGCGTCCTATGGTTGAAGAAATACGTTCATTGTCACCAGCGTCTACTGGTGCGTTTGGTATAGAAAAAATGACAGGTTCAGAATTTATATTCTATAGTGACGCAGACAATAATGGTACAAAAGAAAGAATTCGATATACACAGTCCGGAAGTACATTGGTAAAAGGTGTAACTCAACCAACCGGCGACCCATTAACATACAACACAGCAAATGAAGTTGCAAATACAATTGTGTATAATGTGGTTAACGGAACAACTCCAATGTTTACATACTATGACACTGGTTACACTGGTGCGACTGGCTATGCAAGTTTAGCATCAAGTAGGTATACAGATGTACGTTTAGTAAAAATTTATATATCTGTTGACGACGATGTAAACCAGGCGCCACCAGCATTTACGTTAACTACACAAGTGTCGTTACGAAATTTGAAAAATAACTTATAATATATATACATGGTAAATATAAATTTGAAAAAAAATATTCAAACACCCCAAGCATTTATGTTGCTAGGTGTACTTATATTTACAGCTATAACCGTTATAGTGGTATTGGCTTTTGTAATGTGGACTACAACTAGTGTTGCAGCCGTCAGACGTACATTGCAACGCGAACAAGCATTACAAATTGCCGAAGCCGGTATTGATTACTACAGATGGCATTTGGCTAAAAATAACACTGACTACAAAGATGGAACAAATACAAATGGTCCATATGTGCATGCTTTTTATGATAGCGACGGAAACCAGATAGGACAATATTCGTTAACAATAACCCCGCCACCAGCTGGGTCTACGTTGGTAAAAATATTTTCCACAGGAACATTAACTGGTGTGGCAAATGTTAAGCGCACTATCGAATCTGACCTTGCTATACCTTCTTTTGCTAAGTTTTCTGTGGTAGCTAATGACAATATGCGTTTTGGTGAAGGTACAGAAATATTTGGACCATTACATTCAAATTTTGGCATACGACTAGACGGTATAGCCCATAATCTGGTTACTAGTGCGTTGACTACGTACGACGACCCTGACCACACCGGAGGTTCAGAATTTGCAGTGCACACGCACGACACAGACACAGGTGTTGGTACAACAGTAAACGACACATACCGCAGTGCCGAAGCTTCGCCCAACGCAGTTGCCGACCGGTCCGATGTGTTTATGGCGGGAAGAAAGTTTCCAGTGCCGGTTGTTGATTTTGCTGGTATAACAACTGATTTGTCTAAATTAAAAACATTAGGTTCTGCAACCGATGGTAAATATTACGCAGCTTCAGGTAAACAGGGTTACCATATTGTTTTAAAAACAAACGATACATATGACATATATACAGTAACTGCACTAACTGCTGTACCAAACGGGTGTACTAATTTAAATAATGAATTAGATTGGAGTACTTGGACTATAAAAACAGAAACACTTACTGCTGGCAACGTGGTATTTCCTGTAAATGGGGTTATCTTTGTTGAAGATAACGTATGGGTAGACGGAACTATTAATTCCGCACGTATTACTATTGCCGCGGGGCGTTTTCCTGATGACCCAACAAAACGTAAAAGTATTATTATTAATAACGATCTACGTTACACGAATGTCGATGGGCAAGATGTAATTGGTTTAGTTGCACAAAATAATATAAACTTAGGTTTAAGTAGTGCAAACGACTTACGTATAGATGCTGCATTGATTGCTCAAAACGGTCGTGTTGGGCGTTCGTACTACGCTAGCAGTTGTGGTACGGGATATTTGCGTAATTCTCTACGTTTGTATGGAATGATAGGTTCAAACCAACGTTATGGTTTTGCATATACAGATGGCACAGGATACGACACACGTACTATTACATACGATGCAAATCTTTTATACGGGGCACCACCTTCTTTTCCACTTACTTCTGACCAATACCAAACCATACTATGGGAAGAAAGATAATAAACCGCAGTTATTATGTAACTGCGGTTTATTTTTGCATGCATTGAAGCCACACATTCTAAATGTTACAATAACATAATGAAAAACAATTACCTGATTATAGCTAACTGGAAACTAAACCCCCAAACTACAGTAGAGGCGAAGAAGATTTTTACTGGTATTAAAAAAGTATCTTCTAAATTGAAAAACGTTTCAACAGTTATTTGTGTGCCTTATGTGTATTTATCTGACCTGAAAAAACTAGCCTCTAAAAAATGTATATTAGGTGTACAGGACATTGCGGTGCCAACAGAAGGCGCACATACTGGCTTAGTTTCTGCGTCGATGGTTAAAAAGTTTGGTGTTACTTATACTATAGTTGGCCACAGTGAAGTTCGTGCCAGGGGTGAAACAGACACAACAGTACGTGCTAAGGTTACAACAGCAGTTACAAACGGTCTGGTGCCTGTAATATGTGTTGGTGAAATGTTGCGCGACACTCAGGGTTTTTTCTGGCACACTATAAAGGAACAAGTAACAACTGCTATAGGTAACTTACCACGTAAGTCTTTAGAACAAATTGTAATTGCTTATGAACCTGTATGGGCTATAGGCAAAGACGCCCCGCGCCCTGCAACACCAGCTGAATGTTTTGAAGTTGTTCTTTTTATACGTAAAGTTATAAGCGACATATTCAGCCCAGCAGATGCGCACAATGTGCAGGTGCTGTATGGTGGGTCTGTAACACCGAAGGACGCGTTAGGGTTTATAGAACATGGTGGTGTCGACGGGTATCTGGTAGGACACGAATCACTATTGCCAAAACATTTTGATACAATATTAATTAATACTGAAAACTATGCAAACACTCAAAAAACTAAAACAATTAAAAAATAAAGTAGCACTAGTACGACTAGACTGGAATGTGCCAATTGTAAATGGTGTAGTTGGCGACGGTTTTCGTATTGTTGCGTCACTGCAAACTATTAAAACCTTAACCGAGAAGGGGGCCAAGGTTGTTGTGTTGGCACATGCTGGGGACGATGGTAAACAAACCTTATTACCTATGGTTAACTACCTTAAAACATTAATACCAAACACAGTTGTAACATTAGAAAAAAGTACAAATTTCGATGACATTGTACAAAATATAGTACTAATGAACGAAGGCGACATAATGGTAATAGAAAACATCCGCCGATGGAAGGGTGAGAAAGAAAATGACAAACAACTAGCTAGTGACTTTGCATCGTTAGGGGACATATATGTAAACGACGCATTTTCAGTGTCGCACCGGGCACATATGTCTATAGTTGGTTTACCTAAACTACTGCCTTCATATGCAGGACTACAGATGGAAAAAGAAATTTTAAATTTGTCTAGTGCATTGAAACCTAAAAAACCATTCCTATTTATACTAGGCGGTGCAAAGTTTGAAACTAAAATGCCATTACTTAAAAAATATGTTTCTACTGCAGATATGGTGTTTGTCGGCGGTGCATTAGCAAACAACTTTTTAAAAGCCAAAGGTTACGAAGTTGGTAAATCTGTTATAGATAAAAATACTCCACCACTGACTGGTGTACTTAAAAATAAAAAAGTTCTAACACCAATCGACGTTATAGTTAACCGCACAGATAGTAGGGGTAAAAATTCTTGGGCTGTAAATGTAGCTGAAGTTCAAAAGGGCGACACTATAGTAGACGTAGGCCCACTAACAGTTAAACTACTAACTACATTAATGGCAAAAACAAAACTTGTTGTATGGAACGGCCCATTAGGCTGGTACGAAAAAGGCCACACAAAAAGCACTATAGATTTGTTAAATGCATTAGCAAGTCAAACCAAAGGCAAACAAAAGACTGTTAGTATCGTAGGTGGTGGCGATACAGTGGATGTTATAAACCAATCAAGCATGGCAAATAAATTTACTTTTGTTTCTACTGGCGGTGGCGCAACATTAGAATTCCTGGCAAAAGGTACACTAGTTGGTATAAAGGCGTTGAAATAAAATTAACTAAACTAAATTATATGGAAGATAAAACTATAAAAATATTAGAAGAAATTCGTGATTTACAAAAAGAAACTGTTGAAAATCAAAAACAAGCCTTGTTGCGAAACGAGCAGATAATAAAAAAATCTAATAAATATAGAAAAATAAATACAATTTTTACCATAGGTCTTATTGTTTTCTTTATACTTCAAGTAATTAAAATATATTCATATTAAATTATGGAAAAATATAGACCATTTTTATATATTCCAAATTGGACATTTGTTGTTAATTTTTCAGATTCAATAAAAAACAATAATTTTTCAATGGCAGACATTATAGTTACTAAAGATTGTCTTTATATTATTGGAATTAGTATGCCTGTATATGTGCATATACTTACTCGTTTGTTAGGTGTCTTAGGTGCTTTTATTACATCACCAATTAGAAAAAAATCACTATTGAAATCTAGATCTAGTTGGGTAGATTCTGATGGTAATTTTATATCAGATAAATACAAAGAATTAATAATACTTAAAATAGAAAAAGATAGCATTTCCGATTCGCTTGATTTTAATAAAAGGTTAGAAGGTACAGTTGTTATAATAAAATATGAGGGCCAACAATTAACCATTAAAAATACCAAGTATTTACAAGATAAATTAAAGTGGTTTTTAGGTCATTATGTAAACATTAAAAAAGTGATATAATCTACAAATGTGGATATTTTTTGCTTTTCTGGCCCCAGCTTTGTATGCAGTAGCTGAAATTTTTGATGAATTTTTTAGTAATAAAGGTTTTAAGAATATTGCACCATTGATATTTTTTGCATCTTTGTGTAACTTTGTATTTGTGCCAATACTGTTTATTATTCAAAAACCAGTATTACCAACTTTTGACTTAATTTGGCCACTTATAGGTGTTGGCTTAACGAACCTTTTGTATTTGTACCCATATTACAAATCTTTAAAAATAGAAGACACTTCTGTTGTATCTGCATTTTTTTCTTTCGGTAAAATAATAATTCCAATATTCGCCTTTGTTTTTATTGGTGAAGTTCTACAATTACGCGAATATATTGGTATAGGTATTATTATTTTAGGGAATGTCTTGTTGGCTTTTAGAGGTAAAATTAAAACTTTAAAGTTAAGTAAAGCTTTTTACCTTATAGTGCTGGCATCTACCATACTTGCCATTGACGGTATCTTGTATAAATACATGTTTGAACACGGTATAGGGTGGAGTACTGCTATAGGTGGGCAATTGATTACATCAGGTATTATCGGCTGTGCTTTCATACTTGCTATGCCTAGTTTGCGAACACAACTAAAAGAAGAAAAAGATAGTTACCGTAAGTATTTTAAACTTTTCTTTTTAGAAGAATTTTTTACATTTTTAGCAGTTGGTGCAGAAATGTACGCTATAGAATTGGCCCCTGTAAGTTTGGTAAAGGGTATTGGTATGGTTATACCAATCTTTGTTTTGTTGTATACTGTAGCTGTTAAAAAATACAACCCCGAAGCGTTCAGAGAGGACATAAACCGTAAGGTAGTTATAAAGAAAGTATTAATCTTTTGTATTATTATTTCAGGACTTTTATTAATAGGAGTGAATGAATAAGTAAAAAATGTTATTATTAAATATTTCACAAGTACGATACTATGTCTTTTTTTAAACCATTTTTACAAAAACGATCAATTCCCAGTGATGTAAATACTGTTATCTGGGGCACCACTATTCGTTGGATGGGCTGGGGCGTAGTCGAGGCATTGATACCGATATTTCTTCTTTCTTTTGCTAACTCATATGCAGAAACTGGGTTATTGCGTTCGGTGTATGACATCGCCTTTATTCTAGCAGTGCCGTTTGTGGGGCTGTTGATAGATAAAATTTCTGCCCGAACGGTATTGATTATAGGTGTTCTCTTTTATCCATTTATCGGTTTTGCATATTTCTGGGCAGGTGCTACGGGGGCAGTTATATTTGTCGTTATTGCCCGACTACTAAACGGGGTGGGTTATGCATTCGATAGTGTTGGTCGCAGTACCTATATACGCCGACATTCAGCATCTGAATCTATTGGGCGCATATTTGGCTATTTCGACGCTGTTACCAGTATTTTTTGGATAGTGTGTGTCGTAGCGAGTATTTTCTTGGTAAATTATTTTGCCATTCATTCGCTCTTTCTTGTGATATTGCCAACGTCTATTATTTGTCTTTTCATGTTCCTAACACTAAATCGCGATCCTGGTTATGTTGGTGCGAAAGCAGGTATAAAAAATGTTTTTAATGATGGCGTTTTTTATAGTTTATGGAATGAAATAAAAAGTTGGAGCCCGGGTGTAAGATTGATCAGTCTGGCCACATTTTTTATGGGCTTTGTTAGTGTTGTTGCCGGTTTTGTTATACCGCTTGATGCATATACGAACGGGGCAAGTATAACGTGGGTTATCCTTATAGGTGCTGCAACCGCTTTGCCGTCAGTGTGTAGTGCCTATGTTGGTGCTCTTGCTGATCGGAACCGTAGTAAAGCCGTTATGTGCGGTATGTCGGCACTTGTTTTCTGTCTGGTGTGCTTAATCTTTATTAAAGGTGTGATTGCAAGTGTAGTATTGGCATTCGGTTTGTCTCTTGCTCTTAATTTAGTCAGCTTTGCTTTCGATGGTATTACGACGACAATAGTTACCAAAGAACATTTGGGTCGCGTGTCTGGGCTGCTTTCAGTAAGTTGGTGTTTGGGTGAAATAGTTGCCCCGATTATAATTGGTGTCATGCTGGATATCAGTGGTACGTCAACAACGTTCAGTGTTCTAACAGTAATAACGTTGGCAATGTTTAGTATATTATTCGTGGAGAAAAAGTATCTGAAAAATGCTATAGTTGCATAATATGAATCAAAATATATCAGAAAAAATTATAGAAATGTTTTGGCTCGTTGAACCCGTTGTTTTTACTAAGGTTGAAAAGGGTTTTTCTAGTTATAATTACAAGGTAGAAACTGGTAATGGTGTTTTCTTTTTGAAAAAACACAGAATAAGCGGTGCAGATAGAATTGAAACTATAGAAAAAGTTGAAGATTTTTTTATTCAAAATAAAATTCCTGTTATCGGCCCAATAAGAAGTAAGAATGGTAATTTGCATGAAGTAATAAACCACTCATGTTACGTGCTTTACCCATTTATTAGTGGAAAACAGTATGAAACTGGAAATATACCTATAGATATTATTAAAGTTATGGGGCGTGAATTAGCTAAGGCTCATTTGTTAACAAAAAATGGAATTATCGGTAAATATGATGAAGATACGCATTTTAAATTACAGGAAAAAGAACACATAATTTTTGAAATTGAAGAATTACTAAAAATTATTAAACCAGAAAATGACTTTGATGTTTTGAGTATAGACGGATTGAATTTAAAGAAAAAACTTGTATCAGAATGTACAACTACTTTTGAATCTTTAAACATGAATGACAGACACCTTTGTTTTGGTGACTATTATCCTGACAATGTATTTTTTACCGAAGACGGAAAAATTCTTAATATTTTTGACTTAGACATGGCAGGCCCAACACCTAGAATGTATGAATTAGTTCGTTCCTGTTCGCTTACATGTTTTTGGCATGGATATAATTTAGAAAATATAGAAAAAGCAAAGATTTTTATAAAGTCATATTTTGATATTTATTCATTTACATCTACTGAATTTAGAAGTGCAATAGAGTTGTACTACACAAAATCTTTCTATTCTATATGGCGTGAATATCTGCATTATGTAAAAGAAGACTTTAGGAATGATATTACATATAAAACAAATTTAGAGGAAATTTATTATCTAACAGAAAATAGAGAAAAACTAATTAATATTCTTGATCCTAATATAGTATTATAAAACACACGAAACATAACTTAAAAAACTTGATCTTCAGTAAAAGATTGTTGAAATAGTTTTAGAAAATAATTATGAAAAACTTAAATATATTAACACTAAATACACAAAAGGCGTATCAGTCAAGTTTCGGAGATTTTATACATGATGTGTTGGTAAGCGATAAATACGATTTTGTTCTACTACAGGAAGTTGATGCAAAAGTTGTTTCTATTATTACACAATTTGAACATTCGTATATTGTGGTGCGTCCATTTGATGTAAATCTCAGCACTAATACAGGTGTATGTATTTTATATAAAAAAGCATTTGTTTTAAAAGATACGTTGTTTATATCATTTGCAAATTTCGACCCGAATATGCCAATGCGTGGTTGGGGTTTTGTTGGCGGTATTTTTGCCGTGCAGGGGCAGGGTGTATTGGTAGGTTCTGTACATCTACATTCCGGCATAAAAACAAGTATACGAAAAAAGGAAATAGAAATAATTAAAGAAAGTCTTTCTAATTATAAAAACAATATACCCATTGTATTTGCGGGGGATTTTAATACTGGTTTTCCGGGTGAAGTTTCTGAAATAGAAAAAATACTTTTACCAGATTTTATTCGTGTTAGTAAAAATATTGGCCCAACTTTGGATAGTCGATATACAGAAAAATCTTCTTTTTTACTTAACAGGGTAAATAGTTTTTTTGCACGTTTTGGTATTAGTTTTAAGTTCCGTACCGACCATGTGTATTTTGATATTAGTACATTAAAAACAAACGATATTTTATGCACAGTTTTGCCCAATAGGGTGTCTGACCATTTAGCAATAGATATAAAAACACACAGCAAATGATATAATATAAATATGAATTCCATACTAATTCCTAACCCAAACAAAATTCGAGCATTAATAATTGTTGATATGCAAACAGGGTTTTTACCCGAAAGAACTCGTTACATTATAAAAAATGTTCAATCGGTGATACAAAAAGGAAACTATAATTTATATGTAGAAGCTGTATTCCACGCAGATACTGGTTCGTTGTGGGACATCCAAACTAACTGGACTTTTAAAATCGAACCAACAATACCTGAAATTAAGTCAGAGTTAGAAAATAAAAATACAATTCTAGTTACAAAAACAACTAAGTCTGCATTTCAGGGCGACAAAGATTTAATTACTTTATTTAAAGAAAATAATATACAAGAAGTCCATATTGTTGGTGTAGATGCAAACGACTGTGTTATGGCCACTGCTTTTGACAGTTTTGACGCCGGTTTTTTTACATATGTTTTAGAAGAATGTGTCGAATCTAGTGAGGGTATTGCTATGCGTGAATCTGCTTTGGCAATACTACGTAATGTAGAACTAACTAACCATTCGGAATATATAAAGGATTTTGGGGAAATAGAGTTAAATTAAGATAAATTGCAACTTAATTTTTTTGTTGCTGTGCATCACATTTATTTGATAACATTTTATCAAATGGTGCCAAGCTATTGAACCTATACGCACATCTTGTTTAAAATTAAATAAAATGGTATTATATTAGTAGATAAATTTATATATTTTAAAAATTAAAATTTTAGATTATGAAGCCTAGAACATTCAAAACCGTAAAACTAACACCAACTCGGAAAGATGGAGTGCTTGTTTTTGTCGCAGGTCCAATTGTTACTCATGAAAAGTTTTCTCAACTACCAGGTATAAAAGATGAGCTAATAAAACTTGGAATTCATAAAGCCGTTATTTCTCAGAGGAAAAAACACACTATTGAGATGTTGAAAAGAAAATTTTAAGCAATTTTTTAAAAAAGCAATATTCTGGCTTAAACACCAGAATATTTTTATTTATTTTAATGTGGTAGTATTAAAATATTATGAAAAATACTAAAGTGGCTTTCAATTGGATAATAGATATTCTTGAGCAAAATAATATTAAATATAAAGTTTCAGGTGGCTTTGCTACTAGGGTGTATGGTGTTAATAGAGAACTTGCGGACATTGACATAGAAGTGTCTGATGTTGATATTGGTCAAATAGCACAGTCTGATGAAATACGACCATATATTGTGTATGGACCTAATCAATACAAAGATGAAAACTGGGACTTACTTTTAATGACATTAAATTATGAAGGTCAGGACATAGATATTGCAGGAACGGGTGCAAAAATTTTTAATACACAAACAAAAGGATGGGAATATCTTGATAGTAGTTTAGATAACATAACGATAAAGGAAGTATATGGTAGAAAAATACCTGTAGAAAACATCAAATCTTTGATTGCGTATAAAACAAAACTTGCTCGTGAAGTTGATTTAGAAGATGTAAGGCAGTTAAGATCACATATTTAAGTGCTAAAAATATATCTATAAGTTATAATCATATTATGTTACCTATTCATTTTGGATACCTTATATTAGTAATCGTTGGGATGATTTTCTGGACAATCTTTTATATTCTACGAAAAGATTTACGAAAATTTATGATTTATACAGCTACATTATATGGAATTTTATCACTAGTCACTGGTTACATTTGGTGGACAGTGGACTGGTGGCACCCAGAAACCATAACAGGAACAAGAATAGGAGTAGAAGACTTTTTTACTGGTTTTGGTGCTGGTGGAGTTATGATGGTTATTTATCAAGTCTTTTTCAAGAAAAAGATTATTAGTAGTCAAAAAAGTATATATTCACTTTTTCGAATCCTTTTTTCGGTAGTAGTTCTGACAGTTATTCATGTACTTATTAAATATATAGGATTTACATCATTTCAATCATTTACATTAGTTACAACATTGGCAACGGTTTTTATGTGGATTATAAGAAAAGACCTCATTATTCCAAGTCTATGGTCAGGTATTTTGACCACTATATGTATTCTTCCATTGTATTGGACAACTATTATAACTACTCCTGGCTGGGTTTCAGCCACTTATGATTTTAGATATCTATCAGGAATTTTAACTATGGGTATACCAGTTGAAGAACTTATATTTTGGTTTATTGCTGGTTCATTCATAGGAATACTTTCAGCATATACTTGGTCTGGGAAATTTGTGGATTATAAAAGGTAATTCAGTATTGATAATTTACAAAGTAAATAATGTTAACTGAGACTAGTATTAGATTTTTTATCAGAATAAAAATTAAATAAAAAAACTCCGCCAAATCGTAGCGAAGTTTTAAAGTTTAAGTTCAAAGGTTTAGGGTTACGGGACTTGGTGATTTCACCCGTCGATTCACAAATTTGGCCTGAATGTGCTACTTAGGAATACTTGACACAAATCAAAGCATCCTACAACCCCAGAGTTATTAACTCTAGTTTACCCTGATCCTATTATTTCTAAAATAGGAATCATTTACTATTTTATTCCAACGAACAAAAACTATATTAATAACCAATTCAGTTTTATATTTACAGATAAGCAAATATAATTTATTACTAACAATTTAGCATGTTCATATAAAACATGCAAGATTTTGTAGTAATGTAAAAACTTGCTTAAATTGATATTTAATGTTATTATATATTCAAATAATCTAATTTTCACTCTTTAAAAATCCATAATATGACACAATCTAAATCTTACCTATCTCAAAAGGCCATTAATGAGGGTACTAATTCTACGTTTTATCCATTATTCATTCTTTACCCACTTATTGTATTCATAGTAGGCCTAATAGTGTTTTTGGTGAATTATTACCAAAAATCAATAATAACTTTAATTTTGATCTTATCAATCTATTTAGTTGTCCAGGTTTATATTCTTCCGAAAATTCCTCGTTACTTTAAAAGCTTAAGAAAAAAGTATTTATTTCGTCTTTTAAATTATAATAATACAATAATTATTATAATGAAAGAAGTTATAGAAAATGTTGAAAAACAAATTCTAATTGAAGGAAATAAAAACTACAAATATACTTCATTTAAAAAAGTTGTTCCTGAATATTTTAAGATATTAGGTAATTTTCCAGCAGGTCCTATAAAACAGAAAACTACAGATACCATCGATACTCTAATAGATAATTTGGTTTTAATTAAAGATCAGCTTGATTTTTTAAAATTATCTGCAAATAACTTAGAAGACGTAAAGATTCTTAAATTAATAAAACGTCTGCCACCGGAAATAACCGAAGAGCAGTTTGTATTTATTTCTGAAATATCAAAATTAGCAATTCCTTCTAGGGATATAATGGATAAACTTCAAAAAAGTTTGAAATACGAAAGAGAACCTCTGGCCATTGAAATTATAAATGTACTAAGTTCTAATACATTTTAAGTTTTATCATCTAATTTATGCTTATAATTTTATTTTCTTGTGTATTTTAGATTTATTTGCTATTCTTTGTGTAACAAGGCCTTCCTACATATTTTTCGAAATATGCCTAGGCAGGTTATAAGATTTTTATTGTATTTAAAAACCGATTCATATATATATGAATCGGTTTTGTTAATTATTTTAGTACTTTAATACTTGTTCTGACTACGTGGTATAAATACCCTCTGTAATTTTAGAAAATGTGAATCAAAAACATTTTTATATGCATTTGCATATTCTTTATTATTGAAGCTAAATAATGGCACCACATGTTTGGTATAATTATTTTCTATTGCTACTTTTGAATCATCACCAACAACAAAATAGTAGGTTTCGTTATTTTTTGTAACCCCCGCAATAGATTTTTTGAATTTAGAATCTGAAATTCTAATATCTAAATTTTCATTTTTAGAATAAAATCTGGTCATTAAATCTATAGTTCTAGATGTTTTTGCATAACGAAACGGGTTATTATCAACAATTATTTGTAATTTATTTTTGTTTTCCAAAAATGTATTCAATGAATTACAGAACGAATCTCTGTCTGTAACCTCGTCGTCCATGCTATTTGTGTATATTCTTACAATTTTTGAATATTCAAAAATAACTTCATAGATGGCAGATGTGTGGGTAAAACCTTCAACTGATGTTGTGAAAGTACTATCAACTTTTGCAATGTTTTGTAAAGCCTCCTTGTATTCTTTTAATGTAGGCTTTTTGAAAAAATCTATAATATCCATGTTTATTTAATTTTAGTTGTTTTGACAAATACTCACTAGTATTTGTTTTTTTATTAGTATAACACTTACAACAGATTTGTCTATTTTTGTATTACTTATGCCCCATGGTAGACTAATGTGCATGAACGAAGTGGTGGAACATTTGTTAACTATGCGGGGTTTGTCGGCTATTGATGCTGACGATTTTTTGCACCCACAATATACAAATATAGGCAACCCAACAGATATGAAGGACATGGATAAATCTGTAGAACGGGTTTATAACGCTATAGCAAAAGGCGAGAAAATTGCCATATATGCAGACTACGACTGCGACGGTATACCGGGTGCAGTTGTACTGTCTGATATGTTCGACATTATTGGTTTTACAAATTATGTTGTTTATATTCCTGACAGACACAAAGAAGGTTACGGTTTACATATACCTGCTGTAGATAGTTTGGTTAGTCAGGGGGTGACATTGATTATAACAATTGATGTTGGTATTACCGCTGTCGACCAAGCTAAGTACTGTAAAGAAAAGGGTATTGATTTAATCATTACCGACCACCATTTGCCATTAGAGAAAATACTTAAAGATAAGAAGAATAAAGACACACAAATTATTCCAGATGCATATGCTGTTATAAACCCAAAACAAACTGGTAACAATTACCCAGACGACATGTTGTGTGGTTCTGGTGTAATATTTACTTTTGTTCGTGGTTTCCTAGATAAATACCGTGCAGAATATAATGTACCCGTGGGGTGGGAAAAATGGTTGCTAGACATGGTGGCCATTGCAACATTGTCAGACATGGTACCACTACTGAAGGAAAACAGAACACTGGCGTACTATGGTTTGCAGGTTTTAAAGAAAACTCGCCGACCTGGCTTGCAACTACTATTACAAAAAGCCGGTGTAGACATGGCACACATAGTTGAAGATGATGTAACTTTTACATTGGCACCACGACTAAATGCTGCGTCACGCATGGACACGCCCATGACTGCATTTAAATTACTTAAAACAAAAAACGCTAAGGAAGCGGTAGAATTTTCAACACACTTAGAAGGTTTAAACACAGAAAGAAAAACAAAAGTTGCATCTATCATGAAGGAGGTAAAAAAAGTTTTAAAACAAAAAGAAGAACAGCCTGTTATTGTAATAGGTAACCCAAACTGGAACATTGGTGTGCTGGGTTTGGTTGCATCGAAAATTGTAGACGAACATGACAAAACTGTTTTTGTTTGGGGACGCGACGAATTTGGAATTATAAAAGGTTCATGTCGTTCTAACGGTACGTGCCACCTTGTTTCTATAATGTCGGCTGCACCGGCAGGCACATTTGTTGCCTTTGGTGGGCATGAGGGTGCTGGAGGTTTTTCAGTTAGTAATGACGCAATACATACACTGGCAGATGTGTTAAACAGTGTGCACAGTAGTGCTGTAATTGAAGTTAATGTTGACAAAGATAGTGCACAAACACTAGAAGTTACATTACCTATAGTTACAAACGAAGTCTATCGTGCAATACAAAACTTTGCACCATTTGGTGTGGCAAATGAAAAACCTTTATTCGTATTTAAACGTGTATTAATAGAAACAGCAAAGGAATTTGGTAAAGACAAAAACCACTTAGAAATAGTTGTTTCACATAACAATGACGGAAAAACAACAAAGATAAAGGCCATAGCATTTTTCAAAACTACGAATGATTTTGAACAAAAACTGGTACCAGGTATGTATATAGATATGTCTGCATATATAGAAGAATCGCGTTATATGGGCAAGGTAGAAATGCGCTTACGTATAGTTGACATTACTATATAATTTATGTATTGTTTATTAAAAATAAACAAAATGTACACGAATAAGGAAATACAAAATACAAACCTATCCATGGTTAGTTTACTAATAGTTGTAGAAACGATTTTAAAATCGATCAGATCTAACCCCAGCATAACCTGGCATTTTACAAAAGAAATAAAACACGAATGCCTTTTAGGAAATAGGGGTGTGTCCGCAGAATTTAAAACATTGCGAGCCGCAATTGTTTTCTTTCTTTTTAATGTTTTTAGAAAAAATATTAACCGAAAAATGTTAGTAGAATTTTTTGAAACAGAAGAGAATTACAGTGAAGATTTTTATGAAAAAAGCGCACTGTTTAAAAAAATTAATGCACATTTAGGTGAAGACAAAAACCTTTTGGAATTTACCATGTCTTATGTCGACGAATGGAATAATGCTGAAAAAGTAGTATTTAAAAAAGAATCTTTGTTTTCTAGTCTTAATATCGAACCAGCTGCATTTGCAGAAATGTTACTTAAACATATTGCAGAAAAAGCCACAGAATACTTTGCTTTAATAATTTCTGTTGACGATATTAAGAAGAAGAATAGAAAATCTCAGTATGTAATGTGTAGAAATTTATTCGTTTTAGTTTTCCATAGTAAGTTTCCTACTACTAGTTATTCAATAATTGGAAAATTTTTGAACGACGAAGACCACTATAGGGTGCAGTTTTCTTTTGGTAGGCACGAAGAATTGTTCGAGTCTAACAACCAGGAATATATTAACTTTTTCCTCCAAACTAGAGAAAGTTTTATATCTAAAATCACGCAGTTGCAACCTGCGTGATTTTTAATTTATGTATATGTTCATGCTATAATCTTTACATGAATCCCGTTAGAAGCCGCGGTCGCAGTAACGGGCATAAATTATGAAAGTAATATATTATTAATTTATAAATATAATCAAGCAAATAGCGCTCTATTGACCGCGACCTGCTTCTAAACGGGATGAATAGTCAGGAAAAACATATATCTATATATACAGACGGTTCTTCGCGCGGTAACCCTGGTCCAGGGGGCTACGGGGCTGTTATAGGCTTTGACGCAGGCATATTGGCAGAACATGACTATGTCTATGAAATAGGTGGCCACGACGCCCATACAACGAATAATAGAATGGAACTGATGGGTGTTATAGCTAGTTTGCGCGCAGTCCAGGAAGAAGTTAAAAAGGCGGGGCGTAGTGTAACAGTGGTTGTTACTGTACATACTGATTCTGCATATGTGTTAGGCGGTATCGGGTCTTGGGTTGCAGGGTGGGAGAAAAACGGTTGGAAAACTGCAAATAAAAAACCAGTTCTAAACCAGGAACTATGGCAACCACTAATGGTATTGGTGCGTAGTTTTGGTAAAAATTTACACACGAAAAAAGTTGCAGGGCATTCAGGTGTACTACTAAACGAACGTGCCGATGTTATTGCAACCAGTTTTGCAGACAAAGACAACACACCACTGTTTCGTGGCACTAAAGAAAATTATAAAGAATTCTTCAAGGGGTTGCCCCCTATGTAGTTTGCCTCCCGTTGAGATAACAGATGTTATTTTGTCTTAATATAATAAAGAAATAAATTATGTTAATATGTAAATATAATCAAATATATTACGGAAGTGCCTGTAGGGTCTAGTAGTATGGTCGAAATATTATAAATTATCTAATTATAGGAAGTTCCATATATTGTAATGTGGCACTTCCTATCTCTAACGGGATGGATGACAATTTGTTTTATGGAACAAGTTTCGGCGCAGTAGTTGGTATTATTTTATTTACAGCACAACAGAACACATACGGCCTAGTTGCCGGTGTTTTTATTTGTCTGGTTTGTATTTTGTTTTTAGGTAAGTTTTCTAAAAAAGTTTTTGGTTTAACGTTCGTTTTAGTGGTGTCTATTTTACTTGGCTATGGTGTTTCGTATATGCGCATGCCAAAAATACCTGTTCTGTACACGGATGCAATAAATAAAAATGTAACATTATCAGGCAGGGTAGTAACTGCTGAAGGTAAAAATAATATACAAACTGTTTTAGTACAACCCGTCGGTGAAAGATTTCGAGTATTAGTAAAAATAAACAGCGGGAATTTGTTGGTGGGTGAACATGTACAAATTTCTGGCGTACTTCAATACCCAGAAAACTTTACTGGTTCTAACGACACTGTATTTGACTATGTTTCGTATCTTAAAAAAGACTTTGTATATGTAACATTAGACAAACCAAAAGTGTTGTCTACCACACCAGCAGGTAGGTGGAATGTTACTGCACGTTTAGCAGTACTAAAGAATAAAATAGAAAACCAAATAAACAACAATTTGCACGAACCGCAGTCTGGCTTAGCTCGTGGCATATTAGTTGGTTCGCGCGACTGGTTAACAACAGGTTTGCGCGACCAGTTTGTACGTTCCGGAACTATACACATTATTGCCCTGTCGGGCTACAACATTACCATTGTTGTCGAAGCCATGTTGGCAACATTGGGTGCAATATTTTCTGTTACAGTAGCATGGATAGTTTCAATATTTGGTATAGTTTTATTTGTAATATTAACCGGTGCTTCTACCACTGCCATACGTGCGGGCATAATGGGTGGTATTGTTATATTGGCAAAACTTGTCGGTAGAAAAACATATATAGGCAGGGTGTTGGTATTAACAATTATTGCAATGGGTATAATGAACCCATTTACAATACTGTACGACGTTTCATTTCAACTTTCAGTTTTAGCTACTATAGGGCTGATATATATAACACCCAAAATACTACACAAGTTTTTATGGGTAACAGATAAGTTTGGTATACGCGACGTGGTTGCCACAACAGTGGGTACAAATATTGCTGTACTGCCACTGATACTATTTACTATGGGGGCTATGTCTTTGGTTTCAATACCGGCCAATGTATTAATACTGCCACTTATGCCACTGGTTATGGGGTTAACATTTTTATTGGTGTTGTGTTTTTTTATACCGAGTTTATCTATTTTATTTGCATTTCCACTTTCTATATTATTAACGTTTGTGTTGTGGGTTATTATGTTATTCGCCTCTGTTCCTTTTGGTGTACTAAACTACCCATTGCCACTGTGGGCAATGTTGGGTATGTATGGGGTAATGGCGGTGATGTTGTTTGGGAATGGGGTTATAGGGATTATAAAATAAAAAAAAGTCAGGCTATACCTGACTTTTTAAATTATTTAACTTTTACAAAATTAGAAATTCTTGCGTAACTAACCTTCCATTTTTCTTTGATTTGTATTGTCCTTCAGCAATAAGTCTTTGTATTGATTTGCCTGGATTATCACGTTTAATCTGACCCACTCTACATAGCCAGTATTTACAGTATTCATACTGGGTTGGTTCGAAACAATAAAACTTAGCTTTAGGGTTCTCAATACAATTATTGATATTAAATTTTAGTAGTGGACCATAAAAAGAGAATAATAGAACCGGCTGGTCTTCATTTTTGACTCCATTCATTCTTTCCTTTATTTTTTTAGTAAAGAAATCTTTTTCTTCTTTGTCCATTTCACTTAGAATTCCCTTTGCGCGAATTTGAGTTACATGCCCTGCGTTAATCGTGGCATGGCAGTAGGCATTACTAGGTAGCATGCCAAGAGTCTGAATGTCTTTAAATAGTTTTTTATTGTGGAGTAACTCTTTTTCAAGAAAAAAGTATATTTTCAGAGGGCTGCCATTGTCTTTTTGTATAAATATCTGCTGGCGGAATCTTGCCATAAATGTCGAAACTGGCGACAAATAAGGTTTTTCTTCAGATGATACACTTGCTAGCCACATACGACGAATAAGTCGTTCGCCTTCTTCAGAGGGGATGCTAATAAAATCCTCTGGGCTTGTTACTGATCTGGTTACTTTTTTTGTCATTATATTAAATTTTAAAGGTTTAGAACTATATGAATTATAAAACGCATTATATAGATAATGCGTTTTATGTCAAATAGATTAAGTTTGTATTTATTGTGCGTTATTGAAATTTTCTTCTACTACGCCCCAGTTTAGGTTTGCAAAGAAGGCTTCGATATAATCTTTCTTTGCAGAAGTTGGGTAGTCGTAGACATATGCATGTTCCCACATATCTAGGGCCAGAATCATAGTACAGCCGTTTAGTTGGCCTAAGTGTTGTTCGTCTACCCAGTTTGCTAGAAGGCGGTTGTCGCGTTTGTCGTACCACAGTACTGCCCAACCAACACCTCGTGTCATAGCCATGTTTTTAAAACCCATTAACAATATGTCTAGCGACATGCATGTTTCGTTTATTAGTTTAGCTAATGCACTGTCTGGGTTTAATGGTTTTGGACCACCAGAAAGACTACTAAAATAAACTTCATGGTTACGCATACCGTTGTATTCAAAGGCAAAACGGCGGAAAAGTTCGGCTATAACATAGCCATTGTCTTCTTTGTCTTTAAACATGCCTTCTGAAAGGGTACTTATTTTTTCGACAACATTGTTGGCGTTTGTTACATAGCCTTTGTATAGCTTCAAATGTTCTTCAACATTCTTAGCTGATATGCCAATTAGTTCGCCTAGGTTAAATTCTTGGGGTGTGTATTTTTGCATAAATACAGTATAACATAAGGCCTCCAGGATATGTATAAAAAGGTAAAATACATGCAAATCACAAAATAGCTTCTGTAAAAAAGCTTGATTGCCCCAGCAAACACGTCGCGCAATTGTCCATTAAGCGCGACATTTTCTTGCTGAAAATTGATTCCTATTGCCTGTTCGTTATCACTCACATCGGCAATTTCACTTCGTGAATCGGGTAAAAAGAAAAACTAATTTCTTTTTACTGACTCGCCCGGTCGGCTTGCGTCAGGCATTTTTACAGAACTATTTTGTTTTTTGCATTTAAACTTGGCTATCACTGAAGAAAATGTATGCTAAAAAGGGGCTTACCAGCGCGACCGGCGCGCAGTTCTGAGGAGATTTTTTAGCGGAAAAATCTGCGTGCCCTTTTTAGTATATATTTTATGGAGTGATTTTTCTTTGGTATAGTTACATATATGGAACAAAAACCGAACCACAAAAAACTATGGGCATATGTTGGGGGTTTGTTGGTATTGGGTGGGGTGTTGGTTTTTGTTTTGCTTTTACAACCAGCACAAAATAAATTAAAAGTTTCTTTTTTAGATGTAGGCCAGGGCGACAGTATGCTAATACAAACACCAAGTGGTACAACTATGTTAATAGACGGTGGGCGTGACAATACAGTTTTGTCGCGCCTAGGTGCAGAGTTACCTTTTTTCCAGCGCAGTATAGATGTGGTTATTGCTACGCACCCAGATGCAGACCATGTAGCAGGTTTGGTTAGTGTATTAGAAAAATATAAAGTCGGAAGTGTGTTAGAACCAGGTGTAACTGTAAACACAGATGTATACCAAAATTTACAACAAATAATATTACAGAAAAACATACCGCACATATATGCACGTGCTGGGCAGAAAATAATGTTGGACCAGAAAAATAATATTTACTTAACTATACTGTACCCAGATACAGATGTGTCGGGGTGGGAAACTAACGAAGCTTCAATTGTTGCCCGACTAGACTACGGCAACACGTCGTTTATGTTTACAGGGGACTCGCCTATAGGTAAGGAACTGTATTTAGTACAACACAACCCAAGTATGTTACCGGTAGATGTTTTAAAGCTTGGCCACCATGGGTCGCGCACATCGTCGTCTGTTGAATATCTTATGGCAGTGCACCCAAAGCTGGCTATTATTTCTGCCGGTCTGAAAAACCAATACGGCCACCCACATAAAGAAGTGCTGGACCGTATAAATAATCTGCATATTCCATATCTAGAAACCAGTAAAATGGGTACGATAAACTGTACTTCAGACGGTAATACTGTTATATGTAAATAAAAAAGCCGTTCGAATTTCGAACGGCTTTTTTCTGTAACCTATAAGCTGTAACCTACAACCTATTTTATGATTCCAGCTTTTTTAAGTGTTGCGAATGCGCCGTTTTTAGCGATAGTGCGTATTGCGTTAGTAGATATTGTAAGCACGAAAGTTTTGTTTAGTTCCGCAACAAAAATACGCTTCTTTTGAAGGTTGGGGTATTTACGGCTGTTGCCAACAGGGTTAAACTTGGTTGCACGAACCTTCGTAGAATAACCGCCACCGACGATAGAGCCTTTTCCTGTGATTTCACATACTTTTGCCATAACGGGTATTATGCTATCATAAGTATATAAATTATGCAAGGCGACACAATTGGTATTATTACATACGTTATTATATTACTGGCTTCAGTGGTAATTCATGAACTTGCCCATGGTTATGTGGCCGAATATTTTGGCGACCCTACCGCACGCTACGCTGGCCGTTTAACCATTAACCCATTACCACATTTGGAACTTTTCGGGTCTTTTCTTTTGCCATTAATTTTACTACTTTCAGGTACCGGTTTTATGATAGCCTGGGCAAAACCAGTACCAGTAAACCCAAACAACTTTTATAATATTAAACGTGGCACTATATGGGTGGCATTAGCGGGTGTTATTTCTAACTTACTGCTGGCTGTTGTTTTTGGTTTACTTATTCGCTTGCTTGCAACAACAGGCACACTAACTGCAGGTGTATTAGCAGTAACTTCTAAAATAGTTATTTTAAACATTGTGTTGGTTGTGTTTAACCTTATTCCGTTACCACCACTAGACGGTTCAAAAGTTTTGTTTGCTTTTTTGCCAGCAAAATACGCATACATAGAAAGTTTTCTAAATAAATGGGGTTTTATTTTGTTAGTTTTGTTTATAATATTTCTAGCACCAAAAGTTTTTCCACCTATATTGCATTTCTTGACTCACATTATTGTCGGTAGTGGTATATAATACATAACATGGACGTCCGTATTTTTTCTAAGAAATTATTTTTAATTATTTCTATATTTTTCTGCATCAACACGGGTGTTGCGTTTGCGTCTTTTGACAGTGGCACCATAGACGCCACATACTGGAAAGCGAAAGAAACTTCGACTAGTACACGTATAAATGCAGGCTACTATACAGAACCAGGAATAGACACATACAATGTGCATGTTACAGACAACGGTTTGTCTGGAATGATGTTCGGTGAATCTACCGGTTGGATACGCCTAAACTGTGCCGCAGTGGGCGCACTAGCTAGTGGCTGTGCTGATTCTAACTACTACGTAAATTTAGATGTAAGTTCTGACCGTAGTTACGGTGTACTGTCAGGTTTTGCTTGGGGTGAAAACACCGGTTGGGTGTCTTTTAATTGTTCTAATGTAACTTCGGCATACCCGACAGGCAGCTGTGCCGATGCAGATTTTTCTGTGCGTATAAACAGTGCGGGTGAATTTATAGGTTATGCATGGAGCGAAAACTACGGTTATATAAAGTTTGACTGTGCTGATGCAGACGCCTGTGTAAAAACAGACTGGGTGCCAAAAGTTTCTAGACCAATTTGTGCTGATGGTTTAGATAATGATTCTGATACTTTTACAGACAGTACAGACAGAGACTGCCATACAGATTGTAATGCAGCTAATTCAGCCACTTATAACAGTAGTGGTAGTGTAGAAGTTGGTTTTTGTGGAAGTGGTGGACATGGAGGTGGCGGCGGTTCAGGTGGAGGTGGCGGCGGAAACGGCGGCGGAGGAGGTAATGGCGGCGGTGGCACCGGAGGAGGTGGCACTGGTGGCGGAGGAACAGGCGGTTCTGGAGGCGGCGGTACCGGAGGTGGTGGCTCAGGCGGGGGCGGAGGTAATGGTGGTGGAGGAACCGGTGGCGGTGGTACCGGAGGCGGTGGCACTGGCGGAGGAGGAACAGGCGGTTCTGGAGGCGGCGGAACAGGCGGAGGTGGAGGCACCGGAGGTGGTGGTGGCTCAGGCGGAGGTGGCGGACACCCTGTAGAACCTGTTTGTAGTTCAATATGGTGTTATGTAACAGACAATGTTGGAAAAAGTATATCTAATTCAAACAAAGTTATAGAAACAACAAAAAAAGCCGTAAAAGTAATATTTGAAAGACCAGGTATAACACCTGCTGTTAAAACTGCTGGGGTAGTTGGTGTTGTTGCTGGTTCGTCTGTTTCTATAATGAGTCTATTGTTTGTAAACCCACTTTCGTTGGGTGAATTATTGTTGATACCGTTTAGATTATGGAGTCTGTTCTTGGTACTGATAGGTTTGAAAAAGAAAAACCGCCCATGGGGTACTGTGTACGACAGTGTTACTAAACAACCACTAGACCCAGTGTATGTTTCAGTTTTTGATATAACAGGTAAAGAAATAGAAACATCTATAACAGATTTAGATGGACGTTTCGGATTTTTATTACCACCTGGTACATATACTGTTGTTGCACATAAGACGAATTATATTTTCCCATCAAAACTACTAGATGGTAAATACGAAGACGAAATATACAAAGACCTGTACTATGGCATGCCTTTTACAGTAGGTGCTGACGGCAACAGTCTTGTAATATCAAATATACCAATGGACCCAGAACATTTTGACTGGAACGAATACGCTAAACGCCAACAAACATTAATGACATACCATAAAACACACGAAGTTTTCTGGGTTCGTTTTGCAAATGTATTTTTCTTCATCGGTTATATAGTTTCAATACTGTCGTGGTATGCAAAAGCTTCAAACTACAACATGATAGTTGTTGCGCTTTATACATTAATGCTGATTCTAAAATACACTGCATTACGACCAAAACCACGTAGTTATGTTGTTGGACCAAAAGGTAACCCATACCCATATGCTATTGTGCACATTTTACGTAACGGTAAAGACTTTATAAAAAAGATAACTAATAAAAACGGTCAGTTCTACTGCCTAATACCAAACGGTGTTTATGAAGTAAATATTGAGAAGAAGAACCTAGACGGTTCGTACAGCCCTGTAATGGTAAACCATACTGTGGTTGTTAAAAAAGGCTACATGGACGAGAAGTTTATAATAGAACAAACATACGAAACCCCAGTTCCAGGCGCACCCCTTGCCCCCACACCTATATTGCCATAATCGAACATAGTGTTTTGAGTGTGGTGTAATAAAATTCAGCCGAATCGCGATATTTTCTTTTTGTGACAGTCGTTATTTTACACTAAAACAAAATGGTAACATAGGTGTAGGGGCTTGCATAAAAACCAAATTTGTATTAGGATAAGTCGGTGTTTTACTCTTTTGTAAGAGTTGCAGAGGAGCACAGAAGGTAGGGTGTCCATAGCTGGACAAACTATATGCTATAAAATTACTATATAAATATGCCAACAATAAATCAATTAATCAAAAAGAACCGCAAAAATGTGGTTAAAAGAAAGAAAACCGTTGCATTAGCACGTGGTTTTAATGCGCTTAAAAACCGCCCTGTGTTCTACCCGTCACCATTTAAACGTGGCGTATGTACAAAGGTTACTACTACAACTCCTAAAAAGCCTAACTCTGCAGTTCGTAAAATTGCTCGTGTCCGCCTAACTAATGGCCAAGAAGTTACAGCCTACATTCCAGGTATTGGACACAAATTACAAGAACACTCGGTTGTCGTTATACGCGGCGGTCGTGTGAAGGACTTGATCGGTGTACGTTACACCATCGTTCGTGGTCGTCTCGATGCAACTGCTCCTGAAAAGCGTGGTAAGTCACGTTCAAGATACGGTGCAAAACGTCCTAAAGTAACTACTAAATAATCTATATGCGAAGACCAGTAAAAAACCGAATCCGCCCAGGTGCCGATTCTAAATATAATTCAGAAAAACTTGGCCAATTCATAAACTATATGATGGTAAGTGGTAAAAAAGTTGCTGCCCGCAAGATTGTTTACGGAGCACTAGATATCATTGCTGAGAAAAACAAAACAGACAACCCAATGGAAGTGTTTGAAACTGCAATGAAAAACGCAAGTCCAAACATCGAAGTTCGTTCACGACGTATCGGTGGTGCAAACTACCAGGTGCCTCGCGAAGTTCGCCCAGAACGCCGTTTGTCATTAGCTATGCGCTGGATAAAGGATGCTGCTAGAAGTAAAAAAGGTGTGCCAATGCACATTAAACTAGCCGACGAACTTATATCAGCTGCTAAAGGTGAAGGTGCTGCAGTTAAAAAACGTGAAGACACTCACAAAATGGCTGAAGCTAACAAAGCATTTGCCCATTTCGCTTGGTAATACGTATTTTAAATACAAAAACAAAACCCCGAAAGGGGTTTTGTTTTTGTTTGACAAAATTCTAAAAAAGAATAGGCTAAATAAAAATAAATTATTTAAATATGAATACACCCGAAAGCCTTCTGTCCCTAAAAGCACAAGCTTTATTACACTATGGTTATGTTCAATTTCCTCATGTGGGAATTTTGAGTAATCAAATTAAAAAAGTAATGGATAACTGGAAATTGTTTTGTGCACAACCGCTAGAACATAAAAATAAATTCGTGTTCGATGTTGACGGTTATGAAAACAAAAGCACTGCAAAAGGTGACTTTGAAGACAAAGAAAACATGCATATATCTTTGTCCTATGAACCTGGTATTGTTGGTACTAATGTTGATTTTGAACTTATTTATTCTGTTAAAAAGTTGATCAAAGACTCCGTTCCTATTGTTCTTGATATTGCAAAAATATACAAAGAACATTCAGATTTTATGTTAGTAGAATTGTTTTCCGAATGTATCGATATGTGGTCTGCTAGACTGCTACACTACCCGTCGCAAGAAGTAGAATTTTTAGCAAAATCACATATAGACCTTGGTATTTCAATTCATTTCGGAGAAGACGCTCCAGGGTTCGAAGTGCTACACAATGGTGTGTGGCAACCAGTGCAACCGATGCATGAACATTTACTAACTTACGCAGGTGCAACAGGGCAGTACTATACCAATAGTAAAATTGACGCCCTTTGTCACCGAGTAGTTACTAATCCAGAAACAAGATCAAAAGGAAGAAGTTCCTTAGTTCTATTTATTGACCCAGGTTCGTTTATGTATAATAAAAAAGCTTATGGTCCAACGCAGAAAAGGTTCCCGGCTGGCGAGAACTATGGTGTTCCGTTCGATGAATTTCAAAAGTTTTTTAAGAGGAAAAATTAATTTGGTTGTAATTTCTTAGATTTAAATTTAAACCCTGCATTATGTAGGGTTTTTTGTTGACAAATAAGGTAAAAGTAGTAGTCTAAAGAAAAAAATACACTTAACAACATATGGCACAATCAAAAATTATTCCTGGCGACACTGTAGAATACACATGCGTCAGTGGAAAAATTCATGTGAAAGTATTAAAAATAAAACCAGATGGCAAGCTAATACTTGATACACGGTCTGAAAACAGATTACTTAAACCTGATGAAAACGGTAAGACTACCGTAAAGTTAATTAAAAATGTTTCTGTTTTGGCTAGTCGAGTAAATAAGGTCAATTTGTAACATTTTTATTAGGGGGCTCGGCCTCCTTTTTAATTTGCAAAAAAACGGTTTTTACAGTATAGTGGTCGGACAAGTGGCGTATTCGCCCTTATTATTTTTTAACATTTTTCAACTATTATTATATGGACAATCGAGATTACCCTCTAGAACGCGTGCGAAACTTTGGTATTATCGCCCACATTGATGCTGGTAAAACAACAACATCAGAACGTGTGCTTTTCTATACCGGTGTGTCACACAAAATCGGCGAAGTGCACAATGGTGAAACCACCACTGACTGGATGGAACAAGAACGCGAACGCGGTATTACTATTACTTCTGCGGCTGTTACTTGTTTCTGGAATCCAACATACATGGGCGCAGATAAAAGTAAAAAAGTACGTTTTAACATTATCGACACACCTGGCCACATCGACTTTACTGTTGAAGTTAAGCGTTCTCTACGCGTGCTAGACGGTGCCGTTGTTGTTTTCGACGGTGTTGCTGGTGTAGAACCACAATCTGAAACTAACTGGCGTTATGCTGACGAAGCTATGGTGCCTCGTATTTGTTTTATAAACAAACTTGACCGTACAGGCGCATCGTTCGAACGTTCATACGCATCTGTTCTAGATCGTTTGAATAAAAGTGCAGTTCGTATGCAAATACCAATCGGTGAAGAAGACCAACACGAAGGTGTAGTTGATTTGTTAAAAATGAAGGCTTACTATTTCGAAGGCGACATGGGCGCCAACGTTATTGAAAAAGAAATTCCTGAAAACATGCTTGAAGTTTCTAAGAAATTCCATGCAGAACTTATAGAAAAAATAGTTGAAAACGACGACGCTATGATGACAGCGTACCTAGATGGTAAAGAATTCTCTATCGACGAACTTAAAAAGGTAATGCGTAAAGCAGTTATCGAAAACAAAATATTCCCTGTGTTTGCTGGTTCAGCCTTGAAAAACAAGGGTGTTCAACTAGTATTGGACGCTGTTGTAGACTACCTTCCAGCCCCAACTGACATCCGCCCAGTTACAGGTATAAACCCTGAAACAGGAGAAGAAGTTTCAAGAAAAGCAGACGACAACGAACCATTTTCAGGTTTGGCGTTCAAAATTGCTTCTGACCCATTCGTTGGTCAACTTGTATTCTTCCGTGTTTATTCTGGAACATTAACAGCAGGTTCATATGTATACAACCCACGTACTGGGAATAAGGAACGTATCGGACGTATATTGCGTATGCATGCAAACGACCGCGAAGAAGTGAAAAAAGTTTTCGCTGGTGAAATAGCAGCTGCTGTTGGTCTAAAAGATACTATTACTTCAGACACAATCTGTGACGAAGAAAAGCCAATAATACTTGACCGTATCAAGTTCCCAGAACCAGTTATCTCCCTACGTGTTGAACCTAAAACCAAGGCCGACCAAGAACGCATGGGTATGGCACTTTCAAGACTTGCACAAGAAGACCCAACATTCAAGGTTATGTCTGACCCAGAAACTGGCGAAACAATAATCTACGGTATGGGCGAACTGCACTTGGAAATTATCGTTGACCGTATGAAGCGCGAATTCAATGTTGAAGCAAACGTTGGTAAACCAATGGTTGCATACCGTGAAACTGTTATGGGCACATCAGAAGCAGACCACAAATACATCAAACAGACAGGTGGTAAGGGTCAATACGGTCACGTTAAGATCAAGATGAAGCCTATGGACATGTCTCTAACTGCAGAAGAAATTGCAGATCTACCTAAAAACGTTAAACGTTCAGCAGAATTTGAATTCATTAACAACATCAAGGGTGGTGCAATTCCTCAGGAATTTATTCCAGCTGTAGAAAAGGGTCTAAAAGAAGCTATGGATCGTGGTGTAACTGCAGGTTACAAAATGGTTAACATTTCATGTGAACTATACGACGGTTCGTTCCACGATGTGGACTCTTCTGAAATAGCCTTTAAAATAGCGGCTTCTATGGCATTCCAAGAAGCAGCAAAGCGCGCTAAACCAGTGGTTCTAGAACCAATGATGAAGGTAGAAGTTGTTACCCCTGACCAGTTCATGGGTGACGTAACAGGTAACTTGTCTTCAAAGCGTGGTTTGATCGAAGGTATGGCAGAACGCGGTATGAACAAAGTTGTTAATGCTGTTGTGCCACTTTCAGAAATGTTCGGGTATGTTACCGCACTACGTTCTATGTCTGAAGGTCGTGCATCGTTTACAATGGAATTCCTACGTTACGACGTGGTACCACAAAACATTGCAGACCAGATTGCTGACGCAAGAAAATAGAAAGTAAAAAGGGAACAGGAATAAGGGAATAGTGAAAAAATAAAAAACACAAAAATAATATTTTTGTGTTTTTTATTAGTTGTGGATAAACCACCCAAAATAACCTTATTTTATATTGTGTTTGTATGTATAAAGAGTTATAATATATACATAGTATATGGGGGACATATACGAAGCCGATCAATGCACTTTTTTTTAAGAAAAACATCACAATATTTTTCTCTATGCTTGCGTAAAAGTGTGTTTTTTGTGGCTTCAACTTTTATTTTAATTTCTCTTGTTATACCAGGCAATGCATTTGCTGCAACTGGTGTGCCAAGTATTTTACACCACCAAGGTAGACTTCTAGATTCATCAGGTACATTGCTAGGCGGTGCTAGTGGTACTAACTACTGTTTTAAATTCTCTTTGTACGACAACACTTCTGTGGGGGTTGGTACAAAACTTTGGCCAACAGGCACACCTAGTAAAATGACCGTCAATGTTAAAAACGGTGTACTAAATGCAGACATCGGTGACGTGTCAGCTGGTGGCGACTTGCTTGATTTTGATTTTAATTCTACAGACGAAGTTTACTTGAACATCGATGTTGCTGCATCTGTTTCAGGTTCTTGTGCTGCTGTTTCAAGTTTCGAAACACTTGGCCCACGCCAACGTGTTGTTTCTACTGGTTATGCTGTAAACTCAAAAACAGTTGGTGGTTTTACTCCTTCACAAACACCAGTTGCAAACAATATTCCAGTTTTAACTTCAGGTGCACTTAACCTAGCTGGTTCAGTAAATGCTGGTGGTTTAAAACTTACATTGGGTTCTGATGCAACGGGTGATATCTACTACCGCGATGGCAGTGGTAACTTCGCTCGTTTACCAGTTGGTGCAAACGGCAAAGCATTGGTTGTTGCTTCTGGTTTACCTTCATGGCAAACATTAGCAGGTACAGGCGACATGCTAACAACAACCTACGACACAAACACAAACGGTGTTGTGGATTTGGCAGAATCTGCATCAGCATTAGCTGGTCTTACTGCTTCACTTACTAACTTGAACTCTGTTACTGGTTTGCTTGGAACAAATGCATTTACATCAACTGCATTTGCACCACTTGCTTCACCAACATTTACCGGAACAGTTTCTGGTATTACAGCTTCTATGGTTGGTGCACCATCAGGCTCTGGTACATCTACAGGCACAAACACCGGTGACCAAACAAGTATCGTTGGTATTACAGGAAGTATTTCAGACTTCAACACAGCATTAACAGGTGCTGACTTTGCTACACTTGCTGGGTCTGAAGCATTAACTAACAAAACATTTAACGGACTTACAGTTACTGCAAACGGAACAAACACATTAAACATTGCTGCTGGTAAAACTCTTACAGTGTCAGACAATGCATCAGTTTCAGGTACAAACACTGGTGACAATGCTGTTAACACTTTGTATTCTTCATTGGTTTCAAATGCAACACATACAGGCGACGCAACTGGCGCAACTGCACTAACTGTTGTTGGTATAAACAACACATTACTTTCATCACTTGCTACTGGTATTCTTAAGAACACAACAGGAACCGGTGTGCCAAGTATTGCAGTTGCTGGAGATTTTCCAACACTAAACCAAAACACAACTGGTAATGCTGCAACTGTTACTGGACTTACTTTTACATCTGGAAAAAGTTTGACAGTAAATAATATTTTAACACTAGCCGGTACAGACGGTTCAACATTAAACATTGGTACAGGTGGTACATTGGGTACAAACGCATTTACATCAACTGCATTTGCACCAATCGCATCACCAACATTTACCGGAACAGTTTCTGGTATCACTGCCGCTATGGTTGGTGCACCATCAGGCTCTGGTACATCTACAGGCACTAACACCGGTGACCAAACAACAATCACAGGAAACGCTGGTACAGCTACAGCATTAGCTGCTAACCCTACAGACTGTGGAGCTAACACTTTTGCTACCACAATTGCTGCAAACGGAAACCTAACTTGTGCAAGTATTGTTGACGCGGACATTCCAAACAACATTACCGTTGACTTAGCTACACTTGCTTCAGCTGTTACAAATGCAACTCTAACTACAGCACTAACTGTTAACACAGGTACAGTTACATTAATCGGAAACGTTGCAAACACATCAGCTCTAACAATTGGTGCTGGTGCTTCAAGTATTAGTGGTACAAACACTGGTGACCAAACAAGTATCGTTGGTATCACAGGAAGTATCTCAGACTTCAACACAGCATTAACAGGTGCTGACTTTGCTACTTTAGCTGGCTCTGAAGCATTAACAAACAAAACAATTAATGGTATCACCATCACTGGTTCTGCAACTCCAACACTTGCTGTTACTGGCACAACATCAGTTTCAGGTACAAACACCGGTGACCAAACAACAATCACAGGAAATGCAGGTACTGCTACAGCATTACAAACAGCACGCAGTATATATGGAAACAGTTTCGATGGTACGGCTGACTTAGCTCAAATCATTGCATCTAACTTCGGTGGAACAGGTAATGGATTTACAAAGTTCACAGGCCCAACTACCGCTGAAAAAACATTTACACTTCCTGACTCTTCAGCAACCTTGCTATATGCAGGTGGTGCATTAGGTACACCATCATCAGGTGTAGCTACTAACTTAACAGGTACTGCAGCAGGATTAAACATTGGTGGAAATGCTGCAACAGTTACAAATGCAACTCTAACTACAGGCCTAACTATCAACACTGGTACAGTTACAATATCTGGAAATGCTGCAAACACATCAGTACTAACATTAGGTGCTGGCGCTTCATCAGTTTCAGGATCTAACACAGGGGATAATGCAACCAACTCACAATATTCTTCCGACTATCGTCTAGCAAACTTTGTAGCTGGTACTAATTATCTTGCGCCAAACGGTTCTGCTGCTTTACTTACCTCATTTCCAACACTTAACCAAAATACAACTGGTAGTGCAGGTAGTGTTACTGGACTTACAGTTACATCAGGAAAAACTTTAACTGTTAACAATACCCTTACATTTGCTGGTACAGACGGTTCAACATTAAACATTGGTGCTGGTGGTACACTTGGTTCAAACGCATTTAATAGTACAGCATTCCTTTCATCTGAATCAGACACTCTGTCTAGTGTTGTTGGCCGAGGGTCTTCTACCGCCAGTGCTATTTCTACAGCAGGTTTAACACTTTCTAACTTAACTGGTGGTGGTACACAATGTTTGCAAGTTTCAAATACTGGTGTAATTTCAGCAACAGGTGCTGGTTGTGGTTCTTCAACTGGTATGTCTACACTAACATTGGCTGGTACATCAGGTACACCACAGTCATTAATAGATGCAGACACTATAACCATCGCCGCTGGTACAGGTATTACTACTACAGCAGGTGCAACAGATACAATAACAGTAGCGATTGATTCTACTGTAGCTACATTAACTGGTTCACAGGCCCTAACTAACAAAACAATCAATGGTATCACCATCACTGGTTCTGCAACTCCAACACTTGCTGTTACGGGCACAACATCAGTTTCAGGTACAAACACCGGTGACCAAACAACAATCACAGGAAATGCAGGTACTGCTACAGCATTAGCTGCTAACCCTACAGACTGTGGAGCTAACACTTTTGCTACCACAATTGCTGCAAACGGAAACCTAACTTGTGCAAGTATTGTTGACGCGGACATTCCAAACAACATTACCGTTGACTTAGCTACACTTGCTTCAGCTGTTACAAATGCAACTCTAACTACAGCACTAACTGTTAACACAGGTACAGTTACATTAATCGGAAACGTTGCAAACACATCAGCTCTAACAATTGGTGCTGGTGCTTCAAGTATTAGTGGTACAAACACTGGTGACCAAACATCTGTTACTGGCAACGCAGGTACAGTTACATTTGCAGATGCAGCTGGAGACACAACAACATTTGTTGCTCTAGGTACTTCTGCTACAGGTTCACTAGCTCCAGCTACAGACGCTGGTCTAACATACAATGCAACAACTAATGCTCTAACAGCTACAACATTCATCGGTGCATTAACAGGTGATGTAACTGGAAACGTATCAGGCAACGCAGGTACTGCTACAGCATTAGCTGCTAACCCTACAGACTGTGGAGCTAACACTTTTGCTACCACAATTGCTGCAAACGGAAACCTAACTTGTGCTTCAATCGCTGATGCTGATGTACCTAACAACATCACTATCGACCTTGCTACTGCTGCTACTACATTACAAACAGCAAGAAATATTGGTGGAGTATCATTTAATGGTTCAGCAGATATTACAGTTGCATCTGCTACCGGTGGCTTCGCCATCTCAGGTGGTAATTTAACAACAACTGGTTCTGGACAATTCGGTGCTGCTGGTGGAACAAACGGACAAATCACATTAACTGGTTCTACATCAGGAACAGGTATCATTAAAGTGAACCCAACAGCTGGTGCTGGTATCGTATTCCAACTTCCATCATCTAATGGATCAAATACAAATGTCCTAACTACAGATGGGGCAGGTAATACATCATGGTCATCTGCTGCAACAGGTACTGTTACCGCTGTATCAGTTGCATCTGCAAACGGTGTATCTGGTTCATCTTCAGGTGGTGCAACTCCAGCCCTAACTATCACCCTTGGTGCAATCACTCCAACTACCGTTAACGGAATTACTCTTTCAGGTTCTGCAACTCCAACACTTGCTGTTACGGGCACAACATCAGTTTCAGGTACAAACACCGGTGACCAAACAACAATCACAGGAAATGCAGGTACTGCTACAGCATTAGCTGCTAACCCTACAGACTGTGGAGCTAACACTTTTGCTACCACAATTGCTGCAAACGGAAACCTAACTTGTGCAAGTATTGTTGACGCGGACATTCCAAACAACATCACTATCGACCTTGCTACTGCTGCTACTACATTACAAACATCACGTAACATTAACGGTACAGCATTCAATGGTTCAGCTGACATCACAGTTACCGCTGCTGCGGGTACACTAACAGGTGGTACATTAAACTCATCTGTTACTGCTTCATCACTAACTAGTGTTGGTACATTAACTGGTCTAACAGTTGCGGGTACTACATCTATTAATGCAAGTGCAACAACAAATACAACAGCAATCGGAACTGGTACTACTACTGGTGCTGTTACCATTGGTGGTGGTGCAAATACATTAGCAGTGGATACCACAAGTTGGGACGTATCAACTGCTGGTGTAATTACCGGTTTAACTGGTATTACATCTTCTGGAACAATTACATTCTCTGGTTTAGGTGGTGGTGGTACACAGTGTGTTAAAACAGACAACTCCGGTTTACTTTCAGCAGGTGCGTGTGGTGCTGGAGGTAGTACTGATTGGGACACAATAGGCAACCCAACAGGTAACGGTGCTATTGCAATGGGTTCTACTGTGCAAACAATGGACTGGGGAACTGCTACAACTACAGACAACCTTTCTCTAACTGCTAGTGCACTGACTACAGGTAAATTACTTAACCTATCTGCTGGTTCTGCACTTACATCTGGTAATGGTTTAGATATTACTGGTACCTATAACCATGGTGGTGAAGAAGGTACGTTAGCAAGCATAACTGCAACAGATGCAACGGCCTCAGGTACAGGTGGAGATATAACAAATGCATTAAAGGTTAGTCCTATTTTTAACACAACTTCAAGCACTGATAAAACAATACGTGGACTTTATGTAAGTCCTTCAATTACAGCATCAGCGGGCGGTTATAGAAATCTATACAACATAGATATGTCTACACCTGCAGTAACACAAAGTGACACAAGTAACTTTAATATTCGTGGATTAAGTATTGGAACAGCTAACACTTCAGGTGCTTTGGTACAAGATACTGCTGCTGGGTCAATATTCTGGACTGGTGCTTATATAAAAATTCCAAATATCACACAAACTACAGGTACTGTAAAAGCAGTAGGTTTAAATATTGCAGGCGGCACTGTTACATCTGGGACAAGTTATGCTATCACAACTCAGGACACTGCAGGAAATGTTGGTATCGGTGACACTAGTCCTACCTCATTATTTACAGTAGGTAATGGCGATTTATTCCAAGTTGACTCAGCTGGTGCAATCGTAGCAGCAGCAGGTATAATTTCATCTGGAGTTACTACACTTACTTCAAACTCTGCTTCAGCACTTACTATAGGTGCAAATGGCTCTACAAACCCAGCCCTAACTATCGATGCCGCAACTGCTTCATCTGCAACTGGTATTAAAATTAAATCTGCCGCAGCTGCGGGTGCTGTAGCTATTACAACTACATCTTCTGGTACAAACGAAGCAATGACTATCAGTGCAAAAGGATCTGGTACTGTTACACTAGCATCTGGTTCTACTGGTGACGTGCAGTTCTACTCAGCTTCAAATAAAATTACATCTGCCGGTGCGTTAACATTAGCGGGCGCAGTTGCTGCAACTGGTAATCTTGATACACAAGGTGTAGTTCAAGCTGGTTCAGGTAATATAAACCTTACAGTTGCCGCTGGTACTATAGACGCAGCTACTGCTATAACACTAACAAGTGCAGACGGTGCAGGGGGTACATCTACTGGCTCAGGCTTTGAAGTTGGTAACACTTCTGCTATTGGACTTCTTCAAGGTTGTGCAAACAATGAAATACTAAAATGGAACGACGGTACAAACGTATGGGCATGTGCAACTGACGCAACTGGTGGTGGGGGTATAACTGCAGACTCATTAGACTTTACAGATATGTCCGACACAATGACACTAGACGCAAACACATCAATAGCATTTGGTGCTGCTGCTCTTGGGCTTACATTTACAAACAACGGTACTGGTAACGAAACACACGACCTAACTTCAACAGGTGACTTTGTTATAAACGAAGCTGCTGGTGCAAATATGCAAGTTACTGCAAGTGCTGCGCCGACAGTAGACATGGTGGCACTAACAAATGCAGGTTTGGGTACTACGACTTCTGGTGTAGATGGTCTAAGTATAAACTTTGTAACAGGAGATGGTTCTGATGTAACAAACAGCGCACTAGACATAACAGTTACAAACGGAGGTACATCTGCAGGGGACACTGTTCGTGGTCTTACACTAAACAACGTTACACCATCAGCTGGTACTGAAGTTGGAATATATTTAGGCACTGGTTATGATTCTGACATACAGTTTGCAGATACATCTGCACAGATGACACTGGCAGATAATGGTACATTAGTATTGTCAGACGGGTCTTCTACAACCAACGACATATTCCAAGTTGGTACATCGACTAGTCGTGGTAATGCACTTATATATGGTGACTTAACTATAAAAGGCGGTAACATTGCCCAAAGTCTAACTGGTGTTATCGACGTATTCGTATATGACACAGGGGTAGATAGTGACGGTGGCGACTGGCGCAACTCTACATTGTCATTACAAATGTCATGGGCTACAGAAACAAAAGACGACGGCCTGGGCGATCCATGTGTACTAGCATCAGATGACCGTTGTGGAACTTCAGCCTTCCCTAGAAAAGCTATTCTAGCAACAACTGCAACTGGACTTTATATATTTGATGCGGCAGATAATTCACTTTGGATGAAGTTTACACAAGCTGGCACATATGCGCTTGGTGCTGATACAAACAACAACCCTTCTGGTGTAGTTGCACAAAATGGCGTTGTCGTTGTGGGTACAAACGGAACTTCAGGTACAGGTATGTATGCATTTGATTTCAAACAAGACACTATGTACCGTTACAATACTACAAACCGCAGTCAAGCTGATATTGCTATCGGTAGCAGAAACAGTGCTGCGACATATGCAACAAACTCAGAGACGACTTTTGCAATAGTTGATAACCTTGTAAACGATGTTTCTATAAACCTGCAAACAGCATCTGCTGAAGGTTTAGGTGGTACACTACTTGCACCGATCGACTCACAGGCTGGCCCTGTGCGCGGTACTACGCTTATAGCTGCAGCAACAGACACTGGTGTGTCTATAGTAAACATGGGTAGTAGAAAAGTAGTAAGTTATTCTGATGTTACGGGTGACGACTACAACCAAGTTTACATAACTCGCCGTGGCCGTATGTATGCAACCAACGAAACTCAGGCTCAACTTGAAGAATGGAGAGGTGTAGATACTGCTGTGGGTACTACAAATATAAACGGCGCACCTACTCGTAAATACGACGAATTGTTGGCAACAGGTACACCTATAACACTAGCTGGTGCCGTGCCAACTATATCTACTTCACCTAGTGCTCTTGCAGTTATAGAGCGTGGATCTTCTGCGAAAGAATCTTCTGCGGCAGGTCAGATAGATAGTGGCGACATTGTGTTTGTTGGTACAAACAGGGGGTTGGCGGAAGTGCATACTTCTGGTGGTCTACTACCTGCTGCATCATGGTCTAAGATTACGACAAAGGACAGTGCTACACCATATATGGTGGGCGAAGTTCGTGCTGCATATCTATTTGACGAAGCTGCAGGTGCTACATCAGCACTTAGTGCTGTTGGTACTACAGGTACTACAAGTAACCCTATGGACAGTGCCAATGCTACTGCACCAACATTTGGAGGGGCAGGTATTCGTGGTGGTGCTGTAACATTTAACAACAACTCATATTTATGTACTGATGCCAATGCTGACGGTACTTGTGACAGTGACACTGACTTTAACGCAGCAGCTGTTGGCTTTACTATATCTCTATGGTTCAAGCACTCTGTTACAGCTGCATCAGATACACTGTTCGAACGTTGTAACACACCAGCCACACCTGCTGTTGCTGTAGGTTGTATATACGCAGGTATGACAGCAACTGGAACTATCAAAATAGGTCTAGATAGTATTACCACATGGACACGTGAAACTACATACGATGACTCGGTTACATCTACTGCAACATTTAACGATAACCAATGGCACCACCTAGTATATACAAACACAGACACTGATATCTGTTTGTATATAGATGGTAAACAAGCAGCAGCTTGTGACTCTTCATTGGCTGCAACTGCAACGCTCGATGCTGCTCAAGTACTAACATTAGGTGGTTCGTGTACTGGTGCAGCTTGTGTAACTGGTGCAAACTTCTGGGACGGTTCTATAGATGAATTCGTATGGAGTTCTGGTACTGCTACAACTACAGATGGTATCAACGCATCTGCAGTAAACAAATTATTCTTAGACGGTAGAACACACAAGATAAGACCAACTGCAACAGTTGCAAGTGCTACTACATTTAGTTCAACAACAATAGGTGACTCTGGAGAATCTTATGTGCCAAACTCATTTACAGGTTTAGTTGTAGAAATAACTAGTGGTACTGGTGCAGGACAAACACGTAACATTGTTTCAAACGATGCTACTACATTTACTGTTTACCCAGCATGGACTACTACACCTGACACAACCACTGACTACCGTGTATCACCGTCAAAATTATATGGTACTACTGACACAGTTACGTCTATCGCTGTAGATGCACCGACTCAAATAAACAAAGTTCGTAAAATATACGTAGGTACTAGTGACGGTGCTGATGGTGGTGGTGTGTCTGTGTTTACAAACGTTGGTGCCGGCGGACTTAAGACAGATGTATACAGTGCTGACTCTGGTGTGGCAGATGACGACTATGGTAATGCATGGACAGGTACAGGTGCAGACAATATAAGTGCTATATCTGCATATTCAGACACAGTGGCATATGGTACAGGTGCATTTATACGCGCAGAAAGAAAAGATATAAGTCTAAAACAAATGCAAGCCGACTACCTAGTAGCAATGGACGACATACGTATGAACATGGTTGCAAGCGGTCTATTTGGTGCTACACAAGACGTACTGGGTCTAGGTCAGGGAGCCGACTTGGCTGAATACTACTATTCAAACACTCCACTAGAAGCCGGTGATGTAGTTGCAATACAACCAGACCAGCCAGCAGGTATAGGTAAATCAGAATCAAGATACCAGAAAAACTTACTAGGTGTGGTGTCTACAAAACCAGGTCTAACACTTGGCCCAGTTGCTGCAAATGCATACCCAATAGCACTTGGTGGACGTATACCAGTTAAAATTACAAATGAAAACGGCACAGTACATACTGGTGATATGCTTACATCTGCATCAAGACCAGGTTTTGCTATGAAGGCTACAACCGCAGGTGCGGTACTAGGTCGTGTAATAAACGAACCAGGAGAAATGACAGCCTGTGACGCAGCTCTGCCTAATATAGAAACAGCAGTTGGCGACGGACCTGGTGTAACTGATGCAGGTACTGAAGGCGCAGATAGTTCAGAAAATAATACAACTACAGTAACAAACAGTAATGTACCACTTTGTGGATATGCAATGTTGTTCGTAGGTCTTGGTGAATCATTAGGTAGTAATGTAGAAACATTAGCAAAAGAATTTGGTTCAATACAAAATGGACAAGTTACAACTAGTGGTATAACAGGTGACATCGGCACACAACAATCTATAATGGCATTCCTACGTTCTGTTAAAGAAGAACACGCTGTAAATAACACTGCATTAGAAAGTATATTCACCGACCGTATTGCAGCTGGAGTAGAAATACTAACACCAACACTATATGCAGACGATATATATACAAATAATATAAATTCAATCAACGGAAGTAGTGTTGGCCTAACATTAACCGCAGAAGGTACGTTTGCTATAAAAAATAAAGACAATCAAAAGTCAGTTATAACTTTTGACGCACTTGGCAATGCAACATTTGACGGTAAAATAACAGCTTCAGAAATAGATGCCGCTAAAATAACAGGCATGGATGTAATAACAAATAGAATCAGTGCATTAGAAGCATTAATGGGGGCAAGTGCAACCCAACCAGTTACAAGCTTCCAAACAGACGCACTGGCAGTAAATGGTGATAGTAGTTTTGCAGGTCAGTCACAGTTTAATGGACTTTCATACTTCTCTAACACAACCGCGTTCAACGCAAATGTGTTGTTCGGTGGCCAAGTAGAGTTTGCAATGCCGCCTGTGTTTAATAAAAATACTGCCGGATTTGCAGTTATTAAAGAAGGTACAAAGAAGGTAGATGTAGTTTTCGAAACACCATACATGATACAACCTGTTGTAAGTTCAGCTATATCTTTTGAAGACACAGTTATACCAGCTACAGAAACAACTGCTGAAGTTACAGAAACAATGACAGACGAACAAGCAAACGAATTCTTTAATCAAGACGTGAAGTTTATGATAACAAACAAAACAGCAAAAGGCTTTACATTACGTATAAACAAAGAAGCTACAACTGATATACGTTTCTCTTGGATTGCGATTGCTATAAAAGACCCAATTGTGTTCGAAAGCATAATACCTGGTTTGATAATAGAACCAACACCAGAACCGCTGTCTAATGAAAACCCAACTGAAGTTCCGCCTACAGATACTGATTCAAATACAGACACAACACCCACTACAATAGACACAGTTACAGATGAAACTGTAAATACCAATACAGACACACAGACAACAGATGTAACTACAAATGAAGTAGTAAGTACTAATACAGATACATCACCAACAGAGACATCTGCTGGTGCTGTTGACGTTGAAAATATACAGCCTTAAACTAAATAAAATGTTAGAATAAACATATCAGAAGAAGTATTGTATGAAATTATATATTTATAACAAAATAAAATACTTGCTTGTTATATGTTTTTTTGTTTTTGCAGTTAAGGCTAATGCCATAACGCTGGATAACACTAACTATTCTCTAGATGTGTATGGTTCTGTGCCGATAATAGTTGCACCACCAGCAACAGATGGGCTGTTGTATATATATGATGTAGTTTCCGGAATAATGTCTATTTATTTTGATAGGTACAATGAAGGTGATGATCTAAACTACAGTAGACTTATACCAGGGGACTATTCTGTAGTGGAACTTTCTCCGTCTGCAGGTGACGAATGGGTGTGTAATTTACCTGATCAAGAATTGTTATACAACGAATGTAAAAACCTAAGTGGTTTTGTTAATGAATTTATATTTAAAATTAAATATGGTTCGTATGAATATGCTGGTGGGGTAGACGAACCACCTTTGAGTATTACCATACCTATGTACCAGCCTATTGCCAGTATTACGTCGCCGAATTCAACTGGGTTTTTTTCTAAAATAATTCCAATTGTATATAGTGTAGTAGACTATAACGACACATTTAGCGAACAAAGTAGACAGCAGTACGGCCTAATTGAAAACCCTGTTAGTTTGTTTTATACAGACATATTTACTAGAAGCTACGATATAGATATATCAGACATACAGAAAAGACTTATCGCAGACGGTTTACCTGCAACCGGTACGTATTCGTGGGACGTAAGTGGTTTAATAGAAAAAAAGTTTTACCAAGTTATAGTTAAAGCAATAGATAATTCTGGTATGGTAGGGCAGGTTGTTTCAGAATTGTTTAATGTAGATTTAACTGCACCAAATTTTATAGTTCAAGCTAACCCTGGTGTTGTTAAAAAAGAAAAAGTTACCATAACAATAAAGTCTTCTGAAAAACTTGTAACCACACCAATAGTTACTGTTACACAGCGGGGGGCAGAGTCAAAGAAAATTACAATTACAGAAGAAAACGGTGTATATACAGGTGTATATGAACCAATAGAGGGTTTCGATGGAACTGCAAACGTGTCAGTAACAGGTACAGATTTAGCCGGAAATACCGGTAATCTAGTAGTGGGTGGTGGTAATTTTACTGTAGGTATAAACCCGCCAGCAAAACCTATAATATTAACGCCATATAATAATGAAAAAGTTACTGGAAAAACAATAACTATAAATGGTACTACACGCGAAGACACCACTGTAGCGGTTACTGTAAACGGAAAAGAAAACTACACTGCAAAACCAAATGACAAGGGTGAATTTATTGTGCCTGAGGTAGTTTTAGATAAAAACAACACTAATGGTAAAAACATAATAAACATTACGGCAATAGACACATTTGGTTCTATAAGTGAACCAGTTGTTCTAACTGTCTACTACAACATTGCGCCAACAGTAAGTTTAATAGAACAACCTAAAACACTTCTTATTGGTAAAACAATACTAACTGCTAAGGGTAACGATGATAACGGCGACAGTATAAGGTATACGTACGAAATATCAGAAGATGTTAAAAACGCACCGTATATATGGAAAATCATTGAAAACATTCCTATAGAAAAGATTACTTTTAATACAACTAAGTTTGTTGATGGAAACTACGTTTTGCGTGTTACTGCAGATGACGGTTTTACTACTGCTGTATCTGAAAATGTTCCTGTTTCAATTAAAAATGAAAGTTCTTTCTTTATTAGGTTCTACGACGGTATACATACAGTAACCAAAGATAGTCAGGTTACAATGCGCGGTATAGTTTTTGCAGATAAAAAAACTTTACCTTTTCCAACAATAAAAAGTTTATATTACAGTATAAATGACGGACAAAACTGGAATAAAGTTTCAGCATTAGACGGTGTATTTGATTCAGGGGAAGAAAGGTTTTCAGTAACAATAACTGGTTTAAAACCAGGGTTGTACAATACACTATGGCAAACAAAAGATTCTAAAGGGACAATTGTAAACGAAGTTCAGCCTATAATAGTAGACCAAACAGTACCATTAGCCCCTAAAATTGTTTCGCCAGAAGTAAATAAGATTTTAACTAATACTGACAACGAACTAAAACAAAAAGACGTTTTTACCTACAGTATAAATGGTACATCTGAACCAGATAGTAACGTTGTTTTATTTGTTGATGATAAAACATATTCAACCAAAACCTCATACGACGGTATTTTTAAGATTTCTAATATAGTTTTGTTAAAACACGGTGTGTATACGATGAAGCTGTTTGCAGAAGATGAAGCTAAAAATAAAAGTACTACAATAGAACAAAGTGTTACATATGATAACCCACCTACAATAGTATTTACTTCACCTAGAAATGGTAAAGGCTTGGGTGCAAACACAACTATATCGTGGTTAATAAACGACCCAGATAAAGACACAATTATAAACACTAACCTTAGTTACAGGGTAATTGGCGCAGGTTTTATAAGCCTTAAAAAGGACATTAAAACAAATAGTTATGTTTGGGACACAACTAAAGTTTCTGGTAAAAACTTTGAATTAAAATTAGAAACTTCAGATGGTATAGTTAAGAAAACTGAAACAATACCATTTACCTTAGATAAGGAAATACCGGAAATTGTATCTGCGGTAAACAGTACTGGTATTGTCAATGGAATTAACTTTACCGGCAAAGCCAAAGACATTGGCACAGGTATAGAATATGTAGAATATTCAGTAGTTTCAGTTGATGATTTAAATAAAAAAGCAGAAGTAGTGTGGCACAAGGCAAATGTTAAAAACGTTTCCCGCACAGATGCAGATTTTTATGTAAAAGAAAAAACAAATTTATCAGACGGGCAATACCAAATTTCAGTTAGGGCAGTTGATTTTGCTGGCAATGTGTCAGAAAAGAAATACTTACTAATATCAGTAGACACTACAGCTCCAAACGTAGGCAGTGTTGCTGTATACAATAGTGGGGTAGTGCTAAATAGTATAAACAATGTATGGAACATATCAGCGGGTGTGCCGTTGGATATGGTTGTTTCTTTAGAAAAAAACGCAGTTAGTGCGTATACAGAATATGAAGGTATAAAAACAAATTTAGTTTATGACAAAGCAACTGGCTTATGGAAAAATAAAATAATGTTTGAAACAGAAGGTACAAAAAATGTATCAATAAACGTTACAGACAGTATAGGTAACAACACACGGCAAAATTTATTAAGTTTTAATGTTAGTAATAAACGAAGTTTAGATTCTGTAAGCAATACACAAACACCAGTAGTTCAGAAAAAGCGTACTTCGTTGTGGGAAAAGATCAAAAGCATGCTACACTGGTAGTAGTATGAAACACTATACAAAAAACATAATAATAGTAGCGTGTATTTTAGGCGGTATATTTTACATGTTGTATGCCACGGGCGATGGTTTAATTCAAAAGTTTATGCCCGACACACAGGTTGTGTCAAATACGAAACAAAATTCAGTTATGGCAGTAGGTAGTACTATGCCATATTTCGATCTATATACATTAGACCAAACAAAAATTAGTACAACTGATCTTAAAGGTTACCCCGTATTGATAACTTTTTGGGCAACATGGAACAGCGACTCGGTAGACCAAATTAAAATACTGGACGACTACACTAAACAATATGGTAAAACAAATAGGTTGTTGCCTGTGCGTATAGTTACTATAAACAGCCAGGAACCAGCCAGTACGGCCGGGGCACTGATAAAAAGGGGTGGGTATATTTTAGACGTACTTTCAGACCAGTCTGGCAGTGTAGGTACAGAATTTGGCATAAAAACATTGCCCACAAGTTTCTTTATAGATAAAGACGGAATTATAAAAAATATCAGCGTAGGTACATTGAGTGAAAAGGAAATTGTGGATAAATTAGACACTATTATTAATTAAATTAGTATATACTGTATATATGTCTATAGATTTTATTGTAAACAACATACATTTTACTATCGAACTTTTAGGTGCACTGTGTTTCTTTGTAATGGCTTGGTTAGCAGTCGATGCATATAAAGCTGGTAAACATTATTCTTTGTTGTTTCGTGTTTTAGGTTTGTCTTTGATGGCACTGTGGCAGGTGGTACATGCGTTTAGTTTAAACGGGGACATTGTTAGCTTTTTTGGCTTTAGTGGCTACATTGTAGGGTTGGTTTTCGTTTTGGCTAGCTATATGGCAACACCCAAAATGGCAGGCCTTTCAGCAATATTAATAATACCTTCATTTGCGGGGGTGTTTACATTTTTTGAAGGCGTAGCTGCGTTGTTACTAGGTGCCGTAACATTTACTGTATATGGCCAGATGAAACGTGAACATAATGCCAGTTTGAATTCTTTATTTTTAGGCTTTCTTTTTACGACCATAGGCAGTATTTTAATGGCTGTAAATGGTGTAATAGACGTACAGAATATTTATTGGTATGTGGCACATTTGTTTGAAGTACTTGGTTTTATATCTTTTGCATATTGGGTTTGGCAGTATTTGCGTATGCGCATACAAGAAAGTTTGGTTTTGATATTTCTAACAATGACTATATTTATAGCTACATTGGTTACATTGGCATTCTCTACAATACTAATTAGTAAAGTAGAACAACAAACTAGAAATAATCTGTTAATAGACGCAAAAGTTTTTGACTTCACGGTGCAGAACCTTATGGACAAATCAGGTGCAGAGTCAAAATACATAGCAACTAATACATTGTTACCAAACATAGTTTCAAGCGGGGACACTATTCGTTTACAAACCGTATTAACGCAATACCTTGAATCTGAAAAACTAGGTTTCTTATTAGCAACAGATGCATCTGGTACTGTTATTATGCGTGCACATGCAGTAACAGAATATGGCGACTCTATAGCCTATGAACGTAGTGTAGAAGAAGCCTTGGTTGGAAATTCGTTTACTACTATAGAATATTCACCCCGAGAAAAGTTTTCTATTCGTTCAGCGTCTCCATTGTATAAAGACGGTAAAGTTGTAGGTACCATTGTTGCTGGTTTTCCACTAGACAATGTAATGGTAGATGGTATTAAAAACATTACCGGACTAGACACAACACTATACCAGGCAGACTTGGCCGTAGCCTCTACATCTATGTCAGCAGATGGGCGCAGTAGGTTAGTGGGTGTACCTGTAGAAGACGCAACTGTAAAAAACAATGTTCTAGTAATGGGCCAGACTGTTACTTCGAAGGTTAGCATTTCAGGTATGCCGTTTTTAGCTAGTTACGTACCGTTTGAAAACACTGATGGAAAAATAGTTGGTATGTTTTCTTCTGCTAAGCCCCAATCTGATATAGTAGATATTGCAAACACAACAAACAGACTTACATTGTTAGCAGTTACCGTTATACTTATTATATTGGCTGTGCCAATGTACCTAGTAACAAAAAAACTATTAGGCGACAGTGTATAATAATATAATTATATGAAACCAAGGCGTACATCTTCGATAAGAATAAAACTGCTAGTAATATTTACCGTATGTATTATAGGTTTGTCTTTGATTATTAATTTTTACTCAACACAGATATTTCAAAAAAGTTACAGTACTATAGAAGAAAACTCTGTTGTCCAAGACATAGAAAGGGTAACTGACACATTAGAAAATACCACTGCACAAATCAGCGTTCGTTTAATAGACTGGGCATGGTGGGACGACACATACCAGTTTATGAAGGACAAAAACAAGCCGTATATAGAATCTAACTTAGGTATAAATTCTATTTCAAATATTAAAATAAACGCAATGGTTTTTGTAAGTACTGACCACGATGTTTTGTTTAAAAAGTCAGTTAACTATATAAAAAGACAAGAAATACCTTCAGACACAATAGAAGAACACGTGCATGCACACCCTGCACTAACAACTATATCAAACGACAAAATTCCAATTCAGGGTTTGATAATGTTGCCTGAAGGCCCTATGTTGGTTACTGCAGTTTCAGTTTTAAACAGTGACGCGCAAGGTCCTGGGCACGGCACACTGCTATTTGGTAAATATTTTGATTCAAATTTAGTGCATGATATAAGTAACCTTACGCACATACCTGTAACAGTCTATAACTATAACGACCTATTTTTGCCATCAGATGTATCTATAGCTAAGAAAAACCTAGACGAAAAAAACCCAATATTTGTAAATGCTGTTTCTGAAAATACTGTTGCGGGGTACACTCTAGTTAAAGATTATTATGACCAACCCGCAATAATAATAAAGACAGAAAGCCCTAGGACTGTGTATATAGAAGGTTTACATAACCTGCGTGTTTTTGTTGCGGTAGCAACTGTGGCTATTGTACTTTTTGGTATTATAATTTATATGTTTATAGAAATGTTTTTTGTGTACAGATTTTCTAAACTTAGTTATGAAGTAGACACAATAAGCCAAACTAAAGACTTTACAAAGCGTGTAACCGAAAGTAGAAAAGACGGCATAGGTTCTGTTGCCGTGGCAATAAACGAAATGTTGAATATACTAAATTCAGTATTAAAATTAGAAGAAAAACACCATAAAGAAGTAGAAGATTCCGAACATACATTGAATGAAAAAGTTTTAGAGCTAGAAAAAACAAACAGGTTAATGGTAGGTAGGGAACTGGAAATGATAGAACTAAAAAAACAAATAGAAGATTTAAAAAATAAAAAATAGTAATTTATATGAACATTAGAAAAATTATAATTATATGTATATGTTTAGTAGCAATAATTTTTACTGGTTTGTTTTTTGTATCTAAAAATAGACAAAGTTTTTATAATGGCCCTATAGAAAAAGTTAATTTGCAACTTAAATGGAAACACCAAGCCCAGTTTGCGGGCCACTATACTGCTATAGAAAAAGGTTTCTATAAAAACGAAGGACTAGACGTGTCTGTAAAACCATATGAATTTAACGAATCTGTAGTGGACACAGTTGTTTCAGGCAAAGCAGACTTTGCCACCGGTGCTGCAGACGAAATAGTATTTGCCAGAAGTAAGGGTATACCCGTAAAAGCCATTGCTGTTATATATAGAATTAACCCTATAACTGCATATACATTAAAAACAAGTGGTATAACTAAACCACAGGATTTTATTGGTAAAAAAGTCGGTATAGAAAAGTCAGCAAATGTAGAATATTTGTACAAAGCCATGATGTCTAAGCTAGGTATAGACAGAAGTAAAATTAAGGAAGTTCCAATGGGTTATAATGCAGACGAACTAATAAATGGTACTGTCGATGTAGCAACTGGCTATATTACCAACGAACCAAACTTAGCAACACAGGCTGGCCACCCAGTAAACACTATACTTATGGCAGACTACGGTGTAGACATGTATGCAGACGTATTGTTTACAACTGAAAAAATGATAAATGAAAAACCAGATTTAGTTGAACGTTTTCTTCGTGCGACGATAAAGGGATGGCAGTATTCATTAGAAAACGAACAAGAAGCAGTCGACATAACTATGCATTATGCAAATTCTAACAGAGAACACGAACTTTCTATGTTGCGTACATCAGCACCGTTAATACATACCGGTTCGGCAAACTTAGGTTCTATGGACCTGGCCGGTTGGGAAAACGTACAAGAAATATTAATAAGTCAAAAATTACTATCTGCACCTATAGATATGGACGACGCGTATACAACTGAATTTATAGACAAAATATACAATAAATAATATGAAGCTAAATCTAACAAAAAAGTTAATATTGTTTATAGAAATAATAGTTGGTTTTGTTGTTGTTTGTGGTGGGCTAATTACATTCTTCATAGTTCAGAATTCATTGCAAAAACAAGTATATTCGCAGTTACAAAGTATTACACTACTGAAGAAAAATAGTGTTAATTTGTATTTGAAAAACGGTATAAATGAAATAGAATACCTAGCAAATAAAAGCAGTCTTATAGCTGACTATATTAGTAATCAGACATCTGTAAATAAAGCAGAATTACGAACTGAATTTGAAGACATAACAAACGAAAATAAAACACTAACCGGTGTTTCTATTCTAAACAAAGGTGGTGAAGTATTGGTTTCTACTAATACAGAAGACGAAGGTAAAATTTATAGTAACGAAGATTTTTTTAAAAAAGCCCAAATACAAACTACGCTTCAAGACTACTATTTTAATGTAAAAACAAAAGAACCTGCCATGTTTGTGGCTAGTCCTATTTTAGATAGTACTGGCAAATTTGTAGGTATGGTGTTAGGTAATATAAGTGTCAAAGATATAAATGAAATAGTTACATCACGTTCAGGGCTAGGTACAACTGGTGAAACATTTATAATCAATTCTTTTAATATGGTTGTAACCGACCTAAGTAAAGAAACTGATGCCGCTTTTAGAAAAACTATATATACACCTGAAACGAAAACATGTTTGTCTGGCAAAGAAGTGTCTACTGTAACAACAGACTACCATGCAGACAGTGTTGTAGGGTATTGGAGTTGGTTCCCAGAATTGAAATCTTGCGTTGTAACTAAAATAGATTCAAAAGAAGCTTTTGCCCCAGCACGGAACTCTGCGTTGTGGTTTATTTTGGTGCTACTAATGCTGGCTGTTGTTGTAGGTATTATTGGTTTTATCGGTGGGAATTCTTTCATCGGCCCACTTAAAAAACTGCGCGACCAAATACAAAAAGTTAAATCTGGAGAATTTGACGTAACTGTAGATATAAATACAAAAGACGAAATAGGCGACATGGCGAATGTGTTTAATGATATGGCTAAAAACCTGTCAAAATACAAAAATACAGTTGAAACAGAGGTTACTGACAGAACAATGCAGTTAAATGAAAAGGTTAATGACCTAGAACAAACAAAAAAAGCTGTAATAAACCTACTAGAAGACATTGAAAAGCAAAAGAAACTTTCTGAACAACAAGCCCAGGAACTTGAAAAATTTAAACTAGTTATAGAAAACACTACGCAACACGTTATAATAACCGACCCAGACGGTGTGGTTATATATGCCAATGCAGCTGCAAGTAAAATTACAGGCTACGACAATGCTGAAATTATAGGTAGTAAGCCGTCTTTATGGGGCAGACAAATGCCATTAGGTTTCTATGAAGACATGTGGAAAACCATAAGTGTCGACAAAAAAACTTTTGCCGGTGAAATAGAAAACAAAAGAAAAAATGGCGAAGTATATATTGCTAAATCTATAATTTCACCTGTGCTAGACGAACAACGTAATGTAAAGTTTTTCGTCGGTCTAGAGTCTGACATTTCAAAAGAAAAAGCATTGGAGCTTGCTTTGGTTAAAGAAAAGGAAAGTGTGGACCAAAAGGTTATTGAACGTACCCAGGAACTAAAAGAAGAACGCGCTAGACTGCTGGCGTCTATAAACAGTATACCTTTTGGTTTTATTATAGCCGATGGAAGCAATAACATAATAATGAAAAACACAGCCATAATGGATATATTTAAATTCAATGAAGACAAAAATATATCATTTACAGATGTTGTAAAGTTTTTCGGCAATACGTTTAATTTTGAACACAAGGTAGAACAATGTTCACGCGACAAAAAAGTTTGTGAACTAAACGACATATTAGTCGGTAGTAAAATATACCGCGGTATAATAGCGCCCATTATAGTTTCAGAAGAAGACACATCAATCGGTTATATATTCCTACTAGAAGACATAACAGAAGCTAAGGTTATGGAACGCAGTAAAGACGAATTCTTTGCGGTGGCTTCGCACGAACTACGTACACCACTGACAGCTATACGTGGCAACAGTAGCATGATACTAGACATGTATAAAGACAAAATTAAAAGCAAAGATGTTACAGAAATGTTGGTTGACATTAACGATGCAAGTAAACGTCTGATAGGTATAGTAAACGACTTCCTAGATGTATCAAGACTAGAACAAGGTAAAATTGAAATAAAGAATACAGAGTTCGGTATTTCTAGTACCATTAACAAGGTTATAAAATCTGTAAAGGAGGGTGCTGATACAAAAAATGTAGAACTAAGTTATAAAAAAACAAAAGAAGTCAAAGTATTTACAGACGAAGAAAAGGTTGAACAAATACTGTTTAATTTAATAGGTAATGCCATTAAGTTTACATCTGCAGGAAATGTTTCTATAGAAACCAAAGTTGCGGGTAATTTTGTTAAAATAAGTGTAACTGACACTGGTTCTGGTATATCTGCTAAAAATGAAGCTCTGTTGTTTAGAAAATTCCAACCAGCTGGCGAACAGATTTTAGCCCGAGATGTTACAAAAAGCACAGGCCTAGGTTTGTATATTTCTAGGTTATTAATATCAAAACTAGGTGGTACCATTGGACTAGAAAAAAGTGAAGTAGGCAAGGGTAGTACATTCTTCTTTACAATACCTATAATACCTTTAGAATAAACGTATTAATTGCTTTATTAGACTAACTATTATATTATTATATATATGACAACAATATTGTTTTTAGCAGAAGACGACCCATTAATGAGTCGCATGTACGAAAGGGCTTTCAAGCTTAGTGGTTATGACATTGAAATGGCTTTTGATGGCGATGAAGCTATTACAAAACTAGAAAAAATGCCAACACCCCCTACAGTTATATTGCTAGATATAATGATGCCTAAACAAAATGGTTTCGACGTACTGAGACAAATTAAACTGAACGAAAAGCTTAAAAAAGTTCCAGTTATAATGCTTACAAACCTAGCAGGGCAGGAAGATGCAGAAAAAGCATTAAGTTTGGGTGCAGTGCTGTACTTGGTTAAAAGTCAGTACGACCCGAAGGAAATCATTAATAAAATCAATGAAATCATTACCGCTTCGTCCAGAGCAGAAGGTGTACCCGCAGTTACTGTCGGTGTCAAAGATATAGGCTTGTAATTTGTTGCATACCCGTAGCCTTTGCGATACAATAGTGTGTATACAGATAAGTCGTAGTATAGAGTAACTTGTCTTTTATTAAAATCAATTAATTTTTTATATATGGAACAAACTGATACAAAAGTAGAAAAAAGTATGGTAAAGCAAAAGTTTACTAAAATAATAGTTCCTGTTATTGCACTTGTTGCAATCGGACTATGTGTATATTTTTATTCACAAATAAGAGTATTAAAACAAGACCCAACAGTAGCAGCTCAGAAAGAAGCAACTGACCTAGTAGCTAAAGTTTCAAAAATAGCGTTACTACCAGAAGGTGAAACACCAACAGTAGCAACTGTTTCTGATCCAGAAGCATTAAAAGACCAAGCTTTCTTTGCTCATGCAGTAAAGGGCGACAAAGTTCTAATTTACGCTCAAGCTAAAAAGGCATTTCTATACAGTGTAACAATGAACAAAATAATCGACGTTGCACCACTAAACATCGGTAGTCCAAGTACAAAGGCCCCAGCAGCCCCAGCAACTACAGACACAAAAACAACAGACACAAAAGCAAAACAATAATTGACTAGAGTGGTTCGTACATATATACTTTATAGTATCGATGAACCTCTTTTGGAAAAAACACCTAAACAATATTCTAATACAAACCTGTTGCAAAACAGTAGGTATGTATACGCTAACTTGTTTAATGGTGTTTTTTTCTTTTTTGCCTAATTTTGTTTACGCGCAAAATAATGTAGACGGTGCTACTAAAAATAATGTACAAATGTATGTGTCGCCTAGAAACGGTAGTTTTGTCGTTGGGTCTGTGTTTGATGTAGGTATATATATAGACACGAAAAATTCAAGTATAAACGCGCTTGACCTAAAAGTAAATTTCGACCCCAAGAAACTTGCAGTTGCAAAGCCTTCTGGTGGAACAAGTATTTTTGGTATATGGGTAGAACCACCTACATACGACAATGTAAAAGGTTATATTAAAATGAGCGGTGTTATACCTGAGGGTATTGTTACTAGTTCTGGGCTTATAACAACAATGTCGTTTAAGGTTCTGGCTTCTGGAACATCTAATATCAGTATCGACACTGTAACAAATGTATACAACAACGACGGCACAGGCAGTAAGGCTAATGTGTCTTTTGGTAGATCTGTATTGTTGTTTACAAACCCTATGAACGAAGGTTTGACTATAAATTCAGACACACACCCATTTGAAGACAACTGGTATAACAATAACAATATTGTATTTACATGGGACAACACATATGAATCGACCGGTTACAGTTTTATACTAGACGGTAACCCGAAAACTGTTCCTGTAAACGAAGTTAGTACAATGAAAAACACAACCAGTTATACTGGCATAAGTGACGGAACATGGTATTTCCATATTAAATCTAAAGACGTAGCTACCTGGGGCCTGCCAGCAGACTATAAGGTACATATAGACACCACACCACCTGAAAAATTTAAACCAACGATAAACACAATTACAAGTGATGGCAGAAACGAATATTTGCTTTTGTTTAATACTACAGATGCACTTTCTGGTGTAGACCACTACGAAGTGGGTGTGTTGCGTAACTCAAGAGACAAAAACGCATTGCCTGTATTTATACAAACAGAAAGCCCATATGTACTACCAACTGACGGAATAGAAAACATTACTGTAGTTGTAAAAGCTTTTGACGGGGCAGGTAATGTAACACAAAGTTCAACTAGTTTATACCCCGACAAGAAAAACTGGTATATAGCTGGTTTGTTTGCATTAGTGTTTATATTGCTTATACTACACTATATGTTCGGACACCACATAGGTCGTAACCTTAAACGGGCTTATATTTTCTTTAAAAATATTTCTCATAAAGATGAAGAAAATTTATAATTTGAAAAATTTAAAATACACAAAACATGTAACTAAAATTTTAGGCGTGTTTTTATTGTTGTCTATGGGTTTTACACTGGTTCATGCTGCGTTTACCAGTACAAGTTTTGAATTAGAAAACCCATCTACAACTGTTATTGAAGGTGGGCAATCTTCTTCTACAAGTTTCCAGTATTTGTCTGCAACAGGGCAGTTAACACAGGGGCAAAGTTCTAGTACTGGGTTTGCACAAAATGCTGGTTTTCTTTACTTTCCGTCGGCTACTTCACCTGTAGTTTCTGCTACTGCAGGGGCTGCGCAAGTAACACTAACCTGGACCGCATCAACAGGTATATTTGCTAACATTACCAGCTATGCTGTGGGTATAAGCACCACCAGTGGCGGTACATACACATATACAGACGTTGGTAACGTTCTAACTTCTATACGTACTGGTTTAACTAATGGTACAACATATTATTTTAAAATCAGGTCGTATGCTGCAGGTGTTTTCTTAAGTGAATCTGCATTCGTGTCTGCAACACCAGTAGCTACCATTGGTGGCGGAGGCGGCGGTGGTGGAGGAGGTGGGGGCGGAGGCGGTGGTGGGGGCGGAGCCACAGGCCAAACCAAGATAACTTTTTATGGTAGAGCATACCCGAACAGTTCTGTAACTTTACTAAAAGATGCACAAATTGTTGCTACGACTTTTTCTGGTTCAGATGCAAATTTTAATATTGAATTAAACACACTTGCTGCCGGTTCGTATATGTTTAGTGTATATTCTACTGACAAAGACGACGTACGTAGTCCGTTGCAGTCTTTTCCTATAGTTGTTACTGACGGGGTAACTATAAACGTAGGTGGTATATTTATAGCGCCGACTATTTCAGGTGACAAGTCGCAAGTTAAACAAGGCGACAACTTAACATTGTTTGGCCAGGCCGTACCACAATCAGAAGTTACAATCGCAATACATTCTAACCAAGAAATATTTAAAAAGGTTCAAAGTGACAAAAACGGAGTTTACTTGCAGGTATTAGATACTTCGCCTTTGGAAATAGGATCGCACAATGCAAAGTCTAAGGTTGCATATGAAAGTGAAATCAGTGCCTATAGTAACGGCTATAATTTTACTGTCGGAAATACAAACGTAGACCTATCAAAAGACAAAAAGTGCCCAGCTAAAGGCGACTTGAACAACGACTGTAAAGTTAACCTTGTCGACTTTTCTATAGCTGCTTTTTGGTATAAAAAAGTTACTTTAAACGCATCTGTAACACTACTTGAAAAAGATAAACTAAATGGTGACAGTAAGATAAACTTAGTCGACTTTAGTATTATGGCTTACTACTGGACCGGGTAGTGAAAGTTGGCATAGCGCTTTGCGCGCTTCGATTAAAATCGAAGCAATGCCAACTTCTACTACCCGGGGACCCATTCTAGCTGAACTTTCACTACCCTGGGACCCGGCTGACTAGATTTAATCAAGAATAATTATATACACTATGTTTTATTACGTATACGTTTTGCAAAGTAAAATAACAGGGGATTTATATAAAGGATATACATCAGATTTAAAACAAAGACTAACTGAACATAACAGAGGTCTGAATTTTTCTACTAAAAATAAAAAACCATGGGCAATTATACACTATGAAGCATATTTAAATGAAAAGGATGCAATAAGAAGAGAAAAATATTTAAAAACTAGTCAAGGCATGAGGTTGCTTCAAAGAATGTTAAAAGAATATTTTTACGAACAAAAACAAAATATATGAACAGATATTATAAAAAAACACTACTCACAATATTATTTATTACAAGTACTTTTATAGGTAGCGTTACACATGCTGCAACTTTGACGTTAAAAACCAATGCACCAACTGTTTCTAAAGACAGTTTAGTTACAGTTACAGTTTTATTAGATGCAGAAAGTGTGCCCATAAACACAATAGAAGGTGACATGGTCTATAACCCACAAAAAATGCTACCTGAAAAAGTTAGTATTGGTAGTTCATTTATAAGTTTCTGGGTAGAAAAACCAGTGGTTAATAGTACAGGTAAAATGCATTTTTCAGGTATTGTACCCGGTGGCGTGTCTACCAGTAATGCAGAAGTTTTTAATATTACTTTTAAGGTAAATGAACTAGGAAGCCAGTCTGTAAGTCTTGAAAACGTACATCTATATATAAACGACAGTAATGGTACAGAAGCTAAAGCAACACTACTGCCAGCAAACTTTGTTGTAGACGACATCGTTCCAGTTGCTACAGACAAACCACTAGACACAAAAAGCCCTGAAGATTTTAAAATAGTTCGCACAAGTGATATGTCTATAGAAGACGGAAAGTATTTTATAGTATTTAGCACGCAGGACAAAGGTGGCGGGGTAGACCACTACAGTGTATGCGAAATGTTTACGGACTGTGTAGTGTCAGACAGCCCATATGTATTAAAAAAACAAAATGCATTCTATTATATAAAAGTTATGGCGTATGATGCAGATGATAATGTAACTACTAGTACACTAGTATCGCCGTATTTACTGGTTTTGACAGCTGTGTTTATACTGGGTTTGTTGTATTTGTTGATTAAATTAAAATTTGTTTTAAAGAATAAGTAAATTAATCTCGATATTTGTAATATAATAATGTATAATATATTTATGCATTGGACAAAACTTGCTAATACTTTCTATAAAGAAATACTTTTTAGCGCATTAGTATTAATGTCTTTTGTTTTTATTACACCTAAGGCACATGCAGCAAAACTCGACGTTGTACCTACTTTTGGTTCGGTCCATGTGGGGGACAATGTTAAACTACGCATAGTTTTGTCGTCTTCTGACCAGTCTGCAAATGCAATGTCTGGTACAGTAAGTTTTAGCAGTAACCTACTAACACTGAACTCTATATCTAAATCTGATTCTATTGTTAGTCTATGGCCTGTAGAACCTTCGTATTCAAATTCTGCTGGAACTGTAAACTTTGAAGGTGTTATATTAAACGGCTATACAGGTAGTAGTGGTACTGTACTAACTTTGTTTTTCAAAGCAAAGGCATCGGGCACAGCTAAAATTTCTTTTGCTAATGCGTCTGTGCTAGCTAACGACGGGCAGGGTACACAGATACTAAACTCTACAGGCGAATCACGTTTTGACATTGCTGACATACAAGAAAAAACAACTCCAACAGAAACAACCATAACTACACAACTGCAAACAACAGAAAAAGTAAATTTTACAATTCAAGTTGAAGAAATAAAAAAGAAAGACGTAATGGACCCACGTAGTCGGTTCCTTATTACCAGTAGTACGCCCATTAAAAACTACCGTGTTGAAGTAGACAATACACCATATGTATGGAACGACTCTGGTAGCCATGTTTTTGAAACTATACCTTTGTCCCGTGGTATACATCTGATAAAAGTCTACGGCCAAACTTTTGATGGACAAAGTTTGTCAAAGAGTTTGTCGTTTACTAACAGTGGTATAAGCGTGCCTGTTTTTAGTGACTATAGTAACGACGTTGTAGAAAACGAATACATAGTAGTAAAGGGTAGTTCAGACCCATCTAGTTTTGTTGTTATTTCGTCAGATGCGTTACTAGACGACAACACTAGTAAACATACTTCGACAACAATAAAAACAAATGAAAAAGGTTTGTTTACATACGTTTCAGAACAACGGACCGTAAAAGGCGTATACACTATATCAGCCCACAGTAGAGGCGACACAGGTATAGAAAGTGACGAAAACACACCCATAAAAATAGTTGTAAAATCAAACCCTAAAAACATTGCAGGTAATTTGGTAAATATTGCTTCATTAGTGGTGCCTATAGTTGGTTTGTTGGTTTTGTTAATACTAATAACAATATTTGGCTGGTATAAAATATTGCACTATAAGCAACGTATGCATAAAAGGATGCTTGCAACTAAAACGTTGATAGATAAAAGCTTTGGTATATTAGAAGAAGACATAGACGAAGAAGCAAATATACTTAAAAAAGTTAAAGACAACAAACCACTAACGCCAGACGAAAAGGCTTTTGTTACACAGTTCAAAAAAGATATAACCGATGCAGAACGTACCATTATCAGCGATATTAAAGATTCAGGAATATAAAATGAAATTCCGTGCATTACAGTTTGGTAGCTTTGTTACAATACTATTTTTAGTGTTGGTTCCTACTGTGCATGCACAACAAGTTATAAACCTGAATGCTTCTAATCTAGTTGCACGTTCTGAAATATCTATAACACCGCAACAGGCTACATACACAGAAGGTTCTATATTTGAAGTTCCAATTCTAATAAATACAAAAGGCAAAAGTATAAATACTATAGATTTACATATTAAATTTGACCCAACAAAACTAAGTATTGTAAAACCTTCAACAGGTAAGTCTATTATTAGTCTATGGATACAACCACCAACATATGACAATACATACGGTACAGCCAGTGTGGTAGGTAGTATACCCGGTGGTATTGTTTCTGATTCTAGTTTAATTTTAGCTATAACATTTCAAGCAAAATCTGTCGGTACAACAGAAGTTAAGATTTCTGACACATCTAGTGTGTTGTCTAACGACGGTGTAGGTACACAAACAATATTGTCATATAACCGTGGTGTATATACCATATTACCTAAACCACCAGGTGGTCTAAATATATATTCAGATACACACCCTTTTTCTGACCATTGGTATAACAACAACGCTCCACTACTAGCCTGGAACAAAGACCCCGGTGTGGTTGGCTTCAGTTATGTATTAGACGACAAACCAAACACGATACCTGACAACAAAAACCTGACCAATGAACCAACTAAATCATACCAAGATTTAAAAGACGGTTTGTGGTATTTCCATATTAAAGCTTTGAAGGATGGTGGTGCATGGGGCGGTACAACAAACTACCTAATGCGAATAGATACAACAGCGCCGGCATTATTCAAACCAAAAGTTAATTATGTTGTAAACGAAAATGTCAGCCGTGCGTTAGTAACATTTTTTAGTACCGATGCATTAAGTGGTATAGACCACTATGAAATAGGTGTTATAGACAACGGTCAGTCTTCAACTTCGTCGCCTATATTTACCAGAACTGAAAGTCCTTATGAAGTGCCAACCACTGCAACTGATGGGTCTACTGTTATAGTTCGGGCGTATGACTTTGCCGGTAACAGTGTAGACGCACATATATCTGTAAAAGCCCCCGGTGCATTACGTAACTGGATTAAGAACAATTCTACAGCAGTATTGCTATTTATACTTGGAATTATAGTTATACTGTATTTTGTGCACTATCTATGGGGCCATAAAATACTAAAACGCCTAAAACTTATTACCAAGTTGCTACGTGGCAAAAAAGACGAAAAAGTAGAAGATGTTATAAAAGAAGTAGAAGAAATACAAAATACGCAATAACCTTTGCCCATTTAGCATAAAAACAACCCTATGGGGGTGTTTTTATTTGACATATTGGCAAAATCTGATAGTATCTGTATATCGCGCAAAGCGTGTTTATTAGAGTAATTTTATGTTCTATTTTCATGTATTTCTAGAAATACATGGGGACGAGAACCACTAAAAAATATATATATGGCAGCAGAAACATTCAACCGTACAAAGCCCCATGTTAACGTAGGTACAATTGGCCACGTTGACCATGGTAAGACAACATTAACCGCAGCTATCCTTAATACACTAGCACGTGCTGGTGAAGGTTATTCAGCTAAACTAGTTGGTATCGATGGTATCGACAAAGCACCTGAAGAAAAAGCTCGTGGTATTACTATCGCGCTTTCACACAACGAGTACGAAACACCTACTCGTCACTACGCACACATCGACGCCCCAGGCCACGCCGACTACATCAAAAACATGATTACCGGTGCAGCTCAAATGGACGGTGCAATCATTGTGGTTGCAGCAACTGATGGTGCAATGCCACAAACTCGTGAACATATCCTTCTTGCAAAACAAGTTGGTGTTCCAAAAATTATCGTTTTCCTAAACAAATGCGACATGGTAGATGACCAAGACATGATCGAACTAGTTGAAGAAGAAATCCGTGAAATCCTTACAAAGAATGGTTTCGACGGTGCAAACACACCTGTTATCCGTGGTTCAGGCCTTAAGGCTCTTGAATCTGCTGACAACAACGACCCATGGGCACAAAAAGTTATGGAACTAGTAAACGCATTGGATACATACATTCCTGTACCAGAACGTGACCTAGACAAACCTTTCCTTATGCCTATCGAAGACGTTTTCTCAATCGAAGGACGTGGAACAGTTGTTACAGGTAAAATCGAACGCGGTATCGTAAAGGTTGGTGAAGAAGTTGAAATCGTTGGTATTAAGGACACTGTTAAAACAACAGTTACTGGTATCGAAATGTTTAACAAGTCACTATCTGAAGGTATGGCAGGCGACAATGCTGGTATACTACTACGCGGTATCAAAAAAGAAGATATTGCTCGTGGTCAAGTTCTAGCAAAAACTGGTACAGTTACTCCTCACTCAGAATTTGAATGTGAAGTTTACGTACTTAAGAAAGAAGAAGGCGGACGTCACACTCCATTCTTCAAGGGTTACAAGCCACAATTCTACATCCGTACAACAGATGTAACTGGCGACGTAGAACTTGCAGCTGGAACTGAAATGGTTATGCCTGGCGATACAGCAAATCTTTCTGTTAAACTCGTTACTCCTGTTGCTCTAGAAGACAAAATGCGCTTCGCTATTCGTGAAGGTGGCAAAACTGTTGGTGCAGGTGTTATTACCAAGATCATTAAATAGGGAATAGTAAACAGGGTATAGGGTATAGCGAAATAAATTAATTCACTATTCCTTTACCACTGTACACTAATCACTAGTACATTATGTCAACAAAAACTACAAAAACTAAAGAAGGTGAAGCAAAGCTTCGTATTCGCGTACGCGCATATGAAAGTAAGATACTCGACACCTCAGTAAAAACCATCATCGACACAGCGTTACGAAACGATGCCGTTGCTGTTGGTCCGGTACCATTACCGACTGAAATCAAGAAGTATACAGTTAACCGTTCTCCGTTTATTTACAAAAATTCACGTGAACAGTTTGAAATGCGTACTCACAAGAGAATGATTGAAATACTGAACCCTACAAAGGCTACTATGGATGCACTTTCTTCAATCAATCTACCTCATGGTGTTGATGTTGATATAAAGATGCTCTAAATCGGTTCTTTTACAGATTCGACCAGATTATTAGAACTAATTATGTACCCACTGCTATAAACGTGGTGTGGTACCTCTAATATATGAAATTTTTACTAGGAACAAAACAACAGATGACCCAATTCTTTGCGGAAAACGGTCATGTGTTTCCGGCTACCGTGGTGTCACTATCACCGGTTGTCGTTACTGCATTAAAGACAGTAGCAGAGAACGGTTACTCTGCAGTTCAGGTTGGCTTCGGTACATCACGCCCAGCGTTACGTACCAAGGCAGAACTTGGACACTCAAAAGAACCATACAAAGTTATTCGAGAATTTCGTTTGCAAGAAGATCCAACATTTGCCATAGGTGATGTTATCGACCCAACACTATTTGACCTTGGTCAGAAAGTTGCGGTGTCAGGTATATCTAAGGGTAAAGGTTTCCAAGGTGTTGTTAAACGCCATGGTTTCTCTGGAGGACGTCGTTCACACGGTCAGAAACACTCTGAACGCGAACACGGTTCTATCGGTGGAGGTCTACGTACACGTGTGCCGAAGGGTATGCGCATGGGCGGACGTATGGGTACAGACCGTATTACGGTTAAAAACCTACAAGTCCTACACATAGATACAGCTGCAAACGAAATGTACATAAAGGGTGCAATACCAGGTCGACGAGGAACACTACTAGAAATCATAGGTTAATTATATGGAAGCAACATTATACACAGCAGGTGCAGCTAAAGGCGCAAGTCTTACAGTACCTGAAGCAATATTCGGGCTTCCATGGAACAGTGACTTGGTACACCAAGTTTCTGTAGCCATGATGGCCAATGCGCGACCAACAGTTGCTGACACCAAGGACCGAAGTGAAGTTCGTGGTGGAGGTAAAAAACCTTGGAAGCAAAAAGGTACAGGACGTTCTCGTCACGGTTCATCTCGTTCGCCAATTTGGCGCCACGGTGGTGTAACACACGGACCACTTTCAGCTAAAGATTATTCTCAAAAGATTAATCGTAAGATGAAAACAAAAGCATTGTTTACCGTACTTTCTCGCAAGTTCAAAGATGGGGAAATAATATTTGTTAACCCACTGGACATGAAGTCTATCAAAACCAAAGATGCATTTACAGTTCTTTCAGGACTAGCAACTGCAACTGGCAAAGATCGTCTTTCAACAAAAAGAAAAAATACAGCACTTATGGTACTTCCTGCACGTAACGCCACAGTTGAAAAGAGTTTCAAAAACCTTCCTCAACTATTGGTAGACCAATTGAAGGACATCAGTGTGGTTGATGTTTTACAGAAGAAATATCTTATTATTGTAGATCCTACTAATGCATTTGCATTCTTAGAGAGTAAGCGAACATAATTATATGGCTACTAAAAAAACAACAACAAAAGAAAAAAAGCCTGTAGCTGAAAAAGTAGCAAAGTCTTTAATTGGTAAAATACTAGTTACTGAAAAAACTACTGCTATGGCAGACAAAAACCAGTACACATTTGATGTTGCAAAAAATGCGACAAAAAATGAAATCAAGAAATTGATTGAAAAAATGTACAAAGTTAAGCCTGTTTCAGTTAACACTTTGCGTGTAAAACCAAAAGCGGTTTTCATGAAGGGTCATATGGGTACACTTAAGGGTACTAAAAAAGCGGTCGTAACATTGAAAAAAGGCGACTCATTGCCTCTGTCTCAATAATAACTAAGTAGACGGTTTTAAGATTAATAGATACACTATTCGCTTATCACTGTTCGCTAAATACTAGAAAATGAAATCATACAAACCAACAACTCCTTCACGGAGAAACATGCTGACAATCAATTATCGTGAAGTGCTTTCAACCGACACTCCTGAAAAATCTTTAACAAAAGGTTTTACTCGAGCTCACGGACGAAATAACCTCGGACGTATTACTACTCGCCACAAAGGCGGTGGTAACAAGCGTCGTTATCGAGCAATTGATTTCAAATACGACAAAGTAAATATTCCAGCGAAGATTACTTCGGTAGAATACGATCCAAACCGTACATCATTTATATCTCTTGCAGTATATGCAGACGGTGTAAAAAGATACGTGTTAACACCCAAGTCAATAAAGGTAGGCGACACATTTATAGTGTCAGCTGACGCCCCATTGACTGCTGGTAACAGACTTCCACTACGCGTAGTACCTGTTGGTACCTACGTGTACAACGTGGAAATTAAAGCCGGTGGTGGTGCTAAGATCGCCCGTTCAGCGGGTAACTATGCCCAGGTAGTGGCTAACGATAACGGTTACACCCTTATCAAACTACCATCATCAGAAGTTCGTAAAGTTCGCGAAGAATGTTTTGCCTCTATAGGTGAAGTTTCAAACGAAGAAAACAAACTACGCAACTACGGTAAAGCAGGACGCAGTCGATGGAAGGGTATACGCCCAACTGTCCGCGGTTCAGCCATGAACCCAGTTGACCACCCATACGGTGGAGGTGAAGGTGCTCAAGGACGCGGAACCAAACGACCGAAAACCATGTGGGGTAAGGTTACAGGTGGACGCAAAACCAGAACACCAAAGAAATATTCAAACATCTTTATCGTCTCACGACGCGCAAAGAAGAAGAAATAATTCATATAAAAACACCCAGAAATGGGTGTTTTTATATTTTAAAAACTTTGACAAGTATGATATTATTTTATATAATTAAATTTGAAAAATACCATACACACATCATGAAAAAGTTATTTACATTATTTTTTGTCATCGAAATGATGACCTTTATTGGGCTACATGGCCAAACCACCAACGCATACGATTCGGTTCGTACAGGAGATATTTATAAAATTGGCTTAATTCCGACAGAACCTGATTCTACTTTGGGTGCAGGTAATTTTAGTTATAATAAAAATACTTCACCAGAAGTTATTATTTATGTTTGTATAATGCATGCAAGTAATGATTCTGTTTCTGGCAAGGTGTTTTACGAGAGAAAATCTAATGAATCCTTTAGTTACGACGGATACAAATTTATCAAAGCAGAAAGTTTTGAAACAACTACTATTGGTTGGTCAAATTGTTGCCAGTATTCTGTCCCGATTAATTATTATACGAAACTAGATCACCTTGAGAACGATTTGTTACTGATTGATTTTTCTTCTCAATTTTGTTTGGGAGGCATGCCTTTATATCTATCCAGATTCACTAATACTGATTCTTGGGCCTTAGTTGTCCTTTCAAAAGTAAATCTCTTTGAAATGAAACAGATATACCCAGAACCTGCATGTAAAAAGCTTAGCAGGAGATAGGTACTGACACTCGGTAAAGTTTCTTCCAAGATCTAATTTTTTAAACCCCTATCGGTAAAACGGTAGGGGTTTTTGTGTTTATAAAACCTTGACAAACATGTATAAATAGAGTAGTATGATAAAAAATTATTTATAATCAAATGCAAAAGTACGGAAATCTTAATTCTCGATTAGCAAAGCAATTTAAAAAGCGTGATAAATTATTTGATGATTTACGGAACTACTTTCTTGGACTAAAAGATTTAAAGGATATAGTCAAAGATGTTAATGTCGTTCATAATATGGACCACTATGTTTCTATCTCATTAAATGAAAATTGTGCAGTGAATGCTGGAAGCGTTATAAAAGAACTGATTTTAAACAAAGCTAGAAAAGCTAAATTTATACTTAGTCCTACAAATGACGGCTTGAAATTCAGTATTCTAACTGAAAATATTGCCACTTTTTCTTCTGACAAAGTGTTTGAAGTTAGATCAAAATTGCAAAAAGTTAATCTTAAAAACAACGAACCTTCTGCACAAGTCGCGGAAGCAAAAGAACAGACTACAAAATTAAATTCAAAATCAACCACAAACCAAAAAAACGTATTCATGAATTTCAAAAAGGCGAAAAACGTAAATCAACTACGCGGTCAATTATTAACAGCACTTGTTGCAGGTGAATTCAACGCGAAAGAACATTATTTTTCTATTATTCCTAATCAGAAAAAGGGTAAAAATACAATCAATTGTCGTACACTGGAAGCTACTTCAAACATTAAGTTGCATCTTGAGGAATTTTTCGGTGGTATGTACGAACTCTCTTTGAAAGAAGGGAAAAAGGCAATTATTGTTATGTTGGGGGAAGTAGAGCAAAAACCAACAATAAAAAAATCTGTGCCTAAAAAGATTGCTAAAAAATCTACACCAAAGAAAGCCGCGAAAAAAGTAGTTAAAAAGATTGCACTTAAAAAGGCAGTTAAAAAAACCACTAAAAAAGCTGCACCAAAAGTGTCCCGGAAATACACCAAGAAAACAATTGTAAAACAGGTTTTCAAAGAATTGACCCCGGACGCAGCAATTAAGGAATTGAAAAATTTCATGGAATGTGTTCCCGGAATGATCAGTTTAATTGAAGGGTTTAGGATAAAAGAGAAAGAATTAAATGAAAGAGAACAATCTCTGAATGAGTCTATCTCTTCAATTTCCAAACTCCTCAAAAAGAAAAAGGCGTAATAATCCGCCGCCCCTTACCTATAAAAGGTAAGGGGTTTTTTGTATTTTCATGGTTCCCCTCCTTGTGGAGG